>CANQPK010000010.1 GCA_947625685.1 uncultured Clostridia bacterium | reverse complement strand
CCTATTTTTCAATATTTAGTTTAAAAATATTTGAAAAATTTTATATTTTTCTATTGACATATTACCTACTGTCTTTTTTATACAACAAAAAGACACACAAGGCTTATACTTAATAAGTATAAGTCCTTATGTGTTCTTATATTATTTTTTTCTTTTAATATATAATGTGTGTGTGTGTGTGTGTGTGTGTGTAGAGCCTCTAAGGTTCTAGCTTTTCTCATCTTTCGTTTCCCTCCAAATTTTATCTTTTGCCTAACTAATATATATTATATTAATTTTATTGTAAGTTATTTCTTAATTTTCGTCAATAAAAGTAATTGATTTGTAATATATTCTTAATGCTTTTGTAATATTAAGATTTATTATTTTATTATTTTTTCTAATATTGCTTTTGCTTTTGGTAAAAGATAATGACTTCCACCTCTATTTTCTACACCATCTACCATGCTAATTATTAAAGCTTGTTTATTAGAGTTTTCATCTGCTATAAAGCAGTTAAACCAACCTATCTCTGCTCCATTTTCATCCTTAGAGGTCTTAAGCTCAGCTGTTCCTGTTTTTCCTGCAATTTTTGTTCCGTCTATTTTAGCTGAATGAGCTGTTCCATTTGGGTTTTCTACAACTTGTACCAAATCTTCTTTTATAGTATTTGCAGCATCCTTTGAAAAAGCTCCTTCTATATAGTATTCAGGTACATTGCTTTCTTTATACTCTATGTATGGTTTAATCATATTTCCTTCATTTACAAAAGCTGAATAGATAGATGCTACATGTACCGGATTTACTAAAACTTGTCCTTGTCCATATCCAGTATCTGCAATTTGTATTTCACTATCGAAACTATTATTATTTGCATATTGTGATGCACTCATTGCTTGTGCAAAATCTATAGATTTATTAAATCCTATTCTATTCAATTCACTTGAAAGTGTTTTTCCGCCTATTTTTAAAGCTGTTTTTGCGAAATATATGTTGTCAGAATATATTAATGCATTTTGTAAATTTGCCCTTCCTGAATAAGTTGTAAGCGTCGTTATATGATATGTTCCCCAGCCAGAATCCTTTTGCCAACTTGTGCCACTTCTTCCTAGGTCTTCATCAGCAGTGATGGCTCCGGTTAGTAAGTGCTATTCCGGCTATAATTGGTTTGAATGATGAACCTGGTGCAAATGTTGCTTGATATCTATTATACAAAGGTTTATCTGCTCTTTCAGATAATGTATTCCATTTATTTGTAGTCATCCCTAAAATATAGTCATTTGTATCATATGAAGGCGTACTGCATATTGCTAAAACTTCTCCTGTTTTTGAATTTATAACAACTGCACATCCTTTGTCGTTTTTGAATTGTTCATAAACATAATTTTGAAGTTCTATATCAATAGTAAGTTTTATATCTTCCCCATTTTGTACTTCTTGTTGTGCTATAGTTTTTCTTTTATTTCCATTACTATCTACTATGTATATCTCTACACCGTCTTGTCCTCTTAGTCTATCTTCAAATATTTTTTCTAGCCCTGCTTTTCCAATAATACTACTTTCTGTATAACCTTTTCCTGCATATTCTTTTAGTTCTTCAGCATTTATATTTTGGACATATCCGTATTAAATGTGCTGCTTGTTCTGCATAATCATATACTCTTGCTTTTGCATCTGTAATCATTACACCTTTTATTTGTAATAATTTTTCTTTTAGTTCATAATTATCTTTAGATACTTTTGCTAATGCTACAAATGTATCATCCTTTACATAACTTGCGCTTAAGGCTGATTTTATTTTTTCTTCAGTTATTTCTAATAATTCTGCTAATTTTTTAATATCCTCATCTTTATTTTCATTCATCTTTCCTGGAACTAAACCAACAGAAGAAATTATTCCTTCTCCTGCAAGTAAAACGCCATTTCTGTCATATATATTTCCTCTTTTTGCTGATATTGATGAAACTTTTACTTTTTCATCATTTCCTAAATTTTGTAAAATTAGTTTTGAGCTCCAGTTTATAAAATAATTTTTATCTTCTTTTACTAATGTCATTTCATTTGGAAAAGAAACTTGTCCAGCTAATGTATCCATTGACATGTTGTATGTAACCTTTATATCTCCATTATCTAGTTTTTCATTTTGTATATCATTTATTGCTATATTTGTTGCTTCTATTCCTGAATATATGTTTTTATTTCTTGACACAAAATCATCTTTACTTATGCTTTGTTTAGAACTTGTACTTAATAATTCATACATATTTTCATATTCGCCGTTCGTTAAATATGAGAAATACTCAGTTATTGTAATTTCTGGATTATCTTTGTGTGAAAATATTCCAAATCCAATAATACTCAAAGCAATTATAGTTACTACAACTATTAATACAATTAATACTTTAGTCTTGTTCATATTTCTTCATCCTCTCATTTTTATATTTTATTTATGTGTAATACTTATTTTTATGATGTTAAATGTTCAATTAATATCTTTATTCCAATTATAATTAAAATTAATCCTCCTAACAATTGCGACTTTTTTTCATATTTGTTTCCGAATTTATTTCCTAATATTACTCCTATAGCTGATAATATAAATGTTATTATTCCAATCATAGATATTGAAAATATAATATTTACATCAAAAAATGCAAAGGTTATTCCAACTGCTAAAGCATCTATACTTGTTGCAATTGCTAAGATTATCATAGTTTTAAAACTTAAGTCATCACCATTTATATTTTCGTCTTTACTAAATGCCTCCTTTATCATATTTATACCTATAAATGAAAGTAAGATAAATGCAATCCAATGGTCAATTTTAGTTACAAAACTTTCAAAACCTTTTCCTAGAAAATATCCAATAATTGGCATTCCAGCTTGAAAAATACCAAAATACAATCCAACAATACAAATTACTTTCCAGTTTATTTTCTTAATAGACAATCCTTTACAAATTGACACTGCAAAAGCATCCATTGCTAATCCAATTGATATTAAAATTATCTCTGTTAGAGTCATATATTTTCCTCTCTTTAAAGTTATACATCATATTTATATTCAAGATCTTCGAAAAAAGGATATAATTCTTTTATATATTTTTTAGTTACCATTGCAATTTTAGCTGGAGGGTTCTTTTGTCCGAACTGAAATTAACTTTTGTGTATAACAATTTTCAGTAGTTTTAAATAGTAAATATCTATTTTTTAAATAAGTAAAATATACTTGATATCCCTGATCTAAAATTTCTTCAAATTGTTCAAAGGTATAATTTTCCATAATTAATCCTTTCTTAAGGTATCTTTCAATTTTTTATCATTTCTTCAAATTCAGATTCTGAAATAATTTTAACTCCAAGTTCTTCTGCTTTTGTTAGTTTACTTCCAGCCTCTTCTCCTGCAAGCACATAAGTCGTTTTCTTAGATACAGAGCTAGATGTCTTTCCTCCAAACTTTTCTATTATTTCTGAAGCTTCATCTCTTGTATATTTTTCTAATGTTCCTGTTAAAACAAATGTCATTCCTGCAAATCTATTATCATTTTCTTCACTGGTATTATCTTTCATATTTACACCAGCATTTTTAAGTTTTTCTATTAAATCAATTGTCTGTTCTTGAGCAAAAAACTCACATACACTATTAGCAGTTATTGTTCCTACATCTTCTATAAAGTTTAAATTTATGAAACTCGCATTCATAAGGTTATCCATAGTTCCATATTCTCTTGCAAGAATTTTAGCTGATTTTGTGCCAACATGCCTTATTCCAAGAGCACTAATTAATTTATCTAGATTATTATTTTTACTTTCATTGATTGCATTTATTAAATTAGTTGCAAACTTATCTCCATTCTTTTTAAGTGATGCAATATCTTCTTTTTTTAGATAATATATGTCAGCAATGCTATTTAATAAATCTTTTTGAACTAATTGCTCAATAATTGAATATCCAAGCCCGTCTATATCCATTCCTGCTTTTGATGCAAAATGTACTATATTTCTAAGTTTTCTAGCCGGACATTCAATTCCAATACATCTTTTTATTGCTTCGCCATTTTCCCTTATTGCAGGTGCTCCACATACAGGACAAACATCTGGCATTTTAAATTCTTTTTCTTCTCCTGTTCTTTTTTCCTTAACAACTTCTACTACTTCTGGTATAACATCTCCAGCTTTTTGTATTATTATATGATCTCCAATTCTTAAGTCTTTATCAATGATAAAATCTTCATTATGAAGTGTTGTTTTAGAAATTGTAGAGCCAGCAAGTTTAATAGGCTCAAGTATTGCCATTGGTGTAATCGCTCCTGTTCTTCCGACTTGGCATATAATATCTTTCAAAATAGTTTCTTTTCTCTCAGGTGGATATTTGTATGCAATTGCCCATCTTGGAGTTTTGAAATTTGTTCCTAATTCTTCTCTTAACTCTAGATTATCTACTTTTATAACAGCGCCATCAGTTCCAAATGTTAAACTTTCACGAATATCTCCTATTCTTTTTATTTCTTTTATAGCTGCCTCAATTCCGATACATTTCTTTTTTACTGGATTTACATTAAATCCCAATTTTTCCGCATATACAAGTTGTTCATAGTGTGAATTAAATGGATTGTTTTCTAGCCTTTGAACATTAAATATATATATATCTAACGGTCTCTTTGCAGTTTTACTACTATCTAGCTGTCTTAAAGAACCTGCTGCTGCATTTCTTGCATTGGCAAATGTTTTTTCTTCTAATATTTCCTGTTCTTCATTCATTTTTTCGAAGTCTGCTTTTGATATAAATACTTCTCCACGAACAATAATATTTACATTCTCTTTTAATTTCTTAGGTATATTTTTTACTGTTTTTAAATTTTCAGTAACATCTTCTCCTATTTGACCATTTCCACGAGTTGCACCTCTTATAAATTCACCATTTTTATATTCAAGCGCAACTGATAGCCCATCTATCTTTGCTTCTACTGTGTATTCCATTTCTTCTGAATTTGTTTCTTTTCTAACTCTTGCATCAAAAAGTCTTAAATCTTCTATTGAAAAAACATCTTGCAAACTTTGAAGAGGAACTTCATGCTCTACTTTTTCAAATCCTTCCTTAACATGTCCTCCTACCTTTTGAGTTAAAGAATCTTTATCTATTAAATCTGGATACTCATTTTCTAAGTTTCTTAATTCCACCATTAACATATCATACTCAAAGTCTGATATCTCTGGTGCGTCGTCATCATAATATTTATTTGCATAATACTGAGTTTTTTCTCTTAGTTCTAATATCCTTTTTTTTGCTGTTTCTTTATTCATTGATTAAATCTTTCCTTTCAAAAGCTATCCTTTTGTTATTATAATTCACTTTCTCGGACTTTTATTTATCTTTTAATAAATCTTTTCCATCCTTTATGTAGTCCCAACCTGAGAATATTGTTGCGATTACTGATATTAACATCATAATGGATGTTATTATGTTTATTGCTAATTCCATTGGTTGTAAGCTATTGTTTAAGAATCCAAAAAATACATTTGTTCCATTAATATTTATAAATGCAAAAATTATAGCTATCATCTGAGTTACTGTTTTTAATTTTCCCCAATTTGATGCAGCAATTACTTTTCCACCTTGTTCTACTGCAATTAATCTATATGCAGAAACAACAAATTCACGAGTTAATACAATTATTGGTATCCAAGCAGGAAGTGTTCCTGCTTCAACAAGTATAAGCATTGCAGAAAGTACTAATATTTTGTCAGCTATTGGATCTAAAAATTTTCCAAAATTTGTTACTTCATTTCTTGAGCGTGCTAAATATCCATCAAGTTTATCTGTAAGTGATGCTACAATGAATATTAAATTCATTATCAAAAATGATATTGGTACTCCAAATATCTCGCCCTCTATTCTTATAAATGGTATTATGACCATAATTAGTACAAGTATAATTCTGATAACTGTTAGTTTATTTGGTAAATTCATATCTTAAACCAGTCCTTTCTGGTAATTTTATACTGATTATTTTAAAACTTATTTTGCTTTTTTTATTATATCGAATATTAGAAAAAAAATAAAGAGGTAATTGAAAAATATTTAATTTGAATTTTCTTTAAAATATATTTTTATCTAGATATATATTTTTTATTTCTTATCAAAAATAGTCTTAACAATACCTTTATCTATCAACGTTTCAAATATTGGTTTTAGAATTATTACAAGAATCGGTCCTACTAAAAGACCTACTATTCCCATAACTTTATATCCTGTATACATTGCAATTAAAGTAAATATTGGATGTATTCCTATGTGCTTGCTTACAACTTTAGGCTCTAATAATTGTCTTACAATAGTTATAACTACATACAAAACTACTAAACATATTGCTAAATTTATTCTTCCATCAACACTGCAAATTACTGCCCAAGGAAGCAAAACTGTTCCTGAACCAACTATTGGAAGTGCATCTGCAAAGGCAACAAGAAGTGCCATAAGTAAAGGATATCCTACTTCTATCCCAAATATGTCAAATGTAAATAATCCAATTAGAACTAATATGAAGTTTATAAATATCAAAATAACTTGTGCTTTTATATATCCTCCAAGAAGTTCTATAATTTTCTTTATGTTTTTGCTAAATTTCTTTACCCAATCTTTTGGAAAATGATGTTCTATTTGGTCCAAAATATATAATCTATCTGCACATATAAAATATGTAGCAAGTATTGTAATTACTATATAAATTCCAACTGTTCCTATTGATGAGATTATAGAAATTATTGATGTTAAAAATTTAGTTATCCACTGTGAAATAGTATTTAAAAGGTTAGTTGCAGAATTTTTAAGTATATTCATAACTTCATCAGATATTTGCAATTCATCAAAATTTATTTTATCAATATAACTCATTATGTAGCTATATCCTTCATCTATATAATTATTTAAAGATCCGAGCAAACTAGATCCTTCGTCTATAAATATCGCAATTCCTAAAAACAATACCCCTACGATTATTGCAAATACTAAAACTAATACAATTATGGCACTTGCCTTTCTTGTAATATTTATTTTTTTAGATAATTTTCGTATTAGTGGTTCTACCATTATAGAAATAATAAAAGCAATCAAAAATGGCATATAAAACACTGCCATTTTGATTGCTAAATATATTCCAAGTATTGTTATGGCTAGTGTTAGTAGTCTTTTTGTTACTTTTCTCCAATATCCAACATCTACAACCATAAGTTCCTCCTCAAGTTTTTATCCTTCGTCTATATTTAAATTTTATTCTTGAATTCTAGCAATTATTCTTTGAATGTCCTCCACATCTACATATATTTTCTACTGTGTCTGATACTTCTTTTGCTGATACATTTTTGCTATTTGCTAAATCTCCTAAAGTTAACATTCCAACAATCTTATTATTCTCTAATACGGGTATTCTCCTAACTTGCATATTTGACATTAGATTAGTTGCTTCTCCTACATCTGTGTCACATTCACAACAACATACGCTTGTTGTCATAACCTCACTTGCAGGAGTTGATTTTGCATCCTTTCCGCAAGCTACACATCTTAATGTTATATCTCTGTCTGTTATAATTCCTACAACATTTTTTTCATCATCACATATAGGCATACTTCCTACATGATATTCATTCATCATTTTTGCCACATCACTTACTGCTGTATCTGGCTTACAACTGCATATATCTAAACTCATGCATTCTCTAACTTTCATTTTAAATCACTTTTCCTCTCTTTAATCATTTTCTCTTTTAAACTCTTTCATTCTTTAATCATCATAATCATCTTGAACTTCTTCTATAATATCATCTACTTCTGGGACTTCGTTATATTCATATTCATAAGTTTCGTTGTTTCTTGCTCTATTTCTTCTAGGTCTTGTCCTATTAGAAGTACTTGCTTTTTCTGTTTTATTTTCTTTGCTACTTCCTCCTTGGTTTTTTTCTTTGTCTTCTTTATTCATTTGCATTTGTTTATTAACTAAATTATTTACTTTATCTATTGCATCTGGCACATAGTCTAATAGCTTGTCTATTGCTGAAGAATGTGATACTGGTAGAAGTTTTACATTATTTGCTTGTACTACTAGAAATGCTACTGGATTAATATTAACTCCTGCGCCACTTCCTCCACCAAATGGCAATCTATATTGTACTTGTTCTTCTTCGTCTTTTCTTGAATATTCGTTTATAGTTTCTCCTTTAAATTCACTGCCTCCAGCTGCAAATCCGAATGATACTTTAGATATTGGAATTATTATTACATTATTATTTGTTTCGATTGGTTCTCCAATGATTGTATTTACATCAATCATATCTTGAATACTATTCATAGCTGTAATCATAAGACCTTCTATTGGATGTTCGCTCATTTTTAATCATTCCTTTCTTTGATAAAATATATATTATATGGATAATATGTACCAATTTTACATTAATTATACAATTTAACCTAAAATTTATAGCATTTCCATATTGATACAAAGGAAGTATTTTAAAATTTATTTTTCTATAATCTGCTTTTCTAAACAATATACCGAAATAATGATGAAATGATAGATACTAAAAAAGCTGTAATCATTGCATTCTCTGTCCCAATTTCTCCATAAAGATTAAATTTCTCAATTTTTACTTTCAATCTTTTTATTATCTCTAATGTCTTAATTTGTTTTACAATTTTCAAGTCTTCCTTTATATTTTCTGCATCTTTTTTTGCATTTTCTAGTTTTTCTTCTAATTTTAATTTTTCTAATGTATTTTGATTTAGTTTAATTTTTGCAATTTTAATTTTGCCAAATATGAGCAATTCAATAAATATATTGTATTTATTTTCCGCCTTTTCCTTTTTTATTCCATTTGCTATGTTACTTATTCTTATTTCATTAATATTTATTCTAATCACTAAAACTAAAATTAGTAATATTAAAAAAGCTATAATAGATATAATTATATAAAAAAATGGTAAAACTAGTTTCATACATGTGTTCACTTCCTCTCTATCTGAAACACATCTATTTTTAGTTTTACCATTTTTTGTAAAAATATACTTATTTATGAAGATTATTATCCACAGTATATTTATTAATATATGCTAGTTAAGTACATAGTCCTTATGCCCTTTTCCTTTTTGAAACTGTTATATCTCCAAAGAGTTTGTTTTGTGTCGTTTCTACTTTATTCCTTCTTGATAATTCTAAAAGTCCAGTAAAAGCTGTTACAATCTCTACTTTGTTACATTTTGATAAAGTATACATTTTATTAAATACAAACTTAGGCTTTTTTATAAGAATTTTGAATATTTCTTTTACTTTACTTCCAACTGTATATGTATCCTTTATTGCGATTTTTTCTATATTTTTTGCGTCATAATTAATCTTATTTTGATATCTATCCAAAACATTCGTATATAAATCTACAATTGTTTCCTTTTTATAGTTTTTATCTAATGTCTGTTTTGGCAGTTCAATATCTTCAGTAGTTCTATAAAATCTATTAGAATATGTATTATATAATTCTTTTAATTTTGTTGTAATTTCTTTATATTTTTTGTATTCGACAATTCTTCTAATTAATTCTTCTTCTGTAATTTCTTCTTCTTCGTTATTGTCTGATTTTGGAAGTAATCCTTTTGATTTGATTAATAGAAGAGTTGATGCCATTACTAAAAATTCACTACCTATTTCTAATTTCTGTTTTTCCATTTGATTTATATATTCTATATATTGATCTGTTAGCATATTTAAGTTTATGTCATATATATTCATTTTATTTTTGTCAATCAAATGACATAGTAAATCTAATGGTCCTTCAAAATTTTCTAATTTAATTTGTATTTTATTTGTTTGAAGTGTTAGTACATTTTGCATTATATATTTTCCTTCCTAAGTAATTCTTAATTATAGATATATCTTTTTCAATTATTTTTAAATTTTAGTTTTTATTTTAGCCTTTTATTTTAATCTTCTATTTTAGATAATATATCTGGATCAAATCCTCTATTTAATAGATATTTTGTAATTTTTTGTTTATCATTTAAACTTTTCTTTTTTTCAAATATCTTTTTAGCTGAATTTAATTCATATTCTTCAAGCATTTCTCTATTTTCTTCAATATAATCATTTATTTCATCTGCATATATTCCTTTTTGATATAGCTTAAGTTTCATCTCTCTAATAGACATTTCTTTTAAATTCATATATTCTTGAACAAGTTTTTTTATATATTCTTGATCATTTATATATCCAGCCTCTTTAACATATTCTATAATATCGTCCAGCATTTCTTCTTCAACTGTACTGCAGAATTTCTTTCTTACTTCTGACTCAGTTCTTTTTTTATATAGAATATATGTCATAACTTTGGTTTTATATTTATCAAACTCTTCTGGTGTATACATATTATTATTCTTCTTCCTCTACTTCTGATTTTTCTTTAACTTCTTCTGAACTATTTTGAGAAGTTTCTTCCTCTACTAAACTATTTTCAAATGCTTGTCTTCTGTTTTCTCTTATTTTATCTTCTATTTCTTTCATTACCTTTGGATTATCTTTTAAATATTGTTTAGCATTTTCTCTGCCTTGTCCTATTTTTTCACCTTTGTAATTAAACCAAGATCCACTCTTTTCTACTATATCTAGTCCAACTGCTATATCCAATATGTTTCCTTCTTTTGATATTCCCTTTCCATATAGTATATCAAACTCAGCCTCTCTGAAAGGTGGAGCGACTTTGTTTTTTACTACTTTTACTCTTGCTCTGTTTCCTATAACTTCTCCGTCTTGTTTAATATTTTCTACTTTTCTTATATCCATTCTAACTGAAGCATAAAACTTAAGTGCTCTTCCTCCTGTGGTTGTTTCAGGATTTCCAAACATTATTCCAACTTTTTCTCTTAATTGGTTTATAAATATTATAACTGTTTTTGATTTATTAACAGCACCTGCAAGTTTTCTTAATGCTTGTGACATAAGTCTTGCTTGAAGTCCTACATGTGCATCTCCCATATCTCCGTCTATTTCTGCTTTTGGAACTAGAGCTGCAACTGAGTCAACTACTATTACATCTAAAGCTCCGCTTCTGATTAATGATTCAGCAATTTCTAATGCCTGTTCTCCTGTATCTGGTTGTGAAACTATTAAGTTATTTATATCCACTCCTAAATTTTTAGCATATACAGGATCTAATGCGTGCTCTGCATCGATAAATGCTGCTTCTCCATTTGCTTTTTGAGCCTCTGCAATTATATGTAAAGCAAGAGTTGTTTTTCCTGAACTTTCGGGTCCAAATATTTCTATGATTCTTCCTCTTGGTACTCCTCCTATTCCTAAAGCTATATCTAAGCTTAATGCTCCTGTTGGTATAGCCTCTATGTTCATTTCTTTAAATTCTCCTAGTTTCATTACTGAACCTTTACCAAATTGTTTTTCAATTTGTCCTAATGCCATTTCTAATGCAATTTTCTTTTCATTATTTTCTTTTGCCATATTAATTCCTCCTATATTAAAACATCTGTTTGTCTATATTATATACTTAATAATTTTTTTGTCAATACTTTTTTAAAAAAATTTTTAATTTTTTCTGTAACAAGCTTGTATATTATAAAATAAGTTATACCAAGTTGGATTAATTGTTCCAGCAAAACTTTTTGTTGTTATTAATGATATTGTATCAAAGTATAATCCTATATATGCTCTGTCATCTTCATATATGGTTTGTAATGTTTTATATTTTTCTTTTAAAGTATTTTCATCAGATATACTATATAGTTCATTTAATATTGAACTAGCATCTGTATTTTCATAATTTGCGAGATTATTTTCTCCAAAGTATCTACTTAAATCTGGTTTTGTTCCTACCGTTACCCCAGTTATTAGTATATCATAATTTTTATTTGTAATGTAATTTTGATATGTTGTATCTTTTACTGATATTATTTTTACTGGTATCCCTATTTTTTCTAAATTTTCTTTTATAACATTTGCTGCTTTCACTCTTCCTTGGTTAGATGAATTTACAACTAAATCTATTTTGACTTTTATATTATTCCTATTTACTTTCTTTTGCCAATAATTATTTTTATATTCCCATCCGTTACTTTGCAAAATCTCTTTTGCCTTATCTTGATTATATTCTTGTGTTTTTTCATTATATAAATAACTTCCATAAGACAAAGGAAAATCTTTTATAATATACTTTCCTCCATATGCTACATTATTTATTTCTTCCTTGTTTATTGCATAGCTTATTGCTTGTCTTACTTCTTTATTTGATAAAACATTTTCTTTGCAATTTAAAGCTAGATAATCAAACTGCCTTCCACAAATATCTTTTTTGTTATATCCTATTGTTCCAATATTTTGTTCAATATTTGATGACTGCATCGTTGTCAATATGTCTAAGCTTCCAAGTTTATATGCATTATACATTTCTGCAACAGAAGAAAATATCTTTACATTCAATTCTTCTGCTTTTGGACTAATATTTGATAGATTCCACCAATTAGTATTTATTTTTAATTGCATTTGTGTATTTATATCTACAGAATTTATTTTATAAATTCCTGTACCCATTGGTATATTATTTTTACTTGAAATTAAAATATCATCTTCATCATAAAATGTAGAACATATTATTGGGAAAGTTAGATTGTATTCGAATAAAGCCTCTTCTTGAAACAAATGTATTTTTAAAAGATCTGAACTAATAATTTCTACATAATCTATATTTTGAACATTTGAATAATAAATGTATCCATCGCCTAAACTTTTAATTGTATCTATTGTAAATTTTACATCATCTGCATTAAAATCAGCACCATTATGCCATTTTACATTTCCCCTTAGTTTTATAAGATATGAAGTATTATCTGCCTTAGACCATTCTGTAGCTAATGTTGGCTCTAGTTTAAAATCCTCTGTTATCTTTAAAAGTGGTTCATAGATAAGTTTAGAAATATCTTGAACATTTTGATTTTTACTCAATATTGGATTCAATGTATCTACACTAGATATTCCAAGTCTTAAGTTGTTTATTTCTGTACCATCTTCTACAACTACATTATTAGTATCAACAACTTCTGCTTTATCATCATGATAAATATAGTAAGCAGAAAATAAAATTAATCCGAATTACTATAATTACAAATATGTATATAAAGATATTATTTCTCAACTTGAAATCCTCCTTTATAGATATAACACTCTTTTAGAGTTTAGCGGAAATTAAAGTACATCCTATAACTGTAATATTTAGTTATATTGGTTTCTTCTTGCTATCTCATAAACTAGCTCCATATTATCATCCTCAGCAACTTTATTCTTCCTAATTTGTCCACATTTCATACATTTAAAAACTATGACATAACCTTTTTTAGAGCTTATTTCAATTCCTATTGGTTCTAATAAACCATGACACATTTCTTCTCTATCTCCAGGATTTTTATCTACATGCTTTGAATAAAGACAATGTGGGCAATGATTTCTACAAGAATATCCTAATTTTTCTACTTTCTTTCCACAGTTTTCACATATAAATTCTTCGTCTATTTCAGTAAACTTAGCTCCCATATTTTTCTAACCTCTTATTTAATATTTAAATGCACTACCTCCTATGAATTCTCTTAAAATTGAACTTTCTGGTATGTAATCTGTTGGTATTGATTTAAAATAATTTAATAAATCTATAAGTCTTTTTGCCTCTATATATTCACCATCTGTGCTTTGTATTTCCTTTAAAATAGGAAGTGCAAATTCCTTTAAAACTCCTAGTTCATATACCAAAGATGAATTAAACATTACATCCGCTTCTTCTTGATATGGAAATATATATTTCTTTTCTCCTTGATTTACTGAATCCCATCTTTTTATAGTTTCTTTTGCTGAATATCCTCTATATCTATAATCTCTTACTATTCTTCTAATTAATCTTGTATCAGTTGTAGATATTCTGTTGTAATAATCTACATTTAAAACAGTTAAAGCACTTATATATATTTTAAATTTTTGATCCTTTGGTATAGCATCAGTAAGTTTATCATTTAAACAATGTATTCCTTCTATAACAAGTACTTCGTTTTCTTTTAATTGCATTTTATTTCCTTGATACATTTTATGTCCTGTTTGGAAATCAAATTCTGGAATTTCTACTTCTTCTCCTGCAAGTAATCTTAAAATATGTTCATTAAATAGTTTTAAATCAACAGCATCTATGCATTCAAAATCATATTCTCCATTTTCATCTCTTGGTGTTTGTTCTCTTTCTACAAAATAGTTATCAACAGACAAAGTCTTTGGCTCTATATTATTCAATTTCAATTGTATTCCAAGTCGTTTTGCAAATGTAGTTTTACCAGATGATGAAGGTCCGGCAATTAATATCATTTTAATTTTTTTATTTTTTGCAATCATATCTGCAATATTTGCTATTTTCTTTTCATGTAAGCTTTCAGAAATAAGTATAGTTTCTTTGCCTTCATCCTCTTCTACTTTTTTATTTAATCTGTATATTGTATTTAATTTTAAAACTCTATAAATATCTTCATATTCCTCAAATGTGGACATTAGTTTTTTATTGTCTTTAAATGGTTTCAACTTTTCTGGGTTTTTCTTGCTAGGATATCTTAGTAAAAAACCATCTCTATACTTTTGTACATCAAAAATTTTCATATAACCAGTAGATATTGGCATATCCCCATAAAAATAATTATAATAATTTTCACAATAGTATAATGATACTTTTTCATTAGTTTCAGTATTTAATTGAAGAGCTCCTCTTAATGTTCTTTCTTTTTCATAAAATTTTTCTGCTTCTTCTTGAGTCATTTCTTTTTTTATTATTGGTAAATCTTTATCTATTATTTCTTGCATTTTATTTTTTATATTTGATATAACTTCATCTGTTATTTCTAAATTATCAAATGTACAAAACATAGAATTATCTAATTGATAATTTATAGTAAAATATCTATTTGGATAAATTTCATTTATTGCCATAGACATTACATACATAATACCTCTTACATATATTCTCTTTCCTTCTGTTGTAGCATAATCTAACGCTTCTTCTTTACCATTTGCATTATTGTAAATTAATTTCATATAATCTTCCCTTCGTTTTTTATTCATCATCTAATTTAAGCACGCTTAAAAATGCTTCTTGTGGTATATCTACATTTCCAATTTGTCTCATCTTTTTCTTTCCTTTTTTCTGCTTTTCAAGTAGTTTTTTCTTCCTTGATATATCTCCACCATAACATTTTGCAAGTACATCTTTTCTCATCGCAGATATAGTTTCTCTTGCTATAACTTTGCCTCCGTGTGCAAGCTTGAAGTGGTATTGCAAATAACTGTCTTGGTATAACTGTTTTTAGTTTTTCTACCATTTTCTTTCCTTTTGTATAGCTACTATCTTTATGAACTATAAATGAAAGGGCGTCAACTGCTTCTCCATTTATATGTATATCTAATTTTACAAGATCTGCTCTTTTATATTCTTTAAATTCATAATCAAATGATGCATATCCTTTTGTCTTTGACTTTAATATATCAAAGAAATCATATATTATTTCATTTAAAGGCATATCGTATATAAGAGTTACACGATTTGCATCTAAATATTTCATATCTATATATGTTCCACGTCTATTTTGACATATCTCCATTATTCCACCAACATAATCTTTTGGAGTTAAGATCTCTGCTCTAACTATTGGCTCCTCTATATAGGAAATTTCTTGCATTGGTGGAAGATCTGTTGGATTATATAATTCTATCATTTCACCATTTGTCTTATGCACTTTATATATAACAGATGGAGAAGTCGTAATCAAGCTCAAATCAAATTCTCTATCTATTCTTTCTTCTATTATTTCTAAATGTAAAAGTCCTAAAAATCCACATCTAAATCCAAATCCTAAGGCAGATGATGTTTCTGGTTCAAACATCAATGCTGCATCATTTAATTTAAGTTTTTCTAATGCTACTTTTAAATTTTCATAGTCACTTCCATCTACTGGATATATTCCGCAATAAACCATTGGGTTTGCTTTTTTATATCCTGGGAGGCTTTCCCTTGCTGGATTATCTTTTAATGTTACAGTATCTCCAACACTTATATCTGATAAATTCTTTATACTTGCTGCGATATATCCGAACTTCTCCAGCTTCTAACTTATCACAAGGCACATAAGTTCCTGGTTCAAAATATCCGAACTTCTGTCACATCAAAAGTTTTTCCTGTTTGCATTAATTCGATTTTATCTCCTACTTTTACAGATCCATCAACTACTCTAACATATGCTATTGCGCCTTTATAATTATCATAATATGAATCAAAAATTAAACATTTTGTAGGTGCATTTATGTCTCCTTTAGGTGCAGGTATTTTCTTAACTATTTCTTCTAGCACTTTATCTACATTTAGCCCTGATTTTGCAGATATACAAGGTGCTCCTTCTGTATCTATTCCTATTATATCTTCTATTTCTTTTTTTACTTCATCAACTCTAGCATTTGGCAAGTCGATTTTGTTTATTACAGGTAGTATCTCTAGATTATTATCAAGTGCTAAATACACATTTGCAAGTGTTTGTGCTTCTACTCCTTGTGTACTATCTACAACAAGTATTGCGCCGTCACATGCAGCTAAACTTCTTGATACCTCATAATTAAAATCGACATGACCTGGTGTATCTATAAGGTTCATTATATATTCATTACCATCTGATGCTTTATATTTCATTCTAACAGCTTGAGATTTGATAGTTATACCTCTTTCTCTTTCTAATTCCATATTGTCTAAAACTTGAGATTCCATTTCCCTCTCAGGTAAAACTCCTGTCATTTCTATCAATCTATCTGCTAAAGTAGATTTTCCATGGTCAATATGTGCAATTATACTAAAATTTCTTATATATGCTTGTTTGTCTGGCATTTATTCCTCCGTTAATACTTTATAATTCTACCTCTGAATCGTCAGTAGATTTATTAGATTCTCTTTTTCTGTCTGCTTCTTCCATTCTTTTTCTAAGTGTTTCATCAATTTCTGCATCTTTTTGAATATTAGCTATTTGCTCATTCATTGCTTTTTGGGCTAAATCTGATAATTTTTGGTGGCTTGCAAATCTTCTTCCTCTTATTCTTATTCTTGCTATACTATCTAACTCTGCTTCAGACCTTATAACTCCTTCTTGCATTGCATTAAGTCTTTCTTGCATTAAAACGTTGTTCTGTTCTTCAATCAATTTAGCTCTTTTTCTTAGATTTATTTCATCTTGTGTTACTGGCTCTATTCCGTATCCTTTTCCTCTAGTAATTCTCGTATTTACTAAGTCATAATATAAACTATAAGCATCCTCATTAGTTAAAGAAATTACAAATGATATAACCTTTTGTGCTTTTGCATCTTTAATCCATTCCTCTCTTCTAAATGTTGCAATCTTTAAAGCATATAGTGATGTATAAGATTTATCTGTGAAATTTGCATTCCTTTTTAGCTCTATATATCGTCTTTGAGGAATATTCTCTGGATGTTCCCAAAAATATTCTAGTAATTTTTTAACAATTATTTCTGCTCTTTCACAATTTTCTCCCTTTAATAATCTGTTCGTTCCATCTTCGCCTAAAAGATATACTGTTGGTTCTTTATATATTCCTTCAACTTTTTTTAAAAACGACATTGCAGGTCCATTATCACATATTTGTCCTTTTTCTACTGCTTCTTCTTCTATCATACCTTCTATATACTTAATTCTTCTGCTTAAGCTTTTTCTTAAATATTCTCTTACATCAGGTCCTAAAGGAGTTCTTTTAAAATTGATTGCATTTTTTAGTTCTTCATAATCATAATTTATATAACAAATTTTATCTGCTTGTCTTACAATTTGAGCAATTAAATCGTTTGGTATATCTTTATATCTATTTCTACTATGTGAAAGTATTCCAAGTATTATCTTATTCATATCAACTAAATCAGGATTTATACCACATCTTGCAGCGATTTTTTGGAATATTATAGCACTTTGTTCATTATGCTCAAAGCTTATGTTTCCTTTATATTCCTCGTCATGTCCTTGTCTTTCCTCATAGCTATCTCCAAAATATATTCTCCTATTTTGAAGAATTTCTTTTCTTTCTTCTTCATCATTAATTCCAATCATAAACTCGTTTATGACGCTTTCGCCTATATGTCCAAATGGTGTATGTCCTAAATCATGTGAAAGTCCAATTATTGTGGCATATAAAGATGCTACCTTTTTGTTAAGATTAAAGCACATTAAAATTGATTGTTCATATCTTTCTAAATCTTCTATCCTTTTTTCTTTACCTGCAATATTAGATGCTGCTAGTGCTGCTTTTCTATCTGCAATGTATCCCAATGTAGAATTTTTTACTTCTTCATAGAGTTCTTCAACTATTTCTCTAGAAATAGTTGAAACATTCATTGAATGTTCGCCTCTTGAACGCACCTCGTTATTTAACATAGGTTTTTCGCTAACTTGTGTTTTTCCATATAAAGTTCTAAATTCTGGCGAATTTCTTATCTCCAAAACTAATCTTCTTAGCTCTGAATATTGTTCTATTAGCAAATCTTCATTTTCTACTAAATTTATTGATAATTTTCCTTTTCTTATTTTCATTGTTCTAGTTTTTACTCTCCTTTGTTAGTATTTCGTATATTTCTCCTATATCGATTTTTCCGTCTTTGGAGTTTTGTATTATTTCATCTTCTAATCTTACCATTAAATCCGGTTCAGAAAACTTTGCTGTTTCATAATTAATTTTTTTACTGTTTTCTAATGCCTTACAAAAATATCTAACTAATTTAACTTCATTTAAATTTTCATCTTCACATTTTTTAAAGAATTCTTCATTTAATTCTATTTCATTTTCTTTGCAAATATTTGATATTATATCTTTTCCAAGCACTTTTTCATAAGCTATTAGTTTTAAGAAATCTTTATCTAAATAATCAATTTCATCCGCTATAAACTCTAAATTTAAAAGTAAATTATCTAAAAAATTTCCTTTAGTTTCATAGCCTTTTATATTAGAATCATCTGATTTTAGATTCTCTATATCTTTTGAAAACATAATAGCATATATTGCATCTTTATAATCCATATTTCCTATTCCTTTCTTTTGTTCTTATTTCAAAATTATCCCTGTCTCTAATTTATTTCCTCTTAAAAAATCATTTATAGGCATTTTCTTTGCCTTTTCTCCTTGGATTTCTAGTACTTTTAAAACTCCATTTTTTGCTTTTATATACAAACCTATTTTACTATCTGCTTCAATTATTGTTCCCGGCTCTATTTCTTCTGTAATATTTTTTTGCAAAATGTCGCTTGATTCATTATTATCTAATATTCTTGCTTGCCATATTTTTATCATTTTTCCTTCATAAATTACATAAGCACCCATTATTGGATTAAGTCCATATATTTTGTTCTTTATTTCTGTTATGCTTTTTCCAAAATCTATCTTTGCCATGTCTTTGCTAAGCATTGGTGCTATCGAATAGTCTGTACTTTGTTTTTTCCTTGGAGCGATTCCTTTTTCTATTTGTTTTATAGTTTCTACTAGTAAATCTGCCCCAATATGTGAAAGTTTCTCCCAAAGTTCTCCTGTTGTTTCATACTCTCCAATTGTAACTTTGCTTTGTAATATTATATCTCCTTCATCCATTTTTTCGTCCATATACATTGTAGTTACACCTGTTTCTTTATCGCCATTTAAGACTGCCCATTGTATAGGTGCAGCACCTCTGTATTTTGGAAGAAGTGAAGCATGTAAATTTATACAAGCTTTAGTTGGAATATCTAAAATTTCTTTTGGTAAAATTTTCCCATAAGCTACAACACATATTAAGTCTGGATTTATTTTCTTTATGATGTTTATAAACTCTGTATTTCCTTTTACTTTTTCTGGCTGATAAATTGGGATACTTTTCTCTTTTGCAAAAACTTTTACATCAGACTCTGAAAGTTTCATTCCTCTACCTTTTTTCTTATCTGGTGCAGTAACAACTCCGTACAACATTAAATTTAGCATTATATATTGCTTCTAATGAATTTCTTGCAAAATCAGGTGTTCCCATAAATAAAATTTTTAGCATTTTCTTCTCCTCATATATATAATTATTCTTGCAAACATAAATCTCACAATATTACTATTTAGACTTTCTCTCTTTTATAGAATCAGGTGTAATATATTCCATTGTGCCTGGTATCATAACATCTGTTAAAACTATTCCGTTTAAATGATCTACTTCGTGTGATATGGCTTGTGCTAAAAGTCCAGTTCCTGTAATTTTTATTTTCTTTCCATTTTCATCTAGTCCTTCAACAACTATTTCTTCTGGTCTTTTTACTTTTACATATTTATTTGGAAAACTTAAACATCCTTCATCAACTTCTTGTTCACCTTTTGTTTTTATGATCTTTGGGTTTATGATTTTTATAACTGGCTTTTCATCATACAGGTCAATTACTATAATTTGTTTTAAAATTCCAATTTGAACAGCAGCTAAGCCTACACCATCATATTTGTGCATTGTTTCGACCATATCTTTTATAAGTTCTCTTATTTTGTCATCTACAACATCTACTTCTTTAGATTTTTTTCTTAATATTTCGTCTTCCTCTGTTCTAATACTACGAATAGCCATTTTAATTTTCCTTTCTTAATTCATATTATTTGGATTAATATCTACACTGATTGATGCATTTGTTTTTATTTTATCTATTGCATCATTAATTTCAGTTATTACATTATTTCCAAGTATGCATTTTATTATAATTCTCCATCTATATTTGTTTTTAATTTTACTAACTGGTGATGGCATTGGAGGATATATGTACATATTTTTACTTTTCTTTTTTAATAAATTTTCATATATTGAAGTAATTGTTCTTTTTACTTCAGTTTGGCTAAGTCCACTTACTTCGAGTTTTATTATATCGCAAAATGGTGGATATTTCAATACACTTCTTAGTTTTATTTCTTGCTCGTAAAATTTTAAATAATCTTGCTCTTTTGCACATTCGATAGGAAAACTTTCGGGATTGTATGTTTGAATTATAACATTGCCTTCAGTTTGTTCTCTTCCTGCTCTTCCGTGCAACTTGAGTTAAAAGTTCAAATGTTCTTTCATTACTTCTAAAATCTGACATGTACATACTGCTATCTGCTGCAATAACTCCGGACTAAAGTTACATTTGGAAAATGATGTCCCTTAACTACCATTTGTGTTCCTATTAGTATATCAATATTTTCATCTTTAAATTTATTTAAAATATCCTCATAAGAATTTTTTTTGCTTACTGTGTCGATATCCATTCTTATAGTTGAAGCATTTGGAAACAATCTGTTTATCTCTGCTTCCAGCTTTTGAGTTCCTGCTCCAAAATATCTTATATTACTTCCTTTACATTCAGGACATGTCGTTAAATTTTCTCTTTCATATCCACAATAGTGACATTTTAGTTTGTTTTGTCTAATATGATATGTAAGGGTTATATTACATTTATTGCAAGTTACTGTATATCCACAATCTCTGCACATTACAAAGGTTGAATACCCTCGTCTATTTAGAAATAGGATAGTTTGCTTTTTTTCTTGTATATTTTTTTGTATCATATCATTTAGTTTTCTACTTAACATACTTTTGTTTCCAGATGCAAGTTCTTGTTTCATATCTATTACTTCTACATTAGGTAACTTTGAATTATTGGCTCTTTTGTTTAAAGTTATTAATCTATCGGTATTTTCTACCTCATGATATGTACATACACTTGGCGTTGCACTTCCTAAAACAAGTGGTATATTATTTTGTTTTGCTAAATATAGGGCAATTTCTTTTGCATTATATTTAGGAGTCATATCTGATTTGTATGATTGGTCATGTTCCTCATCTATAATGATTATTCCCAAGTTTTTAACTGGTGCAAATATTGCAGATCTTGCCCCAATTACAATTTTTGCCTCGTTTTTCTCTATTCTTTTCCATTCATCATATCTTTCACCTATTGATAGTTTACTATGTAAAAGTGCAATATTTTCTTCTCCAAATCTTGCAATAAACCTTTCAACCATTTGTGGGGTGAGTGAAATTTCTGGAACTAAAACTATTGCAGACTTATCTTTTTCTAATACTTTCCCTATAAGTTGCAAATATATTTCCGTTTTTCCGAGATCCAGTTACTCCATGTATTAAAAATTTTTTAAATTCTTTATCATTTATTGTTCCTTCTATTTTATTCATTGCCTTTTGCTGTTCTTTTGTTAATGTAAGATTTTTAGTTGGAGTTATGTTTTTATTTCTAAAAGGATTTCTATTTACTTCTTTTTCTATTATTTCTATATATCCATTTTTTTCTAAAGTCTTAACAACCGCTGCACTTGTATCGGCAAATAGTATAAGTTCTGATAAAAGAACTTCTGTGTTTTGTATTAAGAAATTCAATGTTCGTATTTGTTTTTCTGATTTTAAAACTTTTTTATCAATATCTTCATAGATTTCATCTTCGTCTTTAAGTAAATACACAAATTTCATTGATTTGTCTTTTACTCTATTTTCTACGTTTTTTGATGTTGTTCCTGGTGGTAGCATTAGTTTTATACAATCTGAAATATTGCAAAAATATTTATGTGCCATAAGTTTTGCAAGAGTTATTTTTTCTTCATTTAAAGATGAGCTATCTTCTACTTTTGCTATATCTTTAACTTTATATTCTGATTTTTCTTTTATTCCTATTACAAATCCTTCTTGCAATTTTTTCATCGTGCCAAAAGGAACCAGCACTTTACTTCCGATATAGATATCGTTTGTAAATTTTTCTGGCACATTATAATCAAATATTCTGTTTAAATCTTTAGCATTACTGCTTATTATAACTTCTACTACCATAACGCTATTAGTATATCAAATTTTAGATTTTTTCTCAATAGTTTTGGAATAGAAAAAGAGGGCATAATAAATTATTGCCCCCAAAAAATAAATTATTCTTTTGTTTCTTCTTTAATTATTCTTTTTCTCTCATCTCTTCTTTACCAACCCTTTTTGATTAAAGCTTTTAACTTTCTATCTATTTTATATATCATTATATTTTCTTTGTCAAGAAATACTTTTCGACAAAATATGACATGGCTATTTTATATATAGTACAACACGGAATCCATAGTCTAGATAGATACCATCAAATGCACTAATATCACCACTACGAATTGAAAGTGAACGAACAGATCCAAAATCATGAAGGCAACCACCACGAAAAACCGCATATTGTGCTTCTGACTGTTTTTCTTCCTCTTCAGTTGTTTCATTCCTCTTATGATAATTTTCTTCAGTTGTCCATTCCCACATATTTCCTGCCATATCATATATGTTTTTTAATTTGGAACCATCATAGCTTCCTGTTGCTATCTCTATTCTTGTTTCAAGATAGTTATTAGTTGTATTATTTTCTTTATTTGCATTAGCTACATCGTCTTTTTTTGCAGTCCATTCAGTTTCATTTAAATTCCTTCCGCAAAAGTCCTACTGTACCTTTTTTGAATTTAGTTGCATATAAAAATCCTATTGTTCCTCCTGTTTCTTGTCCTGCAATTTGATTTGACAATATATGTTCTGCATACCACCCTGTATAACTACTGTCATTATCAAAGTAATTTCCATATGAGTTACTATTATTTACATTTATATTTGCCTCATCAGTTGATATCCAGCTTGTTATCGTATCCCATGCTGTTCCATCTACTAATTCACTTCGTACTGATTGACTGCCTGCATACATATTTTTTGATATTACTTTTGCGTTTTTTTGAGTTATAAAATTCCAACAAAATACATTTGCTTTACTTATTGGCTTTTTGTCTGTTACATTCTTTTTTGCTATTTCATCTTCTTCACTTACAATATATTGGTGACTATCTCCTGTAAATAAAGATGTATCATATTCAGGCCAGACTGCCTCGTATCTTCCTATATAAAATCCTCCATATGTTGAAACACTTGAATTTCCATATTCTTCTGCTGCTGTATCCTCCCAACTACCAGCAAACTTTGTATAATAAAAAGTCTTCCATTCACCTTCTTCTGTGTCACTAGTAACATCTTTAGTGTCGTCAACAATTCCATTTTCTGCATATTTGTGCTTTTTGTATGCTTGTAAATCGCTTGGTGCATTTTCTGGCTTTTCTCCATAATAACATGGTATCCATACAAATTCATTTCCATCTTCGTCTTGGATTACTAATCCACTTTTTATATTTTGTTCTTCTGTCTTTGTTGATACTTTAAATCCTGCTGGTATTGTTGCTGTCCTTCCTTCTGCATCTGTATAGTTATCTTTCTTAGTTTCTTTAACTATTTCTCCTGCTTTTACTTTACTATCTTTTCCGACCCCTAAATCTCCTAATTCTCCTATTAATTCATCTATTTTATTATCTTCTTCTTTTCCTGCTTGTATATAGTTTTCTGCTGCTCCTTTTGCAAGTCCAAATAAATTTGAATTCATTACATTGCTTATTGTCACTGCTGTTAAAATTATTAATATTATTATTGTGATAATAAGTGCAATTAATGTAATACCTCTTTCTTTTTTCATATGTTTTCCTCCAAATTTTTGTATTTTATTTAATTATAAACTAAATCAATTTTATTTTACACTATTTTTTTAGTTTGGTCAATTGAAATTGTTAATTCGTACTATAAATTTATAATAACTATGTGATTTTCTTTCATTTTTGTTGTATAATAGTTTTATATTTTAATAATATTTTTTACATTATTTACAAATTAAATACTATAAAAATTACAGGAGGAATTTATATTGCAACTTAAATGCATTGGAAATATACCAATTTCTTCAATAAAGATAATTCTCGAGGGTAATTTTCTACCCTCGAGATAATCAATAAGTATAATATACTATACTATTTTTATTGAATTAATTTTTCTATTACAGGTGTTAATTTATTTGCCATCTTTTTATATCCATCATAAGTTAAATGAACTTCATCTGATAAGTCACTACTAACTGGTGTAAAACTCTCAATCCCGCGTAACTTCATTTCCATTTTCATCAAATGCCTTTCCATTTACAAAATCTATATATGGAATCTGATTATTTTTAGCTTTTCCTTTTAGCGTTTCATTTAATTGTTTTAATTCATTAGAAGCCTCATATCTTGCTCCTCCTATAGCATATTCTAAGCCTAACACTATTACTTTTGCACTTGGATATGCTTCTTTTGCATATTTCCAACAATCTTCTGCTGCAGTTGCAACTTGATCTAAAGTCTTTGTTCCTGCACCAGCCCATTTTACATCTGTTACATCATTTCCACCGCCACATATAAATACATAATTTGGTTCAATATGACAAGCGTCTTTCGAATATTGCATTCTTTCTTTGTAATTTGTCACTATACCACCTGTCATATCCGTATATCCTGATCCTCCGACTCCTAAATTGATTGCAGTCATTCCAAGATTATTAGCTATAATTGTTGGATAACTTCTATATGGCAATGAATTACCTCCAGTCGAATGACCTGTTGTCCAACTATCTCCAACAAACATCATTGTTTTTGGTTTTGCTTTTTCTATCTTTTTTACTTCATATTGTGCATCCGTGTATAAATTTGAAAAAGCACCCATTAACTCAATTTTTATATTTCTTTCTTTTGAATCCTCAAAAGAAACTTTGATAAACCTAAATTTTTCCATAGTATACCCATCAGCCCATTGATCCAAATAACTTTGGTCGGCTTCTATGTCTAGTTCTCCTTCTTCGCTAGTATATTGATAGCCTTTTCCATCATTTTCATCCACAGATACTCTAAGGCTTCCTATTGCTGCAAATATGAATTCCTTTGCATTAGTTGTAAATTCAATCGAATATAACATATTATAATTATTAGCAGCATTATGATCAAGATCGTCACGATGTAGTTTCCATGAATTATGACCGACTATACATTGATTAACTACATTTATTAATTGAGAATCATACGATGTAAATACTGAATCAACTATATCATCATGTGCTACTGTATATTTTTTCAGTGAATTAAGCATTCCAGACGAATATACGTCTGTTAATGGAAGTTTTGTTACTTCAGTTGGTTTTTTTTCAGGTGCAGGCTCATCATCGTCGTCGTCATCTTCTTGTTTTCCATTTTTTAAATATCCCATTATTTTGTCTAATGCTTCCTGTTCTTCTTTTCCTGCTTGTATATAATTCTCTGTTGCTCCTTTTGCGAGTCCAAATAGATTTGAATTCGTTACATTACTTATTGTTATTGCTGTTAATATGATTAATATTATTATTGTGATAATAAGTGCAATTAATGTGATACCTTCGTTTTTCTTCATAAGTTTTTATTCTCTCCTTTATACTTTATTTATTGTAATTTTTATATAAAAAAACACACAAACTTCCTACTTTAAAAAGTATAAGTCCTGTGTGTTCTTATATTACCTTTTTCTTTTATATATATTGTGTGTGTACGCATAGAACCTCTAGCGTTTGCTATCATTTGCTTGCCTCCAAATTTATTTTATATCATATTTTCACTTTGGTCAACAAAAATAACTAATTTGTAATATAAATTTAATAATTTTGTAACATTTTATTAGATAAGCCCTACGAAGCGGCATCTTTTAATTTAACTAATATGTTCATTGCATCAATTGGAGTAAGCTCATTAACATTAATCTTATCTAGTTCGTGAGCTATTTCTGCAAGTTTATAATTATACATACTAAGTTGTCCTACTTGTTCTTTTTGTTTTACCTTTTCCATATTCTTTTCGCCAAGTATACTCTTTCTTTCAAGGCTTTTCAAAATTTCTTTTGCATTTTTTAGCACATCTTGTGGCACACCTGCAAGCTTTGCAACATGTATACCATAACTTTCGTCTGTTCCTCCATTTACTATTTTTCTTAGGAAAATAATATCTTCTCCTTTTTCTTTAACAGCAATTGAATAATTTTTTACTCCATCAATTTTATCTTCTAGTTTTGTAAGTTCGTGGTAATGCGTTGCAAAAAGAGTCTTTGCTCCACATTTTTCTTTATCAGCTATATATGTTGCAACAGCCCAAGCAATAGAAAGTCCATCATAAGTTGAAGTTCCCCTTCCTATTTCGTCTAACACAATCAAACTATTTGATGTTGCTTCTTTTAAAATACTTGCAACTTCCATCATTTCTACCATAAATGTACTTTGTCCCATACTCAAATCGTCAGATGCTCCAACTCTTGTAAAAATCTTATCTACAACTCCAATTTTTGCATATTTTGCTGGTACAAAGCATCCTATTTGAGCCATTAGTGTTATTAATGCAACTTGTCTCATATATGTAGACTTTCCTGCCATATTAGGTCCTGTAATTATTCCTAATCTATCTGTATCTTTGTTCATATATGTATCATTTGGAACAAAGCTTCCGACTTGTCATCATTTTTTCTATAACAGGATGCCTTCCTTCTTCTATTTTTATTTCTCCACTATTGTCTATTATAGGCATACAATAATTCATATCTTCTGCAACTTCTGCAAATGAGCAAAGTACATCAAGCATTGCAACTATCTCTGCAGCTTTTTGTATCCTTGGAATTTCTTTAGAGATTTTTTCTCTAATCTCTAAGAATAATTTGTATTCTAAAGCAACTAACTTTTCTTCAGATCCAAGTATAGTATCTTCTAATTTTTTAAGTTCTTCTGTTATATATCTTTCTCCATTTGTCAAAGTCTGTTTTCTTATAAATCTATCTGGTACCAAACTTAAATTAGATTTTGTAACTTCTATGTAATATCCAAATACTTTATTAAAGCCTACTTTTAAATTCTTTATTCCAGTTTGTTCTTTTTCTTTTGCTTCAAGCTCTACAAGCCATACTTTTCCATTTGTAGATGCTTCTTTTAATTTATCTACTTCTTCATTATATCCTTTTTTTATGATATTTCCTTCAGTTATAGTTATTCCAGGCTCTTCTATAATTGATTTTTCAATTAATTCATATATATCTTTTAATTCATCTAAATTGTCATATATATCTTTTAACATTTTAGTTTGTGTATTTGAAAGAATATTTTTTAGTTCTGGAAGTTTTTGTACAGATGCTTTTAACGAAAGCATATCTCTTGCATTTGCATTTCCATAAGCAATTTTTCCAGATATTCTTTCTATGTCAAATATTTTTTTCAAAGAGCTTATTATATCTCCTCTAAGCATCATATTAGTTTTTAGTTCTTTTACTGCATCCAATCTTTCATTAATTTCATTTACATCTATTAAAGGATCACTTATCCATCTTCTTATTAATCTTCCACCCATTGATGTAGAAGTTTTATCTAAAACCCAAAGAAGTGTACCTCTTTTTCCCTTATCCCTCATTCTTTCTAGCAATTCTAGATTTCTTCTTGCAGATATATCTAATGACATATATTTTGTTGTATTATATATTTTTATAGCATTTATGTGTTCCATTTCAATTTTTTGAGTTTGTTTTATATACTCTAATAGGCCATTTATAGCAGAAATTGCAAAATTTCTTTCTTTTAAATTATCTATTATATTATCTTTATCATCAGTTATTTTATATCTCTCTTCTAATTTTTCTACATCAGGACTAAATTTATCATCCTCTAAATTTGAAATATAGCATCCTATTCTTTCTCTTATTTTGCTAATTTCTTCTTGAGACATATACATCATTTCAGATGCAACGATTTCAGCAGGATAATATCTTGCAATCTCATCTAAAAGTTTTGCAAAGTTATTTGTTCCTTTTATATCAGTTGCTAAAAAATCTCCTGTTGATATATCGCAAACAGCTACTCCGAAAAATATTCCTTGTTTATATATAGACATTATATAATTATTCTTCTTGTCATCTAGCAAATTATCTTCTACTAAAGTTCCTGGTGTTACAACTCTTATTACATCCCTTTTTACAATTCCTTTAGCTTGCTTTGGGTCTTCTAATTGTTCACAAATTGCAACTTTATATCCCTTTTCAATTAACTTTGCTATATATACATTTGCTGCGTGAAAAGGGACTCCGGCACATTGGGGCTCTTTCTTCTTGTCCGCAGTCTTTACCAGTTAATGTTAGTTCAAGTTCTCTTGAAGCCGTCTGTGCATCATCAAAAAACATTTCATAAAAATCGCCTAATCTATAGAACAATATACAGTCTTTATATTGCTCCTTCGTATCTAAATAATGCCTCATCATAGGTGAAAATTCTTGATTTTCCTTCATCTCATTTGTCCCCTTTTCTTTAAAGTTCTCCTTTTAAATACCAAATATGTTCTGAAGTAATTTTTATTTCTTGCATAGTTCCAATTAGTTTTCTATCTCCTTCGAAAACTACTACTTTATTTGAATCTGTTCTACCTGTAAGCATTGTTTCATCATTTTTACTATTACCTTCTACTAAGACTTTTTCTATTTTTCCTATGTATTTTTTGTTATTTTCTTCTATTTGACTTTCTACAAGCTCTTTTAGTCTGTCGAATCTTTCATGTTTTATATCTTCTGGGACTTGATTTTCCATTTTATCTGCAGGAGTTCCGAATTCTCCTCGAATATATAAACATAAATACTTGTTCAAAATTTACTTTTCTTACTACATCTAAAGTATCTTCAAAATCTTCTTCAGTTTCTCCTGGGAATCCTACAATAATATCTGTTGAGAATAGCACATTTGGTATTTGATTTTTTATGTTTTCTACTAAATCTAAATATTGTTCTTTAGTATATTTTCTATTCATTTTCTTTAAAACTTCTGTACTTCCTGATTGAATTGGAAGGTGTAATATCTTAGATATTTTATTACTATTCTTTATTGATTCTATTACATCATCTGTAAAATCTTTCGGATGTGGAGATATAAACCTTATTCTTTCTATTCCCTCTATTTTATCTATATCATTTAGCAAATTAGCAAATTTATATCCATTTCCTCCATCATAAGAATTTACATTTTGCCCTAGTAGAGTTATTTCTTTGTATCCTTCATTTGCAAGGTTTTGTACTTCTTTTAATATATCTTCTGGTCTTCTGCTTCTCTCTCTGCCTCTTACATAAGGGACTATACAATAAGTGCAAAAATTATTACATCCATACATTATAGTAACTGATGCTCTAAACTTATCTTCTCTCTTTATTGGCATTTTTTCATAAATATCCCCATCTATATATTCAATATCAGTAATCTTTTTTGTACTTAAAAGAACATTGTATAAATCATTAGGGAATCTATTTATTGTATGTGTTCCAAATATTATATCAGCAAAAGGATAGCTTTTGTGTAGTTTGTCTAAGATATGCTTTTCTTGCATCATACAACCACCGATAGCAATTATTGCTCCAGTTTCGCTTTTATAATTTTTAAGCTCGCCTAATTTTCCAAAAAGTTTTTCCTCTGCATTTTCTCTTACACAGCAAGTATTAAATACTATTAAACCTGCTTGTTTAGAGTCATCTACTTTTTCATATCCCATTTTTTCGATCATACCACATAATTTTTCTGAGTCATTTTCATTTAACATGCATCCCATTGTAAAAATATGGTATTTTAAGCCTTTATTTTTATTCATAGCATTTACTTTATCTATATATTCATTTTCTTTGTCAAAATCTAGTATTTCCATTTTTATGTTTCCTTTCTAGTGTCGTATTCTATCATAAAGTGACATATTTTTCAATACTCCAAAAAGGTGATATTGCGAAATACATAATTTTGTGCTAATATATATCGAGAAAGGAATGATTTTATGTTAGATAGAAATATATTAGAAAAACAAGCTCAAAATGCAATAGATTGGATAAGAGATTATGTAGAAAAATCAAATGCAAAAGGTGTTGTAGTTCGGAAATAGTGGTGGAAAAGATTCTGCTTGTGTTATAGCTATGGCTGTAAAAGCTCTTGGAAAAGATAAAGTTCTAGCTGTATCTATGCCTTGTAATTCAATAAATGCTGATTTTGAAGATGCAATGTTAGTTGCAGATACTTTTGGTGTTAGATTTATAAAGGTAGATTTAACAAATACTTATAAAGAACTAGAAAATGAGCTTAATAGCACTTTGCAAGAAATTAATGTTTCTTCTATAACAAGAGAATCTTCAATTAACATTAAACCAAGATTAAGAATGACTACTCTTTATGGGATAGCTCAAACACTTGGATATTTAGTTATAGGTACTGGAAATCTTTGTGAAGCAATGGTTCGGATATACTACAAAATGGGGCGATAGCAGTTATGATTTTAACCCTATTGGCAATTTTACAGTTTCAGAAGTGTTAGAAATAGGAAGAATGCTAGGCGTTCCCTCAAAAATACTTGATAAAGCTCCAAATGATCGGCCTAGGTGAACAAACTGATGAAGAAAAAATGGGAGTAAAATATTCACAAATTGCTGAGATGATTGAAACTGGAGATACTGAAAGTCTAGCAAAAGAAAAAATCTTAAAAATGTATAAAGCTTCAAAACATAAAAGAGAGAAAATTCCTACCTATACTTTTGAAAGAGATAATTTTTTATTGAAGTATTAAAATTTCACATAAAATTGAAAGGATGAAAAAATATGAAGCAAGAAAAATTAGAACTATTATCAGATTTTTATGAATTTACAATGTCAAATGGATATTTTGAAAAAAATAGAAATGACATAGCATATTTCGATATATTTTTTAGAAAAGTTCCAGATAAAGGTGGATATGCAATAGTTTGTGGACTTGAAGGAATTATTGACTATGTGAAAAATTTAAAATTTGACGAAGAAGATATTGAATATCTAAGAAGTCAAAATATTTTTTCAGAAGAATACCTAAATTATTTATTGAACTTTAAATTTTCAGGAGATATTTGGGCTATTCCAGAAGGAACTGTTGTATTTCCTAATGAGCCATTAATCACTGTGAGAGCCCCTATTGTTGAGGCTCAACTTCTTGAAACTGCAATGCTTAACTTTATAAATCACGAAAGTTTAATTGCAACTAAAACTTCAAGAATTGTAAGAGCAGCTGAACGGAAGACCTGTAATGGAATTTGGTGCAAGAAGAGCACACGGTGTAAGCTCTGCAATATATGGAGCAAGAGCTGCAATAATTCGGAGGAGCTGTACGGAACATCTTGTACTTTAACTGCAAAAGAATTTGACGTCCCTGCATCTGGTACTATGGCGCATAGCTGGATACAAAGCTTTGATAATGAATATGAAGCATTTAAAACTTATGCTGAGTTATATCCTGCTAACTGTACTTTCTTAATTGATACATATAACACATTAGAAAGTGGCCTTCCTAATGCTATAAAAGTATTTGATGAAGTTTTAAAACCAAAAGGTATTAGACCTGTTGCTGTTAGACTTGATAGTGGAGATTTAGCATATCTTTCAAAAAAGGTAAGAAAAATGCTAGACGATGCAGGATATGAAGATTGCAAAATCTGCGTTACAAATTCACTTGATGAATATCTTATTACTTCATTAATAAATCAAAATGCAGCTGTTGATTCATTTGGAGTTGGAGAAAATTTAATTACTGCTAAAAGTGATCCTGTATTTGGAGGAGTATATAAATTAGTTGCTTTGGAAGAAAATGGAAAACTTATACCTAAAATTAAAATAAGTGAAAATGTAGAAAAGATTACAAACCCAAGTTTTAAAAAGGTATGTAGATTTTATTCTAAAGAAACAAATTTTGCATTAGCTGATGTAATTATGCTAAAAGATGAAACTATTCCAGAGGATAGCTATGAAATATTTGACCAACATAATACTTGGAAAAAGAAAACTTTAACAAATTATTATGTAAGGGAATTACAAGAAAAGATTTTTGAAAACGGAGAATTAATATATACATCTCCTACCTTAAAGGAAATAGCTGATTATTCTAAAAAAGAATTAGGCACAATTTGGGATGAAGTTAAGAGATTAAATAACCCTCAAAGATACTATGTAGATTTATCTAAGGACTTATATGATTTAAAAACAAAAATGTTAAATACGAGATAATAATAGTTTAAAAGTTAACGCAAAATCAGCCAGAAGTTATTTCTTCTGACTGATTTATATATATTGGAAAGGAAAACACGAATTATTAATTCAATAACTGCCTAGTTATTTGTATTTTGGTTGCTTTAGTTAAATCTTGTATATCACTTGTTTTAAGTTTTGCACTTTCTCCTGGTTTTAATACTGGTATATATGCTGGCAATTTTGTAATTATTTTTCCATTCACATCTATTAACCCTACATCTAGAATAATTCCTCCTTGTTCTTCTTGAGTCTTATTTGTTACATTTCCTACTATATCTGTCAATCCATTTTTATAATTTAAATCTATTCCGCTTATTTCCATTCCTTCTATTGTTTTCGTATCTAATACTTTTCCATCTGAACTAATCATAAATTCATTTGTTTTTTCTTTATTAATTGTGTTTTCGTTATTATCTTTATTTTCTTCTGGATTTTTTATATTATTTGAATCACTTGCTAAAGTATTTAATTCAACATTGTTACCTTGTGTATTTTCTTCACCTTGAGCAAGTAATGTTTCTTTTTCATTATTTATACCTAAAATATTTAATGCAATTATTATAACTATTCCAACCACTATTAATATTATTATTCCCTTTTTCTCCGTATCTCTCATTTGACTCTCCCTTCTTTAGTTTAATTCTATATTAATCATGTGCTACACCATCATAATTGTGATCACAGTACTTGTGCTCACTTGTAAATCCATGGCTACAAGCCACTGCTGGAACCGTATGAGGGGAGTCGAAGCCGTGTTCGCAGTCCGAGCCACCGTAATAATGTTCGCCTATTTTCCTATGGTCGCAATAATGCGGAACTAAATCACTTCCACCACCGAAACAATGAGTACAACTTTTAAATTTTTGACCTCTCTCCTCAAGAATTCCATCTCCGCCGCAGTATGCGCATTCCTCACCGATATTATTAATACCAGAACCGACCACAAGCGTAGCAGTTTTCCCACTCATACCATGTTCCTCTTCCGTTGCAATAGGTACAAGGTACACTCTCATAGTAACCCCCCGGACATAAAGTACCCTTGTCTCCTCCCAGACAGTTCGAAGAAGGTTTGTAATCACTACATGATTTTGTTGTTCCACTACATTGTGTTTTTGCTTTGTTATTTCTTTTAGTTGCTGTGTGATTAGCTGTGTCTGTTACTTCTACATGATATGTATAATCTGTATAATTAGATAATCCTGTTACTTCTAAATCTATATTTTTTCCTTGTGCTTGATTCTCTAATGTCTTTTTGGGTGTTTTTTCAGCATCTATATATACTTTGTATGTTAGTTTATTCTGGTCTACTGCATCTACATCTGTTGCTTTTGCTGTTATTGTTATTGAA
>CANQPK010000009.1 GCA_947625685.1 uncultured Clostridia bacterium | reverse complement strand
TATATTCTTACTTCTCCAATTTTATAACTAGACAAATGGTTTATTTTATACATTAAAATATCCCTAGTTCTAATTAAATTTTCTCTTTTTTTAGAATGATTTATTATATATCCATATTGTACATCTAAAAATTTTAATCCTTGTAATATTTTCTTTTCTTGATCAACTTTAAAAATATATCCTTTATCAGTTCTTACATATTCATCTGGCTCTATTTCATCATAGTAACATCCAATACATCCCATTTTTTCTACTCTGCAATGATCCCATTCATCACCTGTACATTTCATATTTTATCCTCCTATTCTTCATCTATTATAAAATCGCCTACCATTGTTTTTTCTATGTTTTCCTGTGTTCCTTCGCTTATAGTAATTTCTATTTTACTTCCTATTTGAGTAGTTTTAACTATATTGCCTTTTGTATGATCGTGCATACAATATTTTTTAATTTTTGCGGTAATTAAATATCTGCCAATATTTTTTGTTTTTCTTATACTTTCTAAAATCTCTATTATTGCATTGATTCCATTAATATTATCTTCTTTTGTATGTGATGCAATATAATCATCCATTAATTCTTTCATTTACTTAATCACCTCCTAACCTAAATTTATAATAATTACAGTTGCAGCTCATTTTGTATCTATAATTTATATATTTATCGCACCATATAATATCAGGATTTTCTATCTTATATCCGGACATTATATTTACAATTATCACATCTGCCATCATCTTTTATTTCTTTTCTTGTGAAAAAATCAATTATCATATATTATCATTCCTCTACATCGAGATCGTATCTTTCACATATTTTTTTGGATACTTCTCCTGTTTTTGCTAATGTTCTTAAGATTTCTATTTGTGCTTCCATTGGTAGTTTCATCATATTTTTTGTAACACAATTTGAGTATTTTACATTATCTGATATAGTAAGCTGCAAATCAAAATATTCCCTTTCTCTTTCTTGGTAAGCATTTTTTATATTATTTGCGACACTCATAAAAAATTTTTGAATATTTTGAATATTTTGAGCTTTTGCTTTTTCTTCTTCAGATTCTTTTTTTGGTTCTTCTTTTTTATTCATACTACTAATCCTCCAAGTTTTATTCTTGCGGTAGAGCATACGCTCTATCCCTTTGCATACTTCTTAACATAGATGACAAAATAACTTCTTTGTCTGCTTTTAGATCTCTGCTTCTTGCAGGTCTTATGCAATATAGTTCTTTTAGTCCATCAACTGGTTCTGCCCAGCTTCTCTCAAATTTTACTCCAAATTCGTTTATTTCTGTTTCTTGTTTTGTTTCTAATCTATCAATAGCCACATATACACCTATTCCAACCGGTATTTCATTTTTCACTTGTGTATATAATTCATAAGGCATCACAAAATAATTCTTATGGCCTATAAAAGTCAAATGGTTTTTACTATGAAAATCTTGTTTTGATTGCTTTATTTCATAGCAAGTTATTTCTCTTTGGCAATTATATTTAATGCAATCTACAATTTCCTCGCCATACCATCCGATAGTACATTCAAATACATAAAAATCATTTCTTGGATCAAACTTTCTTTGTAGCAATTTTTCCAGTTTCTTTGTTCGCTCTGTTTTCATTTTCAGCCTCCTCTATTTGACTTATGCACCATTCTACTGTTGCTTGTGCCATAAGTGGACAATAACTAAACTCTGTTTTTCTAACTATATCTGCAAATTTTGTAGCATCATTTCTTTGTATTCCGCATCCCATTAACAGCTTAATAAATCTTTTTCTAGATATTTTGTTAATTCCTATCATTTTTTGCATTTTAATTGATGACTCTCTTGAAATAGTAATATTTATTGTTCCTTTTTCCATATTTTTAGTTGCATACTTCATAGCATCTAGAGCATCGTCATTGTTTTCAACTTTTGCCTCTAAATTTGTAACACCTTTTAATTCTTGTACTATTCCCTCCGCATCTTTTATAAAAACTGCTCCTAATTCTATCTTGCTTTCCGTTGGCATATTATTCCTCCTTTCTAAATTTTTCTTCTAACTGTTCTACACTATAATCAGCTCTGAATTGATTATAACTTCTTCTATCCATGTCTTTTAGTTGTTCCCATAAGCTTGGATAATACTTATATAGCACTTTTAATTCTTTTAAATTTTTCAATGGACAACACCAGCAACTCAACCTATCAAAGTGTTCATACAAACCTCCCCAGTCGAAACCTCTGCTGTAACAATATTGTAAACAGTCCTTTTCCGTCATTTTCCATCCGTACAAGCGGATATTCTTTGTCTTTTATTCTTTTTTGTTCATCATAAGCAATTCCTACATATTCCTTGTATCCTTCTTTTTGATATTTTTTTAAATAATTATCAATTACTCTATTTTTTAGATTGCTAGTACACCACCTGCATCTCATTGTAGCCCAACCATAACCTTTTTTTCCGTTTATTTTTTCCTCTTTGCTTCTCATGTTCAAACATATAATAATCAAAAGACTTGTCTGACTTTAATGTAATAATTTCTTTATTGTATTTTTCTTTTATGTACTTTTTAACTCTCTCAATATGATTCAACATATCTGGAAAGTCTTTGCCGTGTGTCGCAAAATAAAATTTCATCTACTTGCACATTCTCTTCTAACATTCTTAAAAGCATCGCTGTACTGTCCTTTCCACCGCTAAAACTAACAATATATTTCATTATTTTTCATCTCCCTTTGCAACTTGAAGTATGCACATAAGCCCAATTCCTACTATTGATCCTATTAAAATTCCTACAATAAAACCAAATAAAAAATTAATCATTTGTAACACCTACTTTCCATACATTTGAAGCATATAAACGCTTTCTCTTAGTGAATCTAACTCTATGTATTGTTCATTTATTTTTACTTCTTGCTGCTCTACTATGTTTTCAAGTTCTATAATATGTTCTTGCTTTTCCTGGTTTTGTATTTTTAGATCCTCATTTATGGCCAAGCAGCCTACTGCATAACCTACTAAAAATATAAATAATACAAGAATCGCATCTTTTATAGTTTCATTTCTTTTATACATTTCTTTATCGTAAATTTTCATTTTCATTTGTATCACTACCTTTCTTCAAACTTTTTGTTTTTACACCACATATAATCTTTTGTCGGAATAAAATTTTCATAAACTAGAACATCATCTTTTTGTTCGCAAGCCATATCTCCATGCTCTAAATATTCGCAATTTATACATTGTTCGCAAGTATTACTTTTTGCCATTTTTTCTCCTTTCTACCTGCAGCAATATATATTTTTGTAAATCAATATTTCTTTTTGTTCTGCAGATATTTAAGTCCTGGATTTCGTTTTCTAATTCTTTTATTTTGTTTTTTAGTTGTCTATTCTCATATAGTGCATCATAATATAGTTGTTCATAATCTTTACTTTTCATATTTATTTCTTTTACCTTGCCTTTGCTTTGTTTAGTAATTTTGCTATGTTTGCTCCTACTTTTGTATGTTCAGCGTTTTCCTTAAATAAGTTTCTGCGGCTCATTATTAACGATTCAGCATAAGATACAAGTATTAAATTCTCTAAACATATATTTTGCCTATTTCCATCTGCAAATACTAATCTATGTTTTTCGGGAATAGGCCCGTTGGCCTGTTCCCATAAAATTCTATGCTTTAATTTCCACTTATTTGGCTCTGCTACTTTTACTAAAACATATCCCTCTCGATCTATTCTTTCGCTTCCAACAGGTTTATGATTCTGTGGTACTTGTCCTTTTTTGAACATAGTAGGTTTACATTTTTCATATTGTTCCGGACTCATTCCTTTTTTGCCTTTATTAGCAGGTATGTGCCCTTTTGGAAATCGGCTGTCTATTCCACTTCTAATATGATGATTTATTTTACAAGTTTCTATTTGACTTACTTTTAATTTCAAATTGAACTTTTTATTTACTAATTCAGTTATTTCTGCTGCGTATTTTCCATTTGCAATTTCTTTAATATAGTTAATTTGTTCTTCAGTAAACTTGTGCATTATTTTCCATCCCCTATTTGCAATATATCTGGTATTTTTTCGGACTTCCCGTATTCATCAAAATGCTTTTGTGCTTTTAATGCTAGCTCTCCATTATTTATTATTGTTTGTGCAATACTAGCCATAGCCTTTGCTCTCTCTCTTTCTTCCTGCAATGCATCACCTTTTAGTCCATCATCGTTAAGTCTTTCTAACTCTTCAAATAAGTGATTATTTAAATCTACTAATTTATTTTTAGTTCCCAATTTTTCACTCCTCCTTTATTTTTAGTCCTTTGAATTTATCTTCAAATACTTTCTTTTTTGCAATATATTCTTTTGTTCTAAAACCTTTTGTGTCTATAATTTCTGCTTTTCCTTCGTTGTCGATTACAATGAAATCTGCTTTGTATTTTAGTCCTGGTGCTAATATAAATGTAGGCTGCAAACAAAAACCTTTGATGTCTCCGCTTTGCAGCCTTAGTTTTAATTCACAATAATAATCCGCTTCTTTTTTGCTATCAAATGTTTGTCCATCTACAGAAGTTTTTACTGCTCCATATTTACTTTTTCTTTTTCCTTTGTTCTTCTGATATTCTTGGTATTGTTCTATGCTCCAATGTTCCTGATTGCTCATTTTCTTTTTTCTCCTCTTCAAAGTTCGTTGTGTATTCTTTTGTAACTTCCATTGTCTGATATGCATCTGGAAATGGAATTATTGTTGCTTTTATGTTTATAGCTGTTACCATATTTATATCATTGCATATATCTTTAGCTCTTCTTATTATTTCTTGTCCTACTGATATTACAGCTTTTTCTGCCTCTTCCTTGTTCGTTACTTGAGATATAAACATTTTAATCACCTCTCATTTTTTTCAATACTTTTATATGCTTCTTTTACTGATCCATGTCTTTTTAATAATGGCAAGATTTGTTTTACCTCTGGAAAGTTCTGTTTTATTGATTCAATTGTTCCTTCCAAATACTGTATCATCAAAGCCATTTCAATATCTCCAGTAGTTCCATGTAATATTGATGCTGGTGATTGCTTTAATTCTTTAGGAATAACTATTTCGCATACTAAACATTCATTATTTTCTTTAAGTCTATTAATCTTTTGCATTTCTTGAATTTGTCTAAAATCCATATTATTTATCATTTTTATTTTCCTCCTTCTTTCTTTTGGCACATTTTAGATTCTGTAATATTCGTGGTGTATATTGCCTATTTTCTTGGTTACTTTTTAATGTTTGAATATTCCTTATAGTTGTATCGGTTTCCGCAAATATTCCTTTCATAATGAACTTAGTTGTATATGGTTTTATTGTATTTATTAGATCTATCTTATCTTTTATAACTCTGCGTTCTTTTAGCACTTTTTCAAGGTGTGAGTATGTTTTGCTGCGTTCTCCAATACTTAATTTGCTCAATTCTATTTCGTGCAGTAAGTCGTCTCTTTCGCCTTCCTTTGTGTATAAATCAGCTTGTAATTTCTTATCAATTTCGTCTATATTTCTAAAAAAATAATTTATATTATTTAGTAGTTCTAGTGTATCTTCCATATTGTCAATCTGCATAAAATTCCCGCCTTTCTTTTGAATATTTTTTCAAGGTTGTGTTTGTTTCTAAAATCTGCTAAATTGTATTTTGTTTTTGTTTTATGTTTACTTATTTACATACTTATATGGTTTCCTGTTCTCCACTTGAAATATTGGCAAGTTTCAAATAATCCTTTTTGTTCTTTATTTAGTAAGCACCTTGGGAACTCACATACAGGAATGCACCACTCACAATTTTCGCAAGTTTTTAATCTTCTACTTATAAGGTCCTTTTCTTCTACTTGTGGCATATCTATTCCCCCATTTCGTATATTGTATCTACATCATATTGCGTACTTAATTCTGTTTGTTCCAAAGCTGATATCATACATTGTTTGAAGTATTGCTTTGGTTTTTTAATTACTCCTTTTGTATTTGCTATTGCAAAATTCTTTAATGCATACATAATATGTTTAGTGTTAGCAATTTCTATTTTTTCTCTAGTTTCTGGATTCATATATAATTCTTTTAATATTTCAATTATTTCAACTGCTAATCCAGGAGAGAGAATATGTAAATCACAATTAGATAAAATTCTCTCAAATCCCATCTCATCCATCTTATCCATAACATTTGATATGCCTGTATTTCCTTTTGGTGCGGGATTAGAAGGATAGATTGATTTTATTTCTTTTAATTTTATTTTATTTAATTTGATTTGATTTAATTTGCATTTTTTTGCATATAGTTTTTTTATTTTTGCATTGCTTTTGTATGCATTTGCATTACTTTTGCATACACCTTTAATGCTTTTGCATTTCTTTGCATTTTTTTTTGATTTATTTTCTTTGTTCCATCTTGCATTTGCAGCCTTACTTCTTTTTTCTTTTATTTCTTCATATTTCTTTAATCTTCTCAACAGACTTGCCGACCAGAACATTTTTCCATCACTATTAAATAATCCGTTTCCGCTTTCATCGTCTCTATATTCATTTATACAGTCATTTAGATACTTTTCTACATCAATAGTTGTTCCGGTTTGCATTTTTATGGCCCTGTATGTATTTTTATGGAGAGGCAATTTGAATGTTGATTCATTTCGTAACATTTCTATAATAGCCCAATAAAGTCCGTAACTCTCGAAGCCATAATCACATCTCATTGCTAATATTTTTGGATCCGACAATGCATTTGCATCGTGACTAAAATAATAAACATCTTTTTTAGCTGCCATTACTTATTACCTCTCCTTTCTTTTGATTAATATCTTCAAATGTAATTTGCTGGTTGCTATATATATCTTCTAAGTATTTCCTTTCACATACCGGGCCTAATCCCCTTTGAATGCTTTGCCAATTCTTTAATTTTCTACCACATAATTTACACCTATTATCGCTCATAACTTTCCTCCATTAAAATGGATATAAATTCAACTCGATGTTTAGTCCTGGTTGTGCAATTGTAGTTGGTATTCCGGTTTGCTCATATACTGTACTTTTCATAATATCTTGATTTGAATTAGTGTCTGACAAGTGGCATAATATGATATTTTTTGTATATTTCAAATCATTAGATTTCAAAAACTTTACTACATTTTCTAAACTAAAATGACTCTCCAATAACCTACTATACCTTGTTTTATTTATTACTCCATCTTTTTCATTTTCTTTTGCAATTTCAATATTATAGTTGCATTCTATTAGTAAATAATTTAATTTGTTAAATTTATATTTTATGTAATATGTATCTGTAGCATAAAGCAATTTTTCTCCTGTTGGCCTGTATTGTATTAAAAATCCCAGCGGCTCTGCAGCATCGTGTTGCGTGTCAAAAGGCAATATTGTAAAATTTCCAATTGTAAATTGCTCTAGTGCTTTTATAACTTTGAATCTGTGGCCAGTTAAATTTAATTTTTGGAAAGTACCTGCAGATGAATATATATTTATTCCATACAATGCAAAATTGGCCGCATATTTCAAATGGTCCATGTGTTCGTGAGTGACTAAAACACCTTGTATTCCATCAAAATTAAAATTTAATTCTTTTTGAACATCTTTGAAGTTAATACCTGCATCTAATATTAACTTGTCTTTTTTAGCTGCTTCTATTAGGTAGCAATTTCCACTAGAACTGCTACCTAATACTTTTAGCTTCATTAAAATTCTGGCCTTTCGTTTGCAGCTTCCGTATTTTGTGATTCTTCTTCAGATGCAGAATCATCACTTTCTACTGTTTCTTCAGCGGAGCTTACATTAGCATTATCTATATCAATTAGTTCCTTATTTGCATTTTCTTCTATTTCATAGGCTACTTCTGCCTCTTTCATTTCTTCATCTGATGTTTCAAATGCCTGTTTTATCATATTTAAGTTGCTATCATCTTTGGTATTTATATAATACTTACAAATTTTATTAATAACTGTTCTTTTGCACATATCTTCTGTAAATTGTGAATGTGTGCTTTCCTTACTATCCGGATTTAATTTAGATTTTTTCCAAGATGTTTTTATTTGATCAATAGTCATTACAAGACTTTCCTCCGTATTGTTTGTATATAAAATTGTTGCATAAGCTCCAACTACTTTGGCTTTATTTATATTTTCAAAACTTCTTGTATGTGAAAGTATAATAGTTTTTCCTTTTTTTATTTCTGTCTCTACCTTGTCTCCTTCATAAATAACTTCGGCGGTTATATCTACTATTTCTCCAAATTGTTTAGCAACTGCTATTGATCCAAAATATGACCTCATTAGTGTTAATTGATTTCCGTATGGTATAAAGTAACATTGATTTTTCATAGGATTTAATCCTTGTATAACCATATTTAAGAGAGCATTCGCAATACTTGGTTGCGTACATACCTCTAAGGCTAGTTTTCCGTTTTTATCTTTAACCTCCTGTAATTTTAACCAAGCACTTTTTAGTGCATTTTCCGGGCTGTAATTATTAGGAAAGTATATTTGCCCATTTGCTTGAAATTGGTGTATTTTATTTAATACATTATCCGTAATATTCCTTTCTTCTCTTACCGCAATTTGCTTTTCTTCTTTTTTTACTAACTCATTACTCATAATTATTTTTCCTCCTTAATTATAAATTTCATTCCTGTTTTGTCCTCGTTCTCAACTTTTACTGTGCAAAATCCTGGTTTGCATACTAGATCAACTCCTGTTGGTGCTACAAATCCTCTTGCGATTGCTATTGCTTTCATTGCTTGATTTATTGCTCCCGCACCTATTGCTTGCATTTCTGCCTTTCCTTCTTCTTTTATTAACCCTGCAATTGCTCCAGCAACACTATTAGGGTTCGATTTACTTGATATTTTTAATGTTTGATTATTCATTTTTTTCCTCCTTTTCTTTTTCTAATACATCTAAAATGATATTTATATCACTAATAATTTTTTCTCTTTTTTCGCCTGTGCCATCCATTAGCATTTGAATTGTTTCGGCCATTCCCATTAGTAAATCAATTGTTTTTGCATCATTCGTTTCAACTGTTATTCCATCGTCATTTTTCTTAAATTTAAGTATTATTCTTGGTTTCATTTACATCGCCTCAATTCTTAAAGTAGTATCAGTTGTTACTATTAAACTAATAATTTGCGTATTTATATCGTAAAGTTCATTGATAGATTCTCGGTTGTCTATAAATATAGGTGCTGAAGTATCATAAAACTTTATCAATGTATTTATGATGTCTAGTCCTGCTAAAATTTTATGTGCATTATTTACATCTGCGTATGGGACACCATTCACAAGTGTGTCGCAACACTCTACGAGTCCACCATTTATTTGAACATCAAAGAGCCTAAATTTTACTACTTGAAATTTGTCATTTATAGATTTTTCTAAAAGTTCTACTTTTGCTTTTGTAAATTGTTCTATTTGATATTGTTGTCCTTCTAATTCTTGTATTGCAATTGATAATTCTTCTTCCTCTTTTTCTAGCTCCTCAATACGAGATTTTGTTTTTTCCTGGATCAACTTTTCATTTAACTGCTTATCTATGCTATTGATTTTTTCTACTAAACTTGCTTTTTTATTTTGCAATTCCGTTGTATCTTCTTTAGCAAGTTTTCCAACTATTTCTTCTAACTCATCGACTTGCTTTAATTTTTCCTTATACTCTGGCAAAGATGTGACATCAAATTCTTTTGATTCTTCCTGCTGCTTTTCTATATCAGTTAGTTTTATTGCTACTTTGTTTAGTTCATTTTCCAAACCTTGTATTTCATTTTCTAGCATATCCTTTGCTGCAGTATTTTCCTGGATTCTTTCATTTATAGTCTTTCCTTCACTATTTATAGCATCTTGTTCACTTTTTTTGTGAGCATTAAAGTTATCTTCCAATTGTTTTATTATTTCATCTTGTTTTTCCGCATTATATTCTCTTTTACAAGTAGGGCATATAAGTGAATTAGGCACAATTTCTAATTTAGCATTACAAACCTCATCCCATTTTTTATAAAGTTCTTGCTTTCTTTTTTGGTCCTGGTCTATTTTTAGATTTCTTTCTTCATACTCTTGTTTTTTATTTCTTATTTTAGACTCTAATAATGTCTTTTCATTATTTAGGTTTACTGCATCAGTAGTGTATTTTTTACTATGCTCTACTTCTAGTTTGAATTGTAAATTATGCAATTCATTTTTGGCCACAGCTAACATATCTGCTTTTTTTATATTTTCTTGTGCCCTTGCTTGAACATCTGTCATTTCTGATTCAATTTGCTGCAAATATGTATTGCATTCTTCTTTTTCTTTTTCAAGTTTGTTATAGTCTATGTTATGCTCTGTTATTAAGGTATTAGTAAGTTCATCTATTCTTATTGGTATTGCCTCTTTTTGCTTATTTAAGTTTTTTATTTTTTCCTGTACTACCTTTTTATAATCTTCTATACTTCTACCTTCTAGTTTTTGTTTTAGGCTTTCAAATTCTTCATTTGCGTTTAAGATATCTTCATCAGTAATTGATTCTCCGGATATATTAGTTAGTAGTTCTCTTCTTTCTTGCCATTTCATTTGATTATTGAAAAATGATGGATCCGTTATAAGTTTGAATAAACTTTCTGGTATTATGCTATTGATTTTTTCCTCATAATCCTTTTTCTTTATAGGAACTTCATCTATCCAGTAACTAGTTTCGTGTCCTGCAAACTCTTGCTCTGCTTGTCCCCTTTTCTTAACCCACTTTTCTTTGAACATTTTTCTAAAAATCATATCAATTCCATCTATTACTAAAGTTGCCTCTACTTCATGTTCTAAATAATGTATTGGTTTATTTTCTTTATCTAATGTTTTTATATTAAAATCTTTTCTGTCGCTGCTATCTTTGTCAAAAAATAACCATTTGAATGCATCAAATATAGTTGTTTTTCCTGTTGCGTTTGCTCCATATATATTCGTATTTTTGCAGTCAAAGTTAATTTCTAAATTTTTTATTCCTTTGAAATTTTTTAATTTTAGATCTGATATTCTAATCTCCATTTATTTTCTCCCTTCTTTTCTTAAATATTTTTTCTGCATCTTCCATTGCTTCTTTTAATCCGCAATTTGAACATATATCGGTTTTATTATCTCTACGACTTAAAGCTGGTCTAGCTCCTAATGGTCCGCCGGCATTTAGGACATTTTTTCATCTTCTACCACCTCCAGTACACCTTCGTTAATGAGCCTTTTAATTGCTCTTATTGCATTTGTATTAAATAGCCTTTGCCAAGCCTTATCTGTCCTGGCCCATTTGAAACCATTTTGTTTCATTTTGTCTCTTACTGTTTCTTCCGGTATTTCATCAAATAATATTTGAAGCCTATTTTTTTCTTTGTTATGTATAATCTTGCCATTTTTTATAATGATGCTCTTAAATTCGATTTGGTCTAGTTCCTTAAGTTCTTTTATTCTTGCTTTTATTCTTCTTATATCGGCAGATATATAATTTAGTTCATACGATGTATGTTCTACCTTCTTTGTATCTTCTCTAAGTTTTTCCAAAGCGTGTAATTGTTCTTCTAATTTTTGTATTGCTTCCGGATCATCAGAACTTATTGCACTATTATTTTGTGCTGATTCTGCTTTACTTTCATAATAGTCGCTTTTTTCTTGTAATTCGTTTGCTTTTCTAAAATGGTTATCCATTCTTTTAAGGTCTGCTCTATGTCTTTTTTCAGAGTGATGCCCTATAAGTAATGGCTGTCCATTTATTGCACTTACTATTTTGCTTCCGGCTGCCATTCTTTCCTCTGCTGCTTGCTTATTTTTATCTGATTTTTCTTGATAATGTTGTATTCTTTTTTGTTTTCTTTCTTGATAATCTAATCTTCCGGCCATTTTTAACTCCTCTCTTGATTTCTTTAAATATCTGTGCTACAATACTCAAAGAAACACTTATATAAATGTTTTTATAGAACTATTTATTACTTTTGCGGGTAGTTGGTAGTTCTATTATTTTTGCCATTTCCTGTGGCTCTTGTTGTTCTGTAATAACCATGTCTTTAACTAATGCAGAAAAATTATCTGATGCTATTTCGTGTATTTTTCTTAAACTCAAATATTTATCTCCATAGTTATTTATAAAACACAGGTCCTTTATTCTCTTAAACTGCTCAGCACACTCTGTCTTTATGTCTTTAATTTCTCGATCCTTGCGTTCTATAATTTCTTTTAGTGCTTTTATTTCTAATGCTTCTTGACTATGCTTTCCTGGCATTTTATAATCCTCCTTTCAATTTTTTTAATTTATACTTCATTGTTTCCAATGTTGATAACATTTGTTGATGTTTTTGTATCCATTCTGCTAGATCTATACATTCATTTAATAATTCTTGATAATATTTAATCACTTGTTAATCCTCCTATTAGTTTTACGAATTTAATTATTCCTCTTCTTAATGTTGTATTTTCTTTTTGCAATGTTGCATTTTCTTCTTTTAGAGCCATATTTTCATCTCTTATTCTTTGTCTTAAATTAAATTGTTCATCATCTTTACTTTTCAAATACTCTATTTCCTTTTTTAAATTTTCGTATTCTTCAATAGCAATTATCATTTCGTCTTCGTTTACCCTTGCATTAAATACTACTGATTCTTCGTCACATCTTTCATCTTCCATTATTATTTCCTCCTATTCTTCTTATTTTGGCTTTCTTCATAAATTGTTTCTATTACTAAAATAATTAGCAATCCAAACACAGGAACCAAATACTCTCCGCCAAACGCCTTATGTCCTCTTAAAGTATTTGCATAATTTATTGCTAATGGCGTTAGAATTAAAGTTGCTATAAAAACTATTAATTCTAGTGTTCTTGCTATAAACTTCTTTTTGTTTTTAATCTTCATTTTTGTTCACCCCTTTCTTATTTAAGATTCCAGCATACTCCATAAATTTGCTTTTGATTATTATGTAATTCCAATTGCCTCCTGGTTCTTCTGGAGGTATTGCACTTCCAAATGGAAATATCCCTTGCTTTAATCCTGCTCTTATTGCTTCAGCATTTTTGTGTAATACTTTTCCCGCTTGATATGGTGTAATAGTGTCAACCGGTTCTAATTCGTTTTCTTCCATAATCTTTCCCTCCTTCGATAATGTGTTGTGCTGCGATTTTAATTTTTTTCATTTTTTCAACCCCCTTGTGTTGTGCTTTTTTTTCACACTTGCGTTAAAAAAAATTAGTTAATTTGTACATAGTCTTTGTAATCAAGATCGTTCTTTTCACAATATGCAATTAGTGCATTACAGAACTTTGGACTATTTTCATTTTTTCTTCCGTTTAATATTGCACTTACATATTCTCTGTTGACGCCAATCTCATTTGCAAAGTACGAAGTATTGTCGTGGAACTTATCCCTTATCAGTTCCTTAACTTTATCTATCTTTGCTTCCATAAAACCTCTCCTTTCTTATGTGTGCTTTTTTTTCACACTTGCATTATATACTTATCAGAATATAATGTCAATAGGTTTTGTATTTTTTTTTCACATTTTTTGTTGATTTTTTTTCCACCCCGTTATATAATAGAGGCAAGGAGGTTTTCGGTCGTGTTTGAAAAAGAAAAATTTAGTATCATATTAAAAAAAATTGCGGACCAATATGGTAACATATCTTTATTGGCCAATAACATAGAAAAATGTAGTAGAAGTTATTTATCTAAATATATAAATATGAGATTTCCCTCTCCTCCTACTCCTAAAGTATTAGAGAAACTTGCTGAAGCATCTAATGGAGTAACAACTTATGATGAGCTAATGCAAATTTGTGGATATCTTGATTCAAATACTTCATCTAGAGAAATTATTGCACATAACATTTGCAAAGATTATGAAAAAGAAATCAATTCACTTCATATACCTAATATAAATAATGAATATATATTCGAAATACTTATAAAGCAAAATGAAAATGATGCTCCTGTTTTGAAGCAGCTTAGTAATTATATTGAAGCAAATTATGGAATCAATAATAAAACCAAGGCCCTATTTACTATTTTAGAAAAAATAGATAAGAATATAAAAGATATAGTTATTATGGGTGGTAATAAAGGGATACCCCTATACTCCGTTTCTAATAATACAATGATAAAAATAGGTTTCTTCCCTTTTGAATATACTACAGATGAATATATAGCAGTAAAAGCACCAAATGATAAAATGCTCCCTCTACTTGATCAAGGAGATATAGCTGTTATAGAATTACAAAATAAAATTATCGATGGTCAAACATATTTATTGCAAATAGATAATTCTTATTATGATATAGCCAAAATATTCTCTGAAGCAAATACTTGTAAATTATATTATATGAATTCAAAATTTGAAGAGCTGGAGCTATCAAGAATAAAAATAATTGGAGAAGTAGTTTTATCGCAAAATAAAAGTGCTTTCAAGAAAAGGAGGGATTAATATGTCTGGCAAAGTAACCGGAATTTTACCTGGTATTTTACTAATTGTTATAGTGGGCATTGTTATTTTAGTTGTAAATTCCAACACTAATAACAAGTCTAATTCTAATTATGAAGCCTTAAAAGATTATATGTCGGCCGACAATATAAAATCTACACTAGCTGTACTTACAGAATGCGGCTTCAAGAATTATGATATTGTAAGAGATGATTCACTTGATTCTCTTGATCGGAGATAATACTTTAGGTTTTAGAATAAAAGCACCAAATTATAATGCTGTAATGTACTTAAAAGATAACAATATTTATTCTATAAGATACGCAGATAAAGATTTATACAGAAATAATAATATAATACAAAAGATTACTGATATAAAATAAAAAAAGCGGAAATAATGTAATTGAGTTTCGCAGCACAACACATTATTTCCAAAGCGTACTCACTCGGGAAGTGAATACATTTGTATTATATACAAAATGCCTTCATTTTTCAAGTGATATTGATAAAAAAATGGAGGTTTTTTATGGATCAATTTAATAGAAGAAAAAATGGATTTGGAACAGCAGCATTTTTAGGTAAAGGAAGATACAAACCCTGGGCCGCTAGAATACTAATTGGAAAGGATGAAAAAGGAACTCCTATATATTATGATATAGATACATTTGAAGAAAAATTAGATGCAATAGTATGTTTAGAGAATTATCACAAAGCACCTTATGCTCTAAAAGTGAAAAAAGAAAAGTACGATCGTATAGTTTTCTTTCCAAAAACACCATATCAATTAGTTCCGGTCGAAAGTATAAAATCTTCTATACATAGAAAAAATAAAAGGAACTATACTTTCAAACAGGTTTTTGAAGAAATGGAGAAGATGCTGTTTCCTAATAAAGAAGAAATCAAAAAAGAATTAGAAGAGCACATAAAACCAGATGGGAAATATGCTTACAATAATTCAAGAAATATGCTTACTGCTTATCACAATTCTAAAGGTTTATATGACAGAATATATAGGGAATTAAAAACATCAGATTTTCAAATTTTTATAAAAGAATCTAAAAAAACACCTAGTGCTGTCAAGCAGATGGTGCAATTATATAAAAATATGGACAAATATGCATTCCAGGAAGATATTATTGATAAAAACTATGCACAGTATATAACAAGAACAAAAATGAGCAGTCAATCAACAAGAAAGCCTTTCACTTATGAACAAATAGAATATTTGTGGAATATTGAAGCGGAAGATGAAAAAGAAGAATTAGTTAGGAATATACTTTTATTAGCAAATTATACTGGATGCAGAGCTGAAGAAATATTTTTTATATACACAAAAAATATTTATTTAAGTAAAAACTACTTTGTGGGTGGATTAAAAACAAAAAATGGAATTAACAGAGAGATCCCAATTCATCCTTTGGTAAAACCTATATTTGAAAAATATTACAATCCGGACAATGAATTTTTATTTATGAAAGCAAATGGCAAAAGAGTATTTTATGGAGATTATAATAATTTTTATCGAGAGTTTGTAAAAAAACATGAATTTATAAAAGGAAAGACCGCTCATTGTGGAAGGCACGGCCTAGAAACAGAACTACAAAGACTAAATGTAAAACCTACAATAATAAATTCTATTATTGGCCACAAAAATGGAAATACTGGAGATGATGTTTATAATCATGTTTCAATAGAAGAAAAATATGAAGCAATAAAATTAGTAACATTCAAAGTAGGTAAAATATATGTACTAAATACCGAAAGAAAAACCTCGTAAAACCTATCTAGTTAATAACAAACTAATAACAAACATTGAAAGTCAAGCGTGCAAATGCCTGATATTTCAATGTTTTTTTATAGATTAGTAATTCCTGCTAGAATAATTATAATGATTTTACAATATTTTTGCTTTTTCTTTATATTACTGCTATCTATTGAAAATACTGGATTTCATTACGCTTTTTGCAACCTAATGAAACCCAGTAAAACTTACTCCGTTAATAACAAACTAATAACAATGTCATTTAACCTTTTCTTTTGCTCTTGGCCCAATTATATCCATCAACAATTCCTTTTCTATAAATTTTGTATGTATATCTCTTTAATATTTTACTTAATAATTTATCTAGGATATTAAGGTCAAAACATATTACTTCTTTTCTCATAAATACCCTCCTATAAAATGATATTTAGAGATATCTCTTATTATATATTTTACCACATTATGTCGAATAACATAACTATTCTAGCCGATAGGTATTGTCGCTTGTTTCCATTGATACTACTTGATTACAAAATTCGACAATTTTCGACTTTTTCCCATTTTTTCCTATTTTTTCTCATTGTTTCCCATAAATTCCTATTACTATTTTAAGTCTTTTACCAAATCATCCATATATTTTGACTCATTATTTTCGCAAAGAATTGCAGCTTTTTCTATGCTTTTCTCTTTTTGATCTAAATATAATCTTAACCCGTTGTAGTCTTTCCTGTCCATATACCATCTTACTTTTGATATAATTTCATTACATAAATTAAAACTATTTTCCATAACCATCACCACTTGAATTATAGCAAAAATACCTTAAACCTGCAATAGTTATTGTAAGTGTATCTTAAAGCACAGAGAGTTAAAATCTGTGTAGGTTCATTGTAAAATAGATATGAAAGGTAGGTGAGAAACTTGAGCGTATATGTAAGAGTAAAAGAAATACTAAAAGAAAAAAAGAAAACGAAGTATTGGTTTGTAAAAAAAATGGAAGGAGGTTATCAAGCGTTATCCCATCTAATCGACAATGAAACTACGGGAATTCATTTTGATACACTAGAAAAACTTTGTAATGTTTTAGAATGCGATCCTGGAGATATTCTAGTTTTGAAAAAGAAGAAAGGTAAGAATAAAAATGAGTAAATTATTGAACCAATATAACGAACTAAAAAAAGAAGATGCATCTTGCATTTATTTGTTTAGAGTTGGGATTTTCTATAACATATTAAATGAAGATGCAAAAATTATCAATGAGAAACTAGGTTTGAAAATAACCGATTTAGGACCTTCTATTTTCAAATGTGGTTTTCCCGTTTCTCAGTTAGACAAATATATCATACTACTAAATCAAATGAAAATAAAGTATAAGGTAATAGATAATTTGCCTAATTCTAATATAAACGATTATATGAAAAATGTAGAAATTAAAAAAATTTTGAATAAAATATCTAATTTAGATATGAATAACACTACTTTTCAGCAATCATTTAATTTGCTGGTAGATATTCAAAAAAAATTAAAAGAAATGCAGTAGAGGAGAAAAAAATCTCCTCTACTTTATATTTTAATTATTTTCTTTTACCGGATGCAAATTCATTAACATATTTTTGTACTTCTGCATAATTATATCCTGCTGCTTCTACTTTTCTTTTTCTTTCATCACCTGTTCCCCAATTTCCTTTGATCCAGATTTCTCTTGCTATATCAAGTGCTGATTTAGATGGTGTAGATGGTTTTGAAGTAGATGAACCATTTTTGCCTACGCCTTTATTTACAAGATTTTGTATAGTATTATAATCATAACCCGCAGCTTGAAGTTTATTTTTTCTTTCTGTTCCTGTTCCCCATTTTCCTGCCCATACTTCCGCAGCAATTTCTTCATTTGATTTTTTAGCTGTTTGATTATTAAAACTTGATGTTCCTGATACGATCACGCTATCATTTACCCATCCTAAATTTCCATTATCAAGTAAGTATGGATTCAATGCACCACTAATAATTTTTGTTATTGTACCTGTGGTTCTTGCTGGATTTAATTTCTTTGTAGAATTGCTTGCTACATATACACCATTTATTGTAACAACATCTCCTACTTTTCTGCCACTTGGTTGTGGTGTTGGTGTAGGTGTAGGTTGTGAGCCTCCATCTAGTGCAGCATTAACTAAAGTTACTAATTCATTGAATTTGCTTTTCAAATAAGGTCCAGGGCAATTAGTATTAGAAAACATATCATGTCTTGTTAAACTTCCATTTGGAGTATTATCATATACTAATCTAAAATTATGTCTTTTACAAATGTCTATACATAAATTTACAAGTGAATTCCAAGCTGCATCTGATATCCTCCATTGACCACCAATTTCGCAGTTAGAAACTTCAATAGTAACTGCTTGCCTATCATTTGCTCTTGAACTTGATGTATATGCTCTGTCCTCTTCATAGACATTACATACTATATCTCCATCATTTCCTATACAGTAGTTTGCACTTGCTTTTCTTCCTGGTTTTTGAAATATATTTACTGCACATTGTTTACCAGTAAGAATTCCGGCCATGTGATGTGGAGTAATTTTACATATTTTTTGTCCTGCTCTTCCGTGTTCGTAATTTCCTTCAGCAGCGATATATACGCCACTTGCTAATTTTGATACAGTACCCATTATTCTTCGCCCTCCTCTTTACCATTACTTAATTCTGCTTCCATCTCTGGTGTCATTTCGATTTCTTCATCGATAATGTTGTTTTCTTCCATTAGAAAGACCTCCTTTATAAAAAAATAAAATACAGGAAGTTTTTTTATTTTTCTTCCTGTATTTTTGAAATAAACGAACTTTGTTCTTGTATTAAATTATTGATTTTTTGCATCATATAATACAGTAGCTGTACCAATTCCACCTAACGCAGTTATTACTGCGGTTATTATTGCATTAGCATCTAGTCCTTCAATATGAATTAAGATACCTATTCCTGCAGAAATAAATCCCACAATAATATTTTGGATTGGAATAGGTAATGTTTCATTCCAACCAAAATGCTTTGATACTTTTCCAAGTATATATGTAAACAAAGTTGTTACAATATACACTAAAACTTGAACTGTCATTTTTAATTCCTCCTTTCTTAATTTAATATTCTATATTGTTCTTTAATATAAGCCATTTCGCTATCAATGTATGAATTTTTTTGATTTAATTTCTTTACAATGTCCTCATATCTATCATACATTTCAAAGATTGCTTCAAATTCTTGCCTTGTTTTATGTATTCCATTTCGCAAATCTCCGGCGAAGCTACATATTTCATATCTGTATTGTAACCTTTGATTATCTCTAAATCCTTTTAATTGATAATTTAATATTGCAGTCATTGCTCCTATAACTATTCCCGCATCACCTATTAACACGGCCCAATTACTTAAATCTTCTATCATTATTTTTCACTCTCCTCATTTGTTTTTTGGTTTTTCTGGCCAACTAATGTTGTAAGGAAATCCCTCCTGTTTAGTAAGGTCTCTTAAGTCTTGTCTATATTTTGCCATTTTTCCAGTAATAGATGATGCTAATGTTTTTAGGAAATTAATCCATGAAGTAAACGATGTTCCTTCCGGCATTTCTAATCCCATTCGATCTAAGCACATTTCTGCATCTGTTTCTTGTAACAATTTATCTCTTACTGCCCTTATTTCTGCTGCAGCTTTTTCATAATCTTTATCTTTGACAAATTTTAGCCATTTTTCAATATTTGCCTCTATTTCTTCGGCAAGATTTTCCCTATAATCCACTTCTGCGGTATATACATCATAGGTATAAATTTTATTTTGGCTTGTAGATTCATCTTCTAATGTAGGAACATCCACAATTTCTTCTTGAATATTGTCAAAAAAAAGAACGGCACATTTTCCGTTCTCAACTTTTTCTATACTAAACCTTTTTTCTGGTTTTACACTGTTTTGTACTTTCATGTTTTACCACTCCTTTACATTTTTCTAAATCAATATATGGCTTAAAATATTTTTCTTTGAATCTGTAACTGTTACAATGTTTTAGCCATCCATTGTAACTTATCATTGCCGATGCATCTTTATAATTAATTTTTCTTTTTTTGTATATTCTTTTTGCTCTTCTTTTTATTCGTAAGAAATTTCCCCTCCTTAGAGTTGTATAACCACGATAGAAACGATATCCGATAAAATCTACTGGCCTACTATCAACCTTAAATAAAATCCAATTTTCTTTTAATTTCAAGTGTTCCTTTTGTAAATATTCTTCCACTTTATCTTTAATTTTATGAAGTTCTTTTTTATTTCTATGAAATAAAATCATATCATCCATATACCTTATATAATATGGAACTTTCAATTCTTCCTTTATATAATGGTCTAGGTCTTGTAAGAAAAAATTTGCAAACCATTGCGAAGTATAATTACCGAATAGGTAATCCTGCTTCGGAGCTGTCTATTATAACATCAATTAAATCTAATGTATCTCCATCTTTTATAATTTTTCTAAACTTCTTTTTCATTATTTCTTTATCAATAGATGGATAGAATTTCTTTACATCTAATTTTAAGCAATATTTTGTATTTTTTCTATCTTGTACCAATATTTTCTTTATATGTTTTGCTCCATAATGTAGTCCTCTTCCTGGAATAGATGCACAAGTATAGTCATACATTCCTTTTCTTAAAATAGGTTGTATTTGCTGCATTAGAGACCAATGTATTATTTGGTCCGGATAAAACATAGGCTTAAATATAACCCTTTCCTTTTTTCTTACTCCATCGTGAATAGCAATTTTCACATAAGGACTTGCGACATATTTTTTATTAGCAAGCATATCGTATATTTGGTCAATATAAAAAGGCATATCATTAAACACTTTTTTTACAGCCATTCTATTTTTTTTGCCTTTTGAAGCATTTGATATTGCCTTTCTAATATTTTCTTTCGCTATTATATCATTATAAATATTTCCTACTCTTTTCATAATTTACACCTGGTTTTCTTATTTTTGTCTACCGGTTTTTCGCTTAAAAGAAGCTACTACACCAGTCCAGTTCGACTAATTTTTGTCAAGCGACAAGGAAAGTGATGTGTAATAAAATTAAAATAAGTAGGCGAGCCCCGATGTTCCAATTCGAATTAGAAGAAGCATTGTTCAAGTTCCAATAGAACAACCCCGCATTCGCACCGTTGTTAACGTTACCGCCCACGTGAGCGAAAAACAAAAACTGAACCATAACACCGGGATCGCACACACCAAATCCCCTATGAGCATTATACATATATTTTTTTGAAAAATTAACTATTCTATGTTTGAGTTATTTTATGTGGGAGGCTGGCCGCCCCCACACCCCTGCATTACTGGTATTTAAGAAGGCGAGCCCCGACGATCCAAGCCGAAAAAGAAGAAGCACTGCTCAAGTACCAAAAGAACAACCCCGCACTCGCACCGTAGTCAACGCTACCGCCCACGCGAGCGATTCTCTTTCCAGTTTCGCAATAGTAGTAATCACAAATTCCAGTTCCTGTGCTTCCGTTTGCTTCAATAGGTAATGCAATCTCTGGATTATTTTCATCATATCCAAGTTTTGATGGATATACATCTTTAGTTTGTAAGTTTGTATATCCTACGGCTTTATATGGTGCTTCAAATTTATCTGAAGCATATTGTGTAGGATCGTCACAAATATATGCGACATAATTATTGATGTTTAATCCATCTACAAATTGCCATACATTACCGAATATATTTTCAATTCCTCTATATATTACTGCATGATGCGTATTAGATAAACATCCAGATTTCATTCCTAAATCATCGCATCCACCATGTTTTTGTCCTGGTGACCAAATTACATTTGTTTTCACAAGATCTACTGCCTCTCCATCAAATGTAATTTCTTTTCCAGTAACGCTTCCATTATCGAAATCATCAATTTTAGTTATTGTTCTATTTGCTGCAATACTATTATTTCCATAAGCTGTTCCAATACTAATCAATTGTCCTACTTCGAAATTATTACCACCTGCTGTTCTGACAACAAATCGATTTACACCATTTTCTTCTAGTAAAGAAACATCCGAATTGCTTTCTTCCATTGATGTATAACCATTTCCAAGTATTGATTGACTATTATAATTTGCGTATTCTACTAAATATAACATTTGTAAAATAAAATATCTTGTGTCAAGTTGACAGAATTCGTCTCCTACGCCAGTTGCTAAAGTTCTAAATGCTGCAATAGTTTTATTTACTTCTGGAATTGTACCACTATAACTATGTGCTTTTGTATCTTCTCCAACTGATATAGTATATCTACCAACTGAGAATTCTTTACTATGCTTAAATCCTGCTTTTGCATAATCAGCAATGTAAATATATTCATAATCACCTTTAACTTCTCTTTTGAACCAAAATTCTGGTATTTTTGTTAATACTTCTCCATTAGATCCATCAAATTGGAATCCTGGTTCATCAATATATGCAGTTATTTTTTTAGTTTCTGTATTGTAATTGTATGTTCTAATATCAGACCAAGGATATAGATCATCAAAATCATTTTGAACTGGCGAACCATCGTGAGTAGCCTTTGCTACTAATCCAACACTATCGCCTATTCTTTCCCACGCTGGATTTGTATTATCTTTAATTTTTCTTCTAACTCCATAAGTTTTGCCTGCTACTGTTAATGCTTCCCTTAATCTTTCTTGGAATTCTTTTTCTGTAATATATATTTCATTTTCATCTAATGTTATTGTTATGTTGGTTGCATTATCTACAATTACATTTATATTTATGTGTTTTTCTATTTTTTCTGTAATAGAATTATTGATGTATTCTGCAGTAGTTCCCGCATTAGCATAAGCATATAATACTTTTGCTTTTGTATCTGGATCTATTGCAAATAATCCTATTTCTCTAAAATTAAATGCTGCTTTTGCATCAGTATTCTTAAAAATAAAAGATACACAGGCTTGTGTATCTCCCGTAATTTCTACCCTTTCTATTGGGCACTCTAACACTTTTGTGGTTAGTGATGTTTTATCTACAGCATTTCCTGTTAAATTTCCGCTTCCAACTTCTGCATGATCAAATTCTATTTTTTTACCTTGTAATGTTTTTGCTGCAAGTAAAGCACCTTGCTTTGTAATATAAACTTTTTCAAAGCCCATTATTTTTCGACCTCCTCTATATTTATATAATCTTGTCTAGACATTGCTAGTCCTACTTCAGCATTTGATATTATATCTTCTGCTTTTATTGATGTGTCATTATCGACACTTAATTCCATATAGTCTTGCCTAGATGTTTTTATTGCTGCTTCACTATTTAATGTCATTTCTTCCATTTGTTTAGTTGTATCTGTATTAGAATCTATTTCCATATAATCTTGTCTGCTTAAATTAAGTCCTACATTGTTATTTTCTTCTAATACTAAATTTTCTGTTGATTCAATCGCAATAGCATATAAATCTAAATACGATTGCTGCGATACTACTGCACCTATATATTCATTTATTTGAGATGTTAATTCATAATCAAGTTGTATATTAGCCGGAATTTGATATACTAAATTTGATTTTAGCATTTCTGCTGCTTCGGTATAATTTAATGCAATTTCTATATGCAATACATAATCTTTAATTGACAACTTATAATTTTCTGCTCCTATTGATGCATTAAGAGTATTTATTAACCATTTCAAAGTAAATGGAACACGATTGTTAATCTTAAATAGAATATTCATTCTTCTTGCTTCAATAGTTTCTGCTATATTAGTTATTCCATATATTTTTTCATATCTTTCTAGTCCATAACTTTCTGCTGTATTTACTATTACTTCTTTCAGTATTTTATCTATTTGTTCACGCATAAATTCTAATTCAAAATCTTCTGCATTAAATATTTCATTAAATTCACGCACATTTTTAAGGAATTGAGGCATATAATTTATTAACTTCATATAAGCGTCACCCCTTTTAATGTAGGTATTTCAAATTTTTGTAATTCAATATTTGAGCCTCTTTCATTGATGGAAGTATTTGTTACATCTATAACTCCTTCTGTGTTTAATATTAATGTTTCTACCTGTGACTTTCTTATAATGGTCGTCTCTGATTTTTCCCAGTCTTTCTTTAATTGTAGAAAATAATCATTTATTGCTTTTTCTACCGCTTTTTTTACATTATCCATTTGAGCTGTTTCTGATATAGTCACATCGCTAGTTATAGAAATTCCAACTTCGGTTACTGTATCTACAGTAACTGTATGGCCAATAGGTGCTATTCCTAACCCATCTTCAGATAAATCCGGACAAATTTCTTTTTGAACATTTTCTATCAAAACATTTGATGCCTTATTATAATCGCTATCTAATATTGTTAGTTTTACAGTTCCCGGACCATTCCATATTGGAGTTACCTTAACTGCTCCAACTCCCGCAATTTCTTTTGTCTTATTTTGATAGTCTATAATATTTCCGCCAAATCCTTGCTCGTTGGTTGTTTCATAGTATCTCGCTCGCAATGCTTCATCACTTTCTTGATCTTCTCCAGGAATAAGAACATCGGTTAGTTCTGCCCTTACAAGACCTTCAATATAATTTACTGGTATTAAATTTCCTGTAATATTATTTCCTATAACACCTTCAGTTTCACATTGCATTTCATAACTACCATCTTCCATTTTTTGAATTGTTTTAAATACTAAATCTCCTATTGTAAATCTTTCTCCTATATCTACATCCATTTTTTTGTCTGATTCGCCATAAAATGTTCCTTTTCTTATAGCATAAGTTGCTTCATTTCTAGTTAAACCTATCTGACCGCATAATCTATCAAGATATTCTTCTGGTGCTGTATCTGCAAATACTAAATCTATATTAAATTTTAGCGTTATATACATTTGTGCTAATTCGGCGGCTGCCGGTGCAAGTGCATCATATATAATTGAGCCTTCCCTTTTATCGATTTGCGTTGGCACTCTATCTAGCATTCTTTGTAATATTGTTTCATAATCAAAATATTCATCTAAATTTTCTTGCTCCATTTCTAAATACTCACCACCCTTTCCATCTCAATATTTCCTAAAGTTGTAATTACAGTAAATGTTACTAAAACCTCATTTTGTTTTACAGTAAAATCAAAATTATTTACATCAATAATTCTTGTATCTTGGAGTAGTGCCTCTTTTATTACTCTTTCTAATTCCGGTATAACAAATGTTGTACTTTCCCCAATTAGATGTTTTAGTTCTATTCCGTAATTCCAACTGTATATAAGGTGATCAAATCGTTCTGTATTTAAGATGCAATATATCGTTTGTTTCATTGCCTCAAGCCCATCACAGAAATTATATATAATATTTTTTTCTATATCTAGATAGTAAGTTCTACTTGTTTGTTCTGTAACAGTCTCGACATTATTTATCAATATATCATCTGTATTAGGTGTCATCTTTTTACCACCTTTCTTTTAAATCTTATCTAAAACAACAAAGTTACTTCCTCCTTGCTGTTGTATTAAAATCACTTCATCATTTACTCGCAGCCCATTATGTATTGTCATTTTCTTTCTTCCGCTAATTGAATGATTATGTGATAAATTTATATTTTTTGTTTCAATACCTAGTGAATTATTTATTTCATTTGTTATTGAAACATTTATACTTTCTGGATTAGGATTTACATTTGCGTTTGAATTTACTGATATTTCTCCAGTTATTTCATGGTTATGGTTTGCATTTAATTGCCTCGTTTCAGTTTCCCAATCCACACTAACCTCTACTTCATAGTCCTTAACATTTTTTGTAAGAACTAAAAATTCTTTTGTTAATTTTAATTTTTGCTCTACAGTAATTTCGAGTGGATTCACACTCGTTACTGTACCAAATAAAACAGCAGCGGGAGCTGTTGCATCATTTGCTCCTACTGCCATCTTTTTTATTACTTCTGATAATGAGCCTCCCATTTTTACCTCCTATTGAGATATAAAATTTTGTCCTTTTAAGGTTAGATCCATAAAATGTTCTCCGTTCTTAAATTTATGAGTTGCCTTTTCTACTAGCATGAAATTTTGTAATTTGACATCCCCTAAATTTAGATTTACTATGATTAAAGAACCACCTCGAACTCTTATATCTCCTAGTGCATCTTTTATTTGTAAATTTCTTGTTTTTTGATTATACAAATCTAACAATGCTCTTGCTTTTACTGCCCCATTGGTTTTCTCATCAATTGTATCGAAATATTGTAATATTCCCCATTTGTCAATATTAGAACTATCTTTTGCCATATATACTTCTCTTTTACCAGTATCAGAATTGTCGTAGGTTAACTTTATTTGATTATATGTATCAGAATCTATTGAACTTTCATAATCAAAATTTTGGCCCGTTTCTTCATCAATTACTAGTCCTACTTTCATTCTTTCTAGGTTCTTTAGGTTTAATTTGCCGAAATCATCATACAGAACATACATTTCTTTTCTATTTCTTATTGTTTCATCTATTGCATTTAGGATAATATCAAAAAGAGACTGATTTGATTCAGTCTTTTTTGCTATTGTATATCCTGTATTTTCTAATGTTCCTACATTTAATTGATAATTATTAGCAATAAGTTTTACTAATTCATCGGCTCTTTTATTTGTATAGACCATTGTATCTTTGTTTTTCAAATACCTTAATTGATCGTATGCAGTAGTTTCTATTATTTGCTCCTTATCTCTTTTTTTCTTGAAAACAAATCCATAAAACAGGTTAGTATTATCAACTTTGAAAGCAACTGGATTACCTTCTTCATAGTTAATAATATTGTCTTTCACAACTTTGAATTCAAGTTTACCTGCTGCACCTTTTCTTTCAGTGGTCCATTTTATTTCATCTTGTACTACTGGCTCATATACAGTATTTCCGTTTTGTATCAATAATTGCTGTGCCATTTTATTACCTCCTATGCGGGTATCCAGAAAACTTGACCAGGGTAAATTAAATTAGGATTTTTTATTTTATCTCTATTTGCATTGTATATTACTGTATATTTACTTCCATTTCCATAAAATCGTTTAGCAATATTCCATAGACAATCCCCACTTTTTACAGTATAATTTTGTCCACTCGGTTTAGGAGTGGACTTTGCTGTATTATTAGTTGTTACTGTTCTTGTAACAACCGGTGGTTTATATTGCTTAATTGTTACTTGTACTGTCTTTGTAGAATATTCCTTATATTGTTTCAATTTTATTTTTACTTTTGTATCAAATCCGTCCTTTGCATTATCACTTATGGTATATTCTTCTAGAGCTACCTTTATATTTGTATCATATATGGTTTTATTGTTTGGAAATCTCCTTGCAACTATAAATTGAAAAGCACTCCTATTTATTTTTAGATTTTCTAATATTCCTAAATAGTATTTTGCATTTTGAAATCCGTTCTGATACATAGCAAATGGATATTTAGTATTTGGCAATAATACTTCAAATTCTATCTCTGTCAAACCTGCATTTTTTAGAACATTTATTTCAGCGAAATTTATTAAATCATAAGTTTTATTTTTATTTTTTACTTTTAGTTCTACTTTTTCTGGAGGTACAGGAAGAAGCACATTTCCTAAATAAAAATAATATGCCATATTTTATCCTCCTTTATTCGTGTACTCCATCAGAAATATATTCTAATTCTTCTTCAAGTCTAGTAGTTAATCTGTCTACTATTCCATCGATATCGTTATCGCCCTCTATATTATTATTGTTTGTCATATTTATAGTTAGTGGTACTGTCGTGAATCTATTTACTGTTTCCCTTTCTGCTAAATCTACTAAATATTGCAAATCTTCATCAGATATTTCTTTTGTATTATCGGCAATGTCTTTAGTATTTCCTGCTATATTTCCTAGTGTTCCGTTATTATCTAAAGCATTTCCAAAATCAAAACTATCTAATGCACCTTGTATAGCAGATCCGGCATTATTGATCCAATCATTTCTATGTGCGGTTCTATCTTCTCTAGTTGTATTTAGTTCTATTGCTTTATTTTGAACCGCTGTGGCTCCTGCATATAGCTCTGAACCAAATTTACTCTTCATTTCGTTTATTTGGTCCATAGTTCCATCCATTTGACTGGCCATATCTTGTAACTTTTTATTTCTATCTATGATATTATTGGCCATATTATTTGCAAAGTCATCAGCAAATTTTGCAGTTTCTACAGTATCAATTTCGACTCCTGGTATTTTATTCAAAACACTTATTATTCCATTTACAATTGAAACTATACCATTATATAATCCCTGGAATATTGCAAGTACACCTAAACATACTGCTTCAACACCTGTTTGAAAACCATACCAAGCTCCCATAAGTCCTAGCACTACTGTTTGAATTCCTAACCATAAATACATAGCTGCCATTTGTAATGCGTACCAAACTGCTTGAATTCCTAGCCCTGCTGCCATAATTCCTAAATACAAAGAGTCCCAAAGAAATAACATCCAGTAAGCAACTTCATCGTTTGTAAACCATAAATATGTTAATGCAACGATAAGTGCCATAATTAAAATAACAATCCAGGTAATAGGGCAAGCTAACAATGCAGAATTTAATCCCCATTGTGCTGCTGTAGCTGCCATAGTTTTTCCTGCATGAAGCATCTCTGCTGCCCCGGCAATAGCGTGAGCTGTAGCAATTACTCCTAAAACTGCACTCACTATTCCAGAAATAATATTAAATGCTACATAAGCCCCTACAATTCCCCATATTATTGGTGCAAAAGGCTCTAGTACACTAATCAACCATGAAACGCCTTCTATTAAACCTAAAATAGCTTGTGCTGCCAAACTTGCTCCATTTATGAACATATTAAACATTTCTTGGACTTGCTGATTGTTTGCAAGTTCATTTATTTTTGCTAAAACTGGATTCATTGCTTTTACAGCAACATTTTTCATTTTGGTCCAAATTTGTCCCCAAGTCATAGGCATTTTATTATATCTTTCGTTTATTTTATCTGCGGCAGAAAACATTGCATTTTTTATAATATCCGATGTAATTACGCCTTGACTAGACAATTCCTTAAGGTCTCCTTTGCTTTTTCCTGTATAATCCGCAATTGCTTCCGCTAACAAAGGTGCATTTTCCATTATTGAACGGAACTCATCACCCTGCAGTTTTCCAGATGCCATTGCTTGTGTTAATTGATACATCGCAGAAGTTTGTTCTTGAATACTTGCTCCACCAATGGCAAAGTTTTTATTCATAAGTTCTGTAAATGCTAATATTTCATCGTTGTTTTTGAAACTATCTCCTGCTAATATACCTAATTTAGACACTACACTTGTTACATCCAGGAAGTCTGATCTAGTTCTATTGGCCATAGAAAATATTTTATTTTCTAATTCGTCTACACTTCCATTATCATCTACAATTAATTCTAGCCTTGCTCTATTACTTGTTACTGTATCAGATAAATCTACCATTCCTTTTATTGCGGCGATTCCACCAACTGCCATTGCTATATTTTTTATTGTACTTAATAATTTATTTCCATGAGAATTGGCTGTATTTATTGAATTATTAAATTTTTCTTGATTATCACTACTTTGTTTTATACCTTTAGAAACATTATCATAATCAGTTTTTAAGTTTTGAACTAAATTTCTTTGCTCTCGTACACTTGCTATTATATCTTGTGCTTTTGCTGTCTGCGTTCCTTCTGCAGCAATTATTCTTCTAGCTTCACTTTCTACTTGTTTCAATGTTTGTAGTTCTGCTTGATATGCTAGTTCCGTTTGTAATGCTGATTCATTCATTTTTTCCGCATTAGTTATTGCTTTTGTAGGTGCCACAGACATTTGATTATTTAAGTTCTTAAAACCACTTGTAGTTTTATTTAGATTTGAATTAATCCTTGCAAAAACAGAGGAAGCCATATCTTGTACTACGATTGAAGTTCTTATTGTGCTCATATACTTTCCTCCTTATACATTAGAGAATAAGATATATCTTACCTCTTCTTTTTAGCCTTTGCCTTTGCTGCCTCTTTCTTTTCGTTTTCTACTCTTAAATCAATAGATGCCATTACTAAGGCCTTTTCCTTAAACGGCAAATCTAAAAACTCGTGTGGAAATTTATGAAGTTTTTGAAGGCAATAGTGTGCATATACCGCATCGCTATCACCTTCTTTTATTAGTTTTTTGCTTCTTCAACTGCTTCTTCTAGATCATAACCATTGATTTCTTGAATTTTTTGCATTAAATCATCATACTCTCCAGGAGTTAATAAATGTTTTTTCAATAATTTCGTTGCATCCATTTCATGATAGAAATCCTGTAGTTTAACATCGTGTAAATCTGGATAAACTATACATTTATCTGCTAATAATCCTAAATATTTTACAGTATCAAAATCAGTTCTAACTCTTTTACCTACTTGTATTTGTTTATAGCATTCTTTTCTAAGTGCATCGTTTTCATCTGCAGTTATTGATTTTAGTTTCCAAACCTCTGGTTTTTTTGTTTCTTTATTTATAAATCTTTTAGAAGCAACATAATCTACTTCTTGTGCCTCTTCTTTAATCATAAAACTTTCTAAACTCATAATATCTTATTCTCCTTTACTTTTTTATTATTCCATACCAGCTAACATTGTAAATCCGGTTGGATTTGAAAAATCTTCAAATGTGAAGTTAATTTCTTGTTCTAAGAATTCTCCATCAACATCAAATGCTGCTAAAACTCCACCATCAATATTACAGTCTTTGAACACCATAGTGCAAATACCTGCGGCTGATGTTGGATCGTTATTTGTTACTTGTATGTCGAAATAAATATCTTCTCCAGTATTTTTATATCTCTCCATTAATTTGTCGAATATTGATGTATTTTTATATATTGTTAAAGTACCAGTTCCTTTCCAACCTGTACTTTTATTTCCTGTTCCTGTTTTTCCTAATATATTTATTTCTTGTTTTGTTTTTTCAAAATTAGCCTCGAAATCTTTACCTTGCATTAAAAGGTATCTTCTACCTTCAATAGTAACATAGCATTCTGCTAGTTTTGCACTTACAGCATCTTTTGCATTCATTGTTATATTGGCCATTTTTAATTCCTCCTTATAAAAAAAATAAAGAGAACATTTTTATTTGTTCTCTTCTACTCAACGACAACTGTCATATATAATTTTTCCATTGCATTTATTACTTGTACGCTAGTGTCGATTGATACAGACTTTTTGTCATCTCCAATTGCAACACTTATGTCGCTATCTTCAAAGTTTTCAATAGCTTGCAATGTTTGATAATCTGTAAATAATCTTACTATATCGTTCCAAAGTGATGTTCTTCCTGCTTCATTATTAGCAATTTTTCCAATGTATTTAGAATTGAATACACTAGCAACATCAGTAGCAATTTGATCTAAAACTCTAATAGTTTGATTAGACTTAAAATCTTCGCCCTTTTCTGTAGATGTGTTTACTAAACTATTTATATCTACAAGGACTCTAACTTCATTTCCAACTTGGTGTAATACAAATTCTCCTTTGTCTATACTTTCTTCTAATTCGGCTTGTGTGTAATCAGCTTGTGCAGTATATTCTCCATCGTAAGTTTTATTTGTATTTGATTTATTTATAGCACAACCTGCAATTACACCAGTTACCCAGTAAACAAGTGCTGATTCATCTTCTACTGCTTTGTTTTTTACATTAACAACTCCCTCATAGTCTGCGGCTTTGTTATATAAAACAACTTGAAATTTAATTCCTTGTTTATCTCTTAATCTTTTTGCATACTCTACATACAAACCTGTAGTAGAATCATCTTTAGAAGTACATCCAATAGCATTAACTTGGTAAGATTCAAGTTTGTCTAAGAATTTTTGATGTGCTTCTCCTCCTACATCTCCATTTGTTCCTCCAGATAATTCTTTACCTGCTGTTTCTTCGCTAAGTTCTTCAATAGAAAATGTTACATAATCGTTTTCTACTAATTCGCTTGCTTGAGCAACGGTCTGTTTATCTACTTCTTTTGTTCCAAGGTATGTATAAACATCATATTTAGTCTCGTCATCAACATTTTGTGAAATGACTATTCTAATGTCATTTCCTCTTTCCCCGCTACATTTTGCAGTTGCTAAATCGTTTGATGCTTGATTTCCAGAATTTAATCTGTAGAAATATGCCTTTGTAACATTTTTGAATAGATCTCTTATTCCTTTTAATTTAGGATCAGAATATTCGTATCCAAATATTTTTAATGAATTTTTTGCAAAATCTTCTGCAGTAACTTCAATTATTTGTGAATCTTTGCCCCAGTCCATTTCAACTGCCATTGCAGCAACGCCTCTTTCTCCAAGTGAAGCAGAAGCACTTTGTGCAGATGCAAAATTGATATATGTTCCAGGTAATTTTTTGTTTTGTGAAATAAATGTTCCTCCACCTAATGCCATAATTAGCTCACCTTACCTTTCATAAAATTTTCAATAATTTCATATACTTCTTTCAAAGTATATTTTTTATTTTCTTTTAGTGTAGCTCTTAATAGATCTACATTTTTTGCAAATTTTTTTGAGTTAACAATTTGCTCTTTTGTAAACTTGTTTTCATTTACTACTTTTTCTGTTTTTTTCTTACTAGTTTTCGCCTTCATCTTTTTTTACCTCCTCATTAAAATCATAATTACTCATTTTTTCAGTTGTATCATTGTCTTTTTTAATAAATATCTTATAATCTATATAAAAATGTAAAACTCCATCTTCAATTTCCGGATGTAGTTTTATGGCCCTTAATAAAGTTCCATCAGAAATTTCAATATATTCCAATTCATATAAAGTGTCCATCATATCGTGTAATATAGATGTATCTCCATCAAGAGTGTATCCAATAATATCAAAATTAAGTATATCTTGATAAAATCTATCTGTAAGTCCTATTTCTCTTTTTTCTTCTCCATTCAAACACTTAATAAAAAAACAAGGATTGTCTGTTCCTTGCTCTTCACTATTTTTATATATTGGATATTTGCAATTTCCTTCTTCATTTTCAAATAGTTCTGTTATTTTACTGGCTATGCCATATATTACTTCTTCAACTACGCTCTTAACCATAATTAAAACACTCCTCAATATATCTTTTCATTTTTCTTTCAATTAATGCTGGAAGCTCTGATTCTAGTTCTTTTTCAGATATAGTTAGCATATATTTTCCTTCTACCCATGATGCTTTTAATCTCTTACCAAGAGCAGGAACAAATCTTCCTGGTTCTTGCCTATGTCCGTGTTCGACATAAGAAGCATATTTTACGGGATTTTCAACTATAATAATATAGTCGTTTCCCATTCTTGCAATTCTTAATGACTTTGCATAACTAATTGCATCTGGTACGGATCCACTTTCTGCCTGCTCTTCAGTATTAGCGGTCCAACCTCTTCTTAATGTTCCCCCACTTCTTATTGTATATCTTTTTCCACCTACAACTTCAAATGAGCCAATTCCAACGGGTGTTCTTGGAATTACCTTTGACAGCAACCTAGCAGCAAGCTCTCTCGCTACATCTTGGCAGAATCTAGTTATATCTGTTTTAGATAACTTTTCAAATTGTTTTTGCAGTTTTTCTATTTCGCTAAAATCACACTTTCCCCATTTGTTTGACATATTAAGCCCAGCCTTTCCACAATTCGAGCATTATTTCTTGGTGCGTATCATATACAGCAGCTTCTCCACTATTTTTATATGTAGTGGTTCTATTTCTACCAGTTACAATGATTTTGCTTCCGGGTTTTATATCTATTTCTGGTGCAATAAACAACTTAATTTTTTGTGCTTTTTTTGCTTCAGTATCTGTTTCCGTATTTGAATAAATATCTTCAAATGATATTCTACAAGGTTTTTCTTCTTGTACTGTTACTTCATTATTATTTGTTGTTATATTGTTTTTAGTTATAGATTGTCTTTCTATAATATTGCACTTTGAATCGTATGTACTTTCTATTGCTGCTCTTGCTTTTTTTATTACATCATCGAAACCCATAACTACCACCCCATCTTTCGATGTTTATATAACCTTTTTTTATATTTTTCTAAAATAGCATCATCAATGAAGTTTATCGTTCCAACCTTGTATTTTACTCCATTTATTTCTATTGTACCTGATTCTTCTGAGAATGTAACTGTAGTGTCACCAACTTGCAAAGTTTTTACACTTGAATTTGAATTAGATGTTGTTTTGCTTTCTCCGGTTCCTTCGCCTTCTTGATTTTTAAATATTTCATTATATCTATTTAGAAACCAATAATCTACTGTCATTTGAAGCCATGTTGTATAAAGTATATTTGGTATTCTAGTTTGATTTATAGTATCTAAAATTATTAGCATTACTTCGTACATTGCATTTTGTATATCTTCTTCTTCTTCTTTTTCAGTTCCCAACATCTTTTTTAATCTAGTAATCATATAGTTAATATCTATACTAGTTTTATTTTTTATTTCATTTAAAACTACCATATTATCACCTACTCTCCTTCTGGATTTTGGCCTTGTCCCTCTTTTGCTTTTTCAGCTTCTTCTATCTTTTTTATGATAGTTTCTTTTTTCATGTTAGCAGTTATTTTAATTTCTAGTTCTTTTGCTCTATCTTTCAATGCTTCTAGTTCTTCATCTTCTTCATCAGAACCTTCCGGATCTTCCGTTTCCTTTTCATCCTTTGCAGGCTCTAATACTTTGCCGAATCTTAATAAGCATTCATACAAATACTTTTTAGCTTCCTCTAAATCTATTGTTTCATCTTCTACTTTTATCATAATTATTCTGTCATTTTCATTAGTTGTTAGTACATCTTCTTTGATTACCTCTACAAAGTCTTTTATTGGTTCATAATCTTCTTCAGTTACATCAAATACATCATTTTTGAAATAAGAAATACCTTGCACTTGTACTCCTATTCCCTTAACTTTTACAGTTTTCATTTTATTACCTCCAATTTATAAAATTAAATAAGTAGAGCAAAAAGCCCTACTTATTAAGCAAGATTTATAGTAGCTTGGAATATCTCATCAGCACAGTTTAGTGATGGAATTGCTGTAGCAACAGCTTTCTCCCATGTACCTACTGGATCTAATGTTTCATCATATACCATTGCTAATATTTTGCCTACAGATTTCATATCAACTGATGGGTTTCCAGTTAATCTTATTTCTTCTGCAGTTGGTCCATATAGAGTTTCTCCTAATGGATCACTTGGTAACATTACAAATGCATTTTCTGGGAAGTATCTAAATTTGTCGTATCCTTGTCCGTTGTCTTTTTCCTTTCTGTATTTTTCATCATAAGTATAAATGCTAGGAAGTTTTAATTGATTTAAGTAGTTATTCAATTCTCCTACACTAGCAATTCTTGAACTATCTTTTCCAAATAATGCATTTACAACAGCTTTATTTGATAAGATTTTTGCTAAAATAGTGTTAGATGTTAATATTCTTCCAGGAGCACTATCTAATTGATTTCTCCATTTAATCATATCTTGAATTGGGTTAGCACTTTCTAGATCCCAATTTACATTTGATATTTTATTATCATCTGGAACACCATAATCAACAGTAATATTTAATCCATTTTCTTTTAATGTAAGTTTACCTGTTGCTGTTACTTCCATTCTCATTCTTTCTATTCTTGCCTTAACACTTTGTACTAGATTCTCGATGTCGTTATATACTTCTCTCATTAAGTAATTTCTTTCTGCTTCATTTCTTGGAGCTTGTAAAGCAATTATATCTTCTTCTTTTAATTGCATTTTTCTCTTAATTAAGCAAGCCTCGATTGCCATTTTTTCAGCTTCTCTTTGTCCGATTTCAGCTTCAGTATTAAATGCATGAACACTTGCTGTTACTGGTGTTCTGCTTTTATTTGTTAATACATCAAATTTTAATGATTGTTTTTTTACTTCTGGGAACAATTCTTCTCCCATCATAGCTTTAAATTTTCTTTCTTTCAAATAATTTAATATTTCTTGTTGTGGAAATAATTCCGCTATACTTTTTGGCATAATAAACACTCTCCTTTTTTAATTTTTTAATAATTTAATTATTCTGCTGGACTTAATGTTAATCCAGTTAAATCAATTTTTTTACTTGTTTCTCCATTCTTAAAGGTTATGGTTTGTGTATTAGAATGAATTTTTACTACTAAAATACCATCCTCATCTAATGTTCCAGAACCTTTTGTTTGAGCTTCTGATAATTCCCATTCAATACTATCGCCTTTTGCAGCTTCTTCACACTTTAATGCTAGGAAGTTACCTTTGGCCTCTTTATCGAATTGTGGGAAACTTTGAACATACTTAGATGTTCCTGTTACCTTAGTATCATTCAATTCAACTTCTTGAATTGTACTTACATCTACTCCTAATACCTCACCTTCCGGTAAAGCCACGGTTACTTTTTTCGTGGCAGGACTAGGGTGTAGATTCTTGTGCATCATAATCATCTTTGAATAAAATACCAGGCATTGTTTTCTTTTCATCTTCTGTTACCTTTTTTGGTAATCTTGAATTATAAACAACTCCTTGGTACATTACAGCACCTGGCTGTGGTCCATGAGTAACATCTACATCGGCAAATACTAAACCGATTGCTACATCATTTTCATTTTTATAAACAGTACCTGCTGGAACTATTTTTCTTCCTTTTTCATCTGCCTCTACACCGCTATCACTAATTTGGCGTGTGTAATTTAAGTATTTTGCAGATGCTAAAAAATTAACTTCTTGTACACTTTCTTTTTCTACAAACATAATTTTTACCTCCTA
>CANQPK010000008.1 GCA_947625685.1 uncultured Clostridia bacterium | reverse complement strand
AGAGTATTTTAAAAGTGGACCATTTTTCAATTAGAACTTTCTAATTTTTTGGACCACTTTTAATATATCAAAAACAGTCAGGATTCTCCTGGTATAGAAGAATCCTTCTTCAAATCGTGCATAGACGAACGATTTGGTCTCGACCGCGGGGAGAGTTTCGACTCTCTGCATCTCTCCATCTCGGTCTTTGTACACAACATCAAGAAAAATTGGGCTCATTTGTTTCTTTCCTCCTGTTCTATTATTTTTCTGATGTTAATGTAGAGCAAACTAGCTCTAATATATATTATTATATCATAATTTACATAATAAGTAAAGTTATGATTATTTTACTTGTATATGAAATTAATATATAGGAATTTCTAATGTTTGTCCTATCTTTAAACTAGAACTTTCTAGTTTGTTTACTTCTTCAATATCTAGAATAATATCTCTTATATCTTCTCCATCATAATATGAATTATTTTCTTGTTCTGCTTTTGCAATATCCCACAAAGTATCTCCAGAAGCAGCTGAAATTGTTTTATATTTAATTTCTTGATGTGAGTATGATTTATCAGTAATTAATATATTAATAAATATGATTACTCCAACTATTAATAATATTGCTCTTACAAATTTTTTTCTATTTTTTATTACCATAATTATCTCTCCTTTTTGTTCGAACGCTTATTCGTTTATTTGTTATTATTATACACGAACAAAAATTTGTTGTCAATACTTTTTTAAAAAAATTGCAAAAAAATGTTTGTTGTTTTATTCTTTATATTAAAAGTGGTTGCAGCTGTTCATATTCCAAAGATTTTTCTATAGATTTTATAATATATCTTGGAGAGAACGATAAAGAATTTGGTTTAGTTATTGGATTGTCTTGAGCAAAAGGAATAAAAAATATATTTTTTCTATTCAATAATTTTCCTATATTTTCTGCATTTGAACTAAGTCCATCTTTTGCACTAATTCCAAGAAGAACAGGTCTATTATCTCTTAAATGTGACTTAACACTAATAAGTACAGATGTATCATATATAGATGATGCAAGCTTTGCAATAGTATTTCCGTGAGCAAGGTGCTATAACTATAATATCAGAATATATTTCTTCTGCCTCTGATTTTTTATAAATAACTCTTCTTTTAGTTATTTCTTCTATTTTTGCAATAAAATCTGAAGCCTTTCCATATTTAGTATCTGTTGTATATGCACCGCTTCGACATTACTGGTATAACTTCTCCTCCCTGTAACATAATCTTTTTAATCTCTACTATTGTATTTGCAAATGTATAAAAAGAACTTGTTAATCCAAAAGTTATCTTTTTTCCTTTAATATTCAAGAAATTCCCTCCTAATTATTACTCCATATATTTTATGAAATTATGTAAAATTTGCAACTATATAAAATTTAAAAAATATAAAATATATAAGTTTATATATCTATGAAATATCAATTTTTAAAAATAAATATTATATTATTTTATTTATGCATAGCAATGCTAAAAACAAGCTTTACAATTAATCATTATTGAGGTAAAATAAATTCATATACAAGGAGGATTATTATGAAAGTTAATGAAAAAATACTTATTTTAGATTTTTATGGGCAATTTAATCAATTAATTGCAAGGCGTGTAAGAGAATGTAATGTGTATTCTGAAATAGTTCCATTCGATATAAGTATCGATAAAATAAAAGAAATTGCACCAAAAGGAATTATCTTTACAGGAGGACCTGCAAGTGTTTATGAAAAAGATGCTCCAACAGTAAATAAAGAGATCTTTAATTTGGGAATACCTATTTTGGGTATTTGCTATGGCATGCAACTTATAAGTTATATGTTAGGTGGGAATGTTGAAAAAGCTGATAGAAGAGAATATTGCACAAAGTCTGTAAATCTAGATAATGCTTCTCCTCTTTTTGCTGGATTTGAAAATACAAATGACTGTCTAATGACTCATAATGATTATGTATCAAGATTGCCAAATGGTTTTAAGAAAATTGCTTTTACAGATGATTGTCCAATAGCTGCAATGTCTAATGATGATAAAAAAATCTATGGTATTCAGTTTCATCCTGAAGTTAATCACACAAAGGATGGAATTAAAATAATACATAACTTCTTGTATAATATATGTAATTGCAAAGGAGACTGGAATATGAGTTCCTTTGTAGAAGAAACTGTTTTGAAACTAAAAGAAAAAATCGGAGATAAAAAAGCTCTTTGTGCTTTATCTGGTGGAGTTGATTCTTCTGTTGCTGCAGTTTTATTAAACAAAGCTATAGGTAAAAACTTAACTTGTATATTTGTCGATCATGGATTACTTAGAAAAAATGAAGGTGACGAGGTTGAAAAAATATTTAAGGAACAATTTGATATAAATCTTATAAGAGTTAATGCTAAAGATAAATTTTTATCTAAACTTGCAGGAGTTATTGACCCTGAAAGAAAAAGAAAAATAATCGGAGAGGAATTTATAAGAACTTTTGAAGAAGAAGCAAAAAAAATTGGAAAGGTTGATTTTTTAGTACAAGGTACTATCTATCCTGATGTAATAGAAAGTGGTGTTGGTAAAGGTCAAACTATAAAAAGCCATCATAATGTAGGAGGGCTTCCTGATTATGTGGATTTTAAGGAAATTGTTGAACCTTTAAGAGATCTATTCAAAGATGAAGTTAGAAAAACAGGTTTAGAACTTGGAATTCCTGAAAATTTAGTATATAGACAACCTTTCCCAGGTCCTGGACTTGCTATAAGAATTATTGGAGATATTACTGAAGAAAAACTAGAAATTTTAAAAGAAGCTGATTATATATTTAGAGATGAGATTGCAAAAGCAGGATTAGATAGAACTTTGAACCAATATTTTGCAGTTTTAACAAATTTAAAATCTGTAGGTGTTATGGGCGATGACAGAACTTATGATTATACTTTAGCTTTAAGAGCTGTTGAAACATCTGATTTTATGACAGCTAATTTTGCAAAGATTCCTTATGATGTTTTAGAAAAGGTCTCTACAAGAATTGTAAATGAAATAAAGAATATAAATAGAATTGTATATGATATAACATCTAAGCCACCTGCTACAATAGAATGGGAATAACAGAAAAAGGAAGTGAATACTCACTTCCTTTTTTGACGTTTATTTTCCTTTCTTACCTTCCTCATGGAGCTAAAAAACTGAGTGACTTCCTCTTTGTCATTGTAAAGCAAAGCTTTATTTTCAAGGTCGTCCACTAAGCTGTCGGGAACCCAATTGAATATGATTGCTCTTTTCAGTGTTTTGCTGAGCAATCGTACAGGCATATAGTTTTCCCTTGCAAAGTCATACTTAGGAAGTGGACTTTTGGCATAGTCCTCTGCAATTTTCTTTGCTTCTGCCTTAGAAAACTGAAAATGTTCCCTTTTTATGAAGCGTTTCTCCCAAGCCCGAAGCCCACGCTGTCCAGCATTTGATGCTTTTTCCCCATTTTTTGAAAGCACTTCAACCTTCAAAACAGAGTTAGAAGCACTAACATGCTTGATCCGAACTGCCACATCATCAGGAACAATCCATTCCACAACTGCTCTAGATAAGATAGAGTAGAATGTGCTCTGTGATGCATTATATTGGGCGCAAAAGTCGTGGTAGGTGTACAATCCGTCAGAATATGACATAGCTATTCCGTGAATCTCTTTCCGAGAAAAGTCCTTCACTGTCCTCTTTTTGCTAACTTGTGCCACTTTTTTCACCCTTTCTATAATTTTTATGAGAATATAGGAAAATGAATGTCAATGTGCTTGTAAACATAATGATTATATCAGATTTCTGCATGTATGTCAATTATGTAAAGCTGATATAGCTATCTAATAATATTTATTTGCAAAGAGACGCGTCTCAGCGACTAACCGAAGCGTAAGCGAAGGGCGAAATTTTGCAGCCCACATTAGTAAAATGTACTATTAGTGGGCTGCAAACGACAAGTCTCTTGAAAAATAAATATTATTAGATGTTATTTTACTTAATTCTTATATGAATTATCGATTTCCTTTAAAATTACATCATGCGCTTTTCCTTCTGAAATACTTACATCTGAAACTAATGTTAATCTAGCTTTTTTATGTAACTCCCCAATAGTTGTTGCTCCACAGTTACACATAGTTGATTTAATTTTTAGAACAGTCACTTCTAATGTATCTTTTAGAGGTCCTGCATAAGGAATATATGAATCTACTCCTTCTTCAAAAGATAACTTTTCTTTATCTCCACCTAAATCATATCTCTGCCAATTTTTAGCACGATTAGAGCCCTCTCCCCAATATTCCTTTACATAATTATTTCCTATCTTTAACACTCTTGTTGGGCTTTCATCAAACCTTGCAAAATATCTTCCCATCATTACAAAATCTGCTCCTAATGCTAAAGCAATAGTAATGTGATGGTCATGTACAATTCCTCCATCAGAGCATATTGGTATATATATTCCTGTTTCTTCAAAATACTTATTTCTCTCTTGGACTACATCTATTAAGCTACTGGCCTGTCCTCTTCCTATTCCTTTTGTTTCTCTAGTTATGCATATAGATCCTCCACCTACGCCAACTTTTACAAAGTCTGCACCAGCGTCTGCTAGATATCTAAATCCTTCTCTATCCACAACATTTCCTGCTCCAATTTTTACATTTTCTCCATATTTCTTTCTAACGAATTCTATTGTGTTTTTTTGCCATACAGAATATCCATCAGAAGAATCCATGCACAAAATATCCACTCCAGCATCTACAAGAGCTGGTATTCTTTCTTCATAATCTCTAGTATTTATTCCTGCACCAACAATATATCTTTTGTTTTCGTCTAATAGAGAATTTGGATTATTTTTTCTCTCTTCATAATCTTTCCTAAATACCAAGTATTTTAAATTTCCCTCTTCAGTAAGTATAGGTAAACAATTTATTTTATTATTCCATATAATATCATTTGCTTCTGATAGGGTTATACCCTTTTTAGCAGAGATTGTATCTTCAGCTTTTGTCATATAGTTGTCTATTGGAGCATTCAAATCATCTTTTGAAGGTCTATAATCTTTATCTGTTACAATTCCTAAAAACTTTCCATTTGCTGTTCCATCATCTGTTACAATTACTGTTGAATGTCCGGTTTGTTTAGATAGTGCCATTACTTCTTTTAAAGTAGTTCCGCTTTTTACATTTGAATCACTTATTACAAAACCTGCTTTATGCTTTTTTACTCTATAAACCATTTCTGCTTGATCTTTTATAGACTGTGCTCCATAGATAAAACTAAGTCCACCTTCACGTGCTAATGCAACTCCCATTTTTTCTCCAGAAACAGATTGCATAATTGCTGAAACCATTGGAATATTTGCAGAGTATTTTGGTTCTTCTCCTTTTTTAAATTTTACTAATGGAGTTTTTAGTGATACATTTTCTGGAATACATTTTTCTGTAGTCAAATTTGGTAATAATAGAAATTCATTAAAAGTTCTTGATATGTCTGGTAAAATTTTTGCCATTGTTTCCCCTCCTTTTATTTAAAAATTATCTTCTTGGGGCTAACCTCAAGAAGATAATTTCATAATTATTTTACTAAATTCATTGTATCTCTTGCAATTACTAATTCTTCGTTTGTAGGTATTACAAATACTCTTATCTTTGAATCAGGAGTTGATATTTCAATCTCTTGTCCTCTAGTCTTATTCTTTTCATCATCAATTTTTACTCCCATAAATGCTAATTTATCACAAATACCTTTTCTTGTTGTTCCTGCATTTTCTCCGATTCCTGCTGTAAATACTATTGCATCTATTCCTTGAAGTGTTACTGCGTATTTTGCTATATATTGAGCAACTAAGTAATTGTAATTATTTAGCGCAAGGCTTGCTCTTTCATTTCCTTTTTCTGCTTCTATTTCTATGTCTCTAAAATCAGGGCTTACTCCTGAAATTCCAAAGGCACCAGATTTTTTGTTAAGTATTGTGTCAACTTCACCAATACTTAAATTTTCATTTTCCATTAAATATTTAACAATTGCAGGGTCTATATCTCCACATCTTGTTCCCATTGGAATACCAGCAAGTGGTGTTAGTCCCATACTTGTATCTAATGATTTTCCGCCTTTTATTGCAGCTAAGCTTGCTCCTTGACCTAAATGGCAAGTAACTATTTTTAAGTCATCTCTTTGTCCTCCTAAAAGTTCTGCTGCTCTTTCAGATACAAATCTATGTGATGTTCCGTGGAATCCATATCTACGAATTCCATATTTTTCATAATATTCATAAGGTATTGGATAAATGTAATTTTCTTTTGGCATTGTTTGATGGAATGCTGTATCAAACACACCTACCATTGGAACTCCTGGCATTAATCTCTTGCATGCTTCTATTCCTAAAATTCCTGCTGGATTATGTAGTGGTGCAAGTGGTATACACTCTTTAACTTTTTCTATTACGTCATCTGTTATTACAACAGAACTTGCAAATTTTTCTCCTCCGTGAACTAATCTATGTCCAACTGCATCAATTTCTTTTAGGTCTTTTATAACTCCATATTCTGGATGAGTAAATTGTTCTAGAACAACTTTTATAGCTGCCTCGTGGTTTTCTACTGGGCATTCTATAAGATGTTTTTCTTCTCCAACTTTATGTGTTAGGAAAGAATTTCCTTGTCCTATTCTTTCAAAATTTCCTTTTGCAATAACTTCTTCATTTGTCATATCAATTAATTGATATTTTAAAGATGAGCTTCCTGAGTTTAAAACTAAAATTTTCATTTTTTAATCTTCCTTTCTTTAATTTTATATATTAAATTTTAATTACTGTGCTTGAACGCAAGTTAAAGCTATAACCCCTACGATATCTGATGCATAGCATCCTCTTGATAAATCATTTACTGGTTTTGCTAAGCCTTGGCATAGTGGTCCATAAGCTTCTGCTTTTGCTAATCTTTGAACTAGTTTATATGATATATTTCCTGTATTTAAATCTGGGAATATTAATGTATTTGCTTTTCCTGCTACATTGCTACCTGGTGCTTTACTTTTTGCAACTTCCGGAATTATTGCAGCATCTAATTGTAATTCTCCGTCAACAGATAGATTTGGTGCTTTTTCTTTAACAAGTTTTGTTGCATCTTTTACCTTGTCAACTAATTCAGAACTTGCACTTCCATAAGTAGAATACGAAAGCATTGCAATATTTGGTTTCTTGCCTATAAATTGTTCAAAACTTTTTCCAGATGCAATTGCAATTTCTGATAATTCTTCTGCACTAGGATTTTGATTTAATGCACAATCTGAAAATACAAAAGTTCCGATTTTCTCCATATTCGCAATTTGGTACACTCATTATAAAAAAGGCAGATACAAGTTTTGTGTTAGGCGCTGTTTTTAAAATTTGAAGAGCTGGTCTTAATGTATCAGATGTTGAATGTGCTGCCCCAGAAACAAGTCCGTCAGCTCTATTTAATTTTACCATCATCACTCCGAAATAAACATTATCTAACATTAACTCTTTTGCCTTTTCTATTGTCATTCCTTTTTCTTTTCTTAGTTCATAAAAAGCATTTACATATTCATCATATTCTGCAGATTTTCTAGGATTTATTATCTTAGCTTTTGATAAATCTAGATTTTTTGTTTTAGCAAGATTCAAAATTTCATCTTCATTTCCAATTAAAACAATATTTGCAAATCCTTCTTTCAATGTTGTATTAGCTGCTTCTAGTACTCTGATATCATTAGTCTCTGGTAATATTATTGTTTTAATTTCTTTTCTTGCTTTTTCTTTTATTTCATCTATAAATGACATACTTTTCCTCCAAAATAATCGATGTATTTATTATATAGCAAAACTATATAAATTACAAGATTTAATATTAATTTTTTTAATCGGATTTTAAAAGATTAATTTGGTAAGAAAAAACTCCTTAAAAGGAGTTTTTTCTTACCAAATTAATGATTACTAAATCAATAGAAATCGTCGATAATAAGTCCCAGTCCTGCAATTATGCATATGATAACAAAATACCATATTACAGGAACTCCTCCGAAGATTTTGATTATTCCCCATGCGATAGGAATTGCCTCGAATCCTGCTTTTGCCGCATTGATAATCTGAACAATGGAATTAAAAAGGCACTGATACAGTCCAAAATAAATTCCTACTCCAATGGCAATCAGCATTATGATTACTCCTAACAACCGTTTTGTAAAGAGTTTCATATTATTATCCTCTACTTTCTTAATTTGGTTTTTTATAAAGTTGTATTCTAATTATACCATCATTTACATAAAAATGCAATCTCTCCAAGATAATATACCTTGGAGAGATTTTTGGGAAGTTATTATCATAGTTCAAAACATTTGTCTTACAGAATTTATAGCAAATTTTTGGTTGTTAAGTGCCTGTTCAAAAGTGATGTTATTGCAATTAAACATATATCCTGTTCCTAATAATCTGTTTCCTGCCATTTCAAGTACTGATGTGGTACATTTCTTAAATAGAGGAGATAACTTAGAAACCTGCTCTTTATACATTCCTTTTGATTTTTTCGCCTTGTGCCTAATAATAACAATATATACATAGAATACTAATGGTATAACTGCAAAGATTGCTAATGTGATAAAAAAAGGTGCTAACCCATAAAGAAAACTTTTCATTTTGTTATGCCTCCTTAATAAATATCTCTTTCGTTGTCTTCTTTTGGTTTCTAGATTTTACTTATCTCCATACGCATCAGCAAAAGCAACTGCTATGCTTGTAACTCCACCTATCAAAAATGCATATACATTACCGCCATCAAGGTTTACAGCTACTGCCGATGTAAAAAAGAAAATGATAAAGATAACTATAACTGACTTCCAACTCATTTTTAGCTTTCCTCCTAAAAAATTATTTTTAAAATTTGTTTTACTAATGCTGAAAAATTGAAGGTTACACTAATATGTATTTGTTAGTATTATATATCAGTTTGCATAAAATAGCAAGTATTTTATATTTAGTATAAAATATTTGCAAAAAAATGTTCGTTAAACGTTGCCTTAGTAGCAGTTCTTTATAGGAACTGGGTTAATAGCAGGCTACATAAATAAAGCACTCCCAGTTATTGCCTTTTTTGTAGATCTATGCTATAATATTAACATAATGTTTGCATTATGGCACTCAAAAATTAATAATTGAAAGGAGTATTTCTTACGTGAAAATTTGCTTTATGAAAGGTGTTTCTGCTTGTGATAGATACAGGTCTGACTGCCGGCAAATCTTGGCAAATATGCCATCATTAGAGGTAACACAATTCCCGAACGAGGCTGACATTCTTCTTCAGTTCTTCTGTATTGAAGATGATGCAAGTCTCCTAGAAGCAGCTTATCAACTTCAATATCTCAAGAAACTTAGGAAGCCCACTTCCAAACTTATTGTTGCAGGATGTGCAGCAAATGTTCTTGCTGAAACCTTCAAAAAATTTGAAGGTGTAGACTATGTCATTAGCAGAGCACCTGTTGCAAGAACTGTCCTTAAAATCTTAGGTCAAGATATTTGTGAAAATAAATATCTCCTTGATGATGAGGATTCAGGTTACTTTGGCATTGAAATTAGTGAAGGATGTCAAAAATCTTGTGGACCATGTAATTTCTGTTTTAATAGTTTGGCAAGAATTCCATTGAGAAGTAAACCTATGGAGTACATTTTGGAGGCAGTGGAAAATGCTGTCGATGGAGGTGCAAAGGACATATGGATTATGGGACTTAACACCACTATTTACGGAATTGATTTTCCAGATCATAAACCTCAACTTCATACCCTTATACGTAAAATTTCGGAAATTAAAGGAATTTCTCGTATAAGCGTTATAAGTTTAGTCTATCACAATATGTACGAAGAACTCTTAGATGAGCTTGCTTCTAATCCATTGGTTTCGTTCATTGAGATTGGAACTCAAACTGGTAGTAATAGGATGCATTCCATTATGAATACTGGTACTACTGTTGAAAACATTGAGATGGTTTTAAAAAGGCTATCTCATAAAGTAGTTCAATGCCTTCTTATTGTGGGGCATCCAGAAGAAACACAAGAAGATTTCGTTGAAACCCTCAAATTAATCTATAAGTATAATCTATGGAATGCAAGGATAACTCCATACATATTTGTAGATGGGACTCCTGCATCACAAATGAAACAAGTTCCAAAAGAGGTGACAACGGCAAGAGTTAAAGCAATTTTACATATTCAGGACCATTTAAAAAAGGCATATCTAAAAACTATTCATCGTGGACAAAAAACCTATTGTTATCCTTACGATATTATTAGCAAAGAGGATGGTGCTTGGATTATTGTTTCAAAACATGGTGAGTCTTCGTTAAACTTATTCAGTGAACCTATCTATGATGAGATAACAAAAAAGAAACTAATTTCCTTGCCTACCTATTCCAGAGTAAACTGTGTAGTAACTGGTTTCGATGAAAAAGGAAATCCTATCGTTACAATTGATCTGTGAGGTAAAATTATGGATATACTCTCAGCATGGGAAAAGAAATCGAGACAAATAGGAGAATTCTATCAAGAAGAAGCAATTCAAAAAGAACTGCAATATATCTCACCAGAGTTTCTTCATGAGCTTTTCACTCCTACAAAGGACTTATTTGGAATATCAATTGGCGACATTCATAAAAATATGAATGACATAGTTGAAGCTCTGTATAAGCTATTTAATAAGCAGAATGAGGAAACAAGCTTTGTGGAATTTATTAAAGTAAAATTAGCAAAATATCCTCATATACTGGCATATATTATGGGAATGTATGACCTTACAATTTTTTAATTTTGGTATAGCAATTTATAGTTGCTTAGTGTCTAATTTCAGTATCTAATCTAGAACTGAAACGAAAGTGTAGTTATGCACTTTGCCTTAAAATACCTAGCTATTGTTTGGCTAGGTATTTTTTATCTTATTTAATGAGAATAAGAAATGACTATTATAGCATTTGCCTTGATTATTGCAATAGTAGTAATTTTGAGCAAATAATAAAAGCACCACATTATGCTTTGCCTAGCTATGTGGTATTTTATCATAATTTATATGGTAGCACACATTTATGTAGCTCTCATTTTCTATCTTTATTATACATTCATTTTTTGTTTTGTTAAATACAAAATATTTGCAAAAAAATGTTTGCTTTTTTATAAAATATGTGTTACACTATATGACATAGGAAATGATAAAAAGCAGATGTGGTTTTGCCACCAATTTTTACGAATCTTCGTAGGAGAGGTGGTGATGTTTATGGTTAAAGTGATACTATTTTTAATATTATCCTTAATGTTTTCTTTAACATTAAACGTTGCCTTAGCAGCAGTTCTTTATAAGAACTGGGTTGATAGCAACTTACATAAATAAAAAATAAACCATTCTGCTATGCTAGGCTAATGGTTTATTTTTAAATCTTTATCTTGGCAAGACCACGTTTGTGGTTTATCATTTCCTATATTTATTATACCTACTTTTTATAAATTTGTCAAATACAATTTTTTATATAATATTCTAGTATTTTTCTATCTCTTAATACTATAAATTTAGTTGTATATACTGATTCATAATTTGACTTAATTAATTTTCCATAGCAATCTTTAATCAACTCTAGTGCTTTTTGTGGTGTTTCCCATACTAATCTAGCACCTTCATCTTTTTCTTTTTGTGTAACATTTAAGTGTTTTGTATCTTCTATAACTTTTCCAACAAAAACATTTGAAATTTGTTTAAAATTTGATTGGCACTTATATTCTTCTGTAATACCCAAACTTTGTACAATTTCAACAATACATCCAGTTTCTTCTAATACTTCTCTTTTAAATGCTTCTTCTGGATTTTCATCATTTTCTATTCCTCCACCTGGAAGTTTGTATTCGTTTTTATTATCTTTGTTAAATACGGCAATTTTTTTATCATCTCTAACTACTATACCTCTTGCACTTAATCGTAACTTTGGATTTTCAGTTTCAAAGTATTGCTCTCCAATGTCTTTATCGGTTATCTTACATATCAAATTCATTTTATTCTCCCTTGGCATTAGCTTACTTATATAATGAATATTATAGTTTTTATATTTGTAATTACACTAATATGGTGGTGCGAGTAATGGGACTTGAACCCATACGTGATTACCACACACGCCCCTCAAACGTGCCTGTCTGCCAATTCCAGCATACTCGCATTAATTTTATCTGTATTTTAACATAAATTTTAATAAAAATAAAGAATTTTCTTTTAAAATATTGTATAATTATTACATAATATTTTTTAAAAGAATATGTGAGAGATTAAATGGATTTAGAATATAAAATAACTTCAAATAAATATGATAATATCAAACAAATTCTAAAAGAGGAATTTGGAATTTCTTCTCGTCTATTTTTAAAATTAAAAAGAGAAAATCATATCTATTTAAATGGTAATCCTATCTCCAATGATAATATTTTATCTAATGGTGACATTATTGGAGTAGACTTAAATTTCATTGAAGATAACTCAAATATAGTAAGTACGAAAATGGATCTTAATATATTGTATGAAGATAATTATATGCTAATACTAGATAAACCATCTGGCATAGCAGTACATCCATCTTTAAGACATTATGAGAAAAGTCTTTCTAATGGAGTAAAATATTATTTTGATAGTATTAATTTAAAAAGGAAAATAAGAATTGTAAATAGATTAGATAAAGATACTTCCGGTATAGTTATTTTTGCAAAAAATGAATATATTCAAGAAAATCTCATTTCCCAAATGAAGAATAATATTTTTCAAAAAGAATATATTGGGATATTAGTTGGAATACTTGAAAATAAGTCTGGTATAATAGATGCTCCTATTTCAAGAAAAGAAAATAGTATAATCGAAAGATGTATCGATAAAAATGGGCAATCTTCCATAACTCACTATGATGTTATTAATGAAAATAATAACCTAAGTCTTGTACATTTTAAATTAGAAACTGGAAGGACTCATCAAATTCGTGTACATTCGGCATTTATAGGTCATCCTATTTTATGCGATACTTTATATGGCAATTCTTCAGATTTAATATCTAGGCAAGCTCTTCATTCATATAAAGTAAGCTTTATACATCCTATAACTAAAAAAGATATGGTTATTATATCACCTATTCCAAAAGACATAGAAAATGCAATTAGAGTTTAGAAAAAATTTTTCTAAACTCTAAAATTTTGTATTTATATAAAAAGTAAATCTATAAGCCGGGTTCTGTCGTGAATAGTCATTTATCTCGAATATATATTACTATATATCTCTAGCCGCTTGTTTTAAGAAACTGACGAGCAGTCTTATGTTCTTACTTTGCGTTGCTCCAGGTGGGGTTTACACTGACCCAATATGTCACCATACTGGCGGTGAGCTCTTACCTCGCCTTTTCACACTTACCAACTAAAAGTTGGCGTTTATTTTCTGTTGCACTTTCCTTAAGGTTTCCCTCACTGGATGTTATCCAGCACCATTGCTCTGTGGAGCCCGGACTTTCCTCATATACAAAAGTATACGCGACTATTCAATTTACTCTAACAATTATTGTAAACTAAATTTGTTGTTTTGTCAAGGCATTATCTTTTATACATATATGTCTGTAGCTTATTATCTTTTATTTCTGTTAATTTAATTTCTTATTATATAAAAAATCACCTCGCCAATCAGTATAAAACTAATTAGGCGAGGTATAGCTTATGCTCTGCGAACGTGGTAACCCCTAAGTCTCTTCTTGTTTTGCTCTATATGTCGCAAATCGACGAAATAATTATAGAACATATTAGAGAAAAGTACAAAGTTAATAATGACAAAAATCATAGGTAAATACTTAAGATAATCCTCATACTGTCTATGGTGGGATATTCCAATACTTGCAACAAATGTTACAACCATGGATGCCATGCATATGTGGTTATCTTGTACAGGTCTTTCGTAACCCAAGATATTTCCTATTCTAGTGCGAAAAGAGCTCAGCATAATGTAGAAATCTATAACGGATATAGCCAAAAGAACCATTGCGACGATCATGCAAATATAATTGCTTTCATTAGAAGCCATTTGATTTGAAGCAAACGCAAACATAGCTGCTGTTTCTGTTACGATCATCCACCTGTTTACTTCTGAGCTTTCATAATCATAATGACTCAGTCCGCAATTAATCCTCTTACACATAATCCAGAGGAAATTTACGGAAACAATGAGAGCGATTATGATTATCCATATAGAAATATTAGCCACTTCTGCTTCCCGCGCGATGTACAGCACCACTGTCATTAATGATGTGAGTACCCATGCTACAAAGCTTGCCATTTTGAAAAAACCACCTTTCAAGGTTTGATGTAATTGAATTTTATCACAAAATTCGCTTTTAGTCAACATAATAATTGAGCATTTAAACACAAATTTTATTATCTTTTTAATATTTAAATCTATTTTTTAGATATATGTATATTTTCTACTTGTGCATTAAGTTCGCGAGATATTATATTTTGTATTTGTGCAACTTCATCTTGCGAAAGTTCTTCTTTACCTATAATAACACTTATACTATCTCCATTTACAAAAATTATATTATTCTCAAATCCTTTTGTAGATAACAAATTTTCAGTTATCATAATAGCGTTTTGGAGTTCATTTATTTTATTTATTTCTTGTTGAGCTACTGTTTTCTGCTCTGTAATACTACTCGATGAATCTATAATCTTTTGATAACTTTCTAGCATTTGTGAATACATGATATTTCTTTCTAATTTTGAAGTTACAAAATAATCATTACCTTGTATATCATTTTGCAAATCATCACTATTTGTCTCTAATGTTTTATCCCCCTCTTCAGACACAGCATCTGCTATTTCTCCATTATTTTCATCTACAACATTTGCATTAACAAGCTCTGCATCTCCAATACTTGCTAAATCTACAGAATTACTTAAATCTGCCCCGAGTTTCTTTTGCTTTTTTATTCATGCTATCATAATTTAAATATCCTGCTGTGATAAGCATTAAAGAAATAACTAAAAGTGCTAATTGATTTTTTTTCAAAACTTTCATAATAAATCTCCCTTCTTAAAACTTTTATTTAATTCATAGAAAACACTTGAATTTTATGTGCTTGTACTCCAGTTACAGCTTCTATTGCAGAAATTATATTAGTTTTTATATTTACATCTCCAGCTCCTTCTGCAATGACAATCACTCCTTCTACTTTTGGATTAACAACAGTTTGAGTTGCAGGTACATTTGATCCATTTTCATCTGTAAAAATCACTTCCTTTTTAGTGCTTTCTTCTTCTATCTCTCTATTTCCACCTTGAGAATCCTCTTCTGATGTATGTGATACTTCGGTATTTTCATTGTACATTGCAATAACCTCACTTGTTTGAGAGTATGTCACTAATACATTAACATTTCCGTACTCCTGACATCTTGCTTAATATATTTTCCAATTTTTCTTCTAGTTCTTCTTTTTTTTCATCATTTTTAGTTGTAACTTGTGCTAGCTCTTTATATGGACTATTTTGGCTATCTCCTACATTCTTATCATTTCCTTTTAATATTGTATTAATTGCAATTAAAGTAACTATCAATATTATTAAAAAAACAACTAAATTTTCTATTTTCCTTTTGTCACTTTTAGGTTTTTCACCTTCTTCTGTCTTTTTAAAAAGCATGTTTTTAATCTTATTCATTTGTTCTTTAAACATAAAATTCTCTCCTATCCAAATTTTGACTTTTAAATTGAATTTATTTTTATTTCTTCTTTATCTATTCCATAATCCTGTTTCAGCTTTTCTTTTATTTTTTCTATTTCTTGTCTTGTCAAATCATTCTCTTTAGATTTAGTTTCACTATTTCCTATTTCTATATTATTTATAGTGATTACATTGTTTTGTATATTTTCTTTTTTCTTATCTAATGATAAATTAACATCCTTTATAGTTCCGTCATTTATATTAAATTCTAAAGATATAGAATTTAGTATAAATCCCATATCTTCTATATCATTTTTGATTTTTTTCTCTAATTCAATTTTATATGTATTTTCTATCGTACTACTATTTGCATTATCTAATTCTCTTTCAATTTCTATTTGTTCATTTGCATAATTAAAATATTCTTCATAATCACTATATGTCAGTTTTAATTCCTTCCCTGTAACACCTTTTATCACTGGTGAAATTATGGTATAAAGTATGTATATTCCTATTACTGTCTTTATATATTTAGAAGTATTTCCTTTTGGCAGAATCATTTCTATAATAGTTCCAATTACTACTGCAATAATTACTTGTTCCACCCAAGAACTTATAGCATTTATCATCTGTACATCATCCCACTATTAGTTATTTTTATAACAAGAGTTAATCCTATAATTAGCATTACCGAAATTGTACTTACCATTCCTAGCAATACTTTAAAAGTATCTCCCATTTGTTCTAAAACTGACACAATCTTCTTGTCTGCAATTGGTTCACTTAATGCTGCGGTCAGGTTAAATACAATAGTCATAACTGCAAGTTTTATAATTGGCAGTATAGATATTGAAATAACAACAAATATCCCAACAAATCCAACTGCATTTTTCAAAATATTACTACAGCCGAAGTACTGCATCTACTGTTTCTCCTAGTAGTTTTCCAACAACTGGTATTGTGCTTGTTACAATAGCTTTTGTAGTTTTTGCAGTTAGTCCATCTACACTACTAGTTAATGTTCCTTCCAATGATAATATTCCAACAAAAATTGTAAGAACTATACCAAGTATCCAAACTACACTTGATTTAAAGAATTTTGAAAGTTTGCTTATTTGAACTTTGTCAGATATTTTTGATATTATTCCAAGTGCTGTTCCAATTAAAACTAGTGGTAGAAGTACTGAAGATATAAAATTTCCAATCAATGTTATTGCAATTAGCAAAACTGGCTGTACAGTTGAAGCTGTTACTATATTTCCAGTAGTTATCATTAATGCTAAAAGTATAGGCAGTAGTGAGTTTAAAAATCCTACTAAATTATTTGTTGTCTCTCGTATCAAATTTATCATTTCAGAAAAGTTTGTCATTATTAAAGTTGCAATTAATATATATACTACATAATATGTCATTTCGCCAATTTGACTGTTTTCAAGGCCATCACTTATATTTTTAATTATGCTATGTATGATTATAATTACTAATATGTATCCTAAGCTTCTAATTGCATGAGCTACTTCGTTTCCTGTAAGTTTTAATATAGTTCCTAAAGCTCCATCGACATTTATGTCTCCAGATATTGCATCTTTATATAATGTGCTTAAATCTACATCTGAAAAAGTTTCTTCTGTATATTTTTTAGATTCTTTTATAAACTCTGTAATTCCTAAATTCTGTTCTTGTTCTTTTATTATATTATTTGTATCTGTTCCATATGAGGTTATACTATATGTAATTGTAAGAAAAAAAGTTAATACAAATATTATTTTTTTCATATGTTCCTCTTTCTTTTACTTTTAAGGTAATATCTGAATTACAGTTTCTAGCATTGATGAAATAATAGGGATTGACATTGCTATTATTATTATTTTCCCTCCTAAATCTATTTTAGAACCTATTGCACTTTCTCCTGCATCTTTGCATATACTCACAGCAAATTCTGTTAAGAATGCTATTCCTGTTATTTTTATTAAAATTTTTAAGAATTCTTGTCCACTATTTAGTTTATTTGAAAGATTACTTAACAAGCTTATAGTACCTGAAAGTTTACTTATTATCATGGATATTATTATTATACTTGTGATAATTGATATATATATTGCAAATTCTGGTTTATATTGCTTTATTATAATAATCATTACTACTGCAAGAATTGCTATTCCTATGATTTTTATTATTTCCATATATATCCTCTTTCTTATAAATTAAATATAGTTCTTACAGTATCAAATAATGTACTAATTTCTTGTATAACCATTGTAAGAACAATTACAAGGCCTGCAAGAGTTGTCATCATTGCTTGATCTTCTCTACCTGCTCTAACTAGTACTTGGTGAAGCACTGCAACCAATATTCCAATAGCAGCTATTTTAAATAATAAATCGATATTCAAAGTATTTCCCCCTATTCTTTTGTTTAGATAAGTATTATAACTATTATCATTCCTATCATTATACCTAGATTTCTATACAATTTTTCATTTTTGCTTTGCTCCTCTTCTGCTTTTTTTATTTGAGCATCTATAAATTCTTTTATCAGCCCTATTTCAGAAAGTTGTCCTTCCACATCTGTTTTTCCCAGTAGTTTTTCTAAACTATTTAATATATTTAAATCTTCATTATTCATGTTTGTATTTGAATTTTCTATTGCAAAATGCCAAGCATCCCCTGCTGAAATTTCCTTCATCTTTTCTTTTGCAGTGCCAAATATATTAGAAATTTCTCCCGTAAATTCATTTGATATCTCTTCAAATATTTGTGGGAGAGGTTCATATGTGAATTTTATTTTTGTTTCAAGTATATTAAGTATATTTCTTATGTTTTTTAAATCTTTTACTCTATTTTTATATCTACTTGCAATAGAAATTCCAATTGTAGTGGATATAAGAAATATTGCTATTAAAATTGTCCATTTTATAAATATCACTAAAAAATCAATCCTTTGTAAAAATTATGATAATATATATATATTCATCTCTTTATAATTTAGAACAAAAATAAATTCAAATCCTTTATTTACTCAGTATCATAAGTTTTGCACGTTTGACATTATGTAAATTTTGTGGTATCATTATATAATAAAACCTAAGGAGGTTTTTATAATGGTAGTTTTTAGTGAAGATGACAGGCAAACTGTCATAGAATTATGTGGAGAACGGTCACCTGAGATAATAGCTCAAGCAAGATATACTGCTTCTTGTTTGAACCGTACTTATGTTAGCGTTATGATTAAGTGCCAAGTTACTCCTCGAAAATTCTTTGATGTTGTTTCCCCGAATTACAATTTTGTATCACTCGGATTCAAAAGAATTAATGAGGAACTTTGTGTGCTGGTCATACACATCATCACTAAAGCTAAAGAAAAATAAGGGGTTGGCCTTTCCCAACCCCTTATTTTTCTATGTAAATACTATCTATTTCTCCTCTTTTGTATTGGTTTAAGAATATGATTTTTTCAAATAATTTCATCCTTAACATTTCATTAAATATTGGATTTGCTTTTAAATATTCTATTGATGTTCCATGTGCAGTAAATATTCCTTTTACTCCTGAGCATAAACAATAATTTATAGCTGATACATCATTTATATTTCCAATCTCATCTGCAATTATTACTCTTGGAGAAGTACTTCTTATTAGCATTTCAATTCCTAAATCTTTTTTTATATTGTTCAATATATCTGTTCTTATACCCACGTCATTTTCGGCAACTCCTTTATGCATCGCCGAAATTTCTCCTCTTTCATCTACTATTCCTACTGTTATTCCGTTTAAATCCAATTTCTTCTATTCCATTGCTGATATTTTTTGCCAGATCCCTTAATATAGTAGTTTTACCGAGTATTTGGTGGTCCAACTATTAAGCTATTATATACACTATTATTATCGGTATCTAGAATATATTTTATCACATTATCAGATGCTCCATTTATTTCTTTTGCGATTCTAAAGTTTAAACTATATACATAAGATATATTCTTAACTTTTCCACCTTCTAATATAACATCACCTGATATCCCAACTCTATGTCCTCCTCTAATAGTTATATAGCCATTACAAATTTGATTTTGATATGAATATATAGAGTTATCACACATAAATTGCAATATATTTAATATCTCATTTTGTGAAATTATATAGTCTAGAACTACTTCTTTATCTAAAAATTTTAAAATAATCGGTTTTTGAACTCTTAATCGTATTTCTTCTAAGTTTTTTAAATTCATATTTGAGCTCTGAAATATTTGATTTGAAATATTTTTTGGAAATAAATCTAAAATTTCTAACATTTTATTTTCCTCTTCTTTAGTTTCTTGTAATTATTATATGAGATAAATACCTTAAATAGAACTTATTATTATCATTTTTATATTTTAGTAAAATTCCATATTATGATAAGTATAGTTGATATAATTATTGACTTTATGTAAATTTTGTAATATAATTATTTTACATTACATCCTAAAAGGAGGATTTTTATGATCAGGGATCCTAAGAAAGAGACTGAGTTTGCTCAGTTTGAGGCTCGGTTCGGTAAGGATAAAGTCAATCAGATGATTGACGATGGGGTAGCCATGCTAAATTCCGATCTTTTTGATCTCGAAGAGGCTGTCAACCCTGCCGAAATCATAGTAACGGCAGAAGCACTTCCTAAAGAGGTACTGGAGAATCCGGACTCTGAAGTCATTTTGAGATTTAGAGCTCTTTTCCCCAGAACTGACAAAGTAACTGGGAAGCACATTCCGCCTACTGTAATTATCTGGGGTGAAATTTTTTCAAGCAACACTGGTTCTATATGGAAACCCGACCCTTCTTGCAATGCATAAAATGAACTCAAATCCAGAAAAGAACAGTGAAGCCTGAGATTTTCTCAGAGATGAAGAAAATGTCGCAAGTTTTAAAGCTTGCGACATTTTCTTTGTTTTTTCTTTAATTTAATAGGTAATTTTATATACTTACTTTATTCGTTCCAGTTATGGAAAACTTCTGATACATCATCTAATTCATCAAGTCTTTCCAATAATCTTTCCATTTTCTCTGCACCTTTTTCATCTAAGTCTACATAAGTTGTTGGAACCATTTGAACATCAGCTTCTACGAATGTTAATCCTTTTGATTCTAAGCTTTCTCTAACAGATGAAAAATCTTCTGGAGATGTAGTTATCTCATAGAATTCTTCTTCTGCTGAAAAATCTTCTGCTCCACAATCTAATGCAAGTAACATAAGATCATCTTCTGACATATCAGTACTTGCCTTTTCTATTACAATTACACCTTTTCTATTAAACATATATGATACACATCCAGTAGTTCCAAGACTTCCTCCTGCTTTATCAAATACATGTCTTACATCAGCTGCTGTTCTATTTCTATTATCAGTTGTTGCATTTACAATTATTGCAACACCGTTTGGTCCATATCCTTCATATGTAATTTCTTCATAATTTTCATTATTTCCTGCTCCTGATGCTCTTTTTATAGCACTATTTATTGTGTCGTTTGGCATATTTGCAGCCTTACATTTAGCTATAACATCTTTTAATTTTGAATTACCTGCTGGGTCAGGTCCTCCTTGTTTTACTGCGATTAATAATTCTCTACCAAGCTTTGTAAATACTTTTCCACGAGCTGCATCTGCTTTTCCTTTTTTAGCTTGGATATTATGCCATTTGCTGTGTCCTGACATAGTTAATTCCTCCTTTTATTTTTAAGTGTTTAAATATAACCATAATTCCTACTAGACCATTGTAGCATATTATTATAGCTTTATGCAAGTATTTTTAATTAATTTTTCAATATCTTCCGCTTTTAGATTCTCCCCTTGTGATATAATTTTTTCATCTATTACTATTGCTGGTTGCATTATTATCCCATATTCTATCATAGTTTTAATATCTGATATATATTCTACTTCATAGTCTTTTCCCATATTTTTTATAGCTTTTAATAATTCTTCATATACTTTATCACAATTTATACAACCGCTTCCAAAAAATTTTATTTTCATACTATGACTCCTTTTTATTAAAATCCTAAATAAAACATATAGAAACCAATTAATAATATTATTGTTCCCATTATATATTTTAGAATATTACTTATTTTACCATATTGTTTGTTCTGAGAGATTTTTTGAACTGTTCCTATTGATGTTCCTGCAATTATTACTAATATACTGTTTCCTAATGAATATAAAAGTAATAATATTATTCCCCATATCACATTTCCCGCCTTTGCGATAATTGCAAGTAATGCGATTAATACAGGCGTTGAACAAGGAGAAGAAAAGATTCCTCCAAGTATTCCTGAAAGCAATGCACCTAAATATCCTTTTTTAGTATTCTTTGTCTGTAAATTAGTTGGTTTTACAATAGTTACTATTTCAAATGTTTGTAATGCCATTAATACCATTATTATTCCAAGTATTATATACCACAAGGATCCACCTTTTTGCATAATTTTTCCAATAAGTGAAGCTATCGCTCCAAGTATTGTAAAAGTTATTGACATACCTAATGAAAAAACAACCGATAGCTTTAATGCTTTTTTCGTATTATTTGTTCCTATTCCACCAACATATCCAATTATAAGCGGGATATTTGTTAACGAACAAGGTGTAAATGATGTTAAAATACCTGCTAAAAATGCTACAATAGGTGCTATCCAAAAATTATTTTTTATAATTTCTGACATTGTATCAAGTATTTCATTCATCGAGTCCCATCTCCTTTAACATATTTTTCATTTGTTCTAAAGTTAGTCCTCCAATATGTCTTGTGTATATATGCTTCCCGTTTTCATCTTTCATAAATTCTAATCCTAATTCTTCTGCATTTTGAGGAGCATAAGGCATACCATCACTATTAATAAATATTTGAGTAGGTATAAGCTCTACAGAATATCCATCTGCAAGTTCTGGATATCTCCAAACATCTATAGATTTTATTATTGCTTTTCCTTGTAATTCAGAATTTAATTGTTTTAAAGCTGGTTCCATTTCTCTGCAAGGCATACAAGAATCAGAACCAAAATCAATTATAATTGGTACGTGATATGATTTTAGTTTATCCAAATTATATTCACTTGTAATTTTAAATTCAAAATCTTCATTTACACTTACATCTTGACTTGTAATATTTTCATTATTTTCTGCATGTTGACTTGCTATTTTTTCATAATTTTTTAGTAACCATATTCCTGCAATAGCGATTAAAATAGCTATTATTACAAACATTGATATTAGTTTTTTCCTCATAATATAAATTCCTTTCTAATATTTATCAAATTTCTTTTTGTTTCCAAAACATCTTATTATCCCTAAATTCATAACTAATTCTATTTTCATCACATAAATAAGATAAATATGACTTTACTGTGCTACCTACTAAAAGATATTGATTACTATTCATTGTAAGATTATATTCATCAAATATATATTTTAAAATTTCTTCAAAAGTTTTTTCTTCCTTACAACTTTCATAAATTTTATTTGCAATTTCCTGTATTTTTTCTCTGTTTAATTTTATTAAAGAATCAATATTATCTATTGCCTCACAATGTGATGAAATATATAAATTTCCTTTTAATGTACTTAAAAAATCTAGGGTATTAAGAAACTCTTTCACATCATAAATAAAGAATAAATGATATTTAGTAATTGTTTCTTCGCTAAATAAAGAATCTGCTATAAAACATACATTGTCACTTGTCTTAATGCCGGCACATATCAAAAAAATGTCCCTTTAAATTAAAATATTCTAGTCCTTCTGGTAAATTATTTTCTATTGGTATAACGGCCGATTCTTTTGCTAATAAAAATTTATTTCTGATATCTTTAAATGGATATCCTCCATATAAAAAAGATGGCTCTAATATAGGGTTTTCTGTAAAGCTTTTTTCAATATTATTAGCTAATATTTTACAATTTGTCCTATCTTGAATAACCTTATTTCCTCCGATATGATCAGCATTAGAATGTGTAGTTATAATTCCTTTAACTTTCCACCCTTGTTCTTGAATAATTTTTAATATCTTCTTGCCTGCATCTTTGTCATTTCCACTGTCTATTAAATAAATATTCTCATTATCTATTTTATATATTCCAATATTTGTAGGATTTTTTATATAATATGTTCTTTCTCCTACCCTTATTAATTCCATAAATTTTTCTCCTTTTCTATCATATTTTTCTTAATTCTTCTATATCTTCTTGATATTTCTCCCATGATTCCATATTTTCTTCTATTTCTTTATTTAATGAATCAATCTTACCTTGAATTTCTCCTACCTTTATATAATCAGAATATATCTCCTCTTTTGTAAGTTCATTTTGCATCTTAGATATTTCCTCTTCTCTCTTTGAAATTTCTTCTTCAAGTTTTTTTATCTTTTTTTCTAATTTATCCTTTTCCTTTAATGGATTTATATATGCTTGTTTTACCATCTTTTCACTTTTTTTGATTACATCTTCATCTAAAGTTTCATCTCTTTTTTCTAAATAATATTCATATCCATAAGGATAGTATTTTACTTTTCCACATTCAAAACATAAAATTGAATCTGCGATTTTATTTACAAAAAATCTATCATGTGATACGAAAATAAGAGTTCCTTTATATTCTTTTAGCATATTCTCTAATGATTCTTTTCCAATAATATCCATATGGTTTGTAGGTTCATCAAGTATTAAAAGATTTGGTCCTTTTTTTAATATCTTGCTTATAGATAGTCTTACTTTTTCTCCTCCTGAAAGCATATTTATTTTCTTGAAAACATCATCCCCCACAAACATAAATGCTGCCAAAGAGTTTCTTACTTCTGTAACTGTTAAATTTGGAAATTCTTCAGAAAATTCTTCAAATACAGTTTTTTCTGGATTTAGTCCAAGCATTTGTTGGTCAAAATATCCTATTTGTACTTTAGACCCAAACTCAAATTTTCCGCTTATCTGTTTTAAGTTTCCTACTAATGTTTTTAGTAATGTAGATTTTCCTGTTCCGTTACTTCCAATTATGCCTAGTTTTTGACCTTTATATAAATTAAATGAACATTTTGCTAAGGCCTTATCATATCCAATTTCTAAGTCTTCTACCGATAAGACATCATTTCCACTTTGTGTATTAATTTCGAAATTTGTTTTAAAAGTTTTTAAGTCATATTTATTTGGCTCTTCTTTTTTTTCCATTCTTTCGATTTGTTTTAATTTTGATATAGCCATTTTTGCCTTTGTTGGCTTGTACCTAAATCTATCTGCTATTCTTTGCAATCTTTTTATTTCTTTTTGTTGAAATTCAAAATCCTTTAATTGTTTTTCGTAATTTATTCTTTTTTGTTTTTCAAAAAACTCATAGTTTCCACTATATTCTGTAATTGCACCATATTCAATTTCATAAATTTTATCCACAATTCTGTTTAAAAACATTCTATCATGTGAAACTATGACTATCGCTTTTGGATAGTCTTTCAGATAACTCTCAAGCCATTCAATAGCACTAATATCTAAATGATTTGTAGGCTCATCCAAAATTAATAAATCTGGTTTACTGAGAAGTAATTTTATAAATGCAATTTTTGTTCTTTGTCCTCCCGAAAATTCACTTATCTTTTTATTTTTATCTTCATTCGTAAATCCAAATTTATTAATTGCTGTTTCATATTCTTTTTTATATGTATACCCATCTAAAAACTCATATCTATCAAGAGCCTTAGAATATTCCTTAGCTAGATCTTCTGAAGAATCTTTCTGCATTTCTATAACTAGATTTTCTAGTTTTTTCTCTATTTCAATAATTGGTCTATATACTTTCAATATTTCATCAATCATTGTTATATTGTCATCTTCAAAATCAATTTGTTTAAGATATCCTATTTCTTTTATTCCTTCTTTATAGATGCTAAACTTGTCTGTTCCTATTCCTTCCGAAAATAGTTCATTATCTATAAGTGCTTTTAATAAAGTAGTTTTTCCGCTTCCATTTCTACCTACTATCGCTACTTTTTCTTTATCCTTCACTTCAAAATTTATTTCTTCTAAAATCGTGTCAGCTCCATATGATACAGAACCATTAGTAATTTTATAATTCATTCTATTTCTCCAAGCATATAAAAATTATTATTTCAAAAATCCATCAATAATAGCCTGCTCTGCTTCTTTTTCATTTAGTCCTAAAGACATAAGTTTCATTAATTGATCTCCTGCAATTTTTCCAATAGCTGCTTCATGAATTAAGTTTGCATCAACACTATTTGCAATAATCTCTGGAATTGAGATTACTTTTCCATTATCTTTAATAATTGCATCACACTCTACATGTCCAAAGCATTCTGTATTTCCTGTTACTTTTGATTCAAATTGTTGCATTGAATTTTCTGTTGCAACTGACCTAGAAGTCACCTTTGTACTAGCGTTTTTTCCATTTAATTCTACATCAAATATAGTTTTTGCATATTGAGAGCCATGTGTCATAATTTTTTCAGTTATAACAAAATTAGTATTTTCCTCTAATACTCCTTTTGTTTCTCTTACAGTTGAATCAACTCCCTTTATTTGTGTAGATTCCATTTCTAAAGTTGCACCTGCCTTTAAATGCACCTCTGTAACTGGATTCAAAATTCTTTTGCCTGTACCTTCTCCTTCTCCATAGTGTTTTTCTATATATTTTACTTTTGCACCTTCTTCTAAGAAGAAGCGATGAATTCCATCATGCTGAGAATCTTTATGATGATCATTATGAATACCACATCCAGCAACAATTATGACATTTGCATTTTTACCAATGTAGAAATCATTATATACTACATCATTTAATCCACTTTCTGTAATAATAACTGGAATATGGACAAATTCAAATTTTGTATTTTCTTTAACATAAATATCTATTCCTGATACATCTTTTTTTGTAACAATATTGATATTCTCTGTTACTTTTCTTTCAATACCTTCACCGTTTTTACGAATATTATAAGCACCTTCAAAGTTTTCACCTTTTAAGTCAGTAATTTCGTGTAATAAATCTATATCTACTTTATCCATTATCTTTATTGCCTCCTAACTTACAACATATAGGTCTGTCTAGCACTTGTCCCAATAGTTCGTCTTTACTTCCTTTTGCTTCTATTTTTCCTTCTTTCATTAAAACAATTTCATCTGCTATATTTAAAATGCGCTCTTGATGTGAAATTATAAGAGTTGTGCCTTTAACTATTTTTCTCATATCTTCAAATATTTTGATTAAACTTTGAAAACTCCATAAGTCAATTCCTGCTTCTGGTTCATCAAATATAGTAAATTTTGAGTTACGAACCGCTACTGTTGCAATTTCAATTCTTTTTAGTTCTCCTCCTGATAATGAATTATTAACTTCTCTATCTATATATTCTTTTGCACATAACCCAACTTTTGATAAAATATTACAAGCTTCAGCTTTGTTTATTTCTTTTCCTGAAGATAATTTTAATAAATCATATACTGTAATTCCTTTAAATTTTACTGGCTGTTGAAAAGCGAATCCAATTCCTAACTTTGCTCTTTCATCAATAGATAAATCACTTATATCTTTTCCTTCTAAAAAAATTTTACCTGAATCTTGTTTTTTTATTCCCATAATAATTTTTACTAAAGTTGATTTTCCTGAGCCATTTGGTCCAGTAATAACCACAAATTTATCAGTATCTATATTTAGGCTAACGTGATCTAGTATCTTTTTATCATCTCTTGTAAAACAAATATCTCTTACCTCTAACATACTTTTCTCCTTTTTCTTATATTATGCATTTATATTTAGATTAATAAACTTTTATTTTCTAGCAATATAATAGCACAAAAATCAATAAATTTCAATTTTTATAGCATAAAAATAAAGACGCAATGTATCTTTATTGCATCTTTATTTTATTCACATAAGTAATTTATTCTTCTTTAATGATATTTTTACTTTCAAAATATGTTGCCAAAAAATATGAACCATATATCGCGCCAATAACAATCACTGTTCCTATAATAGATGGCAATAAATCATCTTTTGATGCTAATCCTGACATTATTGTTATTGCAAATTGTATTCCAAAGATAGAATGTATAATTGCTAAAACGAGTGGCACGCCAAAAAATATTCCTATCTGACTAAATAATGACTTATTTATCATTTTCTCATCACAACCAATTTTTCTTAAAATAGTATATCTTTGTTTATTATCTGTACTTTCTGTTAATTGCTTTAATGCTAAAATTGCACTACTTGCTATTAAAAATACTATTCCTAAATAAATTGCTATAAATACTACTATTGTCGCTATACCAATACTTGCTTCCCTTAAGCTGATTTTTGTAAAACCATCTAATTCTATTCCATTATCATTTAGTGATTTTATAAGATTTGATGATACTGCGTTACCTGAAAATATTGTTTCTATTTTTTCTTTTTCTTCATCAGTTGCCACATTATAATTTGCTGATAATAAATACATTTCTTTCATTTCTTCTGTTAATGGACAACTATCTGGAACCAATATAATTCCTGTGTTTGTATGGTTTGTCGACATTGTTATAAATCCTTCTTGGCATTTATTATATTTTGATTTGTATTCTTTTCCTGCAATAGTTAAAGGATAATTTCCTTTTGACAATACTTTATTTCTTAACTCTGTTTGACTATCAAAATCACAAAGGACAATATATTCATCTTCATTTAAGGTATATTCATTTATTCCATATAATTTTGCCATTTTATTATAATCTGATATCCTTACTATTTCCTCTGCTGTTCCATAAGCTAAGCCTGGAAATTTCTCTTTAACTTCATTAAAACTATCTCCAAAAAAATCTCTCCAAGTCAAATTACTATCTGTATAAACTTCTATTTCGACAATGTCTTTTAATACATTCATGTCTAAACCGTTATTTATCAAGGTTTCTTTAATAGGATGTTTTGAATCTTCTCTTTGTTTTTCATTTGTTATTCTTTTTTCTACTCCGTATTTCATATAATTTTCTTTTAAATTAGCAGTTTTGTATAAATTTAAATCTACTGGTGTCATCTCAACTAATTCTCTTTGCATAGTATTTCTAAGTGCTAAACTAGAAGATAAAACGCTGATTGTCATAAATAGCATTAAACATATAACACTCATACTTGCAACAGTTGTATTAATCTTATTATTTATTTGCCTTAAAACAAACATATTTGTATCTTTTAAATAAATTTTTTTCATTTTTTGAACAACAGTTATTATAAATCCAGATAAAGACCAAAAGATTAATACTGTTCCGGACAATTCCCATAAGAATTGGAGGTAATATTTTTTCTGCTGTATTTATTGAACTTATATCTCCTGTTACTTTCCAGTATGCAAAACCCAAAATACTTATGCCAAATATAAATACTAAAATTGCTAAAAATGGATTCTTCATTTTTACTTTTTCATTTTTTTTGTCTGCATTTAGCAAATTAATTAGTTTATATCTTGAGACTGTTATAGTATTAAAGAACATTACTGCAAGATACATTACTGCAAAATATATACAAGTTTTTATACAGCTATCTTTTGAAAATACAAATTGAAATTTACTCATATCTGCTTCAAATAATTTGCTAACCAGTATAGACATAAATTGTGATGCAAATACACCAATTATAAGTCCGGCTGCAAGTGATATTATTCCTACAAATACTGTCTCTAACAAAATAATTTTTGATATTTGTCTTTTGCCCATTCCAAGTGTCATATATATGCCAAATTCTTTTTTTCTTCTACTTATCAAAAAATTATTAGCATATACAATTAATAATCCTAGTACTACTGATACAAACACAGAAACGAATCCCAGCATACCTATCATTAGTTTTATAATTTCCCTTGTAGAATGTGATACCTCAAGCATTGCTTGTTGACTATCTAATGAATTAAACATATAAAAGATTGCAACCCCTAATACTAATGTTAAAAAATATATTGCATAATCTTTTATGCTTTTAATCATATTTTTAAGTGATAGTTTTAATATTAGACTACCTTTGGATCTTTTATTTTCATCATAACTAACTTCATATTTTTCTCTATCAAAGTACATTGTTCAAATCACCTCCAAGAAGTGTTTGAACTTCAATGATTTTTTCAAAAAATTGCTTTCTTGAATCATTGCCTTTGATTAACTCATTAAAGATTTTTCCATCTTTTATAAAAAGTATTCTACCAGCATAAGATGCTGTAAATGCATCATGAGTCACCATAAGTATTGTTGCTCCTAAGTTTTTATTTAAGTATTCAAAGTTTTCCAATAATTGTCTCGATGATTTCGAATCTAATGCTCCGAGTAGGCTCGTCTGCAAGTACAATCTTTGGGTTTGTTACAATGGCTCTACTAGAAGCAACTCTTTGTTTTTGTCCTCCTGAAATTTGATAAGGATACTTTTTTAAAATATCTTTTATCTCTAATTTTTCTGCTATTTCATTTACTCTTTTATCAATCTCCTTAGGATTTACTCTTTGAATTGTCAAAGCCAAAGCTATATTTTCATAGCAAGTTAGAGTATCTAATAAATTAAAATCTTGAAATATAAAGCCTAGTTCTTCTCTTCTAAACTTATTTAATTTGTTTCCTTTTAGCCCTGTAATATCTTCATTATTAACAATTATATGTCCACAAGTTACTCTATCTATTGTAGATATACAGTTTAAAAGAGTAGTTTTCCCGAGAACCTGATGCTCCCATTATTCCTACAAATTCTCCTTTGTTTACACTAAAACTAATGTTGTTTATTGCTTTTGTTAAGTTCGATTTCGTGCCATAGTATTTTCCGATATTTTGTACATCTAAGATTTTTTCCATATTAATAACTCCCTTCTCCCTTAACTAAAATTATAATGGGTTTTTAAAAAAGTTACCATCGATTATTCTTACAAAGTACTTACAATTTTGTAAGATTTCTTAATTTAATGAAATATAGCTACTATTTGGAAATATTAATCTAAGTTCTGTACCTTCATTTTGCACTGATTCTACTTCAATTCCTATTCCTAATTTATCACATAATTTTTTACATAAATACAGTCCTATACCAGTAGATTTCTTATTTAAATTTCTACCATTTGTTCCTGTAAAACCTTTATCAAAAACTCTACTTATTTCTCCTTTTTCTATTCCCATTCCATTATCTTTGATATATAAAACTACATTTTCTTTTCCCTGCTTTGCAAAGAATTCAATCTCAGACTGCTTGTCCATCTTTCTATACTTTATACTATTTTGAATAACTTGATTTAAAATAAATATTATCCACTTACTATCAGTATTTACATATAAATTTATATCGTGTATATTGATAGATATCTTTTCTCCAATTAAAGCCTTTTTATTCTTTTTTATACATTCGTTTACCATCTCTTCTAAACTATTCTTTTTTATATAGTAATCTTTATCTACAGTATTGCTCCTGGCATAGTACAAAGCTTGCTCAACATAGTTTTCTATTTTATCTAATTCCTCGTCTATACTTTCGGTTGCTTTTGTTTTATTATTCTCAATAATCATTTTTCCGGTTAGCTATTGGTATTTTTATTTCATGAATCCACATTTCTATATATTCTTTATAATCTTCTGTTAAGTATTTATATTTATTTACATTTTCTAGCATCGATTTATCTACTTGCTCTAGTATTTCTTTTAGTATATCTCCTTCAATAAAATTAGGTTTTTTTATAATTTCTGTTATTAAATATTTTTCTTCTAGTTCATTTAATAATTTATAAATATTTTTATAATATTTTTTCTTTCCTAGGTATTCAATTATGATTGACATAAAATATAGCCCCATAATTATTATTGGAATATATATTTTTATAAAATTGCCAAAAGGATATGCTAGTAAAAATATTTCTATTGTTGCAATTCCAAATATAATTAATGAAATCTGTAATACTTTATCTTTTAAAAATAAGCTAAATTTCATACTTATTAATCATCTCCATTTGCAAAATATAATCTAAGTTTGAAAAAGAATTAGCATAGTGCTAGGCGTTCAAGGCAAATAACCGGAGGTGTACTGGTGTACATTGAGGATTATTTGTCCGCAGAACAACGACGCAATATACTGATTATTTTTCGAACTTTAATATATAGCCTTGTCCTCGTTTAGTCTCTAATAATTCTTTTAAGTTTAATTCTTCTAGTTTATTTCTTAATCTTGTTATATTTACTGTCAAAGTATTATCATCTATGAAACTGTCACTTTCCCACAAATAGTCCATAATCTCTTCTCTTGCAACAATTTTATTTCTATTTTCAGTTAAATACTTCAATATTTTAAGTTCATTTCTAGTTAATTCAATTGTTTTTTCTCCCTTTACCACAGTACTATTTGATAAATTGATAATAAAATCTTTTGCATTTATTTTATCTTGTACATTTCCCATATTACTTCTTCTGAGTAGAGAATTTGTTTTAGCAAGTAATATTTGAATGTTAAAAGGTTTAGTTATATAGTGATCTGCTCCATAATTTATACTTAATAATTCATCAACTTCATTATCTCTACTAGTTATTATGATAATTGGCATATTTGACTGTTTTCTAACTTCTTTGCATACATATTCTCCATCCGCTTCCGGCAAATTTATATCTAATAATACTAAATCTGGGTTTATATCTATAATATCTTGAATCGTATTATCAAATTTTTTCAAAGATTCTGCCTCATATCCATTATTGCTAAAAAATATTTCTAATTCATCTCTTAATTTTTCATCATCTTCCACAATTAATATTTTCTGCATAGATAACTACCTCCAATTTCATTATATCATAAAAGTCAAAAAAATAACCTTACAAAAATGTAAGGCTATTTTTATTGTAATTTTTAATCTCCTTATTGTCATTATCCTAGTTTTGCATCAATATTTGCTGTCCTTTAATTAAATTATAATTTATTAAGTCACTACTATCTAGATTTTCCTTATTCATATCTATTCCACTTATTTGATTATTTTCATAAGTTGTATAATAATATATTCCTTTATCTAAATTACAACAAGAGCTATAAATAGTTATTTCATATTTATCTTCTCCCATATGAACGCATCCTCTCTGTTGGTATACAGATTCTAATATATGGAAAAATTGACTTATGCTTTCTGATTCTGAATTTCCAGATTTCGAATTCATTTTAGTAAATGTTGCTTTTACAAATCTAGAAGCAGATGATAAATCTCCTGGCAAGCCCATTGCTCCCATTCCTCTGCTATATGTTTCTAAATTCAACTCCTTTGAAAAATTATTTATTGGCTTTTCAGTTGATAAACTCATATAATTATTTAAATTAAATAGGTGAATATCAAAAGTTGGATTATTAGTAAGAATACCAACTGGATTATCATATACCTTTAATCCATCTTTAACACTTTCAACAGTTATAGAGCTCTCTTTGTCTGCAATTATCCAATGCAATGGTGAGGCTGGTAATTCATCACTAAAATTTATTTGTACAATATTTATTTCTTTTAACAATTTCTTCGTTTCTTCGATATTTGAACATTGTGATAAAATGTATGGTATAAATTCAAAAGGTGCGATATTTCTTTTTCCAACTTCTATTTCTTTATAATCAGCATTGCCTGGAAAATTTAGTCCAGCCATTCCTAATCCTTTTTCATTTATAGCATCATAATAAAGTGGAAAATTCCCTGCAACATAAGCCATTCCTATAATTGCATAATGATTTTTTATACTATCAACTTTTCTAAATTTAAATTCATAATTTCTAGGAGTTATAGTGACTGTTTCTTTGTATGAATATTCTAGATCTAAATTTCTCCCAAAATAATGATCAGTTGTTTTATAAGTTACCGCTGTACACATACTTTTATTCCTCCTTAATATATTTTGTTACTATTCATTACATAAGCGGTGCAAATATTCTTAAAATTGCTTGCCATGTGCTTTTTATAATACCATATTTGGTTTCTTCAAGAGTTTCTTTGTGTGATACCTTTATTGAATTATTTATATCCTGCTTTATATCTTCTATTACATTTGTATCTTTCATGTAAATTCCACATTCAAAATGTAAATACAAGCTTCTATAATCCATATTAATTGTTCCGACAGTTGCAACTTCATCATCTGAGATAAATACTTTGCTATGTACAAATCCTGGTGTATATGTATATATTTTAACTCCACCTTGGATTAATGTATGGAAATATGATTGTGTTACATCATAAACAAATTTTTTATCTGGAACTCCAGGAACTATAATTCTAACATCTACGCCTCTCCTTGCTGCTAAAATTAAACTATTTATTACATCTGTATCAATTATTAAATATGGTGTATAGATGTAAACATATCTTTTTGCTTGATTTATAATATTTAAATAGATATCCTCTCCTATAATTTCGTCATCTAATGGACTTTCTCCATAAGGTACAATAAATCCATTTTCTTTATATTGCTCTTTAAATTCATATTTATATTTTGTGTAATCTTTATCCTCATTTCTAAAAGCATTCCATATCTCTAAAAACATTACTGTGAAATTCCAAACTGCTTCACCTTTAATCATAATGCCATTATCTTTCCAATGACCATGTGGACTATTTACATTTATATATTCATCTGATATATTTATACCTCCTGAAAAAACTGTATGTCCGTCTATAATTGTCATTTTTCTATGGTCTCTATGATTCATAATGATACCTGAGAATGGAGAAAGTTTGTTAAATAATACACACTTAATTCCATCTTTTTCAAGTTCTTTTGGAAAGCTTGTTGGTAGCAATGCAACAGAACCCATATCATCATACATTACTCTAACGTCAACACCTTGTTTTGCTTTTTCTTTCAAAATATCTACTATCTTTTGCCACATTTCACCTTTATTAATAATAAAGTATTCCATAAATATAAATTTTTCTGCCTTTTTTAATTCTTCAAGCATTACAGGAAATACATCATCTCCTAATGGATAATATTTTACTTCATTATTTTTTGTTATAGGGAAACCCGCAAAATTGCTTATATATTGTAACTGTCCAAGATTTTGATTTTGGATTTCTTGTTTTATATTTTCATCCTGCTTCAAATATTTTTGTCCTTCATTTATATTTCTATTGATATTTTTTAGAATTTTACTATTGTTTCTATTCTTGTTTAATATAATAAACAAAAGTGTTCCTACTATTGGAAATAGCATTATCACAATAATCCATATCAAGTCACTACTTAATCTTTTACTATTTTTTATAATTGCTAATACTATTAATATGCTAATAATTCCATACAAAATATGAATGATTTGTATGTATTCACCTAATTTTAAATATATAAATAAAGTTAATAATATTTGTAATAATAATCCTATTACAACAATACTTCCTCTTTTTATTGCAAGCCACATAGAATCTTCTCCTATCTATTTTAAATTTCAATAAAATGTCCCTTTAAATCAATTTCTTACTTCATATTTTCATAATATATATTATATAATATGAACCACTTTTTGTCTATTTATTTAGTAAACTTTCCGCTAATTTCTTATTGTTTTAATATTAAATCAAATAACTTAAAAACAGATAATTATAAAATATAACTATCTGTTTTCATATTTTTATATAAATTTTATTTACCTGGTTCATATAAATGTCTCCAAAGGAAAGTATAATACCACCTAACATTGTTTATATCTAAATCATATCTCAATCTATATTCTTTTACTATTTCTTGTGGTGCATAACTATCGATGTACCAATGTTTCCACTCGTCTGCTGACATTACTTTCATATCTTTATTCCAAATTTCTTTTAGGTTTCCTTTTTTGTCTTCTATATAAATTTCCTTAACATTGTCATCTAATTTAAAATATTCATTTCTTCCACTCATGTATCCCATTCCATTATCAATAGCTAATGCTTTCACTGATATTTTTAGATATATTTTCTTATTTCCTGCATCGTCAACTACTTCATATTTATCTCCTTCAAGAAGATGTTTTTTATATTTTTCAGAATATAAATAGACTTCTAGTTGTTCTGTTTCATTATCTTTATGTGTAAACATATATTCAACATTAACATCATTTACATCTACAAATAATTCTGCATCTAATGCTGTAATTGATGCTATAAAAATAGCAAGTACAATGTCTAATGTCAATGCAATAACAAAAATAATAGTTTTTATTTTATTCTTCCTATATCTTTTTAAATAATCAATTTGTTCATCTTGATTTTCAACAATTTCAGTATCTATTTTTTTATTCATATTGTTTAGTGCTATACTACACTTTTGGCAAGTTTGTAAATGTTCTTCAATTAGCTTATTCGTTGCATCACTTGACACTTTATCTACATAGCTTGGTAATAAATCTTGAATCACATCACAATCAATTTGTTTCATATAATATCCTCCTTATTTAGTTTCTGCTTTCCTCTAAAGAATGTAACTCTTACCCAATTTTCGCTTTTGTTCAATATTTTTCCAATCTCCTTAAAAGTTAATTCTCCTGTAAGTCTTAAATACATTACTTCTCTAGTATTAGCATCTAAATTTTGAAGGGCTTCATATAATTTTAATTTGCTATTGTTTTTTATGTACTCATCTTCTACTTGTTTTCTATCTCCAAGTTCTAATTCATGAATAGATATAGTTTTACTTGAATTATCTTTTTTTAGTCTTTTGTATAAGATTTTCTTTGCAATTGATCGAAGCCATACAGAGATTTCACAGTCTCCTCGAAATTTATTTATCCCATTAATAGCTACAATAAATGTTTCTTGCATAATCTCCTCAGATAAATCTTTATCTTTTGTAATAAAAAAGATGTAGTTTTTTATTAAGTTAGCATATTTCTTGTAAATTTCTTCAATATCTTCCATTATTTTACCCTTCTATAAGTATAGTGTCATTTTTTATCAATTTCGTTACAAAGAAATAAAAATTTACATTATTTTTACTAATTAACTACTATTTAATCACAATACTATTTCAATATATAACTCGCCTTTAATATATTTAGCAGTAATTGTTCCTCCGTTCATTTCAACTAATTGCTTCGCAATTGAAAGTCCTAAACCAGAATATTTTTTCATATTTTCAACAGTATAATATCTATCAAAAATTTTTCTTACAGTTGTTACATCTAATTTACTTGCCTTATTTATAAAATATATTTTGCCATCATCTTGCAATATAATATTACAATTACTATCACTATATTTGATAATATTAGAGATAAGATTTTCAAAAACTCTAATTATCATATCTTTATCAATATTTTTATATATCTTCTTTTCACATATATTGATATTTGGAACTATATTTTTTTCTTTGAATGAATTATAATAACTTGCTATCGTTTCTTCCAAAAGATCATTTATACAGCAAGTTTCTTTTTTATATTTCCTTTCTAGATCCATTCCTACTGATAAATCTCTCAATTGTTCTGTAAGTGATGTTAATTCATTTGTTTTATTATCTATTATTTTTACATATTCTTTTTGCTTTTCGTTTAATTGTTCTTCCCCTAATAACTCAATATATCCATTAATCGCTGTAAGTGGGGTTCTGAGGTCATGTGAAATATCAGTTATAAGTCTTTTTAGCTCTTGATTTCCATTTTCATACTGTAATTGCTTGCCTCGTAAATCTTTAAGTTCATTATTTAAAGTATTTGCTAATTGTTTTAAATCAGCGTCTTCCGAAGTTACTGATATTATGTTATTAGTATCTGATTTCAATATATAATCAAAAGAATTGTCAATTTCTTTTATTGTTTTCTTTAAAAAATATATCTTTACTATAAGCATTATGCAAATACATAATAATATTATCACAATTATTAGTAGACTAATATTCACTTTGTATCCCCTTTACTTTAATTCTTTTTTTGAAAATAAATATATTCCTGCAATGTTAAATACTAAAATTTCAGCAATAGAATAAATTGGCATTTTATACAAATAGTTAGTATTTGATATATGGCTAGCTTGTCCTTCTGGCATTAGAAGGAGTACTGTTTGTGCAAGTTTAACTTTTTCATCTCCTGGATAATTTGGATCAGGCTCTTGGCTAATAATATATTGAACATCATTCTCCCAATATGAATTTGTTATATATTTACTAGCATTAGCGATATAACCTACAGCTGTATCTGCGACAAACATTGCAATAAATATTCCCATACATATAATTGTAGAAACTGTAATTTCTGAACATATCATTGCTACAAAATTATATATAGAGCAATATGCAATAATTATTAAAAATGTATTTAACATGCACATTGCAAACTCTTCTGAAGGCATTTGCAATTTTCCAGATAAAAGTGTTCCAAATACAAATACTATTATTATATAAATTAGCTCACACAATATAGATGCAAAAATACTTGTTATAAGTTTAGATAAATATATACTTATTTTACTGTGTCCAACAATTATTTTATTTCTAATAATTCCATCTGAATATTCTTTTCCAACAAATATACTAACAAAAATTGCAATAAAAAGTCCTATAAACATTATAAATCCATTTATTGCACCATCTAATGCTATATCTCCATATTCTTGTGCACGAAAAGTATGAAACAAAGCATATGCTCCACCTATTACTCCTGAACATATAAATAACCAAAAAATACTATCTTTTTTTAATCTAAAAAAATCTGCTTTTAATAATTTATACATTGTTACTACCTCCTATCAAATTTAAGTAATAGCTCTCTAATGACTCTTCCTTCTCTTTAAAATCATTAACAATACAATTTCTTTTCGAGAGTGTAGTAACAAGTTCTGATACATTCACTTTTTCATATATATCAATCTGCTCATCAGAAATAATTTTATATGATAATTTTTTCTCTTCTAAATATTTTATACATTCTTTTTGATTATCTACCTTAATTTCTATTCTTTTTCTAAAATCATGTTCAAGTTCTTCTCTGCTTATTTCTTTTACTATTCTGTGATCATTAATAAATCCATAACATGTCGCAATTTTTGAAAGTTCATCTAAATAATGGCTTGATATTAAAAATGTAATTCCTTTTTCTTTATTTAGCTTTAATATAAGCTCTCTTATATCTATAATTCCTTCAGGGTCTAGACCATTTATTGGTTCGTCTAGCATAAGGAAATCTGGATTTCCGAGCTAAAGCTATTGCAATTCCTAGCCTTTGTTTCATTCCTAAAGAGAATTTTTTTGCCTTCTTTTTTCCTACATCATTTAATCCTACAAGTTTTAGAATTTCATCTAAGTTATCAAAACCTGGCATACCTATTATTTTATACTGTTCTTTTAAATTATCTTCTGCTGTCATATCCATACAAATTGATGGTGTTTCTATAATTGCTCCTATTCTTTTTCTAACATTACAAATTTGATTGCTAGTATTTTTTATTCCATAAATCGAATAAGTACCCTTACTAGCATTTTGTAAGCCACAAATCACTCTAATTAGAGTAGTTTTTCCAGCTCCATTTTTACCAATTAGTCCATATATTGAGCCTTTTTCAATATGCATATTTAAATTAGAAATTGCTTTAAATTTTCCATATCTTTTTTCAAGATTATTTGTTTCTAATACATATTCCATAATCTCTTCTCCTTTCTATTTCATTGTAACATGAAATAGTTAAGAAAGTAGTTAAGAAAAAGTAAAGTTTTAGTAAAGATTTTTTATTCTTTTATTTTAAAGCCTATTCCCCAAACTGCCTCAATATATTCAACTTGTGTAATCTTTCTAATCTTTTTTCTTATATTACTTATATGTACTTTTAAAGAACTTTCATCAAAATTTTCCATATCTAGACTTATAAGTTCTAATAATCTTGTTTTCGTAACCACTTTATTTGGATTAAGTAATAATTCTCTCATTATTGTATATTCTGTTCTTGTTAATGAAATTTTATTATTCTGAATTGCAATAGTTCTATTATCTTCTAATAATTCCATATCTTTATATTTTAAATTTCTATTTTGACTACTATTAATCCTTAATTGTACTTGTATCCTAGCAAGAAGCTCCTCTTTATCAAAAGGTTTTGTAATATAATCATTTGCGCCATCAAGTAATACTTTTACCTTATCTTCAGAAGAAATTTTTGCACTAATAACTATTATTGGTATAGTTTTATTCACTCTCTTTAATATTTCTTCTCCATTTATTCCAGGTAGCATTAAATCTAAAAGTATTAAATCTAAATCTTCGTTTTCTATTATTGTTAGAGCTTCTGTTCCCGAATAAGCATTTTTTGTAATGTAATGCTCTTTTTCAAGTAATTCTTTAATTAGTTTATGAATAGTATCATCATCTTCTACTATTAATATCTTTTTCATTTTTATCCGCTTCCTTATATTAATTCAAAAAAATTAGCTTAATTATATTACCTAAAGTATAACAAAAAAGTAAGTGCTTGTAAATAATCACTTACTTTTTAAAACATTATAATTAATCCTCTATTAATTTAAGTAATTTAAGTATTTCTATTCCAGCTTTTACGCCTTTTCCTTCTACTGGATATTCATTTGAAAGAATTCCAGGATTATCATTTAATTCAATAACTTTATATTCTTTTGAATTTAAATCATCTATTATAATGTCTACTCCACATATTTTTGCATTAAATGCTTTTACCAATTTTTCTGCTATCTTTTTGAAATAATCTGGCATTTCTTCAAATACTCCAACACCTTCTCCGCCTTTACTTACATTTGAAATTTTATGAAGGAATATTCTTTCATCTTTTGCAGGCACATACTCTAATGAGTATCCTTGTTCTGCAAGATAGTCTAGCATAAGTTGGTTTACAACTATTTTTCTATTAAATCTAACAAAAGCTGGACTTTTAACTTTTTCATCTATCAATTCTTTAATTGTAGATACTCCATCTCCAACAACGCTTGTACGTCTTCTCCATGATACATGTATACATTTACCGTCTATTACTAAAAATCTATATTCATTTCCCTTAACAAACTCTTCTATTAACACATCTGTATCAAAAGTAAATGCATATTTTACTGCAGTCATTAATTGCTCCTCAGTAACTGGATTATCAAGTATTGTTATTCCGTCACCATAATTTGTACTTTTAGGTTTAACAACTAATTTTTGACCAACTAAGCTTTTTATGATTCTGTTTATTTTTTCTTGGCTCATTTTATCATTTAGGCATATACACTTTGGAGTATCTATTCCATTTTCTATCATTATTTTTTTAGCATACATTTTATCATCTGTAATAAAAGGATAAATGTATGAATCTTTAGAAGTCTTAGATGCCTGAATTATACATTCTCTTATTTTTCCGTTGTCAAATTCTACAAAACTCTTCTTTTCATCTATTATTCTATAATTTATTCCTCTTGAGATAGCATCCTTTATTACAATCTGTGTTGATGGTTCTAGCCCAGGATGTCCTGTTATTTTGTATCTCATTTCTTCTGCTTCCTTGCTATACTTATTAGCTAGTCCCAATATTCCCTTTAATAATCCTTCTTTTTTTGCTATTTCTATTACATCATCAGCCAAAGTGTTTCCACCAGTAGTTGCATTTTTTAAATATTTATTAATTGTTTCTTCAAAGTCTAATCCCAATTGATTATTTATTTCTTTATATGCTTTTAATTCCTCAATAAGTTCTTTTTGTTCTCCTTCATCTAATCCGTCTCTTGCAACTTGTTTATAATAATGCTCTTGTACTTCATTTTCGTTTTCTAAAAGACATTTTATCAAGAACATTATTGTTATATCCATTTGCTCTTTGCTTATACCGCATTTATCAAGAGGGTTTATATCACAAACCCTTACTTCTATATGATTTATTGTCCCTGCCTCAAGTTCTTTTAGTGTATGATTTTTATGTTTAGACTTAGCTCTAATTGGTACATAAACTTCTTTAGCTGTCTTTATATATTTTTCTTCAATTGATTGTCTTATAGATTTTATATAATTTTCTTTACTTGACAAATCTATCTCTAATTTGCTTCTATTCGTAAATCCTGCATTCTCTGTATTCCTTAAAGATAATTTACTCATTGTGTCGTCATCTAATTTCAATGGTGTTGCTCCAAAGAAATACATCAATATCCATGCTTTTTTCATGAAAACTCTCATGATTTTAAAGTACGCATCATCTAGCTTTTCTGGTATACCATTATATAATTTTTTAATTCTGTCAAAAAGAATATCTGTAAAATTAAAATTCACATGTATTCCTGACATGCAGTGCATTTTATATCCATATTTTTTATATAAATACATTTCGTATTCGTGTTCGTCTTCAAATTCTCCATAATCTCCCCATGGAAAATCATCTTCATCTGGTAATATACATTGCATACTATATGGCCAAATTAGTTCATCTCTATTATTTAATTCGCATAAAACAACATTAGTAATCTCATTTAATTTTTCATAACATTCTTCTGTATCTTTACATGCTGGAGTTCTAAGCTCCATTTGTGCCTCTCCCCAGTCTGTCGTAATAAAATCGTTCTTCATTCTATCTGCAAAAGCCTCTGGATGTAATTTTTGTGATAGTTTTCCTTCCTTATCACATCTCAAACCTTCTCTTTCTATTCCTATGTTATAAAGGTCCTCTTCCATATTTAATTACTCCTCGTATAATATGTTTATAAGGTTTATTTAATATAGATTTTATAAACATATCCTTTCTTTTATATTTTTTTAAA
>CANQPK010000007.1 GCA_947625685.1 uncultured Clostridia bacterium | reverse complement strand
TTTAAAAAAATATAAAAGAAAGGATATGTTTATAAAATCTATATTAAATAAACCTTATAAACATATTATACGAGGAGAAAAAAGAGATGAGTAAAAAGGAAAGAGGAATAACACTAATAGCACTAATAATAACAATAATAATACTAATAATACTAGCAGCCATAGGAATAAGATCAGTAATAGGAGACCATGGATTATTTCAAATGGCACAAGAAGCAGCAGAGAAGACAAGGATAGAAGGATATAGAGAAGAGCTAGTAGAAATAGGAGCAGTATTAGCAGAAAAACAAGTATTTGATGATATAGAAGGAAGAGAATATCTAGAAAAGTTCCAAGAGAAAGTAGAAGAATCAGAACAATTCAAAAACAAGAGATCAGCAGAAATAATAGAAGGAGAAGACGGAAAAGAAGAAAAACTAAGAATAGTAACACAAGAAGGATATGTATTTGATGTAACAGAAGAAGAAGTAACATATTTAGGAAAGACAGGAGAAAAAGGACTAGAACCATTACCAGATATATTAGACGGAAGTATAGAAATAGATGCAGAGCCAACATACTGGACAAATGACAAAGTAATAATAAGTATAAAAATAAATGAAAACATGAAAGAAAAACTAAAAGGACTAATAATAGAATATACAACAGATGAAACAGGAAAGACTGGATGGCAAGAATATGACGAAAATAATAAACCAGAAATGACAACAAATGGAACAATAATAGCAAGACTAAAAAATAGTATAGGAGATAAATCAAAATACACAGCAACAGAAACAATAACAAATATAGATAAAATAGATCCAGACAAACCAAGTATAGCATTGCAAGGAACACTAGGAGATAATAATTATTATAAATCAAATGTAACAGCTACTATAACTGCAGGACAAGACAATGATTCAGGAGCAGATAAAATAAAATATGTTGTAACTGGAAGCCAATCAATTAACGAAACAACCACTGATTCTGGAACAATAACAATACCAATTGAAATAACACAAGACGGATCAAGCACAATAACAGCATATACAATAGATAAAGCAGGAAATGAATCAGAACCAATCACACAGATAATTAATAAAGATACAGAACTACCTACAATTAATCTTACACAAGCTAATACAGAAGCTAGAGAATATACTAAGCTTATAAATGTTGATATTTCAGATACAATTTCTGGAGTAAGTATGAAAAAATATGCAAATAGAGAGCAAAACACACAATATTTCAGCCAAAATGGTATAAATCTAGAAAATAGTTTTACAGCCAAAACGGCAGATAGTGAAACAAAAAGCGGTATGCCACCTTCATATATTTATACAGTTTATGCAAAAGATATGGCTGGAAATGAAGCATGTAAAACCATAGAGGTAAAAAATTTACTAATAGATTCTAAAATAACTGCTTTAAATGGAATTAATCATTTAGAACCTCAAGGTAGTACCAGAGTTCCATGTGAATATGATAAAAACACAGGAAGATTAACACTACATACTGCTTCTGTTTACGGACCATATTGGGAAATACCAATTGGAAATTATGAAATAACTTATGTTGGAGAAAATTTATCAAACTGTACCTTTAGAGCTTATACAACTTATCCTAGTGCAAAAGAACATAGCTGTTCAGTACAGTCTAAAACTGATACTACGGTTATAACTCGAGTCCAAGTATTTGCTATAAACAGTGATGATCCAAATTATGCAGGAAGAGTAGAATTTACGATGGCAACGCCTTCTAATACAACTGTATATTTAGATTATATTAGAATAAAAGAATTACCTTAATATAAGAGAGAAAAATGCAAAAACACCTATCACACATATTGACAATACAAATATAATACTATATAATATCAAAAGAAGCCGATAGCATATAGTATTATATTATATGCTAGATAAGATTTATGGGGGGAAACTTCTTATCTTCTTATCTAGTTTTTTTATTGTTTTTAAGGGGATACGTAAGGAGGTTAAAAAGTGATAAAAAAGTTATTAAAACCATTAAATGAATATAAAAAAGATGCGATATTAGCACCAATTTTTGTAGCATTAGAAACAATTATGGAAGTGTTAATTCCATTTTTAATGGCATACTTAATTGATAATGGTATAGACAAGGGAGATATCGGTGAAATTTACAAGATAGGAGCATTTTTAGCAATTGCATCAATCGCGTCATTGGTATTTGGAATTGTATCAGGAAGAATTGCATCAAAAGCATCAGCAGGATTTGGAAAAAATTTAAGAAAGAGCATTTATTATAATGTACAAAACTTTTCTTTCTCAAATATAGACAAATTTTCAACAGCAAGTATTGTTACAAGACATACAACTGATGTAATGAATGTACAAATGGCTTTTCAAATGATTATAAGAACTGCAATAAAAAGCCCATTACTTCTAGTATTTTCATTAATAATGGCATTTACTGTAAGTGCAAAAATATCATTAATATTTTTATTAATGACACCATTTTTAGCAGTTGGTTTATATATAATTGCAACAAAGGCTCATCCATTATTTGAAAAAACTTTCAAGATATATGATGACTTAAATGAGAGAGTAGAGGAAAATGTAAGAGGAATAAGAGTTGTAAAATCTTATGTAACAGAGGACAAAGAAATAAAGAAATTCAATGAAACTTCTAATAGAATTTTTATTAATTTTTCAAAGGCGGAAAAATTAGTAGCTTTAAATAGCCCATTAATGCAATTTACTGTTGATGTAGTTATAGTTTTAATCTCTTTAATCGGAGGACAATTAATAATAAATACATCTTTGACAACTGGCGAATTAACAAGTATGATTTCTTATGCTATGCAAATGCTTATGTCTCTTATGATGCTTTCAATGGTGCTTGTTATGATTATGATATCAAGAGCATCAGCAGAAAGAATAGTAGAAATCCTAGATGAAGAAAGTGATTTAAAAGACAATGATAACCCAATATATGAAGTGAAAAACGGAGATATTGCATTTGAAAATGTAAGCTTTAGTTATGTAAAAGATAAAAATAAATTATGTTTAAAAAATGTAAACTTAAGTATAAAAACAGGAGAAACAATAGGAATAATAGGTGGAACAGGAAGTGCTAAAACGACACTTGTACAATTAATTCCAAGATTATATGATGTAACAGAAGGTCAAGTTAAAGTTGGAGGAATTGATGTAAGAGATTATGATATAAAGGCATTAAGAAATCAAGTTGCAATGGTATTACAAAAAAATGTGTTATTCTCTGGAACTATAAAAGAGAATTTGCGTTGGGGAAATGAAAATGCAACAGATGAAGAACTAGTAGAGGCTTGCAAAAGGGCACAAGCTGATGAGTTTATAATGCAATTTCCAGATCAATATGATACATATATAGAACAAGGTGGAACGAATGTATCAGGAGGACAAAAACAAAGACTTTGTATAGCAAGAGCATTACTTAAAAAGCCAAAAATATTAATCCTAGATGATTCTACAAGTGCTGTTGATACAAAAACAGATAGTTTAATAAGAAAGGCCTTCAAGGAGGAATTGCCTAACACTACTAAGATTATTATTGCTCAAAGAGTATCTTCAGTTGAAGATGCAGATAAAATTATAGTATTAGATAATGGAGAAATAAACGGATTTGGAACACATAAGGAACTTTTAGAGAGCAATGAGATATATAAAGATGTGTATGAATCACAAACGAAAGGAGGAAATACTGATGGAGAATAGCAAACAAGGTGCTCCTAGACCAAAGTTAGATTTAAAAACTGCAAAAAGAATCTTTGGATATATGACAAAGAGTAATAAAGTTTTTTTGGTAATCGTTGTAATTTGTATTATTGTAAATACTATCGCAAATACGGCAGCATCTTTATATCTAGAAAATTTAATAGATAATTATATAACTCCATTAATAGGGCAAGAAAACCCAGTATTAACACCTTTCTTTAAAGCAGTGGGCGTAATGGCTATATTATATATTCTTGGGGTACTTACAATTTTTATTTATACCAGAGTAATGGTTAGAATATCTCAAGGAACTTTAAAAAAGATTCGTGATGATATGTTTGAAAAAATGCAAAGATTACCTATAAAATATTTTGATACACACACTCATGGAGATATTATGAGTCATTATACAAACGATGCAGATACATTAAATCAAATGATTTCACAGAGTTTTCCACAATTACTAGCATCTATAATGACAATAGTTGTAGTATTTATTGCTATGGCTGTTTCAAATATTTATTTGACAATGACTGTAGTTGTTTCATTGTTTATAATGCTATTTATAACTAAAAAAATAGTAGGAAAAAGCTCTAAATACTTCATAAGACAACAACAAGCAGTTGGTAAAGTTAATGGATATATAGAAGAAATGATTAATGGACAAAAAGTTGTAAAAGTATTCTGTTATGAAGATAGAGCAAAGAAAAATTTTGATAAAATAAATGACGATCTTTTCGAACAAGCATATAATGCAAATAAATTTGCAAATATATTGATGCCAACATTAGTTGCATTAGGAAATTTACAATATTCATTAGTTGCAATAGTTGGAGGAATACTTGCTGTAAATGGAATTGGAAATATTTCAATAGGATTAATAGTATCTTTCTTACAACTAAGCAAAACATTTACAAGACCAATAGGACAAATTTCTCAACAATTAAACTCTGTAATTATGGCGTTAGCAGGTGGAAGAAGAATTTTTGAACTTATGGACGAAGAACCAGAACAAGATAATGGATATGTAACTTTAGTAAATGCAAAATATGAAAATGGAGTATTGACAGAAACAGATAAAAGAACAGGTATATGGGCTTGGAAACATCCACATCATGATGGAAGACTAGAATATGTAGAAGTTAAGGGACATATTGAATTAACTGATGTAGATTTTGGATATGAACCAGATAAAATAGTGCTTCATAATATAAGCTTATATGCAAAACCAGGGCAAAAAATAGCATTTGTTGGTGCAACTGGTGCTGGTAAAACGACCATTACAAATCTTTTAAATCGTTTCTATGACATAGAAGATGGAAAAATAAGATATGACGGAATAAATATTAATAAAATTAAAAAAGATGATTTAAGACGTTCACTTGGAATGGTACTTCAAGATACAAATCTTTTCACAGGTACTATAAAGGATAATATAAAATACGGAAATGATAAAGCGACTGATGAAGAAGTTATAGAAGCTGCAAAACTTGCAAATGCTCATGATTTTATTATGAGACTTCCAAATGGATATGATACATTTTTATCAGGAGATGGAGCAAATCTATCACAAGGACAAAGACAATTGCTTTCAATAGCAAGGGCAGCACTAGACAACCCACCTGTTATGATACTAGATGAGGCAACATCAAGCATAGATACTAGAACAGAAAAAATAGTACAAGATGGAATGGATAAATTAATGGATGGAAGAACTGTATTTGTAATAGCTCATAGGCTTTCTACAGTAAGAAACTCAAAGGCAATAATCGTATTAGACCACGGTAAGATTATTGAAAGAGGAGATCACGACGAATTAATTGCACAGAAAGGAACATATTATCAGTTATATACTGGTGCGTTTGAATTGGAATAAAAACTTATGATTTGCATTATTATAAAAAACAAGGTATAATTATATATAAATTGCCAATGGCAAATATATAGGAGGGTTAACCAATGGCAAAAAGAAGTAAAGCAAAAAGAAAAACAAAAAAGTCAACCCCTAAGTCACCTTCTGTGTACGAAGTATTAAGCACACCATATCCACCCAACGAGACAAGTTTCTGCGGAGAAAGAAATACCTTTAAATCCGCTGTTACACATCCTTGGGAGGAATATGAACTTAAACACAGAAAACTTTTTTAGCAAAGGTGAGACAAATAGAGTGCCCTAAAATATGGGCACTCTATTTGTCTATTTATTTGCAAACTTTTGCTTTACTGTATCAATTTTTTGCTGCTCAACTGTATCTGTTTTATACCAACCTTTTTCAGCCATTAAATTATAAATTTTGTTTTGAATGTCTAATGATGTATTTAATGCATCTTTAAAAGCTGTATGAACTTCTGCTGTTGTTGATTCAATAGAGCCGTGAAGATATAAATCACATACTCCTTTGATAACTAATAATTCAGATTCCATCAAATCTTTATCTTCCATTTAAAAACCTCCATTTCTTATTTAAAGTAATCCTAAAAATTTGTTAAACAATTCTGTATGTTTTTGTTCAAGCTCTGTCATATATTGAGATAATGCTGCATCTTGAAGTTGTGAAGCTGTATGCTTAGAGCAAGTTTTCATAAAGCACTCATGTCCAAGCGCATCTTCAACATATAATAATTCTTTACCTGTCATAGTAAAACCTCCATTCTAAAAAGTAATTAACTTTTTACTTTAATCTAATATAGTAATTTCCTAAAATTTGATAATTATACTATTTTTTTGAAAGATATTTATAATTCCTTGACAAGATTTTTTATATATGATAATCTAGTATTAGATACTAGATTTGAAGGAGAAATAAACGAATATGAAAGATGAAACATTTTTTGAATATCCAGTTTTTGATAATATTAAACAAGTCATAGAATATTCTGTAAAAAAATACCCAGATAATATTGCATTTAAAATTAAAAAGAAAAATGGAGAAGATGTTACATATATAGATATTACATATACCAAATTTTTAGAAGAAATAAATAATCTTGGAACAGGACTTTTCTCTATAGGTTTGAAAGATAAAAGAATTGCCATACTTTCAAAGAATAGATACGAATGGGTTTTATCATATTGTGCAATGCTATTTGGTGGGATAGTAGCTGTTCCTCTAGATAAAGGATTAACAGATATAGAGATAGAAAACTCATTAATTAGAAGTAAAGTAGATGCAGTAATTTATGAGGAAAATTATAAAGAAATAGTAGAAAAAGTAAGAAAAAATGATAAATCAAACTTACAAGAACTTATTTGCATGGATAAAACAGATGAAACAAGATACTTAAGAGATATAGTTAATCTAGGAGAAAAGGAAATTAAAGAAGGAAATAAAAAATTTATAAATTACAAGATTAATAGCAAAGCTTTAGCAAGCCTTGTATTTACATCTGGAACAACAAGTTCTTCAAAAATTGTAATGCTTTCTCAGTATAATATTGCAAGAAATATTTCAGATATGCAACTAGTTGAAGACTTTAGAAGCACTGATGTAAACCTTGCAGTTTTGCCATTTCATCATACATTTGGATCAACTGGACAATTAATAATGCTAAGTTCAGGAATAACTACTACATTTCCTGATGGATTAAGATATATTGCTCAAAATTTAAAAGAATATCATATAACATTCTTTGTAGGAGTTCCAATATTAATTGAAACTATATATAAAAAGATAGAAGAAGGAATAGAAAAGAAAGGAAAAACTAAACTTGTAAAAATAGCTAAAGTTCTTACAAAGATACTTTTGAAATTTGGAATAGACATTAGAAGAAAAGTATTTAAAGAAATAATAGATGAGCTAGGAGGACTTAGATTTGTAATTAGTGGAGCAGCAAGTTTGGATAAAAAGGTAGAAAAAGGACTTAATGATTTAGGAATTTTGACTGTTCAAGGATATGGATTAACAGAAGCAGCACCTGTTCTTTGTGCTGAGAATTATAAATATAGAAGATATGGATCAATAGGTTTTCCAATGAAGAATGTACAAATTAGAATAGAAGGAAAAAATAAAGACGAAATCGGAGAAATAGTTGCAAAAGGACCAAATATCATGATGGGTTACTATGAAGATGAGAAAGCTACAAGTAAGGTCTTAAAACATGGATGGCTATATACAGGAGATTACGGATATATTGATGATGCAGGATTTGTATATATAACTGGAAGAAAGAAGAATATAATTGTTTTAAAAAACGGAAAAAAGATATTCCCAGAGGAAATTGAGGAACATATCAATAAGATAGATCTAATAGAGGAATGCTTTGTATTTGGACTTCCAAAGAAAGATGATGTAGTTTTATCAGTAAAAGCAAAAATTAATAAGCAAGTAGCAGAGGAGAAATATCCAAATTTAAGTGAAGATGAGCTAAGAGATTTAATTTGGAATAAAATAAAAGAAACAAATAAATTATTTCCAAAGTACAAATATGTTAAAAATCTAATTTTGACAAATGATGAATTTGCTAAAACCACGACAAATAAGATTAAAAGATTTGAAGAACTAAAAAAGATGAATATAGAGGTAAAATAGGCAATATAGGATGATGGTAATAATATTTGCAAAATTTATTGTATTAGGTTATAATATTTTCCAAGGAGAGTTTAAGCTATGAAAATATCAGGAATAAGTATATGGAGAATATTTTCATATTTTATTATATATAGTGTAATTGGATTTATTATAGAATTCTTTTATGCACTAATTTTATATGGAGTAATTGAATCAAGACAAAGTTTTCTTTATGGCCCTTTTTCTGCAATATATGGAATGGGAGCAGTTCTTATGATATGCACACTAAATAGATTTAAATATAAAGGACATAGATTATTTTTAGGTGGAGTACTAGTACGGAAGCGTTACTGAATATACTGTAAGCTTAATAGGAGATAAAGTATTTAATACAAGTTGGTGGGACTATTCAAATGAGTTTTTAAATATTAATGGAAGAATTTCGCTTATATATTCGATTATTTGGGGATTACTTGCATTGTATCTTATAAAATTTGCAAACCCTAAAATAGACAAATTTATAGACTTTATAAAAAGTAAATTTAATATTAAATTATTAAAAACCTTAGTTGCGATTTGTATTATATTTTTATTTATAGATTTTATCGTATCTACATTTGCAGTTGATGCATATTTAACAAGAGTAATAGTAGAGAATAATTTAGATGTAAAGAATAAAGAACAGGTTATTGAAAAATATGATTATCTGTACAACAAAAATGAAACATTATCAAATATTATATATAAGCTCTGGGGAAATGAAGTTATGATAAAATTCTATCCAAATCTAACAGTAAGAACAACAGATGGAGAAAATCTTCTTGTTAAATATTTCTACCCAGATATATTACCATATTTCTATAAGTTTGAGAGAAACTAACATAAAAATTGCAAGACAAAATATTACAAAAATATTAAGAATATATTACAAAGTGATAACTTATATTGACTAAAGTAAAAAGATAATATATACTAAATTTAGTGTATATTATATACATTAAAATAAGATAAAAATTTAAAGGAGAACGAAAGATGACAAAGGCTAGAACCTTAGAGGCTCTACACACACACACACACACACACACACACACATAATATATTAAAAGAAAAAGATAATATAAGGACGCACAGGACTTATACTTATTAAAGTATGAGAAATGTGTGTTCTTTTGTTATATATAAAAAAGAAAGGGAAGGAAAACAAATGAAAGACTCAGAGAAAAAAATGATAATAATATTAATTATTGTCGCAGTATTAATAATAGGAGGAATAACCCTATTAACAAGAAACAAAGGAAAAAATGAAAACCAATCAGGAGGGAATGAAACAAATACACCAGTAGAAGAATTTGTAGATGTCTTAGATGATGAAACAAAATTAAACACAAGTGAACAGCTACATAAGACAAAAATGTTAGATGGATTAGAAATAAGTGACTTACAATTAACAGAAAGAGAAAATGACACAGTGTTATTAGGAACAGTAAAAAATACAACTAGTGCAGTACAAACAGCAGTATTCAATATAACGCTAATAGATAATACAGGAAAAGAGATAACAACAATACCAGCATATATAGAAGGATTAAAGCCAGGAGAGAGTACAGAATTAAATGTAAGTACAGCATTAGACTATGCAAATGCATATGACTTCAAATTAAGTAAATAAAACTCAAGAAGGAGAAAAAAGAAATGAGTAAAAAAGAAGAGAGAAAAGATAATATAGGCACAATAAAAGAAAAAGGAATAACACTAATAGCACTAATAATAACAATAATAATACTAATAATACTAGCAGCCATAGGAATAAGAGCAGTAATAGGAGACCATGGGTTATTTCAAATGGCACAAGAGGCAGCAGAAAATATGAGGATAGCAGAATATAGCGAAGGGCTAGTAGAAATAGGAGCAGTATTATCAGAGAAACAAATATTTGATGATTTGAAAGGTAGAGCATACCTAGAAGAATTTAAAAAGAAAGTAGAAGAATCAGAACAATTCAAAGGTATGAGATCAGCAGAGATAATAGAAGATACAGGAGAAGGAGAAGAAAAGTTAAGGATAGTAACAAAGGAAGGATATGTATTTGATGTAACAGAAGAAGATGTCAAAAATGTAGGAAAAGTAGGAGAAGGAGAAGGATTTAAGCCATTACCAGATATAAAAGAAGGAAGTATAATTATAGAACTAGACAAAAAAGAATGGACACATGAAATACCAATACACGCAACAATAACGGTAAATGATGTATCAGAAGAAGATTTATCAGGACTAATCGTAGAATATACGAAAGATCCAAAAGCACAAACAGGATGGACAAACTATACAAAAGGAAGCAAGATAGATATAACAGCAAATGGAGTAATAATTGCAAGAGTAAAAAATAACATAGGAGAAACATCAAAAACAGCAACAAAGAAAATAAATATAATAGACACAGTAGCACCAAAAGACCCAACAAGTGTAATGGCGACAGCAGAAGAAGGAGCAGACGGAAAGAGAAATTGTATAAAGGTAACAGCAACGGCACAAGATGGAGATGAAACACCAGAAAAACCAGAAGAACAAAGTGGAATAGCAAAGATACAAGTTAAGATAGATGGTGGCAATTGGTTAGACGTTGAAGCAAGTACAAATGAAGGAGACACAGTAACTAAGGAATATACATTTTCAAGTCAAACAGATGGTATATATACAATACAAGTAAAGGCAATAGACAAAGCAGGAAATGAATCACAACCAGTATCAGCAAGCCCAGTAACTGTAGATACAATACCACCAAGTGCACCAATAATAACAGTAGCAGATACAGATGGAGATAATCAAAACCAATCATCATATGCATCAGCCATACAAGTAACAATAACACCAGGACAAGATACAGGAGATGTAGCGACAGGAGTAAAAGAAACAATATATAACATATTAGGACCAACTGGAAGTCTAGAACCACAAGGAAAAATAGATGGCACAGATTTAATTGAAAATGTAACACTAACAAATGAAGGACAATACACAATAACAGCAACAAGTATAGATGGAGCAGAAAATAAAAGCAAAGAAGCAATTATACAGGTAACGAAAAAACTAGGAATAGGAGATATGGTTTCTGCAAGCAATTATGGAGAGGCGGTGGATTATCCGATAGATTTAGATGGAAATGGAAATTACGATGATTGGAAAATATTTTACAAAAATGAAGATGGAAGAGTGTTTATCATAGCAGATGATTATGTACCGAATACAAATAAAGAATTACAAGATGCACAAAGTCTAGCAAAATTAAGTCCAAAATCAACCTATGGAAATTATTGGTCTGATATGCGATATATAAAGTGTTCTTACGATGATGCCATGTTAAAATTATTTATGGCAACTAAATACAGCTTGCTCAGTCATAGTTCTTATCCTAATTCTGAGTGTGCGGCGATATTCCTGGAAAATAGTTATTGGAGAAGTTTTATAGATGTTGGCTCAACATATGGAATGTACGCTGTAGGTGAACCTACCCTAGAAATGTGGTGTGCGAGTTGGAATGCCGCTTTATCTTCATCAAGCATATTTAAAAAGATGGAGATTTTCACCAGTAATTTTGGATATCAATTTTCGTCCCCTTCTTCATCGGAGTCTGATAACCCAACCTTTATTCCGACTGGTGACAATTGGCCTAATGAAGAACAACTAGATGAGCTAAAGACCTCGTATTCACTATATTTTCCACATGTGAAATCAGAAAATCTAGATATACGCAAGTACTTTTTGGCGTCTCCTTCAGCATTTCATGACTATTATCTCAATCAGTACCGAATGTGTGCTGTTTCTGACTCGGGAGTTGTTACCTGGTCTTACTATTTCGGTGAGTCAGAAGCATTTGCACTCCGACCAGTTGTCTGCCTTAGGTCAAATGTTTCGGCAACACATGACACTAACCTAAAATCATACAAATTATCAAAATAACATAAAAAGAACCATACAGTCAATTTGAAAAATTCATCTTGACTGTATGGCCTTTTGTTTTAGGTTTCACAGAAACCTAAATGAGCAGAAAATGCAGCTAGTGATAAGTCTTTCCTTGGAATTAAGACTTAATCACTTGTTTGATTTTACGATCGAGATGGTACAATGACCACCTTTAGCTATCAGAGACGAATGCTCGACAGCTATGTCAGGGTTCTCTTGTACGAAGTGCTTTATTGCTTTGACATCACAAGGATAGAAGAACCCTTCGATAAGGCATTCACAAGGCTCATCAGAAAGGACAAGCATTCTGGCTTTGGAGAGGTAGTAAAGCACATACTCTTTGCGTGTGATATTACCCCTTTCCTCGGACCGTTTGCTGAAATTTATCTTCAGAGTAATTTTGTTTGCCATAAAACCTCCTTATATACAATGCTGCATCTTCTTACTCTGCAACTGCTAAGGAAATCCTTAAGCAGTATATATATTATACTATGTTATGTCAAATATTTCAATAAATACTTTTATTTTTTTTAATAATATGCTAAAATAATATATGTTAAAATTAAAAATAAAAGAGGAGAAAGAAATGAATGTGTTTCTTATACTAGCTTTTCTATTTTTTATAGGAAGCGTTGGAGGGTGGATTTTAGAACTATTTTATAGAAGGATTATATCAAATGGAAAATGGATAAATCCAGGATTCTTAGTTGGACCATATCTACCATTATATGGCTTTGGATTATGTGTATTTTATTTACTTTCACAAATACAGATAAATGGAATACTATTAGTTATAATTATGATGCTCTCAGTAACTGCAATTGAATACATAGCAGGTTTAATTTTTATAAAAGGAATGGGAGTAAAACTTTGGGATTATTCAAATGAATGGGGAAATATAGATGGACTTATATGCCCATTATATATGCTACTATGGGGAGTATTAGGTGCAATATATTATTATTTAGTAAATCCATATATTGTAGATTCATTACACTGGTTAGAAGATAATTTGGCATTTTCATTTGTAATAGGATTTTTCTTTGGCATAATTGTAATAGATACTGTATATAGCACACAATTAATAGTAAAAATAAGAAAATTTGCTAAAGAAAAAGACCTTATAGTAAAATATGAAGAATTGAAAACAAGCATATTTGACCAAGCAACAAAGACAAAACAAAAATATTCTTTTATATTTACAATTAAAAATAATATGAAAGAAATTGAAGAACAACTTAAAGAATATAAAAAAACACAAATTAAGCGTACAAAAAACTTAAAAAGAAGTGTTAATTTATTCATAAGAGAAAAAGTTAAACCTAAAGCTAAGAAAAAAGAAAAAACAGTAAAGGAGCAATAAATGAAACTTGTCGTACAAAGAGTAAAAAATGCAAGTGTAAAAGTAGAAGGAAAAACAGTAGGAGAGATAAATGAAGGACTTTTAGTATTACTAGGAGTTACTCATACAGACAATAAAGAAATAGCTGACTATTTAGCAAAAAAATTAGTAAATCTAAGAATATTTAAAGATGAAAATCATAAAATGAATTTATCTGTGAAAGATATAAATGGGGAATTATTGATCATATCACAATTTACTTTATATGCAGATACATCACAAGGAAATAGACCAAGTTTTACAAATGCTGGAAAGCCAGATTTCGCAAATGAACTTTACGAATATTTTAAAGAAAAATGCAGTGAATATAATATAAAAATCGAAAGTGGAATCTTTGGTGCTGATATGAAGGTTGAGCTTTTAAATGATGGACCTGTTACTATAATATTAGAAAAATAATGCAAAAAAATATAATATTTACATTTACTTTCTAGAAATTTAGAGCTATAATAAAGTTATAAAAAATAAAAAAGGAAATATTATGATTAACGAAAAGAAAAAATTTATGTTGTATGTAATTCAAATAAAAAAGTATGTGAAAATACAAAAAATGTTAAGCAAGTACATACAACACGGAAAAACAAATTTATATATACATTCAAGAAATGTAGCTTATGTAAGTTTTATGATAGCTAGATTTTGTGAAAGAAGATTTAATAGCAAGATAAACTATGATATCTTAGTTGTGGGGGCAATGTTTCATGACTTTTTCTTATATGATTGGCATAATAAAAATGAACATGCAAGATTGCACGGATTTCACCATCCACAAATTGCAAGCATGAATGCTCAAAAGTACTATGATATAAACGATGAAGTAAAGCAAATTATAGAGTCACATATGTGGCCACTTACAATTACAAAATTTCCAAAATCATTAGAAGCAAAGATAGTTTGCATGGCAGATAAGGTTTGCTCAACAAGAGAAACTTTTAGCAGATTTTATTAAAATAAACTAAATCCCAAATTGTAATTAACAATTTGGGATTTAATAAAGTGGTAAAATTTTTAGCAATTTATTGGATTTTAATAAAATGTAACATTTAGTAACTTTCTATAAATAAAGCTTTTGCAATATAAGGAGTAATTTCATTTATATCATACCAACCAGAGCTTTTACTATCATTTTCAAGACCATTTGGATTAGAAATATAAACTTTTCCATTTCCATCTGATGCAAGCAATACTAAATAATGTGAAGCAGTAGTCCAACGGTTTTCTTTATATTTATTCCATACACAAATAAGAATAGGCCTGTTGCTATTTAAATATTTTTCAATATAGTCATTTGAAAGATGTACACTATCATAGAAAAAATCAGTATTAGATATTCCAAATGTATTTTTAAGCTCTTTTGATATGTTTTCACCGTTTAATACCGGATAATATTTTTGCCTTAAATCCTCTGGAGTATAATTTTTATCATATCCACTTAAAATAATAGACATTGCGGTAATTCCACATCCGACTTGTTGCCATAGTATCATCCCAATAATCATTATCTTTCCAACTTGATTCTAAGTTTTGCTTGTACTCTATATATGTTTTATTATTAGTAGTTGTAAATGTCGTAAAATATCCATTTTTATCTTTTACTTTTTCTTGTCCGCTTCCCAGCATAATTTTTATTTATATCTTCTTTAATTATTCCATATTTAGCATCATTTTCAGATATAGAGGTTATATTTGCAGAATTTGAATAATTAATTCCGAGAAGAATATGCCTCAATAGCAAGTTTACTCAATTTTATTGATGCTAATGGTAAAATTGCAAGTATTGATACTGATAATAATAACTTTTTTTTATTCAATTTATGCTTTTTTCTTTTTCTCATTTAAATCCTCCTTAAAGATATAAATTTATTGTACAATAAATTTATTAATATACTTTTAAGAAAAAATTAAAATTTTATTAATATTATAGATATTTCTTTAAGGTTTCAACGCTATCTTCTTGCATTACAACAAAGTCATTCAAAATATTTTCAACATCAGAGTCTATATTGTGATGTTCGTTCAATAGTCTTCTTCCTTCGATTATTCCCATGTTTGTTCCTTGCATTAAAAGTTCTGACAATTTTGATGTAGTGTCATCTGTCATAGTTTTCATTTGAATGCCATACCAAGTCATCATTTTATTCATTGCATTTGTTTCATGAGGATCTTTATCACTATAATGTGAATATAAATCATTTACTCTTTGGGATATCTTTTTATACTTGTTATATTCTGTGTCAAGTACATTTTTAAAATCACTGTCAGATGCTTTTTCAGACACATAAGAAATTGCATCCATACCCATGGTAGCACCCTTATTTACCTCATCTAAAATATTTAAATTTTTGTTTTCTTCCATAATTCCTCCATTCTTGGTAAAAATTTACCAAACTGATTTGTTAGTATTATGCACCAAAAATAGAAAAAATATTAAATTTAAATAATAATTATAAATAAATTTAATAAAATTAGTTTAGGGGGGAATGTATATGAATAAAATAAAAGTATATATAAAATCTATATTAATCCCAGTAATTATAGGAGGAATAGTTGGAATTATAATATCAAAGTTTATAGATTATGATACTTTGATAAAACCATTTTTAGCACCACCTGCAATCATTTTTCCAATAGTATGGACAATACTTTACATATTGATGGGAATATCATATGGAATACTAAAAAATGCAGGATTAGCAGACGAAAATGTGGATTTAATTTACTACTTACAATTAGGAATAAATGCTTTGTGGAGTATATTTTTCTTTGTTTTTGACTGGAAATTATTTTCATTTTTCTGGATATTACTTTTGATTTTATGTGTTATTGCAATGATAATAAGATTCGAATGTAGAAATAAAGTAGCAGGATTATTACAAATACCATATTTGTTATGGCTAATATTTGCAGCATATTTAAACTTAGCCATTTATATCTTAAATTGATTATATTAGATACTATAAAATTAACAAGTTTAAATGAAATTTAGGACATAGAGATTACATAACTTGAAAATTATGTAAAAATGTGGTATTATTATAATATATGAGTGAATGCTCATATTATTAGCCCCAAAATCTATATCAAACAGGAGGGTTTATCATGGCAAAGGTTTTGGTATCACCTCATCTCAAGGAGCATGAGGTCGTAGAACTCATCACCAAAGAGCAGAAACTTCCTCAGCTGCTCAGCAAGGCAGTAGTGGAGTTTCTGACCAAGAGGAAGGACGATGAAGAAGAGCACCTGGTCCTTGAAAAGACCAGACTGGGCTATCTTGTACTCGGCGTTTATGGCAAGTCTGGGAACGCACTCTACGAGTACAAGGAGTTGAATGAAATCGAAGACATTATATTCTTCGATTTCCTGCCGTGAACTATGGGGCAGAGTCAGCTTGTTATAACAAGCTGACTTTTATTTTGTTTATAATATAAAAATATCTTGTATTGTTTCTATAAAATATGATATAATTATCGATAATAAATTATAAAGGGGAATATTATAATTTATAGAGGAGATTGATAATGTTACAATTAAAGAAAATAACTAAAACTTATATAAGTGGAGATGAAAAAGTTGAGGCTCTAAAAGGAATAACTTTAAACTTTAGAGAATCAGAATTTGTTTCCATTTTAGGTCAGAGCGGTTGTGGAAAAACAACTCTTCTTAATATTATAGGTGGATTAGATAGATATACAACAGGTGATTTAATTATCAATGGCAAATCAACAAAGAAATTTAAAGATAGAGATTGGGATGCATATAGAAATTATAAAGTTGGTTTTGTATTTCAAAGTTATAACCTAATTGGACATCAAACAATTTTATCAAATGTTGAACTTGCTTTGACAATAGGTGGAATTTCAAAAAGAGAAAGAAAGCAAAGAGCTATAAAAGCTTTAGAAGAGGTTGGACTAAAAGAGCAAATCCATAAAAAACCAAATCAATTATCTGGTGGACAAATGCAAAGAGTTGCAATAGCAAGGGCTTTAGTAAATAATCCAGATATAATTTTAGCAGATGAACCTACACGGAGCACTTGATACTAAAACGAGTGTACAGGTAATGGAAATATTAAAAAGAATCTCTAAAGATAAACTAATTATAATGGTAACGCATAATCCAGACTTAGCAGAAAAATATTCATCTAGAATTATTAAAATCTTAGACGGTAAAATTACTGAAGATTCAAATCCTGTTTTAGAAAACGAAGTACAAGAAAAAAGAGAGACTAATCCAATAGGAAGAACTTCTATGAAACTTTGGACAGCATTTCGCTTAAGTTTGAATAATTTATTAACTAAGAAGGGCAGAACAATCTTAGTTTCTTTTGCAGGTTCAATAGGAATAATTGGAATTGCACTAGTTCAGGCAGTTTCCAATGGATTCCAAGGTTATGTAGATAGTATACAAGAAGATACTTTAACATCATATCCACTCACGATAATGCAAGAATCAGCAGATATAACAGGATTATTACTTTCAATGACAGAGCAAAATGATAATAATAATAATGAAAATGAAGTAAAGGAAGAACAATATATTTCAAACATGTTATCTAATGTAAGCACGAATGACTTAAAAAGTTTTAAACAATATGTAAATGACAATTATGATGAAATAAAAAATGATATTTCATCAATACAAAATTCATATAGCATAAATCCAATGATTTATACGATAGATGCTACCAACAAAATAGCAAAACTAAATCCTAATAATTTATTTAATAGCGCATTTAGTTCTAGCATGATGAGTTATACTTCATCAATTTATTCACAAATGGTAGATGATAAAGAATCTATAAAAAGTTCATATGATATTCTTGCAGGTCGTTTGCCAGAAAGATATGATGAAATGATGATTGTTTTATCTGATCCAAATACAATTCCAGATTTATTGGTTTATTCATTAGGATTACGAGATACAAAAGAATTAACAGATATTGTTACTAAAATAATGAATGGGGAAACAGTAGATATAGATAATGAGCCATTAACTCTTTCATATGATGATTTAATGAATATAGAGCTAAAATTGATCATGCCTGCAGATATGTATAAGTATAATAAAAGATATGATATTTATGAAGATATGACTGAAGACGAAGAATACTTGAAAAATCTTTATAATAAAGCAACAAATTTAAAAATTGTTGGAGTAGTTACACCAAAAGAAAGTGTTTCTTCGTTATTACTTAATACAGGAGTTTATTATACAAGTGATTTGATTGATTATATAATTGATTATGCATCAAATACTGATGCTGTAAAAAAACAGCTTGACAATGAAGAAATAGATGTATTTTCTGGATCAAAATTTGATAGTGAAAAAAATAAATTAAACTTTGATTTTGCAGATTTAGTTAGCATTGATAGTAAGAAACTTGAAAGTGCATTTAATATTAAAATAAACCAAAATGATTTACAAAAACAAACTTCTGGGTATATGGCAGAAATATCTAAAGCAGTAACTACTGATATTTCACCAGCCAAAAAAGCCTTTCAAGATAATTTAAATGTTTTCTCAAATGAAATTTTTAATAGCATCGAAGGTGAATTTACAGAAAATGATGTTGATAAAATAGTTGGAAATTATTTAAATAAAAGTGATATATCAGAAAAGCTGTCTACACTTGAGAAAAATTATGTAATTCCAAAAGAACAATTTAAAACAGCTTATTCTGGACTACTAAAAGCATTAATGCAAGTATATATAAAGGCATATACTGCAGCTTTAAGTATGCAAGGTATAGAAACTCAAACCATAGTTGTAAATAAAGATATCGTTCCAGTTGTAATTTCGAATTATTTAGGAAATGCAGAAATTGAAGAAACAGCTAACCAAATGGCTAGAGCAATGACAGAAGCTCTTATGCAAAAAACTATCTTAACAAAGGTAGGAGAACTTACAACTAATTTAACTAGTAGTTTTGCATCTGCATTTAATGTAGATCAAGATAAAATTGCAAGTGCTTTTAAATTAAAAATGTCAGAAGAAGAAATAACAAGGATAGTAACAGCTATGATGTCAGATACAGAGACAAGTGCTAATTCTAATTTAATTTCACTTGGATATCAAGACAAAGAAGAGCCAACATATATCTCATATTATTTTACTAGTTTTGATGGCAAAGAAAGATTTATAGATTTTATAGATTCATATAATGAAAAAATGGAAGCAGACGGAGAAGAGGATAAAGTAATTAAATATACAGATGCAACTGGAATACTTATGAGTTCAGTTAAGACTATAGTAAATGCAGTAACATATGTTTTAATAGCCTTTATTTCAATTTCTCTTATAGTGTCTTCAATTATGATAGGAATAATAACTTATATTTCTGTATATGAAAGGACAAAAGAAATAGGAATACTAAGAGCCATTGGAGCTTCAAAAAGAAATATATCTTCAATATTTAATGCAGAAACATTTATAATAGGTCTACTTTCTGGATTATTTGGAATAGGTATAACTTATGCTTTAATTCCTGCTATTAATTCTGTACTTCATTATTTTACAGAAAATATACCTTTAAATGTAACACTTTACTTTACTAATGCTTTAATATTAGTAATATTAAGTATAATACTTACATTAATTGGAGGACTAATTCCAGCAAGAGCAGCATCTAAAAAGGATCCAGTTATAGCACTTAGAACGGAATAAAGTTTGAGGAGAACACATGAAAAAATTAATAGAAAAATTAATTAATAACAAATGGACTTATTTTGTGATCATTATAATGGTAGGACTAATTGCAGGACTACCATTATTGTCTGTAAATATCTTGAGCACACATGATGGTAGCATACATTTTTTAAGATTGTTAGGTACAGTAGATGCAATAAGAATGGGAATAATTCCACCAATTGTATCTCCAAGCCTTTGCAGTGGAATGGGATATGCTATAAATTTATTTTATTCAGCTTTTACATGTTATTTGCCTTTACTAATAAGATTTTTTACACCTACATATGCTTTAGCATTAAAAATTTTTGGAATGCTATGTATTATTTTATCTGGACTTACAATGTATAAGTTTGTCCATGAAGTAACTAAAAATAAACTAATGTCATTGTTTTCGGCAATAATATATATGATAGCTCCATATAAACTAGCAAATATATATGTCAGATATGCAGTAGGAGAATTTATGGCAACAGTTTTTATTCCTCTGCTATTTTTAGGTATATATAATTTATTTAATGATGATGGTAAAAAAGATTATTACATAGCAATTGGATTAACAGGAGTAATATTGTCACATACGATTTCGACTTTATATTCTGTAATATTTTGCTTAATATATGTAATGTTCTTTATAAAAAAATTTAAAGAAAAACAAGTTATAAAAAAATGCATAATAAATACAATTTTCACAATTTTTATATCTACAATGGTTATTTTTCCAATTATAGAAGCGTTAAATTCAGCTGAATACGCTATTATGGATGATAAGATTATGAGAACTAATGGCGAGTATGTATATACGACTACATTGGATTTGTCACAATTTATAAAAGATAATGATGATGTAAATGGAACAACCTTTGTTATAGGCATGCCAATGATTATATTATCGATAGCAAGTTTTTATGGAGTATTTATTGTAAATAAAAAATATAAAGAAACTTATATAGTCTTTACAATATTTTCAATTTTTTCCATAATAATGTGCACCAAATATTTCCCATGGGTATATATTCCAGATATATTGTGTAAGCTACAGTACTCATGGAGGATGTTAGGATTCTTTATCTTTTTTGCATCATTCTTATGTGGAGTAAATTTGCAGTTAATAATAGAAAAAATTTCTAAAGGTTTGACTTCACAATCAGTATTTGTATCTGTTTCAATTTTAATAATGATGATATGTGAAATCTTGACAATAAATAAATTTATACAAAGAGATAGAGAAATAGTAAAAGAGGCATATAAATACAAAAGTTTTAATGCATTTTCAAGTGTTGATGATGCCTATGAAAAAACCAGCATAGAAGATTTAGAAAGAAAAGAAATAACTCATATGAAAATAAATAGGGAATATCTTCCAACAAAAGCAATTTCATTGAAAGAAACTTATATGAAGGAAAGAGAAGATAAAATTTATATCTTGAGTGGAAATGCAGAAATATATGATGAACAAAAAAATAATAATATATTAAATGCAGAAATTAAAAATATAGATGAAAATACAATAATAGAATTACCATATATTTATTATCCAGGATATAAGATTACAATTGAAACTGAGGCAGGAGAAATAATAAATTTAAAATCTGAAGAATCAAGAAATGGATATTTAAGTACCACATTAGTAAATATAAAAGAAGGAAGAATGAAAGTAGAATATATAGGAACGTTAGTAACTAAGATTTCTTATATAATATCAGCAGTTTCATTCATAACATTTATAACTTATATATTTAGAGAAAAAAAGAAAGATAAGGTATTAACTTAAATAAATACTTATGAAAATTAAATAAATTTAGAATTATATAATTGTGAATAGTAATGTAACAATTTGATTTTATGTTGATTTTATGGTATAATAATATTATAAATACTTTTATTGGAGGTTTACTACTATGGAAAAGACTACTAATGCGAGGAACAATTCTTATCGGGTCATGAACACATACTGTGGGTGTGATGGACTCACAGCACAGCTGGATGCAAGTGACTTCCAGGATGCCATGAAGGGACACAAGATCGATGTCGCAAGTATTGACATCGTCCCTCATGGGACGGACACCATCGACTCCGTCACTGTGACCACATACTTTGTGGTCGACGGAGACATCGAGCCGCTCTTTCTCACCTTTACGGTGAATGGAACGGTCCGGTATACCGTTTCTAAGGAGGCGGTGAAGGTTCTGGACAGTGAGCTCTCCAACTTCGCTGACTTCGTCGAGAAGTTCATTCGTGAGCTGTTCGGCGTCGAGGACACGAAGATGGGTGAGATGTACATCGATACACCTCAGTTCAATGTCCATGAGGCCCTTTACAACGGCGGAAAGCATGAGTCCGATAGGTAATCCCTCAAGCTCCAAAAGGCGACTGCAATGCAGCCGCCTTTTCCTTTATGCCATAAGGAAAAAACATATAATTTTGCCAATAAAAACTATTGAAAATATGTAAAAAAGGTGCTATCATTTAATAGATAAAGATTTAGGTGGTGCTTATGCAGAAACAGTATATATCAATATATACGGAATTAATAGATAAATTAAGAAAAAATCATGAACTTACATTTGAAGAATACTTGAGTTTAATACAGAATAGAGACAAGTGTAGTGAATATTTATTTAAAAATGCAAATGAAGTTCGAGAAGAAATCTATGGAAAAAATGTATATATTAGAGGATTAATTGAATTTTCTAATTATTGCAAAAATGATTGTTTATATTGTGGAATAAGAAGAAGTAATAAAAAGCTAGAGCGATATAGGCTAAGCAAGGAAGAAATACTAGACTGTGCTAAGCAAGGATACAACCTTGGATTTCGCACTTTTGTTTTGCAAAGTGGAGAAGATCGGATATTATACAGACGAAATACTTACTGATATTGTGCAGAGTATAAAATCAAATTATCCAGACTGTGCTGTAACACTTTCAATTGGAGAAAGAACATTTGAAAGTTACAAAAAACTTAAAAATGCAGGAGCAGATAGATATCTTTTACGCCATGAAACTGCAAACAAATCTCATTATGAAAAATTACATCCAAAAGAAATGAGCTTTGATAATAGAATAAAATGCTTAGAAAATTTAAAAGAACTTGGCTATCAAGTAGGAGCAGGATTTATGGTGGAATCTCCATTTCAGACAGAAGAAGATTTAGCAAATGAGTTGTTGTTTCTAAAAAAAATAGATCCGCAAATGTGTGGAATAGGACCATTTATTTCACACAAAGATACACCATTTAAAGATAAAAAATCTGGAACAGTTGAGATGACATTATTTATGTTAGGACTTATAAGACTAACTTTGCCACATGTATTACTTCCTGCAACAACAGCACTTGGAACGATAGATCCATTAGGAAGAGAAAAAGGAATACTTGCTCGGTGCGAATGTACTTATGCCAAATCTTTCGCCAAGAAATGTTAGAAAAAAATACATGCTTTATGATAATAAAATATGCACAGGAGACGAAGCAGCACAATGTATTGAATGTTTAAAGAAAAAGATTGGTAAAATTGGATATAAAATAGTTGTATCCAGAGGAGATTATATAAAATAAGAAAGGATGATTTATAATGATTAAATATGACCCAAAATCTTTAAAAGCAGAGGAATTTATTAATGACGAAGAAATAAAGGAGACACTTAAATATGCAGATGAAAACAAGGATAATTTAGAACTTGTGGACAAGATTATAGAAAAAGCAAAACAGCGTAAAGGATTAAGCCATAGAGAAGCAAGTGTATTACTTGCATGTGAAGATAAAGAAAGAATAGAGAAAATGTATAATTTAGCAGAACAAATAAAGAAAGATTTTTATGGAAATAGAATTGTTATGTTTGCACCTTTATATCTTTCAAACTATTGCGTAAATGGATGCTTATATTGTCCATATCATTCAAAGAATAAAAATATACCTCGTAAAAAACTTACTCAAGAAGAAGTAAAAAATGAGGTTATAGCACTTCAAGATATGGGACATAAGCGCTTAGCAATCGAAGCTGGAGAAGATCCTGTCAATAATCCAATTGAATATATACTTGATTGTATTAAGACTATATATTCGATAAAACATAAAAATGGTGCTATTCGTAGAGTTAATGTAAATATTGCTGCGACTACAGTAGAAAATTATAGAAAATTAAAAGAAGCTGGAATTGGAACATATATATTATTCCAAGAAACATATCATAAGGAAAGCTACGAATATCTTCATCCAACGGGACCAAAGCATAATTATGCATATCATACTGAAGCTATGGACAGAGCAATGGAAGGTGGTATAGATGATGTTGGTATAGGGGTACTTTTCGGACTAGACAAATATCGTTATGAATTTGCTGGACTTTTGATGCATGCTGAACATTTGGAGGCAGTTCACGGAGTTGGACCACATACTATAAGCTTACCTCGTGTAAAAAAAGCAGATGACATTGATCCAACAGATTTTGACAATTCTTTAAGTGATGATATGTTTTGCAAAATTGCAGCTTGCATAAGAATTGCAGTGCCATATACAGGTATGATTATATCAACTCGTGAAACACCTGAAATTCGTGAAAAAATTATACGCTTAGGAGTAAGTCAAATAAGTGGTGGCTCTCGTACATCAGTTGGTGGATACTGTGAGGAGGAAAGACCACATGATACAGAACAATTTGATGTTTCAGATAATAGAACTCTTGATGAAGTTGTAAATTGGCTTATGAGAGCAGGATATATTCCTTCTTTCTGTACAGCTTGTTATAGAGAGGGAAGAACAGGTGATAGATTTATGAGCCTTTGTAAATCAGGACAAATACAAAATTGTTGTCATCCAAATGCTCTTATGACATTAAAGGAATTCTTAATGGATTATGCATCTCCTGATACTAAAGAAATAGGGGAAAAGTTGATCGAAAAAGAAATAGATAATATTCCAAAAGATAGCGTAAAAGATATTGTAAGAGAGCGTCTTGTTAAGATTGAAAATGGAGAAAGAGATTTTAGGTTTTAATTAGTATATAAGGAGAAATTTATGGGACTAAATGACACTCCTGTGGGAGAAAGATTAAATATAGGTTTTTTTGGATGTAGAAATGTTGGCAAAAGTAGTTTGGTAAATGCTGTGACAAATCAAGATATTTCTGTTGTAAGTGAAATTAAAGGAACAACGACTGATCCTGTTAAAAAGTCTATGGAATTGTTACCTCTTCGGACCTGTAATTATAATTGATACACCTGGAATTGATGATGAAGGAAGCCTTGGAGAAAAAAGAGTAGAGCAGGCTAAAAAGATATTGAGGAGTTGTGATATTGCAGTACTTGTAACAACATCAGATAGAGAATTGAATACGGCAGAGAAAGAATTGATTTCAATTTTTGAAGAAAGAAAAATTCCATATATTATTGCAAAGAATAAAATGGATATTTTAGATAAAACGCCAGCAAATACTGAAAGAGTTATTTATACAAGTTCTATTTTAAAAAAAGGAATAGAGGAATTAAAAAACGCTATTGGTAATATTAGTGGAAAAACACAAAGTAATGATTTACATTTTGTTTCTGATCTAATAAAGCCTAATGATTTTGTAGTACTTGTAACACCTATTGATAGTGCTGCACCAAAAGGTAGGATGATTATGCCACAGCAACTTGCAATAAGAGATATAATTGATGCAAATGGCATAGCCATAGTTACAAAAGAATCTGAACTTGAGGATACATTAAATTCTCTTGGAAAAATACCAGCACTTGTTATAACTGATTCACAAGTATTTGAAAAAGTAAGCAAAATTGTCCCAGAAGAGATACCACTTACATCATTTTCTATTTTGATGGCGAGGTATAAAGGATTTCTAGATACAGCAGTTAAAGGAGTAAAAAAAATAGATGAACTTAAAGAAGGCGATAAAGTCTTAATTAGTGAAGGATGTACCCATCATAGACAATGTGACGATATAGGGACAGTAAAATTACCTAAATGGTTAAAAAGTTATACAAAAAAAGATTTAGATTTAGAATGGAGTAGTGGAACTGGTTTCCCAGAAGATTTAAGCAAGTATGTATTAGTTATACATTGTGGTGGTTGTATGCTAAATGCAAATGAAATGATTTTCAGAATGAATTCTGCAAATTCGCAGGGCGTACCATTTACAAATTATGGAATTACGATTGCATATATGAAAGGGATTTTAAATAGGAGTATAAAACCTATTTTTGATACAGAGAAATAATAAAAAAGAATAATATTTATTTTTTAATTTAAATAAATATTATTCTTTTTATATTTATACAAAAACTCTTGCAATAATTGAAACAATAAAATATAATATGTATGTAAATAAAATATAAAGGAATGATAACATAATGAAAATAGGTATAGTAGGACTTCCAAATGTTGGAAAAAGTACAATGTTTAATGCTATAACAAATGCAGGAGCAGAATGTGCAAATTATCCATTTTGTACAATAGAACCAAATGTTGGAATGGTAACAGTTCCAGATGAAAGATTAGATGAACTTGCAAAAATTTATGAACCAGATAAAACAACTTATGCAGTTATAGAATTTGTTGACATTGCAGGACTTGTAAAAGGTGCAAGCAAGGGTGAAGGTTTAGGAAATAAATTCTTATCACATATTCGTGAAGTTGATAGTATCTGTGAAGTTGTAAGATGCTTTGAAGACTCTAATGTAGTTCATGTTGACGGAAATATTTCTCCAAAAAGAGATATTGAAACAATAAATCTAGAACTTATATTTGCAGATATTGAAACAATCGACAAACGACTTGAAAAAGCTAAAAAAATGTTAAAAGCAGATAAAAAATATGAATTCGAAATACAAGTATTGGAAAAGACAAAAAAAGTCTTAGAAGAAGGCAAATCTGCAAGAACTATAGATTTCACTGAAGAAGAAAAAGAAATCATAAAAGATACATATTTACTTACAACTAAGCCAATAATATATATAGCAAATATCAGCGAAGAACAAATCGCAAGTGCAGATACAGATAAATTTGTAAACGAAGTAAGAGAATATGCAAAACAAGAAAATGCTAAAGTTATACCTTTATGCGTAAAAATAGAAGAAGAATTATCTAGCCTTGATAAAGATGATAAAAAAGAAATGCTGGAAGCTTTAGGATTAGAAGAATCTGGACTAGATAAAGTAATAAAAGCAAGTTATGATTTATTAGGACTTATGTCATTTTTGACAGCTGGCAAGCCTGAGGTAAGAGCTTGGACAATTAAAAAAGGAACAAAAGCGCCAGAAGCAGCAGGAAAAATTCACTCTGACATACAAAGAGGTTTCATAAAGGCTGAAATTGTATCATATGATGATTTAATAAGAGAAGGATCTATGAATGCCGTAAAAGAAAAAGGACTATTAAGAGTAGAAGGAAAAGACTATATTATGCAGGACCGGAGATATTGTTTTGTTTAGATTTAATGTATAAGGAGGAAAAAAGTATGGAAAATACTGAAAAAACAGAAGGAAAAAGATTAGAAGAGGAGTTATTTAATAGTAAAAAATCTGGATGGGAAACTGCATCTGATGAAGAAAAGGGAATGATATTTAAATTTTCAGATGAATATATGGATTTTTTGAATAGATCAAAAACAGAAAGAGAATTTGTTGTATCTGCAAAAACTATTTTAGATCAAAATGGATACAGAGATATAAAAGATGTAGAAACTTTATCAGCAGGAGATAAGGTTTATTCTATAAACAGAGATAAAAGTATGTACATTGCAGTTATTGGAAACTCAAGATTAGAAGAAGGTTTGAATTTAGTTGGAGCACATATAGATTCTCCAAGATTAGACATTAAACCTAATGCTTTATATGAAGATACAGAACTTGCGTATTTCAATACTCAATATTATGGTGGAATTAAAAAGTATCAATGGACAGCAATTCCACTTAGCATCCATGGAGTAATTGTAAAAACTAATGGAGAAAAGGTATATGTAAATATTGGAGAAAATGAAGATGATCCAATATTCACAATTACTGATCTTTTACCACATTTAGCTCAAGAGCAAATGAAAAAGACTTTATCTGATGGAATAGATGGAGAAGATTTGAATTTACTTATAGGAAATATGCCATATAAAGATGAAGGTATTAACGAAAAAGTAAAATTAAATATACTAAAACTATTAAATGATAAATATGGAATTAAAGAAGCAGATTTTTTAAGCTCAGAATTAGAAATTGTTCCTGCATTTAATGCAAGAAGTTTAGGATTTGACAAATCAATGGTTGCAGGTTATGGACAGGATGATAAAGTATGCGCTTATGGAGCTTTAAGAGCTATTATGGAAGCAAATGTCCAAGGTAAAACAGCTGTATGTATACTTGCAGATAAAGAAGAAATAGGAAGTATGGGCAATACAGGTATGATGTCACAAACATTTGATAATTTCATAGCTGAATTATTAAATAAATCTGGAGAAAATAGACCAAACTTATTAAATAAAGTATTCTGCAGCTCAAGTATGTTGTCAGCAGATGTAGGAGCAGTTTACGATCCAATTTATGCTTCAGTTTCAGATAGAACTAATGCAGCATTATCAGCATATGGAGTATCTTTTGACAAATATACAGGTGGAAAAGGAAAATCTGGAGGATCAGATGCTAATGCAGAATTTATTGCAAAAGTAAGAGCAATACTAGAAAGAAATAACATAAGATATCAAATCACTGAATTAGGACGTGTTGATGTTGGAGGCGGAGGAACTATTGCATATATTCTTGCAGACAAAGGGATAGAAGTAATAGACTGTGGAGTTCCAGTATTTTCAATGCATTCTCCTTACGAAGTTACTAGCAAATTTGATATATATAGTGCATATAGAACATATAAAGTATTCTATGAAGAAGCATAAATAAATTAAACTAGATATTGTATAAAAAAAGAATTATTGAAATTTTTTCAATAATTCTTTTTTTATATTGAAATTTCATAAATATAATAATATAATTAAGAATATTATGATATAAGAAAGAAGGAAAAAATGCAAACAAGAGAAGAAAAGAAAGTAAATAAAGCAGAAGGTTTTATGAAAAGCGTAATTGTACTTATGATATCTCAAGTATTTATAAAACTTCTAGGTTTTGTTTATAGAGTATATTTAACAAATAGAGAAGGATTTGGAGACGAAGGAAATGCAATATATAGTGGTGGATACCAAATATATGCACTTCTACTTACAATATCATCAATAGGTGTACCTAATGCCATATCTAAACTAGTATCTGAAAAAGTCGCTGTACGGAAATTATAAAGGCGCAAATAGAGTATTTAAAATAGCTCTTGTAACATTTGGAATAATAGGACTTATGCGGAACACTTTTGTTATTCTTTGGAGCAGGATATATTTCAAATGTGATTTTACAAATTCCAGAGTCAGAATTAACACTTGTTGCTTTATCTCCAGCAATTTTCTTTGTAACAATTGCATCAGTTTTAAGAGGATATTTTAATGGTAGAGATAAAATATCTATGACTGCAAAAGCACAAACATTAGAGCAAATATTTAAAACAGCATTAACAGTTCTTGTTGTAGAAATAGTAGTACTTTTCTACGGAACAAATGTAACAATAATGGCGGCTGGTGCAAACTTTGCAACAACATTATCAGTTATTTTAAGTTTTGGATATTTAGCATTATATTATAAAATATACAAAAAGAATGTTGTAAATGAAAATAAATTAACAACAAATTATAAACCAGAAAAAATAATAAGTGTAGTAAAAAATATATTATTTGTTTCAATCCCAATAACATTAAGCGCAATAATGTCAACATTAAACAAAAATATAGATTCAATAACAGTAGTAAGAGGGCTAAAAACATTTTTATCAGAATCACAAGCAAAGCTTCAATATGGAATATTAAGTGGAAAAGTCGATACTCTTATAACATTACCGCTTTCATTCAACATTGCATTTGCAACAGCATTAGTACCAACAATTTCTGCAGCCATTGCAAAAAAAGAAACAAAAACAGTTCAAACGAGAATATCTCTTTCATTGTTAATTACTATGATAATAGGACTACCTTGTACATTTGGAATGATTGTATTTGCACGGACCTATAATAAACTTGATATTCCCAAATGCACCTTCAGGAGCTTTATTATTACAAATAAGTAGTTTAACTATAATATTCTCTGTACTTGCTCAAACAGTAAATGGAGCATTGCAAGGACTTGGAAAAATTATGATACCGGCAATTTCATCTTTTATAGGATTAATTGCAAAACTTATATTAAATATTATATTAATAAAAATACCAGGAATTGGCGTAAATGGAGCAGCAATAGGTTCGATTGTAAATAATGTATTGGTATTTGCTATTAGTTATTATATTTTAACAAAAGCAGTAAAATTAGATATGAAATTTTCTAAATTTGTATTAAAACCTATATTTGCTACTTTTATAATGAGTATATGCTCATATTGGTTGTATTTAATGCTATGTGGCATACTAGCAGAAAAAATCGCAACCATAATTGCTATAATTTTTGCAGTAGCATTATATGCTATTTCTGTTATAAGTTTAAAAATATTTACAAAAGAAGAGTTACAAATGATTCCTTATGGAAGTAAACTTTGCAAAATCCTTGAAAGGCTTGGTATATATGCAAAAGAATAGATTTGACAATTACATCATTTTAGTATGAAAACTTAAAATCAAAGTAACTCTAAGGGAAAATGAAAAAAATAGAATAAAAAAAGAAGGATTTTAAATAATTTTGACGAATATTCTATATTGTAGAGGTTTAAAATCTACATAAATGAATCTTTATAGGAGGTAATGTAAATGAACAAATCTGATTTAATCGCAGCTGTAGCTGCTAAAACAGGAGCAACTAAAAAATGTGCTGAAGCTTCTTTAAATGCTGTTACTGAAGTTATAAGCGAAGCATTAGTAAAAGGAGATAAAGTTCAATTAGTTGGATTCGGTTCTTTCGAAGTTAGAAAAAGAGCAGCTAGAAAAGGAAGAAACCCACAAACTAAAGAAGAAATCAAGATACCTGCATCAAAAGCTCCAGTATTCAAAGCTGGAAAAGCTCTAAAAGAAAGAGTAAATAAATAAAAATTATATACAAAGTATTAAAGTATATATAAAAAATAATCTTCAAGATTTACTTGGAGATTATTTTTTTATATTAAGAAAGTTCTTTTAATGTACTTCTGTAAAGTAAATATCTGACTTTTTATATTCTTCTGGTTTTAAACCGATCCTTGTCCTCATATAATCTAATACAAATATAAATGCTATTGTAAATATACAACCTAGTATAGTTATTGCAGTTGATGTATTAATAAATGAAAGTAGGAAAGATGATACCCAATACATTAATGTTCCAAATATACCTTCAATTAAAATATCAGCCGAAAATATTTTAGTAGACATACTTGGTGAAGTAAAGCTATTTAGGTATCTCTTTTGTAATGTATAGTAAGGACCTTTTATAATATATTGAGCAGCATATGCTAAAAGTATGATTATTATTGTAAATACAAAATTATTAGAAATAATTGCTGCTAATCCTATGACTACCATAGAAATAGAAAATGTAAGTAAAAAATTTGTTAGCAATTTATTTCTATATTTCCTATGAAAATAATCTTGATATTTTGAAGAAATTCCAGATAAAACAGTAAGAACTGCAAAAATAATTCCAAAATATTCTTCCTTTACACCAATTTCTGTAAATAAACTGCTTGCAATAGTTGAACGAACAGTAAGAAGTGCGTAAAACATACCTGAAAATAATATTAAAGCTTTTAGTCTATCTGATTTAAAGATATGCTTGAAAGCAACTCTCAAGTCTTTAAAATATGCTTTAAAGCTTTTAGTTTCTTCAATAGTTGTTTTTACATTACTGTCTTCATAAGGCATAAATTTAAGAGAAATTAATGTTCCTATTACAGCTGATACTAAGCATAAGATGATAGGCAAATAATTATTAAACACATAAATAAATCCACAAAAGAAAGCAGTTATACCATCAGCAAAATACCAATAGGCAGAACCCTTTCCATCAATATTAGAATATAAAGTTCTTGAGTGTTCTTGTCCTTCTACGAAATCTGTAAGTATAGTTCCTTCACAAATAGCTTTAATTGAATATCCAAAAGCAGTTATAATATTAAAAAGTATAGCCGAAGAAAGTCCAGAACCTAATATTAAGACAAGAATACCAAAAGCCACACAAACATTTCCTAGTATTAAACTTTTTCGTTTTCCTAATATTTCAATAATATTAACGCAAGGAATTTGAGATAGTAATTTGAATATAGGATAAAAAGCTTCTGCAAAGAGTACTTGAGAAGCAGTCAAACCTTTATTTTGTGTTAAAAATAGGAAACTTATAGAATAATAGAATAAAAAATCCCATGCAAATAGCTTATATATAGGGAATATTTTTGCATTATATTTTTTTGCTTGAGCAATTTTTTCATTAGTTAATTCCATTTGATATTATCCTTTCGTTTTTAATACAGTAATTATATAATAAAGATTAATAATTTGTAAATATAAATTGACAAAAATATTGAATATTTGATAGAATAAATTAAAAGGAGAAAGAGATGCTAATATATCCTGATGAATATTTAGAAAATGTAAAGGAAATTACAATAGATTTTTTAGAAAAAAATAATATTAAAGCTCTTATTCTTGATATAGATAATACATTAATTGACTTTGATAGAAATTTACTTCGGTGGTGTTAAAGAGTGGTGTGAAAACCTAAAAAAACAAGACATAAGATTTTATATATTATCTAATACGAACAAAAAGGATAAGGTTCAAAAAGTTTCAAAAGAGTTAGATATTCCATATATAAACTTTGCCAAAAAACCATTTAAAAAAGGATTTTTAAAAGTTCAAAAGGAATTAGGAATAGAAAATAGCAGACAAATAGCGGCAGTACGGTGATCAAATATTTACAGATGTCGTAGGAGCAAATAGAGTAAATATGTATTCCATACTTACAAAGCCAATTGACAAGAGAGATATATTTGTAACAAAGATTAAAAGACCTTTAGAAAATGCTATAATCAAAAGATATTTAAAGAAAAAACAAGGGAGGAAATAAGTAAAATGTATTTTAATAATGTACATATACTTTATTATGTATTATTTTGTGTATTAGGTGTTCTAGCAGGGCAAATTACAGATTGGTGTATAAAAAGAATGCCTGAACACAAAAAGATTTTATCAAAAGATTTTTTTAGAGAATTTAAACCTAATTATATTTTAATGATATTAACAGTAATAATTTATTTAATCTTACTTACTATGTATGGAATTAGGAATCAATTTCTAAGCAATATACAATTAATTAAATATACCATATTGACGCCTATGCTAATTTCAGCATTTGTAATTGATTATAAATATCAAATAATACCAAATAGACTTAATATGACAATATTTGAAGTAGGATTAGTTTTTACATTTATATCTGGACTATTTAATATGAATCTAATAACAAATGCATTACTTGGAATGGCCTTTGGCGGTGGAGTATTTCTTATAATAACATTAATTGGAGGACTTGTTGCAGGAAAAGAAGCAATGGGATTTGGCGATGTAAAATTTATGGGAGCTCTAGGACTTTACTTTGGAATAATAAATATTATTGTTATTTCTCTTACTGCATTTCTACTTGCAGCTATTATAAGCATATTACTACTTGTAACTAAAATAAAAAAGAAAAGCGAATATATACCATTTGGTCCATTTATAGTAATTGCATCTTTTATAAGTATGCTAGTACCTTTCAATATTATATTTATTGTGCTTGCTAAGATATTTACTTTAGGTATGTATTAGAAAACACAAATTGCCATATTTGGCTACTTGAGGAAGGGATGATTTTAATTTATGAATGAGAGAATAAGATGGATAAGAAATAATTTAAAATCACAAAATATACAAGGCATGATTATATCAAATCCAGTAAATATAAAATACTTAACAAACATAGAAGCAGAAGGAATTCTTCTTTTGACTTTAAAAGAAAATATATACATAACTGATGAAAGATATATAGAAAGTGTAAAAAAAGTATTAACAATAGATGATGAAATAATTGTCACGAGTTTTAGGGATTTATCTTATGAAGATTATGAAAATTATTTTTTATTCTGCGAAAATGTAGGATTTGAAGAAAATTTTGTAACTTATGCTACATATAAAGAAATTATGCATAAATATAAAATAAATAACTTAGTGGAAACAGAATGGGTTGTTGAAAAACAAAGACAGATAAAGGACGAAGAAGAAATATCATATATACGAAAAGCTTGTGAAATTACAGATGACTGTTTTTCATATCTTTTAAGATATATAAAAAAAGGAATGACAGAGATACAAATAGCCGATGAAATAGAAAAATTCTTTAAGCAAAATGGTGCATCTGGTGTAAGTTTTCCAACCATTGTTGCTTCAGGAGAAAATTCCTCTATGCCTCATGCAGTACCAACAGATAGAAAAATTCAGTCAGGAGATGTAATCACAATAGATATGGGCTGTGTATATAATGGCTATTGTTCAGATATGACAAGAACAATATTTGTTGATTTCGTGCAAGAGTATATGAAAAAAGTATATGAATTAGTACTAAAAAATCAAACAATTATTACATCAGAAATGAGAGAAGGGGCAAATACTAAAACATTATCAAAAATAGTTGAAGGAAATTTTAGAATGCATGATTATGATTTAGTGCATGCTTTAGGTCATGGGGTAGGACTAGAAGTACATGAAGGACCAATTATTTCTTCAAAGAATGAAAAACTTTTAAGATCTAAAATGGTTGTAACAAATGAGCCTGGCATATATATACCAGGCGAATACGGAATAAGGATAGAAGATACCATCCTTATTGGCGAAAATGATGCAGAAGTATTGACAAAATCTACTAAGAATTATTGTATATTAAGCTAGATGTTGGAATATAGTAATCATCAGGTGGATAAACATAAGAATCTATAGGTTTTTCAGTTTCTTTAATTTCAGTAATATCTATTATGGGTATATCTCCGTGATAATACCCTTTTTTTATTTCTCCAACAATATCAATCCATGATCCATCCTTGAAAATATTTGAATCTTCATAGTGACATAAGAAACCTACTACTAATGTTTGAAACTCAGAATTTATAACCATATCACGAGCAAGAACAAATTCATCACTATCTAAATCATATACTCTATAAACATATCCAGTGAAGTGTATTTTTTGTCCAATATAAGTATCTAAATCATCATGTACAGCTTTTAAAATATTTGTATAATTATTAGAATCAATTGTATAAACATCACTATCATCAGAAATTGTAGAAGTTTTTATAAAAGTCTTATATATGGATAAACCTATTATTATTAATACAATAATGAACATTAAAGCTATAATCATTTTAAATAATCTTTTAGAACTAATCTTAACATTATATACAAACATTGACAAAACTCCTTTTACAAAATAGTATGAAAGACTAGTCTAAAATAGAACAAAAATCTAAAATATTTAGGAACATAAATTTATTAGTAGGACATTTTTTTCTTTGCTATTGTTAATTTGGGTATTTTGTTATATAATTCACATATAGAGAGAAAATGACTATTATATAGAAAAAGGATGTGTGAATTATCCATGAATAAAAAATTGGAAGAATTTGAAATCTATTTAAAAGAAAAAAAAGTTGCAATAATAGGACTTGGAGTAAGTAATCTTCCACTTCTGGAATATATGAATAAACTAGGAGCTAAAGTAACTGTATTTGACAATAGAAATGTAGAGCAAATACCTAAAGAACATTTTGAAAAATTAGTTAGTTATAATATGGAATATTTCTTTGGCAAAGAATGTTTAAGCAACTTAAAGAACTTTGATATAATTTTTAGAGCACCTAGCTGTATGCCAACTAAAAAAGAGTTAGTTCAAGCAAAAACAGATGGCGCAATAGTAACAACTGAGATAGAAATGTTAATAGAAATGTGTCCTGGAACAGTAATAGGAATAACAGGAAGTGACGGAAAAACTACAACTACAACTCTTATATATGAAATGCTAAAGGAAAAAGGATATAATTGCTATTTAGGTGGAAATATTGGAATACCACTATTTACTAAATTAAATGAAATGACAGAAAAAGATTATGTAGTATTAGAATTAAGTAGTTTTCAATTAATGAATATGACAGTTAGTCCAAATATATCTGTAATTACTAATATTACACCAAATCACCTAGATATACATAGCTCTTATGAAGAATATATAGATGCAAAGAAAAATATTTTTAAATATCAATCAGAGAATGATATTGTAGTTTTAAATTATGACAATGAACTAACAAGAAATTGCGCAAAAGAAGCTAATTCAAAAGTTATTTTCTTTAGCAGTGAAACGAGATTAGATGACGGGGTTATTTTAGACGAAGATGTTATAAAATTATGTGATGATAAAATAAGAAGACATATAATAAATACAAAAGATATACTTTTAAGAGGAAAACACAACTATGAAAATATTGCAGCAGCAATAGCTGCAACAAAATCACTTGTAGATATAGACACACAAATTAAAGTTATAAAGAATTTCAGTGGGGTAGAGCATAGGACAGAATTTATAAGAGAAATAGATGGAGTAAAATGGTATAATGACTCAATAGGAACATCTCCAACAAGAACTATTGCAGGACTAAATTCTTTTGATGAACCTATAGTATTAATTGCTGGAGGATACGATAAACATTTAGATTATACGCCAATCGCAAAGCCAATATTAGATAAAGTTAAGACTTTAATATTAATTGGTCAGACAGCAGAAAAAATCTTTTTAGCAGTAAAGGAAGAGGAAGAAAGACAAGGAAAGAAAATAGATATTTACATGTGCGAAACTTTAGAGGACACAGTAAAACTTGCTAAAAAGAGTGCAACAAATGGAGATATAGTCTTATTTTCTCCAGCAAGTGCGAGTTTTGACATGTTTAAGAATTTTGCTGAAAGAGGAAATAGGTTTAAAGAAATAGTTAATAATATTTAACATTTTGTATTTATTATGCATATATATGTTTTAAGAAAAGTTTCAAATATAAAACTTGTCTTAGAAAGGATGATATTTATATGTATAATGAATATGAAGAATATATGAGGAGTGTATTAGGATATAATAATACTCAGCAAAATACATATCTACGAAACGAAAATAATTATAACAATACAATTAATGTAAATCAAAATATACAAGAAGTAAATAATTTATATCCAGAAATTTATGGAATCGTATATCCATTAGTACAGAAAATGTGCTCTAAAAGAATAAATATACCATTAACAGAAGAAGTTATTTCACAGATGGTTAATGAAATATATGATATAGTAGAACCAGATAATGAAACAAAAGAGACTCAAGAAAATACGAAAAATGGAGATGTAAGAAATCCAAGAGCAAGAGAGATAAGAAGACCACCAAGAAGAGATAATCGATTATTAAGGGATTTAATAAGGATTTTAATAATTAGAGAATTGTTTGGAAATAGAAATAATGCATATCCAAATCAACCTTTGAGGCCAGGATTTAATGAAGGAGGATTTGTACCACCTATGTTTACTCCTGGTAATCCAAGAATGTTTTAAATATAAAAGGTGCCTTTTTCAAAAGACACCTTTTATTTAACTTATTTATTCACAAATTTCAGAAGAATCAGTTTCATTCTCAGTACATCTTACATCACAAGGATTTTTATCTAAGCATTTTTCACAGGCATCTAATTTAACACCTTTAAGGCATTTACCTTTTCTTGAACCTCTAGCACAAACTTTTAAAGTTTTAACATTATTAACCCAAACATCTATAGCATATTTTCTATCTGGACAAAGAGGTCCAAATACGAATTCACCATACTCATCTGTAAAAGTATGAGATACAGGTTTTCTAACTTCTTCACCTTTTTCATAATCTATTTCGATAAGTTTTACGACTGCATCTTTAGCTGGTTCATTGTAACAATCTTTTATAACACCGAAGATAACATTGCGCTTGTCTTCTGGAAGATTAATTTCTATATCAAATTGTTTACCTGATTCAATGAAACCATCTACTTCAACTACTGGACATTTTTCATTATTTTCGTATTCCATAAATATTTTCATTCCTTTCCTAAGCAAAAAGCTTAATATATATTATGAAATAAAAACACAAGTTGCTATAAAAAATGTCAAAATTTAATGTAAAAATATGAAAAAAATTAGAATAAATTTTTTAAAAAAGTTGAAAAGGGTAAAACAATATAATATAATGATAAAAATATATATTTAAGGAGGAAAGTATATGAAACATGTGTTAAGTAGTGAACAGTACACTAGAGAAAGTCTAGATGAATTATTTGATTTAGCAGACAAAATTAGAAATGATCCTAAAAAATATTCTCACAAATTAGACGATAAAATTATAGCAATAATGTTTTATGAGCCAAGTACTAGAACTAGATTATCATTTGAAACAGCAGCGTTAAAACTAGGTGCAAAAATAATCACAACAGAAAATGCAGCAGAATTTTCGTCAGCAGCAAAAGGAGAAACCATACAAGATACAGTAAAAGTAATTGCTGGTTATGCAGACGCTATGGTAATAAGGCATAAATCAGACACATCAGCTATGGATGCAGCGAGTGTTAATAAAATTCCAATATTAAACGCAGGAGCAGGTAAGGGAGAACACCCAACACAATCATTATTAGATATGTATACAATTAAAGAGAAAAAAGGTAGATTAGATAATTTAAAGGTTGCAATACTAGGAGATCTGCTTTATGGAAGAACAATACATTCACTATTAAAGTTATTATCTTTATATAATAATATAGAAATATATGGATTAAGTAAAGAAGCTTTTTCACTTCCTCAAGAATATATAGATATGTTAAAGTCAAAAGGAATAGAATATAAAAAATGTAGCAGTTTTGATGAATTGCCAAAAGATTTGGATGTTATATATCATACTAGAATACAGGCTGAAAGATTTGAGGGGGATTTTGGAAAAGAAGAATTTATAATAAATAAAGAGGTATTAAATAGATTCTCAGAGAATACAATTTTAATGCATCCATTACCAAGGGTTATAGAAATATCTACTGATGTAGATGATGACCCAAGAGCTTGCTATTTTGAACAGGCTCATAATGGATTATTTATTAGAATGGCATTATTACTTCAAGTTTTAGATAAGGCATAAAAATATTATTAAATTCGTTAAATACTATTGAAAATTAGGATACAAATAGTGTATAATAAAATATGAGGGAGAGTGTAATGAATCAGATACTTGTATCAGAAAAGTTAATAGTAACACCAGAAATTAGAAGGAAAAAGAAAATATATAAAATCAATTTCTTTTTCTGTGTGTTTTTGGCATGCACATTATTCTCATATTGCATATATGCTGAATATGATAGAAATAGAAGTGAACAAGTGTCTCAAGAAATATTACTTGGACTTCAAGAAACAGATGACACAGCCCAAGAAGAAGATGATACAACAATATCTGTTAAAGATAATATATTAGTTGTAAGATTAGCAGAAAATGAAGAAGAAGATCCGAGCGAAAATATAGTTGATGTAACAAATATATTATCAAATGAAAATGAAACAACTTCAGAAATAAAGGAATTAGTTTCGGATGATGGTGTTAGTTATTATATAGAAGCTATTTTAAAAATACCTGATTTAAATTTGGAATATCCTGTACTTTCTAATACATCAGATGAATTATTAAAAATATCAGTAAATAGATTGTGGGGACCAAAACCAAATGAAGTGGGTAATTATGTAATAGTCGGACATAATTATAAGAGCGGAAAAATGTTTGGAAAACTTTCTTCAATGTCTAAAGGAGATACTTTTACAATAACGGATTTATCTAATAGAATTATTACATATAAAGTATATGACATATATACAGTAGAGCCAACAGATGTTAGATGTACATCTCAGTTAACTAATGGAAAAAGAGAAGTTACATTAATTACTTGTAAAAATTCAGGAAAGCAAAGATTGGTAGTAAAGGCAAGAGAAGTTTAGATAATTTATAGTAACTAAACAATATTAGAAGAATATAATATATAAATCAGTCAAATAGCCAAGATACAATTTGAGTAAAGGGAGATAGCTTAGATTTGCTATCTCTTTTTTGTTTTAGATTGCTAATAGATATTTATTATGATATAATATCAGATATTAAAATGATTAGAAAGGGAAAGCAAAATGAATACTAAAACAAAAGAAATATTAATTGTTATACTATTTTTAATAGCTCAAACAATTGTATATATAGTGGGTGGAATAGAAAAGTCATATATTCATATGGATGAGGCATATTCTTTAGGGCTTGCAAGTTATGATAAAGTAGAAATACAAGATAATGAAGATTTCTATGATACTTGGCATACAAAAGACTACTATGATGATTATTTGTCTGTACAAGAAGATGAAATAGGGGAATATAGCCAAGTTTATGAAAATCAAAAAAATGATGTTCATCCACCATTATATTATTTAATACTAAGATTCGCAATGGGATTTAATGTTGGGCATTTTTCAAAATGGCCTGGTGTAATTGTAAATATTATTATATACATATTTATAACACTAGTTATGTATTTTATTTTGCAAAAGTTACTTAAAAATGAAACAAAAGTAAAAGAAAAATCTATAATTCTTGCCTTTGTATCTTCAATAACAATGGCATCACTTACAAATGTTTTATATATTAGAATGTATGCATTATCAACATTAAACATTTTAATAATTACACTTTTGCATATAAAATTATTAGAATCAAAGGAATTGAATATAAAATTATTAATATGCATAGGAATATCAGTTTTAGCAGGAGTTTTAACACATTACTACTATTTGTTTTTCTTATTTATGCTATATATAATGTTTGCTATAAGATATATTAAACAGAAAGATTATAAACAACTTATATTTTATACATTAACAATGTTAATTAGTGGCATTATTTCATTAATAATTTTCCCATATTCGATTCAACATATGTTCTTTGGCTATAGAGGACAAGGCGTAATAGAAAATCTTACAAATATATCTCAATTTCTTATGAATATATTATCTTATATACAAAAGATAGATCATTTTGGATTTAACAGTCTATTATTCTTTATATTAGTAATATTTGTTGGATTCACTATATATAAAATGAACTTAGATAAAGAAAAAAAAGAAAAATATAAGAAAAATGAGTTTACGAAGATATTACTATTTCCAACCTTATTTTATTTTTTAATAGTTTCTGTTGCATCTCCTTGGATAGAGCTTAGATATGTTATGCCAATTTGCAGTCTAGTATTTATATTAGTTATATATTATTTATATAGATTGCTAAATTCAATTTATAAAGAGAATGTAAGTAATATAATAATAGGAATATTATTTATTACAATTATTGTTTTTCCTTTTATAATTAATTTAGAACCGGAGTCTCTATATAGTGACAAGAGAGAAATTGTAAATAAAATGGGGAATGAATTAAATGTACCTACAATCTATTTCTTTAAATCAGAAAACAACAGATTTCTAGATGATATATTGTTGTTTGCAACTGTTGACGAATCATATATTGCAAAAGATATTGAAATTACGGAAGAGAATATAAAAAATATTTTGAAAGATAAAGATATATCAAATGGAATAGTTGTATTTATAAATGAAGGACAAGATAATGATGATATACTAGATAAAGTAAAACAATTTATGAATTTCGAAAATGTAGAATATTTAAAGAGATTAAATGCTTGCGATACATATTATTTAAAATAATAATCACTTGTAATTTTATGTAAAACAATATATAATATTAACATAATATAACAAGAAAGGATGTATAAAATTAATGGATCTTAAAATTTTTGTAGATACAGACGCTAATACAAGACTTGAAAGATTGATTAAAAGAGATACAAAAGAAATATGTAGATTTCATTTAAAATAACTTGAATAAATTGATATAAATTGATATAATTATGCACATAACATACAAATAGAGAGGGGTAATCATAAATGATAAATGTAATATTAAAAGATGGAAGCAAAAAACAAGTAGAAGAAGGTATATCTTTGCTTGAACTTGCAAAAAGTATAAGTGAAGGACTAGCAAGAAATATGACAGCAGGATTAGTAGATGGAGAAGTTAAGGATTTAAGATATAAATTAAATAAAGATTGTAGTGTTGAAATATTGACTTTTGATAATAGTTTAGAAGGTAAAAAAGCATATTGGCATACAACTTCACATATAATGGCACAAGCAGTAAAAAGACTATTTCCAAATGTAAAACTTGCAATAGGACCAGCGATAGATAATGGGTTCTATTATGATTTTGATACCGATACCCCATTTTCAGAAGAAGATAAACAAAAAATAGAAGATGAAATGAAAAAAATTATAAAAGAAGACTTAAAGATAGAAAGATTTTCACTTCCTAAAAAAGAAGCTATTGAATTAATGAAGAATGAACCATATAAAGTAGAATTAATAGAAGATTTGAAAGAAGGAGAAGAAATTTCTTTCTATAAACAAGGAGACTTTACAGACCTTTGTGCAGGACCTCATTTGGAAAGTACAGGAAAAGTAAAGACAATAAAAATATTATCATCTTCAGGAGCTTATTGGAGAGGCAGTGAAAAAAATAAAATGCTTCAAAGAATATATGCAATATCTTTCCCAAAACAAAGCCAATTAGACGAATATTTAAATGAACTAGAAGAAGCAAAATTAAGAGATCACAGAAAAATAGGAAAAGATTTAGAGTTATTTATGACTCATCCATTAGTAGGTTCTGGACTTCCAATGTATTTACCAAATGGTGCAACTGTTAGAAGATTACTTGAAAGATATATTCAAGACAAAGAAATAAAATTAGGATATAGCCATGTATATACACCTTCAATGGCAAATGTAGATTTATATAAAACAAGTGGACATTGGGATCATTATAAAGAAGACATGTTCCCAGTAATGAAAATAGATACAGAGGAATTAGTTTTAAGACCAATGAATTGTCCACACCACATGTTAGTATATAAAAATAAAATGCATTCATACAGAGATTTACCAATAAGAATAGGAGAGCTTGCACATGACTTTAGATTTGAAGATAGTGGAAGTGTTTGCGGATTAGAAAGAGTTCGTGAGATGTGCCAAAATGATGCTCACCTTTTTGTAAGACCTGATCAAATTAAAGAAGAATTTAAGAAAGTTGTAGATTTGATACTTTCTGTATATAAAGACTTTGGATTTAAAAATTATTCATTTAGATTATCTTTAAGAGATAAAAATAATAAAGCTAAATATTTTGATGATGATGAAATGTGGGAAAGAGCAGAAAGTGAGTTAAGAGAAATTCTAACAGAGTCAGGATTAGAATTTTATGAAGCAGAAGGAGAAGCAGCATTTTATGGACCAAAATTAGATGTTCAAATAAAAACAGCGCTAGGACATGATGTAACTGTATCAACTTGTCAATTGGACTTTTTATTACCAGAAAGATTTGAACTAGAATATATCGGTGAAGACGGAATAGCTCATAGACCAGTTGTTATTCATAGAGCTATACTTGGAACATTTGATAGATTTTTAGCATTTTTGATAGAAGAAACAAAAGGTGCATTCCCAATGTGGCTTGCTCCTGTACAAGTAAAAATTTTACCTATTACAGATAATCAAATAGATTATGCATTAAGAATAAAAAGTGAACTAGATGATTTAGGAATTAGAGTAGAAGTAGATGATAGAAATGAAAAAATAGGATATAAAATAAGAGAAGCTCAATTACAAAAAATACCATACATGTTAGTTTTAGGAGAAAAGGAACAAACAGCAAATCTAGCAAGTGTTCGTTCTAGAAAATTAGGTGATATGGGTCAAATGAAAATTGAAGACTTTAAAAATAAAATAAAAAAGGAAATAGAAAATTTTGAAATAAATTAATATATTTCAATTTATAGTTTATGCTTAAATCTTACCAAATCTCGTCGAAGATTTCGGATTTATAAGGAGGAATTATATATGATAGTAATTGGTTCAGATCATGGAGGATTTAAATTAAAAGAAGAGGTAAAAAAATATTTTGATGAAAAGGAAATAAAATATATCGACAAAGGCTCTTTTTCAGAAGAAAGTGTAGATTACCCATTAATTGCAAAAGAAGTTGCAAAAGAAGTATCAGAAAAGAGAGCTGATACAGGAATACTTATCTGTAGATCAGGTATAGGCATGTCAATATGTGCTAATAAATTTAAAGGTGTGAGATGTGCACCTTGCTATGAAGAACAAACAGCAAAATTTGCAAGAATGCATAATAATGCAAATGTTTTAGCATTAGGTGCAGATTATATTTCAACAAATGATGCAATTTGCATAGTAAGACAATTTTTAGCTACAGAATTTGAGGGAGGAAGACACGAAGCTAGAGTTGAACTTATAAATGAAATAGAAAAAGAAAATATGAAATAGAAAACAGCAGTAAATATTTATGAAAGGAGATATTCGTATAAGACATTATTATACGAAAATTACGCTATGAATAAAAAAGTTATATTGAGTGGAATACAAGCAACAGGCAATTTAACGCTTGGAAATTATCTAGGAGCTATAAATAATTGGAAAAAGATGCAAGAAGATTATGATTGTAATTATATGATAGCAGATTTACACACATTGACTATAAGAAATAATCCAGATACATTAAGAAACAACACATTGGATCTTTTAGCATTATACATCGCAGCAGGGATAGATCCTGAAAAAAGTAATATATTCATTCAATCACATGTTGCAGCACATGCAGAATTAGCTTGGATTTTAAATTGCTATACATATATGGGTGAACTTTCTAGAATGACTCAATTTAAGGATAAATCAGCAAAACATGCAGATAATATAAATAGTGGATTATTTACATATCCTGTACTTATGGCAGCCGATATTTTATTATATCAAGCAGATTTAGTCCCAGTTGGAGAAGATCAAAAACAACACGTAGAATTAACTAGAAATATAGCAGAAAGATTCAATAAAATTTATGGTGATACATTTAAGATACCTGAGCCATATATACAAGGAGTAGCAGCTCGTGTAATGGGACTTCAGGACCCAACAAGCAAAATGAGTAAGAGCTCTACAATTCCAAATGACTCAATTTTCTTAAATGATGAGCCTGATATAATACTTAAAAAATTTAAAAAGGCTATTACTGATTCTGAAAATATAGTAAGATTTGATAAAGAAAAAAAACCAGGTATAAGCAATTTAATTTCCATTTACAGTGCAATAACAGGAGAAGGAAAAGAAAACATAGAAAAGAAATTTGACGGCAAAGGATATGGAGAATTTAAAGTAGCAGTTGCTGAATGTGTAATAGAAGAGCTAAAACCAATGCAAAATAAGTATAAAGAACTTAAAGATAACCCAGATTATTTAGAAAAAATATATAGAAGAGGAGCAGAAAGAGCAAAAGAAATTGCCATAAAAACACTTAAGGATGTATATGAAAAAGTTGGCCTAGTTTGGTAAAAGAAAGGATTTTTTGATGTTTACAGATTATGCAAAAATAGTAATTAAATCAGGAGATGGCGGAAATGGTGCTATTAGTTTCAGACGCGAAAAATATGTTGCAGCAGGTGGACCTGACGGAGGAGACGGAGGAAACGGTGGTAGCATCTATTTTGTAGTGGATAAAGATTTAAATACCCTAATAGATTTTAGATACAAAAAGAAATTTAAAGCAGAAAATGGTCAAAATGGTAGTCGGAAATCATTCTTATGGTAAATCTCGGACAAGACTTATATATTAAGGTACCTATAGGAACAGTCGTAAAAGATTTACAAACAGGGAAAATACTTGCTGATTTATCAGAAAAGGAACAAAAAGAATTAATACTTCCAGGAGGAAGAGGCGGAAAAGGTAATTCACATTTTGCAACATCTACTAGACAAGTTCCAAGATTTGCACAAGACGGAGAAAAGGGAATAGAATTAGAAGTACTTTTAGAATTAAAATTATTAGCAGATGTTGGCTTGATAGGATTTCCTAATGTTGGAAAATCAACTTTTCTTTCGATTGTAACATCTGCAACTCCTAAAATTGCAGATTATCATTTTACAACTATAATACCAAATCTAGGAGTTGTAAAAACTGAATATGGTGACAGTTTTGTTATAGCAGATATTCCAGGAATTATAGAAGGAGCAAGTGATGGAGTAGGACTTGGGCTTCAATTCTTAAGACATATAGAAAGAACAAGACTTCTTTTACACTTCATAGATGTTTCAGGACAGGAAGGTAGAAATCCAGTAGAAGATTTCTATGTCATACAAGAAGAATTAAAAAAATATAATGAAAAATTAAGTAAAAGAAAACAAATAATAGTTGCAAATAAGATGGATATTATGCAAGATGAGAATTTATATAAAGAACTTGAAAAAGTCGCTAAAAAAGAAAATATGGACATATTTAAGATATCTGCAGCATCTAGGCAAGGAATAGATGAGCTTATGAAACATGTTTCAAATGTATTAAAAGATTTACCTAAAGAAGACTTAATAGAAACAGATCAAAAAATCGTATATACTTTAGAAGATAAGAAAGAATTTGAGATAGAAAAGAAGGGAAATGTATATATAGTAACTGGTCAAGGTATCGAAAGATTGATGAGAAGAGTAAATATACAAGACAGAGAATCTATGTATTATATGCAAAAGAATTTAGCAGCAATGGGAGTAGATGATGAATTAAGAAGGCTTGGAATAAAAGAAGGAGACACAGTAAAAATATTAGATTGGCAATTTGAATGGTATAATTAATAATATTTATATATCAATTTTACCTTTGAGATTAAAAAATAAGAGGTGTGCAAAATGCACACCTCCTATTTTTAAGGAACATTATTTAGGCTGACACATAAATGAAATTTCCCTCCAACAATTTATCGAAGCACTTATAGAATGCTGCTTTCAGGTTCTCGCTGTCCGTTGAGCAAATGGTATCTCTTTTTTGCTCGAAGTAGTACTTGATGATTTCACGGGCTTCATAACTCAAAGTGGAATACCACTTGGAATCATGAAAAGAAGGCATTGCAGAATCCTTCATAGGAAAGGTTACATAGTGAGGGACATTCGGATTATCTTTTGTAGAAAATTCTACATAGAGGTATCCGTCCTCTTCGGAATTGCCACCCACACCAGCAGAGATGGACTTGAGAACAGGCCTTGACTCATGATGATGATCAGAATCATCATCAATGTGGAACGCTTCGATGGGAATTCCACATGAAAGGAGTTGATTAATCTCCTTGAGACACGACTTGTTCAGAGCTTCAAGCTCGAACGGCTTAACTATGATGGATTGCAACGTGCTGTTGGTGCTCATATAATGTGAGCCCTCCTTAAAAAAATAGAATCTGTACCAAACTAGGTAGGTACTATAATTAATTATAGCATGAATATGAAAACAAGTCAAATGACAGATTTTGATGAAATTAGATAAAAATTTAGGTGACTCATAAGAATGAGTCACCTATTGGAAATATTATTTTACTTATTTCTCCGAAACGAGTTTATTGCAGAACTGCTCAAGACGGCCACGAATAATGCTCATAGCACTATATGAGAGATATTTATTAACATTCTCATTATTGGCCGGAAAACGCGACTTGCAATCCAACACAAATGTAAAAGTGAAGATTGCTTTATAGGATTTGAGGTTTAAAAATGCTTTAAGAACAAGATGATAATTGCCTCTTATCAGTTCAAAACTAATTCTATAGATTGCATTAACAATTTCAGGAGAGACTGAATTAGAATCATATATCGCATAGTGGGACACATCATGGTTGATAATGCTTATAAACTCATCAGAAAAACGACCTTCATAGTAGGAACCTTTGAGCTCAAGATCTACCCGCTTTAAGATTCTCTTAAGAGTTGGATCCGAAAGTTCAAGATCTTTTATGCTCGGAATTTTTTTGGGTCCTCTCATTTTAAAATATACCTCCAATAAATTATTCCAATTATGGAATTAATGATATTATATCATAAAATTGTTATAAAATCAATGATAATAGCTATTTTGAAGATGTAATTATAGCATACAAAATTACACTTGATTATATTTATAATAATGTAATAAAATATTATTAGCGGAGATGATTTTTATAAAGAAGAATTATATAGTCATTATATTAATTACAATATTGATATTTATAAGCATTTTTTTAGGTTATCATATAATTTTAGAAAATGAAAATATTGAAAAGAATATAAAAATAAATGAAGTAAAAGAGGAAAATAAAATGTTATTATCAATAGAACAAACAGAAGAAATATCAAATAATGTCAAGGATGAAGTTGTGTTTTCAAGTTTTGAAATACCTGATAATATTTTAGATAAAATGATAGGAAACTCTATTCCAAAAGAAAATGCAAAAGATATTAAAATAGATAGCTTATCATATTTAAAAATAACATATTGGGGATTTGATGAAAAAAGTCATATTGGAGAAATGGTTGTAAATAGAAAAGTTGCACAAGAAGTTTTAGATATCTTTGAGGAAATATATGAAAGTAAATATCCTATTGAAAAGATAAGATTAATTGATGAATATGGTGCAAATGATGAAAAATCAATGCAAGATAATAATACATCAGCATTTTGTTATAGAGTAGTCAAGAATTCAAAAAAATTGTCTAATCATTCTCTAGGAACAGCAATAGATGTAAATCCATTATACAATCCATATGTAGATGAAAAGCAAATACAGCCAGCTAATGCGGGAATATATGTAAATAGAAATGCTAATGTGAAAGGAATTATAAAAAAGGGCGATGCTTTATATAATGCGTTTATAAAACGAGGATGGAAATGGGGAGGAAACTGGAAGACAAAAAAAGATTATCAACATTTTGAAAAAGAGATATAAAAAGGTATATAAAAAATCGGGAATTAACCCGATTTTTTTGTGAAATTTCGTTTAAAATTAGTTCGCACGGATTAGATCACAAAAAGAATAAATCTTATCAGTGAAAATCTTTACTTCCTCGAGATCTTTAAAGCTATCGAAGTTAGTCGATTTAATCAACTCCTTTAGTTCATTAGGTATAGGTACATCCATTTCCTCGAGCTTATTTAAATATTCAGTAGCTTCTTCTTTAAATAAATCGAACTCTTCATGAAGTTTTTGGAAGTTTTCATGAGTCAAATCATTTCTTTCGAGGTGGTTATAATATGATATCAGTGAAATGTTGAACCTAGAAATTGCCCCAACAAATTGAACATAAGTCATTGATTTTTCTTCTATTACTTTTGCTTCATTTTCGATTTCTTTGAGCTTAAGGTACCGCTCCCAACTACTAGGAGAAGTCTTTTCAAACTTGATTGCATTATAAAGTGCCTTAATATACACAATTGGCTTTTTAACAAAATTTACAATCTTTGCTTTTACGTACTGAAAGTACATACTCCTGTATTCCCGAATTTTAACTAACCTATTTAATTTTGGAAATTCCATTTTGCTCCTCCTATAATTATATAGTTTAAGGATTATTTATTATAAATGACCTTATTTTAAAGGGATAACTGGTTAGATAATATCATATTATGTTGCAAAAAGCAAGAATTTGAAATATGATAATTTAATATATTATTTCCTTAATTTGTGATATAATTTTTTGACCTTCACTATCTAATGAACCTATTGCATATGTTTTAAAATTAATAGTAAATCTATAGGATGCAGTTCTATTTTCTTCTAAGCCTTTAACTTTTTCTTTTAATTGAGCTACTAATTGTTTTAATTCTTGTAAATCTTCTTTTTCTAATTTTCCTTTTTCATTACCATATCCATATAATAAAGTACCATTGTTTAAAACTTTTATATCCACCGTAACTGCTGTATTCCATACCATTTCTCCTGCAGGTATATCATTTTCCACATAAGATATTAAAGGACATAGATTATAATACATAGTAAATACAACTATTCCTATAATAACTACTATGAATATTATTATATATTTTAATAAGTTATTTTTGATTTTTTCACGCATTTTATCAACACCTCTTAGATAAAATTAATTCTTATTCATACAGATTTTATTTTAAATGGAGCGATTAAGGAGGTTATTTGCGAAAAATTTTCCTCCCATATCTGCTCAAAAAAAATAATTCTATTAATTAACTGATAAAATTATTATATCGAAAGAATATGACTTTTTCAAGAAATTTTCAAAAAATACTATACTTTTTCTAATTTTTAGTGTATAATTAAATAAATTAAGGAATACTATACAATGTAGATAGATATTCTACTAGGTCTGAAATAGTTTATTAGATTAGGACCTGACCCGTGCTGATGCTAAGCGTCAGCAAAAGCCATTCAAACGAATGGCTTTTAATTTATATTATTGTATTTCACTAATATTACAAGCAGATACAAATATAACATTTTCTTGCAAAATTGTAAATTTACTTAGAATAAAAACTTCATTTTCTTGTCTATATCTATTTTAAATCGTTCTTAACTTTAAAAAAATAACTAAGGATTAATATAATCAGCGTTTGAAAATATATTGTTAAATCCTTTTATTTTTCAATAAATTTATTATATGCCTAAAATCTTTACCTCTAAAGAAAAATGCTTCAGCTTTTGTTAACGGAATATTATTTTTTCTTTTATAATCTATTTTATCTATTACAGTTAGCATATCTGAAACTTGAAATAATCTCTTCTTTGTATGGTCAAAATCTATTCTTTTTTCTACTTTAGGATTACTAGCAAAAAGGGCATCCAATATTGTTGCTAATGTTTCTTGTCCATTATCATAATAAATAACAATTCTATTAAATGAATTTAAATATTCTTTATTATCATTTATAAAATGGCTTATTTCTCTAGCCAAAGCAACATTTAATTGCGTTTTTTTATTTATATATTTTTTATCTATTATAATAGTCTTTATTTTAACTTTTACTCTACTTGAAAAATAAAATATAGACCAAAATATGCTTTTTCTCTTTTCAAAATTGAAATGAGAATAATCTCCTCTTTTTGCAATAAGATATGCTAAATGTATCATACCATTATAATTAAGGCTTTTCAATTTCTCATTAAGGTACTTTAATTCAGTTTCTATTGAATCAGAACTTTCATGTAATGTAAATGATACAGCATATAAATCTGAACTTCCTTTTACAAAACCAAAGTCTCCACTTTCATCTATAAATATATTTAATCGTTTTATAATAATCACCTATGTTTCTTTATATTTTTTGAATTGACTTTTTTCTTTGGTTTGCCGATATATTTATACCATAAATTTGATGTTTTACAACAATTATAATTAAAGAAAATGTAAATTTTTGAAAAAAAATAAATTCATAAGAGATGAAAACGAACTATCAAAAATTCATAAAGGGAAATTTAAGGGAAAAATTAAAATTATTAAAAAGATAGCATAAAGAAAGATTGTAAATACAAAGATAAAAATGCAGTATAATTAAGTACTTTAATAGATTTTTTAAATGGAGCCAATAGGGAGAATCGAACTCCCGACCTACAGGTTACGAATCTGTTGCTCTACCAACTGAGCTATATTGGCAAAATTTATATATATTTTATCATAAAAAATTTAATAAATACATAGTTTTTTCAAAAAAACGTATAATAAATTAATGAAAATATTGTATAAGTATTGATTTTATTGAAAAAATAGTATAAAATATTTAAGAATTAAATATAATAAGTATTGGAGGAAAAATTATGGCAGAAGTATATATGGCTGGAGATTTAAGAAATGGAACAACATTTGAATTAGACGGTCAAGTATTTAGAGTAGTTGAATTTCAACATGTAAAACCAGGAAAAGGAGCAGCATTTGTTAGAACAAAAATAAAAAACGTAATATCAGGTGCAGTAATAGAAAGAACTTTCAATCCATCAGAAAAATTACAAGGTGCAGAAATAGAAAAAAGAGAAATGCAATATTTATATAATGATGGTGATTTATATTATTTCATGGATAATGAAACATACGAGCAATTACCATTAAATGCAGAACAATTAGGAGATAGTTTAAAATACATAAAAGAAAATATGACTGTAAAGACATTATCTTTCAAAGGTAAAGTATTTGCAGTAGAACCACCTATGTTTGTCGAACTAGAAGTTACATATACAGAACCAGGATTTAGTGGCAATACAACTACAACATCAGGAAAGCCAGCAAAACTAGAAAATGGTCTAGAAATAAGTGTACCACTATTTGTTGAAATAGGTGATGTTATAAGAATAGATACAAGAACTGGCGAGTATATGGAAAGAGTTTAAGGAGTTTTTGTAATGACTGATTTAAAAAAGAGATTTAATGCAATTTTACAAGACATTGAAAAAAATGTAAACAATAAAGAAGATTTAGACTATGTAAAAACACAGGTATATAATATTTCTCTATTATTCTTGGATGAATTAGATAAACTTGCAGAGATAAATTTAAATAGATTAAATACTATGATAAATAGAGAAAAAGAGTTAGAAACTAAAATAGAAAATATGGAAAAAATTATAAGCAATTTAGAAAAAGAAATATATTCTTCGGATGATGATACTGATTTTGAAATTGTGTGTCCATATTGTAATTCAGAATTTGTTGAAGATTTTAGGAATGGTTTAAAACATGAAGTAAGATGCCCAGAATGCGACAATATTATTGAATTAGATTGGAATGAAGAAGAATTAGAAACTGACAACTATTCAAATGAAGAAAATGACGAGGAATATGATAATAATGATGAAGACGATATGTGATGTAAAATTTATTTAATCGGAATTAATGATAAGGGGTTTTGATAAACTCCTTTTATTTTTATAGCAAAATGCAGATGACATCCAGTTGTTGCACCGATTAGTTGGAATTCCTTTTGAATCTTTGTATGGATTATTTAAGATATCATATACATGGAAAGGTCCAACTTGTCCTATGACTTGCCCTTGTTCTACATGATCTCCGAACATTGACTAAAAATTCAGGAGAAACATGGCAATATGTAACAAGTATATCTTCATTTTGTATAATAATTGTATATCCTCCAGATCCTTTAAAACTTGCATTAGTTACAGTCCCTGAAATACTTGCTAAAAAATAGGTGCTTTCAGGTGCTGGTATGTCAAGACCAGAATGGTATGAAGATGCAAAAGAAGTAGGGGAGGTTCTGTGACCAAAATATGAGGAAATATGATAAAAGTTAGGAATTGGCCAAGCAAATCCGCTGTCACTTATATAAATATCTTCTTCATTAATGTTATATGTGGAATAATCAGTTAGTGTAGAACCGAAAAATATGGTTATGATAATTGAAAATGCAATAATAATTAGAAAAGAGTATGTAAATAAATTATTCATAGGTAGCTACCTCCAAATTATATAAGTAGCCTCCCAAAAAAGTATATATCTATTTTTTAAATGCAAAAAATTTACTGATAAAAAAGTTTAAGATTATAACAATTACTGTAATAAGTAATTTACTTATCAATTCTTGAATGCCTAAAATATTAAATAACAAATAGAAACCAACGATTTCTAAAATCATGGTAAATAAACGACCAAGGATAAATTTATAAAATTCTTTTAGATTTTCTTTAAAGGTAACAGCTGTAGAATTAAAAACTAATTTTCTGTTTGTAAAATAGGCAAATAGGACTGCAATTACGATTGCTATCACATTAGATAAATTTTCGTCTAAATTAAGATGAGTTAATATGTAGAAAACAAAAAGATTAACAAGAGTTGTAAGAACACCAAACACAAAGTACAAAATAACTTCTTTGGTACATACTTTTTTAATTAATGCCTTAATGTTTTCCATTATTTCCCCCAAAAATAAAAATGGCTGGGCTGGCTAGATTCGAACTAGCGCATGCCAGAGTCAAAGTCTGGTGCCTTACCGCTTGGCTACAGCCCAATTTATTATTTATAATATATAACTGGGGTGGAAGATGGGACTCGAACCCACGGTCTCCAGTGCCACAAACTGGCGCGTTAACCAACTACGCCACATCCAC
>CANQPK010000006.1 GCA_947625685.1 uncultured Clostridia bacterium | reverse complement strand
TACAGCTTAGTTATAGAGCAATTTTGAGGGGATATAAAATTTTTAAAAAATTTCCCCGAAAAAAATTGACACTATCATAGCAGAATAAAAATTTGCAATTTTATGTAAAATGATGTATAATCATACAAATACCAACTTGGTAAAAGTAAATACAAGGAGGATTAGGCATGCGGACTATCGAGGAAAAAGAATTAATGGTAGTATGCAGAGTATGTAGAAAACAATTGCTGGTTGTTAAAAGAGATTTGGAATATATGCCTATGAATTGTGATAGAAATAATATAACAGTTCGCATTATGCCAGAAGACATAAACAATCCAGAAATTGGCTACTACTTTACCTGCATTAACTGTCATAGCAAAAATTATATCAGGAAAAATGATTCTAAAGAAATTAATTTCTTCGGTATCAAGATGCAAACCGGTGAACCGACATTAGAATAAATGTCGGTTCATTCTATATTAAAGTTCATAACTTATCAAATAAGCAAAATAAATATTATTTTTTATATAAAATTTAGGTGAAATTTCTCGAAAAAACATTGACAAAGATAGTATAATATGCTAAAATATTTAACTGTAACCGCATAAGTCAAGGTCTATAAAACCTAATTAAGTTTAGGTACCTAAATTTTAAGGTTAGCGAGTATACGAAAAAGGGAGGTGCTTTCATAATGTACGCAATAATAGAAACTTGTGGAAAGCAATACAAAGTATCAGAAGGAGATGTAGTATTCTTCGAAAAATTAGATGCTGAAGAAGGAAAAAAAGTTAAATTTGACAATGTAATCCTTGTATCAGACGGAAAAAAAGTAGAAGTAGGAACTCCTTATGTTAAAGGTGCTAAAGTAGAAGGAAAAGTAATTGCTCATGGTAAGGGTAAAAAAATCGTTGTTTTCAAATATAAAGCTAAAAAGAATTATAGAAGAAAACAAGGACATAGACAACCATACACAAAAGTAGAAATTACATCTGTAAAATTAGTTGCTGAAAAAGAAACAGCAGTAAAAGAAACTGCTGAAAAAGAAACAGATAAAAAAACTGAAACAGCAAAAGTAGCACAGAAAAAGACAACAGCAAGTAAGACAACAACTGCAAAGAATGCAACAGAGAAAAAAGCAACAGAAAAGAAGACAACAACAAGAAAAACAGCAACAAAAAAAGAAGCTTAATTTCTAAAAATATATAAAACTTTAGAAAGGAGAAATTACTATGGCACATAAAAAAGGTCAAGGTAGTGTAAAAAATGGTAGAGATAGTGAATCTAAGCGCCTTGGAGTAAAAAGAGCCGATGGTCAATTTGTTCTAGCAGGAAACATTTTAATGAGACAAAGAGGAACAAAGATACATCCAGGTACTAATGTAGGAATTGGTAGTGATGACACACTTTATGCAAAAACAAATGGAATAGTTAAATTTGAAAGACTAGGAAAAGATAAAAAGAAGGTAAGTGTCTATCCAGAAGAACAAGTATAAAATTAAAGCACTAGGGCAAAATGCACTAGTGCTTTTGTATAAGAGGAGAAAAAATTGAAAAAAAGAGTATTATTAGGTATGAGTGGAGGTGTAGATAGTTCTACATCAGCAGTTCTTTTACAAAAACAAGGATATGAAGTAATAGGAATAACATTAAAACTATGGCAAGATGAAAAAAATGAGGTAGAGCAGAACCGGAGGATGCTGCTCTCTTTCCGCAACTCAAGATGCAAAAAGAGTATGTGATAAATTAGGAATTGCACACTATACTTTAAACTTTACAGAAGAATTTAAAAAGTATGTTATAAATGATTTTGTAAAATGTTATGAAGAATGCAAAACTCCAAACCCTTGTATCGAATGTAATAAATATATAAAATTTGATCTTTTATATAAAAAGGCAAAGGAGCTAGAATGTGACTATATTGCAACTGGACATTATGCAAAAATAGAGTACAGTGAAAAATACAAACAATATGTATTAAGAAAATCTGAAGAAGATAAAAAAGATCAAACTTACTTTTTATATAGCATAAATAAAGAAATTTTACCTCAAATATTATTTCCACTTGCAGATTATACAGATAAAAAGGAAGTAAGAAAGATAGCAACAGAAAATGAACTCTTAGTTGCAGAAAAACCAGACAGCCAAGAAGTTTGCTTTATACCAGACAATGATTATAGCTCATTTGTAAGAAAAAATACTATTCAAAAAATCAAATCTGGAAATATAATACTTACAACTGGAGAAATATTAGGAAAGCATAATGGATTAATACACTATACAGTAGGACAAAGGAAAGGGCTTGGAATTTCATATAAAGAGCCACTTTATGTAATAGCACTCAATAAAGAAAAAAATGAATTAATAGTAGGTACAGAAAAAGATTTATATGAAAATAAGTTATATGCTAATGAATTAAACTTTTTAGTAGATTTTGAAAAGTGGGGAAAAGAAATATCTGCAAAAATAAGATATAGAGCATCATTTGCAAAAGCAAAAGTAAAAAAAGAAGAAGATATACTAGAAGTGCTCTTTGATGAGCCACAAAGAGCAATAACTAAGGGACAATCTGTAGTATTTTATGATGAAGATGGAATAGTACTAGGTGGAGGAAAAATATTATAAAAGAAATATTTACTTATATAAAAAGGATTAGCTTAAAATTAGCTAATCCTTTTTCGTAATAAAATTAAGATACTTTGAATCTATCAGTCATGGGACCAAGTAAATCTGTAACCTCTATCCCAAGGACAACAGATAAGGCACATATTTCATAGTCCCTAACAGTTCTCTGATTATTTTCTATTCTATGAAGACTAGTAACAGGAATATTGATACCAAGAAGAAGCAGTTTTGAAGAAAGTGCTTCTAGTGAAAATTTTTTCTCTTTTCTTTTTTCCCTCAAAATTGGACCAATTACATTTAAGTTATTTTCAAACTTTCCACAATTATTCATACTGAACCTCTAAATTATATAATTATAAGAATATTATATAAGTAAAACAAGAAAATAACATTGACACCAGTGTGAAAAAATGATACTATTAGAATGAATTATTGAATAAAATGTACATTTAAGACAAAAATATTTTATAGGAGGAAACAAAAGAAGATGAGAAAAGAAAGAGGTATTACATTAATTGCACTAATTATCACAATAGTAATATTAATAATCTTAACAGCAGTGACAATAAGCAATGTAATGAATTCAAACCTATTTGGACTCGCAAAAGGAGCAGCAGAAAACTATATACAAGCAGGGAAAGAAGAACAAGATAGGATAGATAAATTAATAGGAAGATTAGATGGCTCAGGAGTAGGAGAAGATAGTAAAGTAAAAGCAGGAGAGATAGTAACGAAGACAGAGAAAGATAATTATACAGATGTAGAAGGAAGAACAGCAACAATACCTGCAGGATTTAAAGTATCAACAAAACCAGATGAGCAATATATAGAAGACGGATTAGTAATCCAAGATGAACAAGGAAATGAATTTGTATGGGTGCCTTGCTATTATGGAGAAAAGCCAGAAGGAACACCTAATGATGTACAAGCATATAAAGAACACGAATATACAGAAACAGAAGATACAGGAGGAGATACTATTGATGCTGTTGTAGCAAAAGGATGGAAGACATTTCAGTATACTAACTTTAAAGATAATTGGTTTGATGAAGCAGTAGAAAAAAGAAGTGTAGAAAATGGAGTAGAAACAATAACAAAAGATGAAAACAGCTATGGGAATAAAAGTGTAAAAGAATATGGAGGATTTTATGTAGGAAGATATGAAGCAGGATGGCCTGATGCAGACACATCTGATTTTACTAAAGATTCAGCTACTTATATGACAGATTATGATACAGAATCAGCAAAAAAGAATATAACCACTAAAAAACCAGTAAGTAAAGCAAATGTATTTAGTTGGAATTTTATAAATCAGCCAAATTCAAAAACAGTATCAGAAAAAATGTATGATGGTGTCACATATAATGGAGGGGCACAATATAGTGAATCAGTACAAAGTAAATTAGTAGATGGAACAGCATGGGATACGATAACGAATTGGATTGCAAACAATGGTATAGATGTAACGATTAGCACATCATATGGTAATTATTTAAATAATAGTAAGAAATATACAGGCTGGTATGCAGAGCATATAGTATCATCACAGGTAGAAGGAACAAAAGGGGGAATATTAGGCTTATTATATGCAAATAAATTTAAAAAGGGTTCGATACAACTTCAACAAAAGGAACTAACAGAGGATGAGTGGACTGAAAAGAAAAACGATATAGGTAATAAGAATGATGAAAATAATATGACTAATAATTATTTCAATACACTAATACAAATTCCAACAGGAAGTTATGAAGATTTTAAATTAAAGAATATATATGATTTAGCAGGAAATATGTGGGAATGGACAACAGAGGTAGACTATTATAAAAGAGAATGGAAAGATAATAAATTAACAAGTAAAGAAACAGTAGAAACAGATGCACAATTTGCAGTTGTTCGTAGTGGTTGCTTTGATCATGCTGGCATGTATAGTCCGTTTTGCTCTAGATTTGGTAATCTTAATGCATCAGCTGCTTTGCACGTAGGTCTTGGCTTTCGTGTTGTGCTTTATATAAAATAAAATATACAGTGAGCCTTATTTTAGGCTCATTTATTTTGCCTATAGATGTAGAAAAAAGAAAGATAATGTGATATAGTAGTAATGTATAAATATAGGAGGCACTTATGGGTGAAGTAAAATGGACTAAAGAGCAACTTCTTGCAATTAAAGAAAAAGGTAAAAATATATTAGTTGCAGCAGCTGCTGGAAGTGGAAAAACAGCAGTATTAGTTGAGAGAATAATTAATAAAATAGTAAATGAAAAAATAGATATAGATAAGATATTAGTAGTTACATTCACAAAAAGTGCAGCTTCTGAAATGAGAGGCAGAATATTAGATGCTATATATAAAAATATAGAAAAAAACCCAGAAGATATACATTTGCAAAAACAAATAACTCTTCTTTCAAAAGCAAATATTTGCACAATAGATTCATTTTGTTTAGATGTAGTAAAAAATAATTTCTTTGAAATAGGAATATCTCCAAATCTTAAGATAGCAGAAAGTACAGAAATCGAAATATTAAAGCAAGAAACTTTAGAAGATCTTTTTGAAGAAAAATATGAAATAGGTGATAAAGAATTTTTAGATGTTGTAAATACCTATACAAATTATAAAGGAGATGATGATCTAAGAAAACTTATAATAGAAATATATGATTTTATACAAAGTATGCCTTTCCCAGAAAAATGGTTAGAAGAAAAGGTAGAAATGTTTAATTTAGATTGTGCAAACTTCGAAAAAACATCTTGGGGTAAAATATTATTTTCAAAAGTAAAAGAAGACTTACAGGATGGAATGCTCAAAATACAAGATGAAATAGATAAAATAAAATTTGAAGAAAATACTGGAGAATTAGTAGACATACTTTCAGATGATATAGATAAAATAAAGATAGCATTTGGGAAAGATTGCTGGGATGATTTATATAATGAATTAAAAGATACAAAATCAAAATTTAGGCAATTTACTAGAAGTAAAAAGATACCTGAAGATATAAAATTAGAGGCAAAAAGAAAAAGAGATGAAGTAAAAAAGACAATAGCAGATATAGGCAAAAATATTTTAATATGTAGTTCTGAAGAAGCAATAGAAACTATTAATGATATGTATAGTATATTGTCAAAAATAGAAAGGTTAGTATTAGAATTTTCAACTGCATTTTTAAAAGCAAAACAAGACAAGAATATAATGGATTTCAATGATATAGAACATTATGCATTGAATATATTATACAAAGAAGATGAAGAAAATTATGTAGCAAAAAAATATCAAGATAAATATGAAGAAATACTAATAGATGAATATCAAGATAGTAATTTGGTTCAAGAATATATTTTAAATTCAATATCAAGAAAAAATAATATATTTATGGTAGGAGATGTTAAACAAAGTATATACAAATTCAGAGGAGCAAGACCGGAACTATTTTTAGACAAGTATACAAAATACAAAGGAAAAGATGACGAAGATGAAACAGGCTTAAAAATACAGCTTTTCAAGAATTTTAGAAGTAGAAAAAATGTATTGGATATAACAAATACTATTTTTAATGACATAATGAGTAAAGAACTAGGAGATATTGATTATACAGAAGAAGAATATTTAAACTTAGGTGCAGAATATCCAGAAGGAGAAAAAATTGAAACAGAATTACATATCATAGATTTAAAACAAGAAGATTCTTTTGAAAAAGAGGAAACAGAAGAAGAATCAGAAAGAATAGAAGATGTAGTATTAGAAGCAAAATTTGTTGCAAATAAAATAAAGGAATTAATAGATAGTGGATATTTGGTATGCAATAAAGACAAAACATATAGAAAAATAACATATAAAGATATAGTAGTATTGCTTCGTTCAACGCAAAATATAGCACCGATTTATGAACAGGAAATTTCTAAATTAAATTTACCTGTATTTTGTGATGTAACAGTTGGATATTTAGATTCAATGGAAATACAAGTTATTATGAGCCTTTTAAATATAATAGACAATCCTATAAATGATATAGCACTTGTTACAGTTTTAAGGTCAGCAATAGGCAATTTTACAGATAATGAATTGATAGAAATCAGGTTAGAGAATAAAAACGAAAATTTTTATAGAGCAATGTGTGAATATTTAAAAATAGAAAATGCAAATCAAGATCTAAAGGACAAAATAACAAAATTTTTAGATCAAATAGAAGAATTTAGAAAATGTCAAGAATATATGCCACTTGATGAGCTTATATGGAAGATATACATTGATACTGGATATTATAATTATGTAAGTCTTATGCCAAATGGAGCATTACGAACTGCTAATTTAAAAATATTATTTGAAAAAGCAAAACAATATGAACAAACAAGTTTTAAAGGTCTATACAATTTTATAAGATTTATTGATAGATTAAAATTAAGTAATAAAGATATGACAGGTGCAAAACTTATTGGAGAAAACGAAGATGTAATAAGAATAATGAGTATCCATAAAAGTAAAGGACTAGAATTTCCAGTAGTATTTTTAAGTAGCACTGGCAAAAGATTTAATACAAGAGATATAAATTCTAATTTAATATTATTACATCAAGATATTGGACTAGGCCCTAAATATATAAATTATGAGAAAGGAATAAAATATAACACTTTAGCAAGAGAAGCGGTAAAGTATGAATCAAAAAAAGAAATGATTTCAGAAGAAATGAGGATACTTTATGTAGCATTGACTAGAGCGAAGGAAAAACTAATTATTACCGGAATGGAAAAAGACTATCAAAAAAGTATAGAAAGAAAAAAAGAGATATTAGGAATATATAGAAATATTTCGTCAAATAGCAAAATAAACAAGCATATAATTGAAGAAAATCTAAGCTATTTAGCTTGGATAGAACTTAGTTATTTAAATTTAGATAAAGAAATGAATGAAATATTAAAACTATATACATACAAAAAAGAAGAACTTATTAAAAAACTTACTAATGAAAAGAATACTGATGAAGAAGATTTAATGAAAAGATTAGAGAGTATTGAAACAAAAGATGAAAATGTAATTAAGAATAAACTCAATTGGAAATATGAATATAAAATTGCAAATAATGTTCTTACCAAAACTTCTGTTACTAGTTTGAAGAATATTGAGATAGATGAAGACAAAAGAACTATTGAATATAATGCTCCAAAGTTCTTAGAAGAAGAAAAGAAAATAACTGCAAGTCAGAAAGGTACACTAATGCACTTAGTTTTGCAAAAGTTAGATGAAAAGATAGATTATGATGAAGAAAAAATAAAGAATCTATTAGATAAATTAGAAGAAAAGGGAATTATTAGTAGTGAAGAAAAAAAAGTAATAGATATTGAAAAAATAAATAATTTTATTTGCTCAGATATCTGGAAAGAAATGCAAACCGCAAAGAAAATAGAAAGAGAAAAACCTTTTTATATAAATATATCTGCTAGAGAAGCCTATGGAGAAGATATTGATGAAAATATTCTTGTACAGGGAATAATTGATTTATATTATATAACAAGTGATGAAAGAATAGTTTTGGTAGATTATAAGACGGACAAACTAAATATAGAATCAGAGTTTATCAAAAGATATAAAAGGCAATTGGAGATATATAAAAGAGCACTAGAACAGGTATTAGGTAAGCAAGTTGATAAAACATACATATATTCAACATATTTAAACAAGACAATAGAAATCTAAAAATTGTCTTTACAAAGTTATAAAAAAATGTTATTATATATATAACTTTTTTTTAGCCCGAGTGGCGGAACTGGCAGACGCACACGACTCAAAATCGTGCGGGAAACCATGCGGGTTCGAGTCCCGCCTTGGGCACCAAAAATAATATTTATATGTTAATTTTATAATAATAAAGGAGTTAAAAATGGTTATAATTGTAGGAGTAGTATTTTCAGTAATCGGAATTATAGTATCAATAAATTGGCTTATAAAAAAGTACGATTGTACAGAAGTAACAACAGGAAAGGTAGTTGATATTTCTAAGGAAGTAACTACAAGGAATACAGATAACTATCATGGAGGAATTTATAATAATGTTAGTCAAGAGATAAGTCTCTATCCAATTGTAGAGTATACAGTTAGAGACAATAAATATGTAAAAAAATTAAATACTAATTCTAATATGGCTTTTGTTGGACAAGAAATAGAAGTACATTATAATCCACAAAATCCAAATAAGTGCTATTTTGGAAAAAATCTTACCCAGATTATATTTGGTGTATTATTTACAATTGCCGGAGTTGCAATGATTATTGTCCCATTGCTTATAGACCCAATAATAGTTAAGAATCTATAAATATACAAAAAAAGAAACCACGAAAGTGGTTTCTTTTTTTGTCTACAAACTAATGCCTAAATACATATAATAATATAAGGCAGCAATAGAAAAGGGATGAATGCAAAATGAAAAACAGAAGTAAAAATATAGTAATAATACTACTAGTTATAATATCAATTATGGCAATAGGATATGCAACATTTGCAACCCAGCTAACAATAAATGGAACAGCTAAAATTATAGGGGAATGGGATGTAAAGATAACTAATATAGAAGCAAAAAGTGTAAGTGATGGATGTAATGCTGGAACACCTACATTTACTAATGAATCAGTGACCTTTAATGCAGAACTTGAAAAACCTGGTGATTTTGTAACTTATGAAATAACAATTGAAAATGCAGGAACAATTGATGCTGTTTTAAGTAATGTTATATTTAAAGAAGATGTTGAAAATGGTACACCTGCCATAAACTATACAACTACTAAGCTTGCCGAATCATTGCCAGCAGGACAAGAAACAAGCTTTACTGTAACTGTTAACTATGAGGAATATGTAGAAGAAACCCCAGAAATAAAAACTAAGACAATAATTGGTATTATAGAATATGAACAAGAATAATAAAAAAGAGATTTACAAACCTAAAACCTTTAGGAGTAAATCTCTTCTTTTCAATATAATGTCATGGACGAAATAAAAAAAGGTGATAGTATGAGATATTTTAAAAACAAAGAATTATTAATTATTATAACATTATATTTATTTTCAAGCTTTTTCCTTTTAAAGTACGATGAAATATTTTATACGAATATAATTAATCCAATATTTTGGATAGGCATATTAATATACTCAATATATGATATGAAAAATACACATATTAGATTTAAAGTAAATAAAAAATATTTTATTTATATGATTATAATAGCATTTATTCATATATTTATTTACTTTTATTTAGGTTTTATTTTAGGATTTTCAAACAATCCATATAGTAATGATATATTACCATTGCTTAAAAATATTATTATACAGATATTTCCAATAATTAGTATAGAAATGGTTAGATATATAGTAGTAAATAGAAATAGAGATAATAAATTAATAATTATAAGTACAACAATATTATTAATATTAGTACAAATTAAATATAACACTTTAATAGATTTATATTTAAATAGAGAGGAGCTATTTAAATACGTTTGCAGTGAATTTATACCAATGATATTTTATAATATATTATGCACATACCTAACTTTAAAGAATGGATATTTATTTTCACTAATTTATCGAATTCTAAATATATTACCTATTTTAATATTACCAATTCTACCAGACTTAGATTGGTTTACAACCGGCTCACTAAAAATCATATCACCTTTAGTAGTTTATTTTATTTTTAAATTTAGTGAAAAAGAAGATATTAGAGAAAGAAAACAAAATGCATATACAAAGCTTAGTTATTTATTAACATTTGCTTTCTGCATAACACTTATATGCTTTATGACAGGGATGTTTAAATATGAGCCAATATCTATACTTTCAAACAGTATGAAACCTACTTATAGTAGAGGAGATGTTATTATTTTTGAAAAATTAAATAATAATGAGCTTGTAAATATTAAAAAAGGCCAAATTATCATATACACAATTGGCGGAAAAAATATAGCACACAGGGTGGTAAATGTTATTAAACAAAATAATTCAGTTGCATATCAAACTAAAGGAGACAACAACAATGTACCTGATATGAATTTAGTACAAACAGAACAGATTCAAGGAGTATATGTATTTCAAATAAAATATCTAGGCTTTCCGTCTATCTGGTTATATGATTATTTTAACAGAAAATAAGGAGGTAAAGGATGAAAACTAGGAAAAGATACAGAAGTATAAGCAAAAAAAGATATAAGATAAATTTTGCAGACTTAGCAACTATTTTACTTATTGTAATTATAGCTATACTAGGAATTTATTTTATAAAACTGGGATTAGATTTTGAAAAAAATGTAAAACCAATATATAGCTATACTGCAGAAAAAACAAGTGATTATTTTGTTTTGTTAAAGCCCAATAATTATTATACAAGTGAAATGCTTCCATCTGGTAGATATTATGCATCAAAATCAGTTAAGCAATATTCATTAGACTTTAAATATCACTTTTATGGTGATAAGGAAGCGGATGTAAAGTGTGTATATAATATTACTGCTGAATTATCTGGAGTAGTAGATGAAATCAATGACAATGGTAAAGAAGTTTGGAATAGAACTTTTAATGTTCTAGAAAATAAGAAACAAAATGGTAAAAATGAATTTTATATTGATGAGAAGGTAAATATTGACTATGAATATTATAATAACTTAGCACGCTCGTATGAAAAAGAATATGGAATTGCGATAGATTCAGTTCTAAAAGTTCGTTTAAATGTATCATATAACATTAATTTAAATGAAACAAATATAGATTCACAAGATATTAAAGATTACATTGAACTTGATATACCTATAACAAATACAGTTACTGGAGTAGAAGAAAATTATGAGAGTTTAACTATTAAAAATATTAAACCTAAAATAGAAAATGTAATATGGAAAAAAATTATTTATTATGCAGTAGGTATAGCATTTATCATAGGAGCAATAGTTATAAGTGTAGTTAGAATAAGAAAAAATAAACAAAATATAACTCTTGAAGATATGTATGAAAAAAACATTAATAAGATTTTAAAATATTACAGAGATTTAATTGTAACAGTTGAAAACGAGCCTGATATAAGTAACTTAAAAGTTATGCGTGTTACGACTATGGACGATGTAATTGATGTGGCAGAGCAAAATAAAGCAAATATTATTCAATATGAAGTAATTGAGTCAAGAGTAAGTAAATTATATGTAATTGTTCATGATTATGTGTATATTTATGAAGTGACGGCAAATGAAATTGTATGAAGTGTCGAAAATTGTCATGTATTGTCATAATTGAGTAAATTGACATTTTATGGAAAGTTTGATATAATTATTATATCCTAAAGTATAGGCCCATTCTATTAACATCAGGAGGTATAAAATGAAAACAGTGAGAGAAAAGTCTTATGGAAAGGTGGTAACCTTCAAAGTGAGCGAACTGCCCAGTGAGGAGGAAATCAGACTGTCTCACAAGCTGGGCTTCAAGGTTACCCATGACGGCTGGGACACTGTAAGTGTAACCGGTGGAAACCCCTGGCTTGTTCAGAGGCTCGAGACTATTCGAAACGAGAGGCAGAGTATCTGAGAATGGGAAGAGGTGTCTAGCATTGCTAGCACCTCTTTTTATATATATGAATTTTAAATTCTTACTAAATTTCATATATTATAAAATAAATAAAAGATTCAAAGATTAAATCACTTTAAGCCTTTTATTAGAATAAAATAATAAGAGGTTTATCATTATGAATTTTATAAAAGAACAAATTAAAGTGATAAAAGAAAAGGATCCAGCCGTAACTAGCACACTAGAGGTGCTTATGTATCCATGTTTTAAAGCTATGCTATATTATAAAGTATCACATTATTTTTACCAAAAAAATCATTTTCTTATTGCAAGATATATAAGTGAAAAGGCAAAAAGAAAAACAGGTATTGAAATACATCCAGGTGCAACAATAGGAAGAAAATTATTTATAGATCATGGAACAGGAGTAGTTATTGGAGAAACAGCAGTTATAGGAGATAATGTAACGATGTTTCATGGAGTTACACTTGGTGGGACTGGTAAAGAAAAAGGAAAAAGGCATCCAACAATAAGAAACAATGTATTTATAGGTTGTGGAGCAAAAATACTAGGAAATATTACAATAGGAGATAATGTAAAAATTGGTGCAAATGCAGTAGTATTAAAAGATATTCCAGCGGGTGTAACTGTTGTTGGAATTCCTGGAAGAATTATAAAAAAATAATAGAAACTGAAATATTCCAGCTGGTTTCAAATTTTAGTTATATATTTCAGAAATATTATATTTTTATTACAAATTATCAAATTCAATTGACCGAAGTATGAAAATATAATATAATAAATTCAAATTAGCTTTCAAGTGAAGCAAAAGATAAAGAATTTAAAGGAGAACGAAAGATGGTAAACGTTGTAAGCCTAGAGGCTCTACACACACACACACACACACACAGGTATATTAAAAGAAAAAGATAATATAAGGACACACAGGACTTATACTTTTTAGAGTATAAGAAATGTGTGCCCTTTTGTTATACAATTTATCTTTAAGGGTAATATATAAATAAAATAAAGAAGGGAAGGAAAATAGATGAAAGAAGAAAGAGGTATCACATTAATTGCACTTATTATAACAATAATAATATTAATTATATTAACAGCAATAACAATAAGCAATGTAATGAATTCAAATCTATTTGGACTCGCAAAAGGAGCAGCAGAGAACTATACACAAGCAGGAAAAGAGGAACAAGATAAAATAGATGAATTAGTAGAAGCATTAGATGGCTCAGGAGTAGGAGAAGATAGTAACGTAAAAGCAGGAGAGATAGTAACGAAAACAGAGAAAGATAATTATACAGATGCGGACGGAAGAACAGCAACGATACCTCAAGGCTTTAAAGTATCAACAAATGCAGATGAGCAAAATATAAAAAGTGGACTAGTTATACAAGATACAGAAGGAAACGAGTTTGTATGGGTACCATGCTATGTAGGAAAAAAGCCAGAAGGAACAGCTGATGATGTACAAGAATATAAAGATCATGAATATGTAGAAAACGATTTATGGAAAGAAGCTAATTATAAAAAATATAATGATTGGGAAGACGAGGCGGCAGAAAAATATGGAAATTCAAGTGTATCAACATATGGAGGATTTTATATAGGAAGATACGAGGCTGGCTGGTCTGAATATGATACATCCTTATTTACAGGAGATAGTCACCAATATATTGTAAGTGAAGAAGAAGAGATAAAGAAAAAGAATGAAACAGCAATTACAGAAAACAAAAAACCAGTAATCAAAGCAAACGTATTTGCTTGGAACTTTATAAGTCAACCAAATGCAAAAACAGTATCAGAGAGAATGTATGAAAAGAATGAAACAGCAGGACATGCAAATAGCTACTTAGTAGATGGAACAGCATGGGATACAGTAACGAATTGGATAGCAAAAGATGCAGATGTAACAGACAGCACGGAATATGGAAATTATGCAGAGAATGGTAGTGAATATACAGGTTGGTATGCAGAACATGTAGTATCGTCACAAATGCCACAGAAAACAGGTGGAGTATTAGGCTGGCTATATACAACTAAATTTAAGAACGGCCCAATAAGACTCTATGGAGAGAAATTGACAGAAGACCAATGGGAGAAAAAGGCAAAAGATATAGCTAATAAAGATAATGATACAAATACAACTAACAATTCTTTAGGAACCAAAATAGAAATACCAACGGGAAGCTATGAAGACTTTAAATTTAAAAATATATATGATTTAGGAGGAAATGTGTCAGAGTGGACAACTGAAGTTGGAAATCGTGATGGAGCCGCCGACTTCTTGGATGAATGCCCGTTTGCTGTTCGTCGTGGGCAGAGCTTCCATAACAATACTGGGAGTATTTGCTTTCGAGATGCTAACCATCCTGCCTCGCTTGCTGATATTACCATCGGGTTCCGTGTTGTACTTTATATAAAATAATTACTAAATATATATAAAATAATGTTATAAGAAAATAGATAGAAAATTAAAAATATTAAAAAATTTTCTATCTTTTTTTAATATATTTCATTTCAAATATAATTATAATTTCTATTGCAAAATTTAGTAAAATAAATTATAATACACTTAGGAAAAAATTAGCTATAAATAAGTATAAAACATATTAAATCATATGAAATACAAGGAAATTTTAATTATTAAATTTATAGAAAGGAAAATAAAATATGAATTTAGATAAAAAAATTGCAACAAGAGCTAGCTACGGAGAAGCATTATGTGCTTTAGGAGAAAAAAATCAAAAAGTAGTAGTTTTAGATGCAGATTTATCAGAGGCTACGAAAACTAGTGTATTTGCAAAAAAGTTTCCAAATAGATTTTTTGATATGGGAATATCAGAGCAAGATATGATGTCAACAGCAGCAGGTCTTGCATCAAGCGGTCAAGTACCTTACGCAAGTACATTTGCAGTATTTGCTGCTCGGAAGAGCTTATGATCAAATAAGAAATAGTATATGTTATCCAAAAGCAAATGTAAAGATATGCGCAACTCATGCAGGAGTAACAGTTGGAGAAGATGGAGCAACACATCAAATGCTAGAAGACTTAGGGCTAATGAGAGGACTTCCTAATATGTGTGTTATGTGCACATCAGACGATACCCAAACTAAGTGGGCAGTAGAAGAAATATCTAAGATAAACGGACCTGTGTATTTAAGACTTTGTAGGTTAGCATCACCAGTAATTTATGAAGAAGGACAAAAGTTTGAAATAGGAAAAGGTGTACAAATAGGCGAAGGAACAGATGCAACAGTTATTGCAACGGGAGTTGTTGTCCAAGAGGCGATAAAAGCAAAAGAAGAATTAGAAAATCAAGGTATAAATATTAGAGTTATTGATATGCATACAATAAAGCCAATAGATAAAGATTTAATAATAAAATGCGCAAAAGAAACTAAAAAGATAATAACTATAGAAGATCATAGTATTATTGGAGGACTTGGAAGTGCAGTATGTGAGGTACTTTCAGAAAATTATCCAAAAGAAGTAACAAGAATTGGAGTGAATGATACATTTGGTAAGTCAGGAAAGGCTGAAGAACTTCTTGAATATTTTGGACTTACTTCAAAAAATATTATCGAAAAAATAAAAGAGTAGTATAGGAGGCAAAATAAATATGCTTGGTTTTTTTAAGTGGTTCAAACCAGGAACTAGGATGAAAAGATGGTTATTTGTAATATTAGTAGGAATTATTTTACTATGTTTTGGAATTGCAACAATAATAGATATGAAAGAATTATCAATACTTGAAATATTTGGGACAGTATTAGTATCAATTATAGGATTTGTATTAGTTATAGTGGGTATAATATATAGCCAAAAAAGAGTTTTAGAGTTATTAGTTGAAGAAACTGACGATAGAATGTCAGAAGAAAATAAAGATATAAATGTAAAATCACTAATATTTAATAAAACGATATATAAAGAGGGACCTAAAATTGTTGTAATAGGTGGTGGCTCAGGATTAAATACAGTATTAAAAGGTTTAAAGGGATACACAAATAATATTACAGCTATTGTTGCAATGTCAGAATATGGAAATAATAGTACAAAAAGTCTTCCAATAGAAGATATTAAGCAAAGTATAATATCACTAGCAGACAATGAAGAAGAAATGGAAAAAATACTTAATTTAAAGATAAAAGATAACACTAATTTCACAGATGTGTTTATAGCATCAATGAATGAAGTAAATAATGAAGGAGTAAAGTTTATAGAAAATATATCTGAAGTTCTAAAAATTACAGGAAAGATACTTCCTGTCACATTAGACAAGATGAATATATGTGCTGAACTAGATGATGGAACTTTAATAGAGGAAAAAAATAAGATAGCAGATACATCTATCGAGAAAATATCAAAGATAAATAGAGTATTTATTGCACCATCAAATGCAAGACCTGCACCAGGAGTTTTAGAAGCAATACAAGAGGCAGAGGCAATAATAATTGCACCAGGAAATTTATTTACAGAAGTTATACCAAATTTGTTGATTAAAAATATATCTAGAACAATAAAAGAAAGTAGAGCAATAAAAATTTACATAGGAAATATAATGACAAAGCCTGGAGAAACAGATGACTTTACATTGTCAGACCACATAAAAGCTATATTTGAACATGCAAATAATAAAGTAATGGATTATTGTATATATGATACTGGAGAAGTAGTACCAGAGTTTGTAAGAAGATATAATAAAGATGGAGCAGATCTTGTAGAACAAGATTTACAAGCTTGCAGAGAATTAGGCGTAAAACTTATACCAAAGAATTTTTCTTGTATAGAAAATGAAATGGTAAGGCATAATCCTGAGAGTGTAGCAGATAGTATAATAGAGCTTATATGCGAAGATTTAAAATTTAAGGACCTACAAAATAATCCTAAATATGTAAGGATGAATGCAAAACTGAAAACAAATAATGAAAAGAGAAAGAAAGAAGAAAAAGTAAAGAATAAAGCAAAAAGAGCACAAAATAAAGTAAACAAAAAAGCAAGAAGAATGGATGATAGAAAAAGAAGTAAGTTTAGTTCAAAGTATAATGAAAGAATAAAATCTATCAAGACTAGTGAAGAAAAAAGACAAGAAAAAATAAGAAGAATCGAAGAAGATTAAAATACTTGGAGGAACATATGAAAAAATTAGATAAAAAAGAACTAAATTTGGAAGAAGGATTAAAGAAAGAATGGATTATAACTAATGGAATAGGAGGATATGCATCATCAACAGTAATTGGATGTAATACAAGAAAATATCATGGATTGCTAGTTGCACCTTTTTCAGCACCAGGTAGAAGAAGGGTTATCCTTTCTAAAGTAGATGAAAGCATAGAAGTAGATGGGGTAAACTATAATCTATACACTAATATATCGAATAATTATATATCTGAGGGATATAAATTACAAGAAAGCTTTGAAAAAGATAATATACCAATATTTACTTACCAAATAAAAGATATCGAAATTAAAAAAATAATATGTATGGACTATGGAAAGAATACAGTTGGTATATTGTATAAAATAAAAAATGGTAAAAAACGTGCAAAACTTACATTAGCACCTATAATGAATAACAGAGATTTTCACCAAATGAGTACAAACCATAATTTTAAATTAAAACAAACAATAAAAAATCAGAAAGTTACGATTATTATAGATGAAGATATAGAAAACCCTGTATACATGAATTTAAGTGAGGGAACATATATAGAACATAAGAATGATACATTTAATAATATGTATTATTTAGAAGAGGAAAAAAGAGGATTTTATCCAGAAGAAAATCTTGCTGTTCCTGGCAGATATGAAGTAGAAATAGACGAAAATGAAGAAAAAGAGGTATCATTTGTATGCTCTTTAGAACATAACATAGAGGAATTAGAAGTAAAGGGATTAATTAATAATGAAATAGTTAGAATAAAAAAATTAATGCTATCTTCTGGGCTATATGATGCAGAAAAAGAACAAGAATATGAGGAAAAATATAAAGATTTAATAAAAGAATATATAATAGCAACTGACAATTTTGTAGTATATAGACCATTGTTTAGATTACATACTTTAATTGCAGGTTATCCTTGGTTTTTAGACTGGGGAAGAGATTCTTTGATTTCTTTTGAAGGAATATTATTAATTCCAAAAAGATATGAAATAGCAAGGGAAGTACTTCTTACTTTAGTTAGGGATATAAAATATGGACTTGTACCAAATCGGATATTCAGGTTTTGATTCAAGGCCACTATATAATAGTGCAGATGCTTCATTATTGCTATTTGAGGCAGTATATAAATATCTAAAATATACAACTGATTTAATCTTTGTAAAAGGAATATATCCTAGATTGAAATCAATTATAAAGGCTTATGCTGAAGGAATTGATCTAGATAACAATAATATATATTTAGATGATGATAATTTAATAGTTTCAGGAACACCAAATACACAAAATACTTGGATGGATGCAAAATATGGAGATTATGCATTTACTCCAAGGAATGGTAAAGCAGTTGAGATAAATGCTCTTTGGTATAATGCATTAAAAATTATGCAAGAATTGTCTATGCAATGTGATGACAAAGAAGAAACAAATACATATAAAGAAATGGCAGAAGATACAAAAATAGCATTTAATAATAAATTTTACAATAAAAGAAGAAAATGTTTATATGATGTTATTGGTGATGGAAAAATAAGACCAAATCAATTGTTTAGTCTATCTTTAAGTCATAATGTTATAGATGCAGATAGTGAAATTGCAGAAAACATAATTAATGTTACTGAGAAAAAATTGCTTACAGATTATGGACTTAGAACACTTGCAAAAGGCGAGACAGGTTATACTGAAATCTATGAAGGAGATGCATTTAAAAGAGATGCAAGCTATCATCAAGGTCCTGTATGGCCTTGGTTACTTGGATTGTACTATGATGCACTTAAAAATATGATTAAAGCAGAAAAAAGTAAAACAAAGAAACAAGAACTAAATAAGAAATTAGAAAAATTATGTAAAAATACAGAAAAAATATTTGTAGAGGCAATGGATAGGGATGGTGTAGTTGGAAGTATAGGAGAGATATATGATACAAAAACTCCTTTCTCATCAAAAGGAACACCAGCTCAGGCTTGGAGTGTAGCAGAAGTGTTTAGAATTATTTTGCGAAAATAAATTTAAGATGGTTTTGCAAACAAAAGTACAAAAACACATATCTGCATTTCAAAGAAAAGGAATTATAATATGAGAATTTTAGGGATAGACCCAGGGTATGGAATAACTGGGTATAGCATAATAGATTATATAGGAAATAGATTTAAATTAATTGCAAGTGGAGCAATTAAGACACCAGCAAACATGTCTTTTCCACTTAGATTATCAGAGATATTTACAGATTTAAATACTATAATAGATAACTATGAACCAGATGCAATTTCTGTTGAGGAATTATTTTTTAACAATAATACAAAAACAGCAATAAACGTTGCACAAGCAAGAGGGGTAATATTGGTTGTGGGATGTCAAAAAGGAATACCAACATACGAATATACACCTCTTCAAGTAAAACAAGCAGTTGTTGGATATGGAAGAGCAGATAAAATGCAAGTTCAAAAGATGGTAAAGACTATTTTAAATGTTGAAACATTACCAAAACTAGATGATATAACAGACAGTATGGCAATCGCAATATGCCATGCGCATTCAGCAAAATTTGCAGAAAAACTATAAAGCTCAAGAAAGGTAAAAATGAAGCAAGAAGAATTAGAAAAAAAATTAAAGAATGAAGAATTAAATAGTATATATCTTTTGTATGGAGAAGAGACATATCTTTTAGAAACAGCAGTGAAAAAGATTAAAAAACTTTTTGGTGAGACTCTTATACGGAATAAACTACATTGAATTAGATACAGATTCTATAGATAATTTGATGCAAGAATTACAAATGCTATGTTTTGGATATTCTAAAAAAATGGTTATTGTAAAAAATTCTGGGCTATTTAAAAAAGATACAAAAAAGAAGACAAGTGGAATAAAAGAGATAAGAGATAATCTAGAAAAATATTTAAAGGAAAATGCTGAATATGTTAAAGAAAGTTTAGTTATTATTTTTATAGAAGATTCGATAGAAAAGCTAAATATAACTAAATTAATAGAAAACTTAGGTGGAATTATATGTGAATTTACAGAGCAAAGTCCTATTCTATTAGAAAAAAGATTAACTGCAATATGTAGTGCATATAAAGTAAATGCAGAAAATCGGTGCAATTAGATATTTAATAGATGTATCTGGAACAAGCATGCAAATTTTAATAAATGAAATAAGAAAACTCATAGAATATGTACGGAGAAAATCGGAACAATTACAAAAAAGGCAGTAGATTTACTTGCAATAAGAAGTTTAGATAGTAATATATTTGATTTGACAGATAATCTTGGCAAAAAAAATATACAAAAATCATTAGATATTTTAAATGATTTGCTTTATCAAAAAGAACCAATACAAAAAATATTGATAACTTTATATAATCATTTTAAAAAGTTGTATATTATAAAACTTGCAGAAAAGTACAAAAAAGATGTAGCCTCTGCATTAAATTTAAAGCCTAATCAAGCATTTTTAATTAATAAATATAAAACTCAATCAAGGTATTTTAATGAAGAAGAAATAAGAAATATTTTAGATGAGATGATAAATTTAGATGCAAGCTATAAAATAGGACTTATAGATGTAAATATTGGACTAGAAGCAATTTTATGTAGATATTGTAGCTAAAAATTGTATAAAAAACCTCCTTTTTCAAATACTAGAAAAAGGAGGTTTTTTTATGTATAATTTTAGAACAGATCTAGCATTAGAAAGAAGAGAATTATTAAATAAGTTAAAGAAAGAACGGAGAAGAGATAGACGGAATTGAAACAGAAGAACAAGAAAAAAATGAAAAAATAAAAGTTACAAAAGTAAAAATTACAAATGACAATGGTGCAGAATTAATAGGAAAGCCGATTGGAACATATATAACAATTGATATAAAAAAACTTAAAATTGCAACAGAGGAGGAGATAGAGGAATCAGCAAATGTCTTAGCAGAGAATTTGAAAGAACTTGTAAATGCACATATAGATTCTATGGCTGATGTTCTAGTAGTCGGTCTTGGAAATGAATATGTAACTCCAGATTCTCTTCGGACCAAAAGTAGTTTCAGGTATTGAAGTTACAAGACATATAATAAAGTATTTACCAGAATATGTGGAAGAAGGAACAAGGCCAATAAGTGCAATATCTCCAGGTGTACTTGGAACAACAGGAATAGAAACACTAGAAATATTAGAAGGGATAGTAAATAATGTAAAACCAAAATTACTTATTGTAATAGATGCCCTGGCATCTAGAAGTATAGAAAGGATAAGTAGTACTATACAACTTTCGGATACAGGAATAGTACCAGGTGCAGGTGTTCGGAAATACAAGAAAAGAGCTGAGTATAGACACCTTAGGAATACCTGTAATTGCTCTACGGTATACCTACTGTCGTTGAAAGTGCAGTTTTAGTAAATGAGGCATTGGATCTATTTATCAAAAAGCTTCAAAATGAAGCAAGGTCAAACGATTATTTAAATGAATTACAAGAAAAAGATAATTATGAAGAAATAAAAGAAGCACTAAATCCAGGAGACTATAATATGATTGTTACACCTAAGGAGATTGATGAATTGATTGACAATATGAAAGAAATCGTTGCAAAAGGAATTAATTATTCATTATGATTAAAAAGGTAATAATATTATTACCTTTTTATATAAATCAGTTTATTGGAAATATTGGCAATAAGCTTAAAAGATATATTACTAAAAGATGAATAGGATAGAAAAGATATAAAAAGTATTTTGTATCTTTTCCTTTTTTATTGTTATATAAGTTTATAAATAAAAGTGGAACACATGTAAAAACAGTAATAATCAAATATGTTAAAAATGTAGAAGAATTTTGCAATCCACTCCAATAATAAATCGTTATAGATAATATAATTCCGATATTCATAAGTAAAGGTTTATTCTTAAACAAGAAAAATATAAAAATAATTGCGACTCCAAATGCCCCATAATCAAAGTGTAGAATTTCAGCCACAATAGCGGCAATGATAACAACAAAAATGCTAAAAACATTACAAGAATATCGTATGACAATATTCTTGCAATCTGCTTTATTAAATCTATCATAGACAAAGATAACGGAAAGCCCAAGAAGTAAAGTGAAAAATATATTTAGACTCATTCCAGAAGTAAATATTGACCTAAATAACATAAATGGAATCTGAGAAATTACTGCAAATAAAGCTAGCCTAAAAAAATACTTTTTTAGGCTCTTTGTATGAACATATCCTTCAGTTATTTGAAAGGCAAATATAGGAAACGCAATTCTTCCTATATAATTTAATACAGAAAAATGTCCAAATAACAAATAAGACATATGATCACAAAGCATTGTAATCATTGCAATTATTTTAAGAACAAAAGCTGACATATAATATTATCCTTTCATATTGGTTTCTTTTTCTTCATTATAAGAATCTATAAAGTATAGAGGTCTTCTTTTAACCTCATAAAAAGCTCTTCCTAGGTATTCACCAATAAGTCCAAGAAATATAAGCTGAATACCACCTAAGAATAGTATAACAACCATCATAGAGGCATATCCTGAAACGTCTATACCATATATTAAAGTTTTTAATATAATACTTAACATATAAATAAATCCTACAAATGATACAAGTATACCAATAATAGAAGCCCAGCGAAGAGGAGAGGTTGTAAAAGAAGTTATACCGTCGATAGATAGATTTATAAGTTTTCTATAATTCCATTTAGTCTTACCAGCGATTCTTGGATCTCTATCATACAATATTTCTTTTTTGTTATAACCAATCCAACTAAATAAACCTTTTGTATATCTTTGTGATTCTCTCATTTGTTTTATTGCTTCAACACAACGCCTATCAAGAAGTCTAAAATCCCCAGTGTCTTTTTGAATTTCAATTTTCGTCATACTTTGCAAGGTTCTATAAAATCCCCAAGAGGTAAGTTTTTTAATAAAACTTTCGCCTTTTCTAGATCTTCTTTTAGCATATACATCATCAAAGCCTTCTTCCCAATATTTAATCATTTCAGGAATAAGCTCTGGTGGATCTTGTAAATCTGCATCAATTATAACCAAAGCATCACCCTTAATATAATCAAAACCGGCAATCATTGCGATTTCTTTTCCATAATTTCTAGATAAGTTAAGATAATTTATTCTAGAGTCTTTTTTCCTTAAAAATTTAATTATATCTAATGTATCATCTTTACTACCGATCATTTACAAATAAAATTTCAAAATCATAATTAGGGTGAGAGTCCATAAGTGAAGTAAGTCTATCATAAAGAATAGGCAAAGCTTCATGCTCATTAAAAGCAGGGACTAATATTGATATTAATTTTTTACCATTTGTATCCATTTATTTATCAATCCTTTATACAAATTTAACTAATATATTTATATCACAAATTAAAGATATAGTAAAGAAAATTTATAAATATTGATAACAAATTTTACATAAAAATTGACAATCTTTATAAAACAAAGTATAATAAAAGATAAGCGATTTTTAAATATCTTTTAGCAAATTGCCAAAAGATAATAATCAGGAGGTCTTTGTTTAATGTACATTTTGCCAGAAACTAGAAATCTTGCATTTGGGAGGTATTGACAGTGGCAAGACTAATGCATTTCAAAGAAGCAGAAGAGGCCGGTATAATAGAGAAAGGCAGGTATGTAGCCTACCCATTTTGCACGAAATCTGTTCTTACGCACACAATTGAAGCAAAGAAAACGGGAATGAGTGTGGAGCAGGAGATACGGATTAATCCGTACTTAAGCTTCACATATCAGGGTATAACTAATAAAAATGGTATAACCCTGATAAGTCACGAAAAAATGGCAACAGTTGGTGTTAGCGGATATGATATCAGAAATGGTATCAAGGTACATGACATAGGCGAATATTTCTCTTGCTATGCTCAGGAACTTGATGACATAGTGAGAGAATATTACAGTGTCGAAAAAATGGGAACTAAAGCTTGGTGTCCTCAAAAAGATGATGTCAAGGATATGACTTACGGAGCCCGTAGAGCGCTGAATAATGCCTGGCTTGCTAGTCCATTTGTACAGCTTAATACTATGTATGGACTGTACTATATGAACGATAGCAGTGCAAGGATAGAAGTGCTTTACGATGTAAGAATGGGAAGGTCCATGGAAGTTAAACATGAATTAGCTGTGGGTATATCTCTTCCTGAGGATGTCTATGTGGTTGTTGATAACTACAATAAAGGACAGTCAAGTGAGAGACCAATAATGTGGCTAAACATGAATTCCGATAACCTTCTGGAAGTTTATGACCTTCAAATCGAAAGATTGTCTGGGATATTCAGAGCCTCTGAACAGGCTGTGGATGACTTGAGAAGGGAAAGGAACGTCATCAGAATAATACTGGAGAAATTTGAAAAACAAGAACTCTTGGAGGGGAGTTGGATATTTTAACAAATCCCAAAAGGACCTAGTGTTAACACTAGGTCCTTCGCTATATATTATTAACTTAATGATTCTATTGCATTTATTATTGCATTAATTTTAAACATTAAAAAAACCTAGAACGCTTTAAAATAAGCATTTCTAGGTTTTTATTGTTTGGTGGGCAGGGATGGATTCGAACCATCGTACGCTCTCGCGGCCAGATTTACAGTCTGGTGCCATTAACCACTCGACCACCTACCCAATTGTATTAACAACAGAATCAATTATAATATTTTTTTGCGTATCTGTCAATAAGAAATCCTAAAAAAATTATAAATTTGTACATTCAATATTTTAAATTATAAATTTAAAAAATATCCCTTGATTTTCATAAAATATAATGGTATATTATTACAGAATATATATATATTTTCTAAAAGGAAGTAGATTAAAATGAGAAAGGATTTTGTAGATAGTTTACTCGTTAGAAAAAATCTTAAGGAAACAAAAGAAATATATCCTGAAGGAAAAGAAATGTCTCCAAAACTGAGAGCTTTTTACAAATCTGAAGAGGTCTCTAGAAGTATACAAAACATGGCACAAAAAATAGCAGAAGATTATAAAGGGAAACCCTTAGCACTAGTTTGTGTTGAATATGGAGGAAGACCTCTATATAATCTACTTGTAGATAATTTACATAGTTTAGGAATTAATAATTTTTATCAAGGTTCAGTAAAAATAGAAATTGATGCAACAAAAAACACGGAAGATAGACTTAAGCCAAAGTTCCATTTTGAATCAGGAATAGTAAGTGATGTAAAAAAATTAAAAAATATGAATATTTTAATCGTAGATGATCAAATAAATAGTGGAAGATCATTTGACTTTTTAAGAGAAAGGTATTCAAATGCTTCAAGTGTAGAACTTGCAACATTAATTGTTAAAGGAAAGTCTAGAAAAAGATTACAAGATATAAAATATTATGGATTTGTTACTAAATCAAGTACCGATAAATATGTTGGATTTGGAATGGATTATAAAGAAAAACATAGAGAATTACCTTATGTTGCAAGAATTAAACAAAGAAAACAATATAAAAAAGATGATGATATGTCAAGATAATAGAACTAAAATAAAATAAAGAGGAAAATTATGAATTTTATAAAAAAAATAACAAATAAAAATATAACTGAGAAACAGTATAAATATATAATATATTTATACTGTTTACTAATATCATTTATATTTTTATTTATTTGTTCAAAAAATTCACCATTTTACCCGTTCAATAATTGGGATGATCCTAATTCGTTTTTTACAATGGGAAAAGGTATGGCAAATGGATTGATACCATACAAAGATTTATTTGAACAAAAAGGTCCTATTATTTATCTAATACATGCAATATCGTACCTTATTTCAAATACAAGCTTTATAGGAGTATTTATTTTTGAGGTCATTTCATTTTCTATTTTTATGTATTATACTAGCAAAATAATTTTAATGTACTGCAGGAAAATACATATATTATGGGCAATGCCACTTATTTCGCAGATAATACTTACAAGTTATGTATTTGTTGCAGGCGATAGTGCAGAAGAATTTTGCATGCCTCTTTTAGCAATTAGCCTATATTATATGTTTAATTATTATAAAAATATCTATCCAAATAAAATGCCTACAAAACAAGTTGTATTAAATGGAATGCTTGCAGGGTGTGTTTTATGGATGAAGTATAATTTGCTTGGATTTTGGCTTGGTTTCATGGTTGTTTTATGCATAGGATTACTTATAAACAAAAAGGTAAAAGATGCATTTTTAACAGCAGCATATTTTTTATTACGGAATAATAATTGTTACAATTCCTTGGATAATATATTTTGCTTTAAATTCTGCAATATTTGATATTATAAATATATACTTTATAGTAAATATGTCTTCATATAGCACACAAACACCTTTGATTGCAAGAGTATTTACTGCATATAAAGAAGGATTTATGCATGCAATAAAGTTACCACAATTTTCAATAATAACTTTTATGGGATATATTTATGCTATAAAGGATAAAAAAATTATTCCAAATATACAGGGTAAAATCGCACTAACACTAGCAATATTACTTTCAATTTTAGGAGTATATATTGGTGCAAATCATGTATATTATTTTCTAATATTAATGGCATTTATAGTTTTAGCTATAATATTTATAGCTAAAATGCTTGAAAAACTTGTAAATAGAAAGATTTTAAATGCAATTAAATATATAACTCCAATATATATAGTACTTATAATTATGTTAACATGCAAATTAAGTTCTAATTTTGATTTCCACAATAAACAAAAAGATGAACTGGTTCAATATCAATTTGCGAAGATTATTAATGAAAAGCCAAATGCAACATTATTAAATTATGGATTCTTAGATGGAGGTTTTTATACAATATCAAATATAGTGCCAAATGTAAAATATTTCCATAAACCAAATATTGAGTATGAAAGATATCCAGAAATAGTAGATGAGCAAAATAGATATATAAAAGAAAAAATAATAGACTTTGTAGTAATAAAAGTGGAAAAAGAAGAAGATAGTTATAATGTCCCTGAACTATACAAAAATTATGAACTAGTGAAATCAGTATATGATGGTAATTACTATATGTTATTTGAAGTTAGAAACTAAATTTTTAAAAGCTAAATAAATTTAAAAAAATACATATAACTACATAAATTAATATAAAACCAAATAAAAAATATCTAAAAAGGAAAGAAATAGTCTAAAAAACAAGACTATTTCTTTTTTTATGTCCAACAAAACGACAGTATTTTAAAAAAAGACGAACTATAATTAACTATGTAGGCAAGAGGAGGTGGTGCAAAGAGAAATGACTATATATTTAGATGTAGTCTTTGTAGAAAATATATGTATGAATAGCATTATATTATTTGCAACAGGGTTAATTACAAAAACGAAATGTAAAATAATCAGAAATCTTGTTTCTAGTATGATTCGGAGCACTATATGTTATTGGAGCCTATATAACAAAAAATGGATTATATTCAAATTTAATAATTAAAAGTGGACTATCTATTTCTATGATATATATAGCATTTAATCCCCAAAATATAAAATCAGCTTTTAAATATATAGTAATATTCTATCTTACATCATTTGTATTTGGAGGATGTGCATTTGCTTTGCTTTATTATGTAAAACCACAAAATATTTTTTATAAAAATGGAACACTCTCTGGAACATATCCAATAAAGATAGCTTTTTTAGGAGCAATGCTTGGAATTATCATATTAAACATTGCTTTTAGATTAATCAAAAATAGAATGAAAAAAAGCGAAATGTTTTGCAAAATAACTATAAAGTACAATGAAAAAACTATAAATTTTAGAGCAATTATTGATTCAGGAAATTTACTAAAAGATCCAATAAGTAGTTCATCTGTAATAGTTGTAGAAAAGAAACAATTAAATGATGTAATAGATGAAAACATTTTAGATAACTTGCAAAATATACTATCAGGAAAAGTAGATTTAATTGATGAAGAATATATATCAAAGTTTAGACTAATCCCATTTTCTTCGCTTGGAAAACAAAATGGTATGTTATTGGGATTTAAACCAGATTTGGTTTTATTAGAATTTGATGATGTAAGAAAAAAGGTAGATAACACCATAATTGCTATATATGATAAAGAAATGACAAAGAATGGAGAATATTCTGGAATTGTAGGATTAGATATTTTAGAAGAAAGGAGTGAAATAAATTATGAATATAATAGAAATATTAAGGTATAACATAAATAATATTTATTTAAAATATATGCAAAAGGATGATCAAGATGATCAGAACATATTTTACATAGCTGGGAGTCAGACACTTCCACCACCATTAGAACCAGAAGAGGAGGAAAAACTGCTAAAAAAACTTGCTGAAAAAGATATGGAGGCAAGACAAATATTAGTAGAAAGAAATTTAAGGCTTGTTGTATACATTGCAAAAAAATTTGAAAATACGGGGATTGGTATTGAAGATTTAATATCAATAGGCACAATAGGACTTATGAAAGCAATAAATACTTTTAATACTGAGAAAAAAATAAAACTTGCAACCTATGCATCTAGATGTATAGAAAATGAGATATTAATGTATTTAAGGAGAAACAATAAAATCAAAGGAGAAATATCTATAGATGAGCCACTTAATCAAGACGGAGACGGAAACGAATTACTTTTGTCTGATATACTTGGCACAGATAACGATGTTACTTCAAGAAGAATAGAAGATGAAGTGGACAAAGCACTTTTAAAAGCATCAATGGAAAAACTTGGAAAAAGAGAAAAAGATATAATGGAACTTAGATTTGGATTTAACACAGGAAGTGAAAAAACACAAAAAGAAGTAGCAGATATGCTTGGCATCTCACAAAGTTACATTTCAAGACTAGAAAAGAAAATTATATATAAAATGAAAAAAGAAATACTTAGTAAAACAGGGTAAATAGACTATTTTATGGCTGAAACAATAATTGGTCCTAAAAGAGCAATAATTGCAAGAAAACCAATTATTGTCCCAGCCATTTTATTAGAATTATCTTTATATTCATAAATTGCATATCCAATAGTTTTATAAAAAGCAAAAACACTTAAAATAATCACAACAAAAAACATATAACACCTCCAATATATCTAAGAAATCAAGTAACTAGATATAATATCAACATTTACATCTACATTAAAAAATGAATTTTCATAATTACCACACCAATTATAATCTAACCAATCTTGCCAAGTTAAAAAGTTATGAACTGCATATTTACCAAACTTAACAATATCAGATTTGTAATTTTTAGAAGTTTTATATAAATAGTTTTCAATTTGATTTTTCATATATGAATTTGCATAAGCTTTAATTAATTCTAAATTTTCTTTCTCAAAATAATTAGAATTTTCATCTGCAGACAAAATTCTAGCATCCAATTTAACATCACAAGATATATAAGGAGAACCATTTATAATTTCTACTTTATTTTTAGTATTTTTTTGAATATTAACATATAAGTCTATAACACTATCTGAATCAAATGGACTAGGTATTGAAATAATACATTCTTCAAGCTCATTTGTGATAATTAAGTGACAAACAGTTTCAATAGCTGTCAATTCTCCAGCAAGCTTATCATCTTTAAAAACAGCAAGACCTACAACATCTATCTTAGACGAAGCTTGAGTGTCATTTTTTAAGTTTGCAGTAGTTTCTCCAGATATAGTATCATTATTTGTAGATAAGTCTACATTAGATTTATTACTTTCTGTAATAGAGCCAAGTATTGCAGATGCCTCTCCAAAGGTATCACTTATTCCATTAAAAACATCAGAAAGAGTTATATTCGAAGTATAACCTGTGTAGCGACTTGATGATGCAATTATTTCATAATATTTAGCAGTTATGCTCTCAATTTCAGATTTAGAATTAGATAAAAAATCATATGCAGTAGAACGAGAGATTAAAACATTACAATCAGGTCTAACATCTATATTATTTGTGAGAGTATACACTATTTCAGAAAGGCCGATTAGTTGCAACTTCTTCTGAGATGACAATTACTTTGCAATGAGAAAGATTTAGTTTTTTACTAACAAAACTATTTGCAAGACTTATACCAGACTCTACAGAAGAACAATCAATAGTATCAATCACAGTATCTGCGGACTCAGATGAAGAACCACCTTCTGATGTATTTTGCGATGGAATAGAAATCTGAAAACTTACTCTTAATTCATCTTGCTCACCGCGTATCTATTCCGAAGCGCGACAACGTATGCTATGCTATTTATATCAGGTGTAGCATAGTATCCATTTATTGCAAAGGCAATGAGAATCACAATTATTAATAAAAAACTAAGACGCTTTTTCAAGGGAATTTTCTCCTTTCTTTAGTTCTCGTTTTTTCTTTATATATGCTGTGACCAATATAGCTGAACATATAAAGAAAACAAATATTATAGAAGCATATCTGTAAAATTCATTTTCAAAAAAACGAATATCAGAAACATTTGAAGGTAGCATACTTATAACAAACAAAATTGACGAAAAACAAAAGACCATTGGGCTTTTATGTTTTATATTTGTAATTTTTTTGAAAGTATTTAATATAAAATGCATGACAATAGCTAAATAACTGAAAATAGAAATTATCCATATCAATATAAATACAGCATCAATTCTTTGTATAAAGTCCCCAAAGTTTACCCTTCGAGCCAAAATGTAAATTGATAAAGTATTGCTTATTTCAGTTATGGAAGGAAATAGAAAAAGCAAAGCTATAACTCCCATTATTAAATAGATTGCATATATTGCAAGTGATATAATCGTTATTTTTTTCAAGTCCTTACTTTCTTTAAGCAAAGGAGGAATTAATTCTACAATAAATAAACTACTAAAAGCAAAAATGTTACCGAAGACCAAGTACAAAGGTTTCATATACTCCATACCCGAAGGACAGGAAAAGCCCTTTGGTAAATAAAGTCAGAGCCTGATGATACAAAGATTATAATCATTGTAACAAGAATAATAGGTAAAATGATAAGACTAGCTCTAGCTATTGTTTTAAATCCAAATATATTTAAAATAGCTGTAATTGCGATAAATATTAATATAACTATACCAATATCAATATTTGGAAAATAGATAAGAACTAGACTTCCAGCAAAAATTCTTATAACAAATGCAGAAATTATCAAAAGATATATAATTATACCAATGCTGAATATATTTTTAATTGTTTTACCACCAGCATATTCACAAATATCTATAATATCTTTATTTGGAAAAAGCTCAAATATTTTCACAGTAGCATAGAAAATTATAAAAGTAATTGCGAAAACATAAATAAGGTTTAATATGGTGGAAGAACCAGTTGCATTAAGCAAATGATTTGGCAAATTTAATATGATATGAGATATCATAACAGTAACAACAATAGCAACTGCTTGATAAATTCCAAGTTTTGACTTTGTCATATAAACCTCCTATTTTTCTTTTTTCCATTTCATACTTATATTTTCTTCCTTTTTTGGTCTTTTCGTTTTTAAAAAATCTCTTCGATTTTCTCTTTGCCATATAGGCTTTAAGAAATAATTTATATCTTTTAAGCTAGATACAGGAGAATATGGTTCTAGATATGAAACACCAAACGAGTTTATATTAGCAAGTATTGCTAAATGACAGACTAAACCAAATGCAATTCCTAAAAATCCTGCAAAATACCCTAAAAAGATATATATAAATCTAAAAATACGAACATGAAAACTTAATGAATAATCAGGTATAGCAAAAGCCGTAATACCAGTAATCGCAACTATAATTACAAGTATGGGACTTACTATATTTGCACTAACAGATGCTTCTCCTAGAATTAATGCACCGAACAATACCGAATAGTTTGACCCAAAGGCCCTGGCACTCTAACACCAGATTCTTGGATTAACTCAAGAGAAACTTCCATTATAAGTATCTCAAAAATAACAGGAAATGGAACATTACTTCTTGAAGCAACTATTGCAAATAATAACTCCGTTGGAATAAGTTCTTGATGAAATGTTGTAATAGCAATATAAAATCCAGGGAGTAGAAGAGTTAGTGCTAAAGCTAAAGCACGGATTGCCTTCAAAAAATCAGTGAATTGATATTTTATATTTCTATCCTCTTGAGATGTAAGAAAATCTATAAAAACAGCAGGTGCAACTAAAGCATAAGGAGTTCCATTCATTAAAATTGCAACTCGACCTTCTAATATATAAGATGCAATTCTATCAGGCCTTTCAGAAGCAATAAGTTGTGGCAAGCTAAAAGAAGTATCTTCAATAAGTTGCTCTAATTGACCTGAAGATATTAGATAATCAATTCCAAGATTATTTATTCTATTTTTTACTTCATTGACTAAATTTTCATTTGCTACATTTTTTAAATAACATATACCTATTTTTGTCGAACTAATAGTACCAACACTAGCATCCTCTATAATCAAATCTTCATTATTTATTATTCTTCTAAGAAGACTTGTATTTGTACGAATAGATTCAATAAAACTTTCTTGTGAACCTCGTATAATCATTTCATTGTCAGGAGGAGAGATGCTACGTTTTTCAAAACCCTTAGCATCAATCAAAAATACAGTATTAATAGTATCTACAAAAAGAGCAGAAAGTCCAGCATTAACTTTACTAAATACTTCTTTGAAAACATTTTCAGTGGATACATCATTTTGTGGAACAAGTCTTTCTGAAATATAATCTGAAAGATCAAACTTTTTAACACGTCTAACAGTTACATTTCCAGTTACTGCTGTACTTACAACATCTGAATTAGCAGTTGTTGTATTTGATGTATTTTTAAGCATAAGAGGCTCTACAACAAACCTATTTATAGATTCGGCATTTATCATGCCGTCAATAAATAGCAAAAATGCTTTATATTGTTTGCCTCTAGCGTTTATAAAAAATTCTCTTGTTTTTATATCACTATTTATTTCAGTATGATATTTTTCTTTTACATATTGTAAATTAACATCAATAGAAGAATAAACCTCTTTATCTGTATTTTCTAAAGGTTTTAATTCTGAGTTATTATCTTCGCTAGAATTGTCAGAAGATGATAAAACAAAGTCATGCTTTTCTTCTTCTTTAAATTTTATTAAATTAAGTAAAATATTTGTAAATTTCATAGTATTAGGTATTATTTCATAAAAATTAATAAATATGTATGAATTTGCTATTTTTGAGATTGTTTTTTAAAATATTATGTGATATAATCAAAAAATAATAAAAAGGGAAAGAGGAATAAATATGGAAAGAATTAGAGGATTTGAAGTAGCAAAAGGATTTGAAAATGCAGGAATAAATTTACCAGTGAGAAAAACTAAATATTCAGCTGGATATGATATAGAAGCGGCGGAAGATACTGTAATTCCATCATTCAAAAAAGGAATGAATCCAACACTTATAAAAACAGGATTAAAAGCATATATGCAAGATGACGAATATTTAAAACTATGTAATAGAAGTTCTAATCCAAAGAAAAAAGGACTTATTATGGCAAATAGTATAGGAATAATAGATAAAGATTACTATGGAAACCCTGACAATGACGGACACATTATGTTTGCATTTTATAATGTAAAAGAAGAAGATACAATCATAAAAAAAGGGGAATGCATAGGACAAGCAATCTTTGAAAAATTTTTAATAGCAGACGGAGACCTAGCAACAGGTGAAAGACTTGGTGGTTTTGGTTCTACAAATCAACATTAGAAACATAAATTAAGAAAGGATATAAAAATATGAATGCAATTGATATTAGAAACAAATTTTTAAATTATTTTAAAAACAATGGACACAGCATAATTCCAAGTGCCCCATTAATTCCAGAAAACGATCCATCAGTATTATTTACTACTGCTGGAATGCACCCACTTGTGCCATATCTACTTGGAGAAAAACATCCAGAAGGTACAAGACTTGCAGATTATCAAAAATGTTTAAGAACAGTAGATATAGATGAAGTTGGAGATAATAGACATCTTACATTCTTTGAAATGCTTGGAAATTGGTCATTAGGAGATTATTTTAAAGAACAATCAATAAAATATAGTATAGAATTTCTAACAAAAGAATTGAATATTCCAATGGAAAAATTATCAGTAACATGTTTCGCAGGAGATAATGATGCACCAAGAGATGAAGAAACAGCAAGTATATGGAAAAGTGTTGGAATGCCAGAAGAAAGAATATACTATTTTGGAAAAGATGATAACTGGTGGATAGCAGGGGATGAAGGACCTTGCGGGCCTGATACAGAAATATTCTATGACACAGGAAAAGAACCTTGTGGACCTCATTGTGATCCTTCTTGTGGATGTGGAAAATATGTAGAAATCTGGAATAATGTATTTATGGAATACTATAAAAGCAAAGATGGAACATATACAAAATTAAAACAAAGAAATGTAGACACAGGTCTAGGATTAGAAAGAATAAATATGTTATTGCAAGGTAAAGAAACACCTTTCGACACAGAAATATTTAAACCTATGATGGATAAACTACAAGAACTTGCAAAAAACGACAATTTGCAAAGTAGAAGAATTGTTGCAGAACATTTAAGATCTAGTATGATGATAATTGCAGATGGTGGAAAACCAAGCAATATTGATAGAGGATATATCTTAAGAAGATTAATAAGAAGAATGATAAGACATTTAAATAAACTTGAAATAGATTTAAGTTATTTAAAAGAATTAATAGAGTTAAACATACAAATTTTAGGAGAAATGTATCCAGAGCTTGTAAAAAATAAAGAAAATATAGTTAATACAATTTTAGAAGAAAAAGATAAATTTGTAAAAACACTAGAAAATGGACAAAGAGAATTACAAAAAGAATTAAATAAGCTAAGAGAAAATAGCACAAAAACTCTTTCAGCAGAAGTAGCCTTTAAGTTATATGAAACTTATGGATTCCCACCAGAAGTTACAAGTGAAATTGCAAAAGAAAGTGACTTCAAAGTAGACTTAGAAGGATTTGATAAATTATTTAAAGAACATCAAGAAAAATCAAGACTTGGATCAGAACAAAAATTTAAAGGAGGACTCGCAGATCAAACAGAAGAAACTATAGCTTATCATACAGCAACGCACCTTCTTCATAAAGCACTTCAAATAGTTTTAGGAGAGCATGCAACTCAAAAGGGTTCAAACATTACTCAAGAAAGACTAAGATTTGACTTTGCACATCCACAAAAAGTAACAAAAGAAGAGCTAGATGAAGTAGAAAGAATAGTAAATGAGCAGATTAAAAGAGATTTAAAAGTAACTTGTGAGGAAATGAGCTATGATGAAGCTGTAAAAAGTGGAGCTATGGGATTATTTACAAACAAGTATGGCGATAGAGTAAAAGTGTATACAATAGGAGATTTCAGCAAGGAAATATGTGGTGGACCTCATGTAGAACATACAGGTGTTTTAGGAACATTTAAAATAAAAAAAGAAGAGGCATCTTCAGCAGGCGTTAGAAGAATAAAAGCAGTATTAATAAAATAAAAAGGAGAAAATTAAATGGAAGATTGTATATTTTGTAAAATAATAAATAGAGAAATTCCCTCTGATACAGTATATGAAGATGAAAATATACTAGCATTTAGAGATATAAATCCACAAGCACCTATCCATATAGTAGTTATACCAAAAAAACATATGACATCTGTATTAGAAGCGGATAAAGAAACTATTGGAACAATTTTTGAAGCAATAAATAAAATTGCAAAACAAGAAAAAATAGACGAAAAAGGCTTTAGAGTTATCACAAATTGCGGAGAAAATGCGGGACAAACAGTAAAACATTTACATTTTCATATCTTGGCAGGATCTAAACTCAATGAAAAAATATGCTAGAATATGTACAAAATGCAAAAAATATGGTATAATATATATATAGTAATTAACCTTACAAAAGAAAGGTCGTGATACTATGTTTAATAGTAAATTTAATAATGCATTAACAATAGCATTAGTAGTAGCAATTATATTAATAATAGCATTAATAGGCTTTTTTGGCTATTCAATATATAACAAATATTACATAAATAATAAAGCAAACGAGGTTGTAGATTTATTCCAACAATCTATAGAGAATCAAAAAAATCCTAATGAAAATCAAACTGTAGAAGATGGAAATATAGTTATAGGTGATGTAACAGAAGGAAATTCAATATATAGTGATAATCCATCTGGAAATGGGCAAACTGTTAAATATGGTGGATATAATGTAATAGGTACAATCTCTATACCAAAAATAAAAATAGAGTATCCAATACTTGACAAACCAACAAGTGATGCCTTGAAATTAGCAATTGTATATTTGTCAGGACCTGGAATCAATAAAGTAGGAAATACAGTTCTACAAGGACATAATTATAATAATCAATTATTTTTCTCTAATTTGAGCAAACTATCTAAAGGAGATGCAATATATTTGACAGATACATCTGGAACAAAAATAAAATATGAAGTTTATGAAAATACTACAAAAAGAGGAGACGATGCATCTTTCTATAATAGAGATACAGCAGGATTAAGAGAAATTAACTTATCAACTTGTACAAAGAATCAAGAAATTAGAACAGTAATATTTGCAAGAGAGGTTGCAGGTGAATAGAAAGGAATGAGAAAATGGAATATAGATACAAACCACAAGGGGTATGTTCAGTAGAAATGATAATAGAAACAGATGGAGATATAATAAAAAATGTAAAGATAGTTGGAGGATGTCCTGGAAACACAGTTGGTGTAAGCAAACTTGTAGAAGGAAAAAAGATTGATGAGGTTATAAAACTTTTAAAAGGTATACAATGTGGATTTAAAGGAACATCTTGCCCAGACCAACTTGCAATAGCATTAGAAGAGATAAAACAAAATATGTAAAAATGGCCGATTACTTTAGAGGCGTTTTAGCAGACACTATTTAGAAAGTAGTGTCTGTTTTTATGTGTAAATGACTCTTTTTTCTTTGAAGAATTTAAATACATTGAAAGAGAATAACAATATGATATAAACAAAGATGAAAATTAAAACTTTAAAAATTACAAAACCAATATTAAATTCTATAAAGTTATCAACTGCATCAAATAAAAACTTTGTGACAAGTACAAGAAGCGTAGGAACAATTACATATGATATGTAGTCAAATTTAAAGTGAGTTACTTTGTATAGTTGAATTAAACTAATTGTGAAATTTAAAATTTCACTAATTGCGATAATTGCTATATATCCATATATTCCGATATACTGGTACTAATAAATAGATGAGTATAATTGTTGAAAACAAATCAAAAATATTACAAAACATTACTCCAACTTGTTTATCTAACCCCCTTAACATTGCATCAATAATTTTATCTAGATATATAAGAATTATAAGAGGAGAGAGTAGTATTAGAAATTGTGATATTTCTAGATTATGATAAAAAAGGTAACAAATTTCTTCGGTAAAAGTTAAAAAAATACCAATTATGCAAACGCTAAAAAATGATGTAAATTTAAATATGAAACTAATAACTTTATTCATTTTAGTAAAATCTTTTTTGATATTATATCTTGCAAATTCTGGAATAAGAAGACTTGCACAAGAAGTAATTATAATGCATGGAAACATTATAATTGGCATGGTCATTCCGTTTATAAGTCCATACTGAGATAGAGCTTTATCACAAGTCGCATTGTTTTTCTCAAGACTAAAAGGAATAAGCATTTGCTTTATAGTATTAAGACCTGAGCGAATATATGAAGTTATTGCAACAGGAAAGGCTATTCTTAAAATCTTTCTTAAATAATTTTCATTTGGATTATATATAGCACGAAACATTTTCTTCCTATCTAATAAATATAAAACATAAGTCAATATAAATTGAAAACTAGTAGCAATAGTTGTAGATAGCATTAAATATGTACAAACAATACTTAAATTTGAGTATGGTAGCACATAAAGAAAATATAATGTAAGAAGAACTTGAAGAATGGCAGTTACAATTCTGCTAAATGAACTTTTATGAACTCTTCTTACTCCAGTAAAATAGCCATCAAGAGATGTGATTAATGAATTGAAAGGGAGACTAATTGCCATGACATATATAGGCATATTTGTAACTTTATTATGCAAAAGAACTTTTGAACAGTATGGAGCAGAAATTATTAATAAGATGCAAGCAAGTAGTCCAAAACATAAACTATAAATTATACACTTTTTCATTGCAATCTTTATGCCGAACTCCGCCCATTTCCATCTAATTCTTCAGCAACAATACGAGTAGCAGCAAGGCTTATACCGGAATTTGCAAAAGTTATTGCAAATGTATAGATAGACATGATAAGCTCAAAAATTCCGAGCACCTTCACTACCTAATTTATTTGCTACATATACACTAAAAAACATATTTATTGAACTTAGGAATAAAGATGTAATCGTTAAAATTATTGTGTTAAATAAAAAAATCTTGAGTCTGTTCATATAATTAAATGTATTATTTAATAAAAATATTATGATAAATTAAGAATAAATAAAATTTTATTTTTATCAATAAAAATCAAAAATTTGTTTGACAATTATTTGTTTTTATGATATGATTTAAAAAACAAGTTAAGAAGGAGTGATAAATTTGGGTAGAAGAAAAAGTACAGTAGAGCTAAATAAAAGAGAAAAAGCTATATTAAAATTTATTGAAAAACAAATTGCAAATGTTGGATATGCACCTTCTGTTAGAGAAATCGGAAAGGCTGTAGGACTTAGCTCAACCGCAACAGTTCATGGATATTTAGCAAAGCTAGAGAAAAAAGGATATATTAAGAAAGAAAATCAAAAAGGAAGAACATTAAGATTACTAAAAGGTGGAACACTTGAAAAGAAACAAGAAAATGAAAAAAACTTATATACTTCAAAAGAACTTGTAGAAGTTCCAGTAATTGGAAAAATTACAGCAGGAGAACCAATACTTGCAGTAGAAAATGTAACAGATACATTTCCTATACCAGTAGATTTTGTTGGTAATTCAGAAAGCTTTATGCTTACTGTAAGAGGAGAAAGTATGATAGAAGCTGGTATTCTTAATGGAGATTACATATTAGTAAAACAACAAAACACAGCTAATAATGGAGAAATTGTTGTTGCTTTAATTGGGGATGAAGCAACAGTTAAGACTTTCTATAAAGAAGAAGACCATATTAGATTACAACCTGAAAACTCTTCAATGGATCCAATTATAGTTCCAGATTGTCAGATACTTGGAAAAGTAGCTGGTGTGTTTAGAAAAATGTAAAGTTAGATATATATGTTTAGAAATTTTTGAAATATAGTATAAAATCCGCCAAATTTTGTCGAAGTTTTATATTATTTCAATTATATTAAATTTTCATGACAAATTGGTAACTTGTATTGACTAAAGTAAAAAGATAATATAGACTAAATTTAGTGTATATTATATACATTAAAATAAGATAAAAATTTTGGAGGAGAACGAAAGATGGCAAAAGCTAGAACCTTAGAGGCTCTACACACACACACACACACAATATATTAAAAGAAAAAGATAATATAAGGACACACAGGACTTATACTTAGTTTTGGTATAAGAAATGTGTGTCTTTTGTTATACAATTTATCTTTAAGGGTAATATATAAATAAAATAAAGAAGGAGAGGAAAACAGATGAGAAAGAATGAAGGTATCACATTAATTGCACTAATTATCACAATAATAATATTAATTATATTAACAGCAATAACAATAAGCAATGTAATGAATTCAAATTTATTTGGACTCGCAAAAGGAGCAGCAGAAAACTATATACAAGCAGGGAAAGAAGAAGATAGTAAAATAGATGAATTAATAGGAGAATTAGGAGATTTAGGGGTCGGAAAAGATAGTAAAGTAAAAGCAGGAGAAATAGTTAAAGAAACTAAGAAAGATAACTATACAGATGCAGAAGGAAGGACAGCAACAATACCAGCAGGATTTAAAGTATCAACAAAGACAGAAGAACAAAATATAAAAAGTGGATTAGTAATCCAAGACGAAGATGGAAATGAATTTGTATGGATACCATGTTATTATGGAACAAAACCAGAAGGAATACCTAATGATGTACAAGAATATAAAAGACACGTATATGAAGGAACAGATGATCTAAATCAATTTACAGTAGATAGTGGAGAAGGAAATTGGAAGACTTATCATTATACGAATTTTGCTAATAATTGGAAAGATGAAGCAACAGAAGATGAGAATGCATATGGAAATAAAAGTGTAAAGACATATGGAGGATTTTATATAGGAAGATATGAAGCAGGACTTCCAGAAAAATGGCAACCTGATTTAACACAAGATAAACCTATATACAAGTCAACGATAGAAAGGAATAATACAGGAGACGAAAAACCAATAAGTAAAGCAAATACATTTAGCTGGAATTTTATAAGTCAAGATCATGCAAAAAGTGCATCAGAGAAAATGTATGAAGGTAGTGAATCAGTAGATAGTAAACTAGTAGATGGAGTAGCATGGGATACAATAGTAAATTGGACAGCAACTACCGGTATAGATGTAAACGATAGTACAGCTTATGGTAATTTTGAAGACACAAATAAAACATATACAGGATGGCATGCAGAGCATATTTCATCATCACAAGTAGCAGGACAGAGTGGAGGAACATTAGGCTGGTTATATTCAAAATATTTATTAAATGAATCAACAATATTGAATAATAATCTTCTAACAGAAGAAGAATGGAATAGAAAGCAAGAATATTATCAATCTGTCGATGGAAATGACACAACAAAAAATAATTTAATGAAAAGGATAGAATTACCAACAGGAAGTTTTGATGACTTTAAATTAAAGAATATATATGATTTAGCAGGAAATATGTGGGAATGGACTACAGAAGAGGATTATCATAAAAGAGAAAATAAAGACAATAAATTAACAAGTAAAGAAATAGCAGAGTCAGATGCACAATATGCTGTTATACGTGGAGGTTGCCTAGATCATCAGGGAGAGCCTGCTTCACTTTGCAGCAGAGATGGCTGTAATAGTGCTCTCACTCGCACATATGTAGGGATAGGCTTTCGTGTTGTACTTTATATAAAATAACAATAAAGAAATATTATAAAATCAAAGTATATGCAAGTTGCATATACTTTGATTTTATGATATAGTAAATAAGCATACAGAATAACAATACATTTATGCATTAATGAGAAAGGAATTGCAATATAATGGGAAAAATACTTGACAAAATTAATATGCCTGAAGATTTAAAAAAGTTAGATATAAAAGAAAAACAAGAATTAGCAGAAGAAATAAGAAAATTAATAATAGAAACAGTATCAAAAACAGGAGGACATTTATCATCAAATTTAGGAATTGTGGAGCTTACAATAGCACTCCACAGTGTTTTTGATACCCCAACAGATAAAATAATATGGGATGTAGGACATCAAAGTTATGTACATAAGATACTCACAGGAAGAAAAGACAAGATGAACACATTAAGACAATTTGGCGGAATTGCAGGATTTCCTAAAGCAAGTGAATCAGAATATGACTCTTTTGATACAGGACATAGTAGTACATCTATATCTGCAGCTCTTGGTATGGCAATAGCTAGAGACTTAAGAGGAGGGAAAGAGCATATCATTGCGGTTATAGGAGATCGGAGCATTAACAGGAGGAATGGCATTAGAAGCTTTAAATCATGCAGGATTTTTAAAGAAAAATCTTATAGTTATATTAAATGACAATGAAATGAGTATATCAAAGAATGTTGGAGGTATTTCTCTATTTTTAAGCAAAGCAAGAACTAGAAAATTTTACACAGAGTCTAATAGATATATAAAAAATATAATAAATAAACTTCCAAAAGGAAGTAATAAGATTATAAAATTCATAAGGAGAATAAAATATAGTATAAAACAGTTACTAATTCCTAATATGCTTTTTGAAGATTTAGGATTTAGATATTTAGGACCAATAGATGGACACAATATATCGACATTAGAGGAGATACTAAAAATAAGTAAAGACTTAGAAGGACCAATACTTATACATGTTGTAACGAAAAAAGGAAAAGGATATAAACCAGCGGAAGAAAATCCAGATAAATTCCATAGTGCATCTAATTTTGATATAGAAACAGGACAAAGCAAAAATAAGTCAAAAAGGGATTATTCAAAAGTATTTGGAGAAAAATTAGTAGAAATTGCAAAGAAAAACGAAAAAGTAGTTGCAATAACGGCAGCAATGACAGATGGAACAGGTCTTACAGATTTTGCAAAAGAATTTCCAGATAGATTTTTTGATGTAGGAATTGCAGAACAACATGCACTTCGGATTTGCAGCAGGTCTTGCTAAAAATGGTATGACACCAGTTGTGCCAATATATTCTTCATTTTATCAAAGAGGATATGATCAAGTAATTCACGATATTTGCTTGCAAAATCTGGGAGTTGTAATGTGCGTAGATAGAGCTGGAATAGTTGGTAATGATGGAGAAACACATCAAGGTGTGTTTGATTTATCTTTCTTCTCTATAATCCCAAACCTTACAATAATGGCACCAAAAGATTTTAAGGAATTAGAGAATATGCTAGAATATGCTGTAACTTTAAATAAGCCAGTAGTTATACGATATCCAAGAGGACGGAGAAGGAAAATCAAAGTTTGACATATATGAACCGTTAGAAAAACAAAATGCAGAAATAATTAAAGAAGGAAACGATTTAAGCATAATAGCAATAGGAAAAATGGTAGATAGAGCAGTAGAGATAGCAAATATTTTAGAAGAACAAGGTCAAAGCATAGAAGTAATAAATGCAAGGTTTTTAAAACCAATAGACAAAGAAACTATTATAAATTCTATCAAAAAAACAAAGAAAGTTATAACTATTGAAGATAATATCTTAAAAGGTGGACTTGGAAGTGCTGTTCAAGATATTATAATTAAAGAGAATTTAGAAGATATAACATTTAAAAAATATGGATATCCAGATGAGTTTATAAAACATGGAAGTGTACCAGAACTTGAAAATGAATATGGACTAGATGCAGAAGGCATAGTAAAAGATTTAGAGAGCTTGCAAATAGATAAAAATTATGTTAATATATAAAATATGTTCTATGGAACATTTTAAGATATACACCATTACTCAAAATAATAATTTATATGAGAAAGGATGGTATAAAATGTCACAGGAAAAAGTAAAAGCTACAGATGGGCAAAACCAGCTTAGCGACACAGTAGCACAAATCAGTACTTCTGCAAAGCAGATCCAGGCAAACATCCAAGAAGTACAAAAGTTAGTACAAGAGGAAAGAGACCGGAGAATAGCTAGGCTTAGCCAAGAGGAAGAGAAACTTAAAAAGCAATATGAGGCACTCCATTCAGAGTATTCTGAATTCTACTCTGGAGAGCGGGAAAAGAGAAGAAAAATCTGTGAAAAGTATGGACATGTTTTCAAGAGAATAGATTCAAAGGATCTTGGATATACTGGAAGACATTCATTCCTTTATGGCTCTGAATCTATGTATCAAGTAACAGAAAGATGTATGTGCTGTGGTGAAGAAAAAAGCTATACGTCGAAGAGCTTTGGCGGCGGGGATGTAGGCAATGATGTATCTATTCCTGAAGAAATGCAAAAAGAAATCCAGGAAATAGCAGACAAACGCAACGAAATTGAAGAAAAGCTTAAAAAGCTTGGAGAAGAACTGAAAAACTTCCCGGATAGGTACCTTACGGAAGTTTGCAATCCTCTGGGGCATCCTATTAAGGATATATCTTACAGTGATATGTACTTGTATGGAAGTGAAGTATGCCACTTGTGCAAAAGAACAATAATTGGCATACAGTACAACTTAGAAACTGACATTGGAAGGTGGGCTAATCTAACTAAATAATGTGACATAAAAAGGTAGAAAGTCTAATTTAGGCTTTCTACCTTTTTGTGTCTATTGAAAATTAAATTTAAATATGGTATATTATAGTTGAATTTTATAAAAGAAGGGGAGTAAATTATATGGGATTAGAACTAAAAAATGTATCAAAAACATTTGCTGGTAAAATAGCAGTTGATAATATTTCATTAACATTAAATACTCCAGGTGTATATGGATTACTTGGCACAAATGGTGCAGGAAAAACGACGACAATAAGAATGATACTTGGAATTATAAAAAAAGACAGTGGAGAAATAACTTGGAATGGAAAAGCAGTAGATAGAAAAAGTGTTAACTTTGGATATTTGCCTGAAGAAAGAGGAGTTTATCCTAAAACAAAGATATATGATCAATTAATATATTTTGCAGAATTAAAAGGTATGAAAACACAAGAAGCAAAGGATTCTATAAACAAATGGGCAAAAGAATTGAAAGTAGAAGAATATATGAATATGCCTGCTGAAAAGCTTTCAAAAGGAAATCAACAAAAAATACAATTTATGACAGCTATAATTCATAATCCAGAGCTAGTAGTTTTAGATGAGCCATTTAGTGGTTTAGATCCTGTAAATACAGAAATATTAAAAAATATTATTATAGATTTAGTAAGAAATGGAAAATATGTGATAATGTCAGCACATCAAATGCCTACAATAGAAGAATTTTGTAGTGATATATTGATCTTAGATAAAGGAAAAACTGTTTTAAAAGGAAATCTTAAAGAAATCAAAGAGACATATCCTGCAAGCAGAGTCAGAATAGATACTGATACAAAAATAGAAAAATACATACAAGAACTTGATTTAAAAATAGAAAATGAAAAGAATAATGAATATGTTATAAAAATTACGGACGAGGAAAAAGCTCATACACTTTTAAACAATGTAATTTCTAATGGAATAAAAGTTAATAAATTTGACATCATGAAGCCTACACTAAATGATATATTTATAGAAAAGGTGGGTGAGTAAAATGAAAGATGTAATAACAGTTGCAAAATTTACTATAAAAGAAATGATAAAGAGAAAATCTTTTATTATATCTACTCTAATTATATTAGTAATGATAGTTGCTGGATTTAATATACCAAACTTTATAAATTCAATATCAGGAGGAGACTTTACAGATAAATTATTAGTAGTTGATAATGATAATGTTTTTGAGGGACAACTTGAAGCTCTAAAAGAAGCTGATTCGGGTTATGATATAGAAATAGGAAAAGCAAGTTTTGACGAGATAAAAACAAAAATAGAAAATGGAGATATATCAGCTGCAATAATAATTGAAAAACAAGAAGAAAATGTAAAAATAAGATATATATTAGAAGATATTACAATGATGCAAGGTGTACCAGAAGATTTAATGAGTACATTTAATACTTTGTATTCAAATATACAAATAAGTAAATTAGGATTAACACAAGAGGAATTAGAATCAATAACACCTAATTTTGAATTTACATTAGAACAAACAGGCGAAGAAGAAGCAAGCGGAAATATACTTGTAATGATGATTATGTCTATAATTTTATTCTATGCAATATATTTCTGTGCATATCAAGTTTCTAGCTCTATAACAACAGAGAAAACATCAAAGATAATAGAAACTCTTGTAACATCTACTAGCCCAAGAACGATTGTGCTTGGTAAAACATTAGGAATTGGAATAGTTGGATTAATTCAAATGATAGTAATTGTTGGTACAGCATTTATATCTGCAAAATCTTTCTTGGATCCAGAGCTTCTAAATTCAGTATTAGATATGTCAAATATAACACCATATCTTGCAATTATAACCATTGTATATTTTATACTAGGATATTTAATATATGCACTATTGTATGCCCTAACAGGATCAACAATAAGCAAACCAGAAGATATACAATCAGCAAACTCACCTGTTGCAATTTTTGCAGTAATATCGTTTTACTTATCATATTTTACAATGATGAACCCAACAAGTAATTTAAATACTTTTGCTTCATTGTTCCCATTTTCTGCACCATTTTGTATGCCTTTTAGAATAATGATGGGTCTAGCAAGTGTGACGGATGTAATTATTTCAATTGCCATTTTACTTGTATCAATATTAATAGTTGCACAAGTTGCAATTAAAATATATTCAAATGCAATATTAAATTATGGAACAAAAATGGGTCTTAAAGATATATTAAATATGTATAAATCTAAAGAAAATTAAGATTAAATATTGAAAAATTATATATCATATAATATAATCTATATATCAAAATAAACAGGAGAAAAATATGAAGAAAATAGAAGGAAGAAAAACCTTAAAAGGCAAGCAAGTTCTTAGAAAAAATAGAGACAGAGAGTATAAAGATACAAAATATACAATAACAGTATCAGACATTACGTCTCTTGCTAAAGAACAACAAGAAAGTAAAATAAATGTACAATTAGGAAAATTAAATGAATTAGAAAATAATCATGAACTTGAAAGATAAATAAACATAAGAGAAAGGAAAAAATAATGGAAAACAGTATTATATATCCGGATGTTGCAACGGAAATAATAGAAATATTTAAATTTGTTGAAGAACCAGTATTAGATAAAATACCTGAAAAATTAAAGAACGAATTAGAACGAATTTCAAATAAAGAATATAATTTTAAAATAGATGAAAGTAAAAACTTAAATGAACAAAAGCTATTACCTGCAACAAAGGAATTATTATCAGCAATATTTATAAAATACTGTTGTAGAGAAGAAGATGGAAATGAAATTTTAGTTGCCTGCAGAGAAAATGATATAAGACTAGAAGAAGAAAAAAGAAAAAAATATGATCCAGATAAAGTATTTGAAAAGAAAAAAGAAAAGCAAGCTCAAGTGGTAAAACAGGTGGAAAATACAGATGGTCAATGCTTTAAATTAGTAGTAATAGAACCATGGTATAAAAAAGTCACAAGAAGAATCAAAAACTTTTTTAGAAAATTTATATAAAATGTACATAAACGTCCCAATACAATAAAAGTATTTGGACGTTTTTATATTCAGTCACAATTGACAAAATATGTAAAATATTGTATTATAAAAAAGCCTTTTTACTCAAAAGGTAGAAAGGAGGACGCTTGTTAATGCGTGAATTACTTACATTGTTAAAGCTTTATATGATTTACTTAATTGTAAAGAGTTTAAGCGATTAACAAAAGAAAAGACTAGGATTCGCACTCCTAGTCTTTTTTTTAACGCTTGTAAATTTTGAATTACTTATCGACGTCTTAATGTTATTATAGCATCTATTTTATTATATGTCAAATTTATTTTTCTATGTTGACAATATCACAAAAATTATATTTAATAGTATATCATAACATTATATTATTATCAACAAGCAAATTCACATAAAGTATGCAAACATAAAACTTGAATCAAATTTGACAAATCCTTTATTTTGTAGTATAATTTCAAATAGTGTGTATCATATTATATATGATGCGAAAATGAGATTTAAATATTTAAACAAAGGCTTTAAGCCATTTGTTTAAGGTTGTTGAACGGGAAATTTAATATTTTTAATGGTGTTTCATATAAACATCATAATTTAGAATTGGAATTTTTAATAAAAGAGAAAGGATTGATAAAAGAAAAATGGCAGACACAAATGAAAGACAAAACAAAAGTGGTCTAAAAAGAACAAGACAAACTAGAAAGACTACTAAAGAAGCAACAAACATTTCAGATATTTCAACAAAGAAAACAAGCTCAAGGAAACCAAGAAAAAGTAGAAAAATGACAGAAGAAGTAAGATTCAAAAAATCACCACTTAAAATAATACCATTAGGTGGTTTATTAGAGATAGGCAAAAACATTACTGTATTTGAGTATGAAGATGAAATCATAATTGTAGACTGTGGTTTGGCATTTCCAACAGAGGATATGTTAGGAGTAGACTTAGTTGTCGCAGATATGTCATACCTAGAAAAGAACAAAAACAAAATAAAAGGACTTTTTGTGACACATGGTCACGAAGATCACATAGGTGGAATACCTTATCTTTTAAGACAAGTAAATGTACCAATATATGGAACAAAATTTACACTTGGATTGATTAGAAATAAATTAGAGGAACATAGACTTTTAAAAAGTACAACATTATATGAGGTAGAACAAGGCACAACAATAGATGCAGGAAAAATGAAAGTAGAATTTATAAGAACTTCACATAGTATACCTGATGCAGTTGGATTTGCAATATATACACCAGTCGGAATAGTTATGCATACAGGAGACTTCAAAATAGACTATACTCCAATAGATGGTCAAAAGATTGACTTTGGAAGATTAGCAGAAATAGGTGAAAAGGGCGTATTACTTCTTATGTCAGATAGTACAAATGCCGAAAGAAAAGGATTTACAAAATCAGAAAGTACAATAGGAGAAGTATTTGATGAACTATTTGTTCACTGCAGAAAAAGAATAATAGTTGCAACCTTTGCTTCAAATGTACACAGAGTTCAACAAATAATTGACGCATCTTATGAAAACGGAAGAAAAGTTGCAATTTGTGGTAGAAGTATGGTAAAAATGATAGAGACAGCTTGTGAATTAGGTTATATGAATATTCCTAAAAATACTTTGATAGATATTGATTTAATAAATAAATATGCTGATGAAAAACTTACAATAATTACAACAGGAAGTCAAGGAGAACCTATGTCAGCACTAACTAGAATGGCAGCAGGAGATCATAAAAAAGTAGAAATTACACCAAATGATTTAGTAATAATTTCTGCAAATCCAATACCAGGAAATGAAAAATTTGTAACAAAGGTAATAGATGACTTAATGCAAATAGGGGCAGAAGTTGTATATAGTTCACTTGCAGATATACATGTTTCTGGACATGGTTGTCAAGAAGAACAAAAACTTATGTTATCACTTATTAAACCAAAATACTTTATGCCAGTACATGGTGAATATAGACAATTAATAGCACATGCAGAAACAGCAGAAAAATTAGGTATACCTCATGAAAATATATTTATTATGAAAAATGGAAAAGTACTTGAAATAGGAGAAAAAGAAGCAAAAATAACAGGAGCAGTTCAAGCAGGAAAAGTAATGGTTGATGGACTAGGAATTGGAGATGTAGGAAATATTGTTTTAAAAGATAGACAACATTTATCACAAGATGGTTTGATAATTGTAGTATTAGCTATGGATGCTGCAACAGGAGAAATAGTATCAGGTCCAGAGATTATTTCAAGAGGATTTGTTTATGTAAGAGAATCTGAGAATCTAATGGAAGAAATGAAAGAAATAATAAGAATTGAACTTGCAAAACTAGAAGAAAATCATGTAACAGACTGGGCAGTAATAAAACTTACTATAAAAGATACATTAAAAGACTTTTTAGCAAAGAAAAACAGGAGAAACCCTATGGTACTACCTATTATATTAGAAGTGTAATATTTGAGGAAGGAATGAGAAAATTATGGATTATAAAGAGCTTGCAAATTTAATATTTCCAGATGTGAAGGATAGAGAATATTATGAAGAAAAATATCCAGTAAGAAATTTAAAAGATGGTGCAATGGTTGTAAGATTTGCACCAAGTCCAACTGGATTTGTACATATTGGAGGAATATTCACAAGTGTTATATGCTCTAAACTTGCGAAACAAACAGATGGTGTATTTATATTAAGAATAGAGGATACAGACCAAAAAAGAGAAGTAGAAAATGGAGTAAATGGAATTATAGAAGCTTTAAAGAAATTCAATCTAGAAGCAGACGAAGGAATGATTGATGAAGAAACATCTAATGGAAAATATGGGCCATATAAACAAAGTCAAAGAAAAGAAATTTATCAGGCTTTTGCTAAAAGATTAATTGAAGAGAAAAAAGCATATCCTTGTTTCTGCAAACAAGAGGATTTAGATAAGATGAGAGAAAAACAAGAAAATGCTAAATTAAGACCTGGATATTATGGAGTTTGGGCAACTTGTAGAAATCTTGGATTAGACGAGATTGAAAAAAGAATTAAGAATAACGAAGATTATATAATAAGATTTAGATCAGAAGGAGATCCAGAAAGAAAGATAAAACATCATGATGTTATAAAAGGTAATATTGATTTCCCAGAAAATGATCAAGACATAGTAATTATAAAATCAGATGGCTTGCCAACATATCATTTTGCACATGTAGTAGATGATTATCTAATGAGAACAACACACGTAATTCGTGGAGACGAATGGTTATCTTCACTTCCTGTACATTTAGAATTATTTAAAGCCTTAGGCGTAAAACCACCTAAATATGCTCATATTGCACCAATAATGAAAGAAGAAAATGGAGCAAAGAGAAAATTAAGTAAGAGAAAAGACCCAGAGGCTGCTGTTGAATTTTATGCAAAAGAAGGTATCCCTTCTGATGCAGCAAAAGAATATCTTTTAAATATTGCAAATTCAAATTTTGAACAATGGAGAAGACAAAATAAAACAGCTTCAATAGACGAGTTTAACTTAGAACTTAACAAAATGAGCGTTAGTGGAGCTTTATTTGATATGACAAAATTATTAGATATATCAAAATCAGTAATATCAAGATATTCAAAAGAAGAAGTATACGATTATGCATATGCTTGGGCAAATGAATATGACGAAGATTTAAAGAATTTATTAGAAAAAGATAAGGAATATTCTTTAAAAGTTTTAGGAATAGAAAGAGGCAACGAAAAGCCAAGAAAAGATATTTCTAAGTGGTCTGATGTAAAGGATAACATAGAGTATATGTATGACGATAGATTCCTAGACAGCAATGTAAATTATGAATATCAAAATATAAATGATACAGAAGAGATTAAAACAATAATAACTGAATATTTGAATAATTATTTCGATATATCAGATGACAAGCAAACTTGGTTTAACAAGATTAAGGATTTAAGTGAAAAACTTGGATATGCAAGAGAAGTAAAGGAATACAAACAAAATCCAGATGGATTTAAAGGACATGTTGGAGATGTAAGTACAGTTATTAGAATTTCTTTAACTGGCAGAGCAAATACTCCAGATATGTATGAAATTATGCAAGTTCTTGGAAAAGAAAGTGTAGAAAAGAGATTAAGAAAAGCCATTGCCTAAAATGGCTTTTCTTAAAATTAAAAGGAAGGGTAAATATAGTGAGAAATATAAAACTTACCATTGAATATGATGGAAAAGAATTTAATCGGATGGCAAGAGCAACCGAATAAATTAAATATTCAAGGTGAAATTGAAAAAGCAATATATACAATTACAAAGGAAGAAGTGGATTTGACAGCATCTGGAAGAACAGATGCTGGAGTACATGCACTTCGGACAAGTTGCAAATTTTAAAACAAATAGCGATTTGCCTTTGGAAAAATTTATAATGGCATTAAATGCAAATTTAAAAAATTCGATAGTAATAAAAAATGCAGAAGAAGTAGATGAAAACTTCCATTCTAGGTATAATTGTAAAGAAAAAACATATAGATACATAATAAATAATTCGAGTACTGGTAGTGCAATATACAGATATTTAGAATATCACATACCACAAAAATTAGATATAGAAAAAATGAAAGAAGCTATAAAATATTTTGAAGGAACCCACGATTTTAAAGGATTTAAAGCCAGTGGAACAAGCAGTAAAAGCAGTATAAGAACTATTTATAAAACAGAATTAAAACAAGATGGGGATAGAATTATAATAGAACTTACAGGAAATGGATTTTTATATAATATGGTAAGAATTATATCTGGAACTCTAGTAGATGTAGGACTTCGGAAAAATTAATCCAAAAGAAATACCTGATATAATAGAAAGTAAAGATAGAACAAGAGCAGGAAAAACACTTCCACCATTTGGACTTTATTTAGTGGAAGTTAAATTTAAATAGTAACAAAAAAATAAATTACTCATAATATATTGTAGAAATATTAAATTTTAAGGAGATACATATTATGAGTAATTTATTATTATTACTTTTTGCTCTACCAATAGCTACAATAATTATTGCAAGTGTTTTAGAACTGGTTTTAAAAAATCCTATTGCAGTTACAGCACTTATATTTGCAATTTATCTAATAGTTGCTTTTGCAGCATTTGATGCAACATTTTTAGTATATGTTATTTTATATACTATCCTTGCATTTGTTTCAGCAGTTCTTACAAGAATAATTTTAAATTTAATAAATGACGACGATGATGATGATGATAATGGAAATGGAAATAACAATGGAAATGACAATAATTCGTCAGACTGTGGATGTAATAATAGATATGGCTATCGTAGATATTATAGATAAAGAATATAGTTTAATTAAAAGTACTGGTGCAGGCTAAATTATTAGCTATACACCAGTACTTTGTAGTTCAAAATGAACCTCCGTACATATCTTAGCTAGTCTTCCTTGACAAAAATCACATAGAATCTAACAACGTTGAGACTAAGTGAATCTTTTATGATGTCAAGAGGAACGACTGAATGAAGCGTATATCCTTGTAATTCTTCATCTTCGCTAAAATTATTAAGTACATCTTCAAGCTCTTTTGGGCTAGTGTGTATGATACGGACTTTAAACGGTTTGTTATTTCTATTTACAGGCATAACAATTCTCCTTTCATTGAAGGAGGTTCATTTGGTAAGATTATATCATAAAAGTTCTAAAAAGTAAACATAATACTACAAATCTAAATTTAAAAATGTAAAATTTTGAAGTAGCATATAAGTATAAAATGCAGCAAAAGCACCTTGCATTATTTTAGCTATAATATATGGCTTTATAGAGATATCTGAAGTTGAAGTGATTGACAAAACTTGTAGTAAAATAGATATACCACCAAATCCAAGAAGAAATGCACAGATAGTTATATTTATTGATATACTCTTAATAGGAATATTAGATATAATTGATACACCATTAGTAAGCTCTACTATTCCTGACAAAGTACCATTTATAAACTCAGTAGGTATATGAAGAATTGAAAATATAGGAGATACACATGTACCTAATATATTAAGAATATTTGAGTTGTTTAATATGGATATAATAACACTGAAAAGCATTACAAAGCCACCTATCATAACAACAGTGCTAACAGACGACATTATACTGCTCTGCAAGATACTTCCTAAACTATTAATTGAAGGAGGTGTCTTTTTGTTTACTTGATAGGTAGATAAATTTTGAAGGCTTTCTGTATCACGATATTTCCAAAATCTAAATAAAAATCCAACAGTTAGACAAGCTAAAAGATGTGTAAGAAATAATAAAAGTCCAATTGTTGTATTTCCAAAAAGAGATATTCCGCACAGTTCCAATAATAAATAGAGGGCCAGAATTGTTTGTAAATGTTAGAAGTCTTTCTGCCTCAGCTTTTGTACATATTCCATTTTTCCTAAAATTAGTAACAATTTTTGCTCCGAACCGGATACCCACTAATAATTCCCATTATAAGAGGAAAAGCGCTTTCTCCTGGAACATTGAATATTGGCCTCATTATTTTTTTAAATTTAATTCCAAGATAATCTATAATATTCGTTGAAGAAAGTAATTCACAGGCAATAAAGAAAGGTAAAAGCGAAGGAACAACTGAAGTCATCCAAAGAGATAAACCATCTTTGGATGCAGCTAAATTTTCTCTTGAAAATACAATAAGTCCTACTGTAAATAAAACAAATATAATAGTTAATAGATTTTTCTTTAAAGATATAAAAATAAAATTTGCTCTAATAGTTTTTTTTCTCATTGTAATATTATATGAAAAAGTATTAAAATTATGAAATTAATTAATACAAGGTTAAAATAATTTTACTATACCAAATAGTATTAAAATAAACCCAGATATAATATTCCATATTTTATCTGGAACTTTAAAACTTCTTATAATTTTATTTCCAATTGTAATTCCTAAAAACAGAAGCATAATTTGAAAAATAGCAACTAATACAGGAAAATAAAAATTTAAGTAACCACCAATACTTGTGCATATACCTATTGATATGGTATCTAATGATAAGGCTATTCCTAATATGAAAGCCTCTTTGGAATCTATTGCATAAGATCTATCAAAATCAAATGGAATAGGATCTATTAAAATTACAATTCCTATAATTATTAACATTACACCACTTATAATATGACTTGCAAAATCTGAAATAAATGACCCTATAAACCTTCCAATAAAAATTGAAGCAAGACCTATTAATAAAGATGTAATAAATAAAATACATTTAGATAAAAGGGTAAATTTTGTATTCCTTAATCCATAAGTGATTCCAATTCCTAATGAATCAATACTAATAGATAGCGCAAGTAAACTTAAGCCGAAACATATATTCCTCCATTTTAAATTAATACTGTATATTAACATAATATGAAAGATGTATGTAAAATGGGATAAATTATAGTATTAAATTTCATAGACAAGCATATATATTAAATAGTTTTAAAATAAGGAGGCAAAAAAATGGAACATACTCTATCAAAAGAAGAGATAAGAAGAACACTTAAGAGCAATTTTGCTATGGGATTAACAGAAGAAGAGGCAAGTAAGAGATTAAAAGAATATGGGAAAAATAAGTTAGAGGATAAGAAAAAAGAAGGAATTATAATTAAATTTTTAAAACAATTTAATGACTTTATGATAATAATATTAATTGTCGCATCAATTATATCAGCAGTTATGGCAAAGGTAGAAGGAACAGGAGATTATATAGAATCTGTTATAATAATTGCAATTGTTGTATTTAATGCAATAATGGGACTAGTTCAAGAAAACAAGGCAGAAAAATCATTAGAGGCATTAAAAAAGATGTCTGCACCAGTAGCTAAGGTTATAAGGTCAGGAAAAGAAATGATTATTCCAGGGGAAGATGTAGTACCTCGGTGATATAGTAATTTTAGAAGCAGGAAACTATGTACCAGCTGATTGTAGGTTAATAGAAAGTTTTAATTTAAAAATAGATGAATCAATTTTAACAGGAGAAACAGTCCCTTCTCTTAAAGATGCAGATGCTGTACTTAAAGAAGATATAAGTATAGGAGATATGATAAATCAGACTTTTGCAACGACAATAGTAGTTGGAGGTACAGGAAAAGCTATCGTTACAAAAACTGGAATGGAAACCAAAGTAGGTAGTATTGCTAAAATAATTATAACAGACGAAACACCACAAACACCTATACAAAAGAAGTTAGAAGAGGTAGGAAAAACATTAGGAATAGTATGCTTAATTATTTGTTTTGCAATATTTATAATAGGAATATTTAAAAATATATCAATTCAAGAAATGTTTTTAACATCTGTTGGGCTTGCAGTTGCAGCTATACCAGAGGGGTTACCTGCGATAGTTACTATAATGTTATCAATAGGTGTTACAAAAATGGCAAAAAAGAATGCAATTATACGAAAACTTGCAGCAGTTGAAACACTTGGAAGTAGCAGTATAATTTGTTCTGATAAAACAGGAACTCTTACTCAAAATAAAATGAAAGTATTAGAAAGCTATGGAGATTCAGAGTTTGTTTTAGAACTTGGATGTATGTGTACAGATTGTACTATATCGAAAACAAATGAAATAATAGGAGATCCAACAGAAACTGCAATAGTAGAAAAAGCTTTGGAATATGGGATTAATAAAGATAAACTATATTTAAGTATGCCAAAAGTTAATGAACTTCCATTTGATTCTGACAGAAAACTTATGACGACAGTACATAAAATTGGAGATAAATACAGGATAATAACAAAAGGAGCAGTAGATGTACTTTTAAATAAATGCATTAAAATATATAAAGACGGAGATATAAAGACAATAACGGAGCAGGATAAAAATAATATATTGAAGAAAAATGATAATATGGCAGATAAGGCTCTAAGAGTACTTGCAGTAGCATATTTGGATGTAAATATTATTCCAAAAGAGATAGATACAAAAAATACTGAGAAAGATTTAATTTTTGTAGGATTAGTTGGTATGATAGATCCGCCAAGAGAAGGGGTAAAAGAGGCAATAAGAACTTGCAAAAATGCTGGAATAAAAACAGTAATGATAACAGGAGACCATATTGTAACTGCAACAGCTATTGCAAGAGAGCTTGGTATACTTCGGATATAATTCTCTTGCAATAACAGGAAAAGAGTTAGATAAAATACCTCAAAATGTATTAGAAAGAGATATAATGAATTATAGTGTGTTTGCAAGAGTATCACCAGAACATAAAGTAAGAATTGTAAAAGCATTTCAAAGTACAGGAAAAGTTGTTGCAATGACAGGAGACCGGAGTAAATGATGCACCTGCACTAAAAAATGCAGATATTGGAATATCTATGGGACTAAATCGGAACTGATGTTGCAAAAAATGCTTCTGATATGATTTTGACAGATGATAATTTTGTAACAATAGTTGAAGCGGTAAAACAGGGAAGAAGTATATATGAAAATATCAGAAAAGCAATACATTTTTTACTTTCAACAAATATTGGAGAGATAGTAACTATATTTTTAGGTTTGCTTTTAGGAATAAATACACCGCTTCTTGCGATACAACTTTTATGGATAAATCTAGTTACAGATTCACTTCCTGCAATAGCATTAGGATTAGAGCCAGAAGATAAAGATATCATGAATAAAAAACCAAAGGACAGCAAAAAAGGAGTATTTGCAGATGGTTTATGGTCAAAAATACTAGTAGAAGGGTTAATGATTGGAACTTTAACGTTATTTATATTTAGTATGGCAAATAGACTATATGGAATAGAAGTTGCAAGAACTATGACATTTGTAGGACTAGGTCTAATAGAAATGGTACATAGCTTTAATATTAGAAGTGAAGAATCGATATTCAAGATAGGACTATTTAAAAATAAATATCTATGGGGAGCATTTTTGCTAGGCTTCATAATGCAAGTTGGAGTTGTGTTTATCCCAAGTGTTGCTAAAATATTTAGTTTAGTTAGCTTAAATGGCACACAATGGTTATATGTTGCGCTTATTTCAATAGCTCCAATTATAATAATTGAACTTCAAAAGAAATTAAATGAGATTATATTCGGAAAAACTGTGTATGAATTTAAAGAAGTAAGAAATTAATCAAGCATAGAAGTAAAATTAAATATTTTATTGCAAACTTAATAAAATTATGATAAAATCATTATGTCAATTTTTCATACCCTGTTTTACAGGTTTATATAAATTCATCTATAGTAAAAATAATTTTTTAAGGGGGAAAATAAAAGTGAGGTTTTGGTATTATTGGTTCATAGGTATAGCTATAATCATTATAACAAGAATCGGAATCAATCGGCTTTCATATTATTCAGAAAGAAACTGCGATAAGTTTGAATGGCGAAGCAAGAATGTAGAAGAGTTAATGCATATACCTGTAATTATATGCATTTCTCTTGTAGAATGGCTAACAGTTGCTATATTCCTTGGCACTTGTGGTAGTATAGGGGATTATATTTTTAGAATGGTCTTTGCAGGAGGCATTATATACGTTTTTGTCTGGGCAATATTGGGGCTACACCACTTCCAAAGAATTTCATCTCAAATTTGCTTTGTAGTTGTTTTTATTATTTCGGTACTTTTTGGGACTATTCCAATCAATAATTATAATAAAAATATTGAGAAAACTACTGAAATCGTAACAACATCAACAGAGGAAAGGGAACTTTTGTATTTCCATGATATACCAGTGCAAAATGTTTCAGGACATATAGAAGGATCCTCTAACTTATTTGTTGGAAGCGTGTCCGGAAATGTAAAAACAACAGATGAAATTCCATATTGGTATATTGATAAAGAAGGCAATGGAAAATATGACAAAGCTCCGGCTACTAGTTCAACATTGAACATCGCAAGTGAAAATGACAGTCCATATGTAAAAATCACCAGTTATAGTAAGCAAGAAAAAACGACTGACCACAATACTGGAAAAGAAGATATAGAAGTTTTAACAACCTGGAAGGAATACATTTTCTACTTACCAGAAGAAGTTATGCAATATCCAATTAACTAAAACTACACAAAATAAGAAGTGAAACCAAATTGTTAGACAAAAAGTTTAACGAAGAGGTTTCATTTTCTATGAGTAAATATTCAAAAGAATTTAAATTAGCTGTGAATTGTAACTATAATTGTTACAATACTATTAAATTTGTGTTACAAATTAGCAACTTTTGTTGACTAATAACGAAAAATATCCTACAATAAAATTAAGCACATAAGTTAAAATGTGAATTTTGGAGGAAAACGAAAGATGAAAAAAGCTAGAACCTTAGAGGCTCTACACACACACACACACACATAATATATTAAAAGAAAAAGATAATATAAGGACACACATGTACTTATACTTAATTTTGGTATAAGTTTTGTGTGTCCTTTTGTTATATAAAAAATGAA
>CANQPK010000005.1 GCA_947625685.1 uncultured Clostridia bacterium | reverse complement strand
TAATATATCGAGGGCTTAACCACAATGAAGGTTTAAAGTTCAATTGATAATTATCTATGCAATTTTCAGTGTACTTAGGTGCACAAAATTTAAAAATTTTGTATTATATATTGAAAAAATAGAAATAATATTATATAATACAAAATATTAACAAAGTATTATCCATTAGGAAACTAATGAATATATAATTTTTTGGTGACTATTACATAAGGGTAATACCTGTTCCCATGCCGAACACAGAAGTCAAGCCTTATGTGCCGAAGATACTTACGAATTTCTTTGTTGGGAAAATAGGTCGTCGCCAAATTTATATTCCTCGTTAGCTCAGTCGGTAGAGCGCTCGGCTGTTAACCGATAGGTCGCCTGTTCGAGCCAGGCACGAGGAGCCAATAGGAACACCTTTAAATGCAGTAATTTTAAGCATTTGGAGGTGTTTTTATTTATAAATTTAAGAAGTAGAGCAAATAAAACTAATTTAAATAAGCAAAGCAGATAATCAGTTGAAATTATCTCTTTTTTATTATATAATCGTAACAACAATTAGAAGTTTATAAAGGAGACTTAAATATGAGATAGAAGAATGGATTTAAGAATAAAAAAATGTATAATGGACTACATGTTCATTATATGAGTATTTTGTACTTTGGAGATGTGTTATGAAAAAAGGTATAAAAATTTTTCTGATAATTTTTGTTATTTTAGTGATTGCTATATTAGCTGATACAATACAAGCAAAAGTATTTGATAATAGACCATTTATAAAAATTACTGAAAATTATGATGGCGGAAATGTATATCAAAAAGATAAAGGAATTTTTGTATATACTTATGTTTTTACTAATGGAGAAAAAGTAACAGTATTTAGATGGGAAAAATATGCTCCACCAGTAGATATGCAAGAAAATACTAATTTTAATTTTTCTAACAGCATAAATTATGAAAATTACAATCAAAGAGAGGAAGAAGATATTATGGATAACATTACAAGGATTAATGTGAGCATAAATAGCAAAAAATATAATGCAACAATTGAAGATAATGAAACTGCAAAACAATTTATAAGTCAATTACCACAAGAATTTAATATGAAAGAACTAAATGGAAATGAAAAGTATGTTTATATGGATAATTCATTAACTACAGATTCAATAAATCCGAAACATATAGAAAGTGGAGATATAATGCTTTATGGTAGTAATTGTTTAGTTATTTTCTATAAATCATTTGATACAAATTATAGTTATACTAAAATAGGTCATATTGAGAATTTAAATGATTTAGGAAATGATAGTATAATTGTTAAATTTGAAAAATAAATTATTAATTTTTAAGAAATGGAGATGCTAAGGATGTATTAAATGCATTGAAACTGGAAAAGAAAAAGGTATAAATCCACCAGAGTTAGAAGAAATTACATTTACAAATTTTATTAAATAAGTTACAATAAAGGGATAGAAAGATAATTATAAAATAATAAATAAAAAGTTTAAAGGAGGAATTTTTAATGAGAAAAAACATTAAAACAACTGAAGCAATATTTCCAATGCCAGTATTGATGATTGCAACATACAATGAGGATGGAAGTATTGATGTAATGAATGCTGCATGGGGAATGATGTTAGAAAGAGACCATGTAGTACTTAATTTAACAGAATCACATAAAACTGTTAAAAATATTAAAGAAAGAAAGGCATTTACAGTTAGTATTGCAGATGGCAAACATGTTGTAGAAGCAGATTATTTTGGAATAGCATCAGGAAATAATACACCAAATAAATTTGAAAATACTGGACTATCAGCAACAAAATCAGAAAATGTAGATGCACCAATTATAAACGAATTCCCAATTTGTCTTGAATGTGAATTTATAGAATATCAAGATGATGAGTACGGAGCAGGAGTTGTTGGAAAAGTAGTTAATGTAAGTGCTGATGAAAGTGTAATGAATGGAGATAAAATAGATATTTCAAAAGTAGATGCAATAGCATTTGATCCATATACACATGGGTATTATAAAGTTACTGAAAGAGTTGGAGAGGCTTTTAAGGATGGTTTACAACTAAAAAAATAAAAATATAAAAATAGCTATGCAAAAACAATTGAGAAAAGAGAACAGCTATTAAAATTGCTTTCAATGAACTTATATGATATGGAGGTAGATAGTTGTATGGAGCGATTAGTGGATTTTAAGAAAAGTTACGAAGAATCATTATGATAGATGCTTAAATTAAAAACAACTTGATTGATATTTATATCAATGTATAGCTGAGAGTCTCTTTAAAGTTAACTATAAGAGAGTCTACACTTATGTGTAGGCTCTCTCTTGTATAGTCAGATTATATCTCTCCTTTACCAAAGAGATCATTTTCCTTTGCACTTTTACGAAATTCTTCACATTGTTTTTTCGTTAAACATGATCTGTATGGATCTGCAAATTTTGGTGTAAAACTTTCTTTTAAGGACTTAAATAAATTGCTAAAAAAGTGCTTTAGCATCGTAAATTACCTCCTGATAAGATTACCATGGATTTATTAAGTAGCTGACCTCTACTTAATTTATAATATTTTACAATATTATAATAACATAATTCTTAAATTTATACAAGAAAAATACATTGAATAAACCTACACTTTGTGATACAATAATATAAGTATTCAAAGAAATATGAAAAATGGAGGACAGATATGAGCTTTTTTGATAAATTGAAAAATGGTTTAGGAAAAACCAAAACTTCAATAAATGATAAAATAAATAATGCATTTAGTGTATTTAGAAAAGTTGATGAAGAACTTTTAGATGAACTTGAAGAAATACTTATAATGTCAGATATAGGAATGGATACTTCTTTAGAAATAATATCAAGATTAAGACAAAGAATAAAAAAAGAAAATATAAAAGATGCTGAAGAAGTAAAAGAAGTTTTAAGAGAAGAAATGAAGAACATATTAGATGTATGTGATAATAAATTAAATTTAAATACAAAACCATCAGTAATCCTAGTTATAGGGGTTAATGGCGTACGGGAAAACAACTTCGATTGGGAAAATTGCTAATAAATTGAAACAAGAAGGAAAAAGTGTATTAATTGCTGCAGCAGATACTTTTAGAGCAGCAGCAGTAGAACAATTAGAAATATGGGCAAATAGAGCAAATTGTGAGATGATTAAAAAAGAAGAAAATGCGGACCCAGCATCAGTTGTGTTTGAAGCAATAAAATCAGCTAAAGAAAAAAATATAGATGTTTTAATTTGCGATACAGCAGGAAGACTTCATAATAAAAAATATTTAATGGATGAATTAGAGAAGATACAAAGAATAATAGAAAAAGAACTTCCAGAAGCTGATAAAGAGGTCTTACTTGTAATAGATGCAACAACAGGACAAAATGCAATAGAACAGGTGAAAGCATTTAAAGAAGTTAGCAATATAACAGGACTTATACTTACAAAGCTTGACGGAACAGCAAAAGGCGGAGTAGTTATCGGAATAGTAAATGAAAATAAAATACCAGTAAAATTTATAGGAGTAGGAGAACAGATTGATGATATGGAAATATTCAATTCAGAAGATTTTACTAAAGCAATAATTTAAGTAGAAAATAGAATGGAGGAATTTGAGTGTCAGAAGAAAATAAAAACAAAGAAGTAGAGATAAGCAAAATAGAAACTGAAAAAACCAAAGAAATGCAAACTAAAGAAAATCTAGATGAAATAAAGAATATGGAAGTAAATCAAGCCAAAATTGACAAAACTACTGAAGAACAAGAGAAAATAAACGAAAATACAGAAAAAACAAGCAAAACAAATAGTTCTCAAACAAAAAAGAAAAAGTTGAAAATCAGAACGAAATTAGTGCTTATAGCTATGGTAATAATTCCTATAATCATGTTTATTATAGGAAGAGCAGAGCATATTAGGATAATGGAAATAGGTGAAAATTATTTAGATGTATTTAGAAAGAATCTAAAATATGAAATTTATATTGGAATTATGAATTTTATATTTATATTTGTTTTGGTATATATTACAAATTGCTTAATAAAAAAAGGACTTAGAAAATTTTTTGAAGAAGAAAAAAAAGAAATGCCACGACTTCCTAATAAATCTTTGGCATTAATCTTTGCATTAATTGCAGCAACTGTTACGCCAAATATATTTTTAGAAAAAGTAATATTATTCAAAAATGCAGCACAGTTTGGAATAACAGATCCAATTTTTAATATGGATATTGGATTTTATATGTTCCAAGCGCCATTAATAGGACTTGCTTTATACTATCTTCTTGCAATTTCAATTATTATAACTGCCTATGTAGGAATATACTATATAGCTATATTCAATATATATTTTGACGGAATAAATGGACAAACACTTAAATCAAATATTTTTATAAAACAACTCTTATTTAATGTAATGATAATAGCAATTTTGATATCTTTGATAGTTATATTTAATATGCAACATATTGTATTAGATAATTTCTTAAGTCTAAATGATGAAGTAAAAACAACGCTTGTGGGTGCAGGATTAATAGAAAGAACTATAAAATTGTGGGGATATAGAATATTTTCAATTGTATTTTTAATATCTATATTTTTTGCAATAAGACATTTCAAAAAAGGAAATTCAAAAAAAGTAATAAAGTCATTAGCAGTGGTTCCATTATATTTAATAATACTATTTATTGTTACTGTAGGTTATAATATGTTATTTATAAATGGAAGTGAACTTGACAAAGAAAAATCATATATAAATACAAATATCGATTTCACGAAGACTGCATATAACATAGATATAGACGAAACAAACTTAAGTGATGCAAAAACAGTTACAGAGAAGGAAGTAGAAAAAAATAAAGATGTAATAGACAATATAGCAATAGCAACAGAAGATATTATCTTAAATAATTTACTACAAACCCAAACAAGTACAGGATATTATACATATAACAGAGCAAAAGCTATATATGATAATGAAAAATTAATATATATAGCACCAAGAGAAATAAATACTGAAAATACTGCATACAACAGTAAAGCAGAAGGATATACACATGGATATGGAGTTGTTACAGCATCTGCAAGTGAAATAGATGAAAATGGAAATATAGTATATTTATCAAAAGATTTTGAAAATGAAGAAATAAAGGAACCTAGAATTTATTATGGAACTGAGATGAATTCTACAATAATGATTCCAAAAGATACTGAAGAATTTGATTATCCAAAAACAACAACACAAAATGCAACATACAAATATGAAGGCGAAGGTGGAGTTACTCTAAATTTATTAGATAGAGTAATATTAGCAATAGATGAGAAAAACCCTAACATAGCCTTTACAGATAGTAGTAGCAAGATATTATTAAATAGAAATATAGCAGAAAGAGCAAAAGAAATTATGCCATATTTGATATATGACGAAAATCCATATTTAGTTATAGGAAATGATCAAAATTTATATTGGGTATTAGATGCATATACTGTATCAAATAAATATCCTTACTCACAAAAAACGAAAATGACAAATGAAGAGAATATACAAGAAATAAATTATATAAGAAATTCTGTAAAAGTCATAGTAAATGCGTATAATGGAGATATAAACTTTTATATAACAGACAAAACAGATCCAATAATAATGGTATATAATAATATGTATTCTACAATGTTTAAAACATCAGAAGAGATACCAGAAGGAATATCTGAATATTTTACTTATCCAGAATTTTTATACAAAATACAAGCAGATATTTTAACAATGTATCATGATGTATCAGCAGATGTGCTATATAGAGAAAATGATATATGGCAAATTGCTTCATATTCAAATTCAATAGCAACCACAGCTCAAACAAAGATGTCACCATTACTTACAATGGTAAAAACTGTAAACTCTGATAAAAGTAAGTTAGGATTAATACTTGCATATAATCTATACGAAAAAGAAAGCCTAAATGCTTATTTAGTAGGAACAGTAGAAAATGGAAATAATGTATTATCATTATATAAATATTCTAATGATAGTAGCGTAATTGGACCAATACAATTAAATAATTTACTAGAACAAGATGAAACAATATCAAGTGCTATCGAAGGATTAAATGCAACAGGAACTAAAATTACAAAAGAAATTGTAATGGTACCATTAAACAACAATCTTCTTTATGCGATACCAATATATCAAACATCTTTAAATGAAAAAAATAGTGTACCAGTTTTAAAGAAAATAATAGTCGCATCTGGAAATCAAGTAGCAATAGGAAATGATTTAGATGAAGCATTAAATAATTTATTATCATCTAATGAAACTGTAAGTATTGAAGTAGAAGATCGAGAAACAAAAGAAGGACTTGTAGAAGCAATAATAAAAGCTAATAATAATTTAAATGAATCAAGTGCAGCAAATGATTGGGAACAGATAGGAAGAGATTTAACTGAACTTCAAACATTAATAAAACAATTAGAAGATTTGGTAAAAAAAGAAGAAGATGAAGAAAACATAAATGCAAATAATACGATCCAAGAAGGAAATAACATAAATGATATATATGTTCAAAATAAAGTAAAATAATTTTTTAAAAAACATAATTTACATTGATAAAAAGAAATAAATCATATATAATCAAAGAAAAAGGAGAAGATGAATATATGAAAATAAAAAGTAACAAAGGAATAACTTTAGCTGTATTAGTAATAACACTAGTTATACTTATAATAGTTGCTACTGTATCAGTAAGTATAAGTTTCGAAATAATAGATATAGCAGAGTTTGAGAATGTAAAAACAAATCTTTTATTAATACAAAGTAAATGCAAAATAAAAGCAGAACAAAAAGCAATAGGCGATATAGAAGAAAGTGATCTATATGGAGTGAAACAATACAATTCACAAGAATATAATGGATGGTATCTATTATCACAAGAAAACTTAAAGGATATGGGACTAGAAGATGTGGAAGAAGATAGTTACTATGTAAATTATGAGAGTGATGATGTAGCATATAGTAACGGAATTGAAAAAGATGGAAAAATATATTATAAATTATCTGAAATTTTAGCTGATCAAGCGTAGTATGAGAGGAATAAGATAAATGACAGAGAAAGAATTTACCAGATTAAAAAAACTAAAAGAAATAGAAGAAGACATATATAAAAACGGAACAAAATATATATGTGGTATTGATGAAGCGGGTCGTGGACCTTTTGCAGGACCAGTAGTTGTTGCAAGTGTAATAATGCCGAAAGACTCAATGATAGAAGGTGTAAATGATTCAAAAAAGATTTCAGAGAAAAAGAGAGAACGCATATATGAAGAAATAATCAAAGATGCTATAAGTTATAGTGTAGGTATTGTAGATGAAAATACAATTGATGAAATCAATATTTTGCAAGCAACTAAAATGGGTCTTACTAATGCAATAAAAGAACTTAAAGTAAAGCCAGATGTCATATTAGTAGATGCACTTACTAAAATAGATACTTGTGGTATACCATACAGATCTATCATAAAAGGAGATGCTTTAAGTTACTCTATTGCAGCAGCTTCAATTATTGCAAAAGTTACAAGAGATAGAATAATGATTAATTATGATAAAATATATCCACAATATAATTTTGCAAAAAATAAAGGATATGGCACGGCAAGCCATATCGCTGCAATTAAAGAATATGGATTATGTCCAATACATAGAATAACTTTTACTTCAAATTATACTGAGAAAAAATAATTTTTTCATACTGTTTGTATATAGTTTGTATATTTAACTCGTCACCATATTTAATTTTATATAATAGTATAGAATATGTTATACCAAAAAGACCTGAAGCTAAAATTTTAGGATCATCAATTCTATTATCTTTAGCTTCACCATTATCTATACTATCTCGAATAATTTTTTCCACTAAATCTATATAATCGAATACATATTTTCTACAAGTCAAGTGTCTAGATTCTTTTCCTAGCACTTGGCTTAAAACTATTGTCATAAAATCTTCATATTTTGTCATTACTTTAACCTGAATAAGAAGTATAGCTTTAAGCTTACTTGTTAGAGTATCACAATTTGCAATTTTAATAGAGATACTATTTTGTAATAATTTCATTCCTTCTTCAATAAGAAAGTTGAATATCTCTTCTTTACTCGAAAAATGATAATACAAAGTACCTTTTGCAACACCAACAATTGAAGTGATTTCTTCAATACTTGTTGCATCATAACCTTTTGTCGCAAATAAATTCATTGAAGTTTCAAAGATTTTACGCTTTGTTCTATTCATAAATAATATCATTCCTTCCAAACTTATAAATTCACTATTATTATATATTGAAAATTAAATATGTGCAAGAGCAAAAAAATTTATTATACAAATATATTTATTTTTTGACGACCTGACCGCTCAGTATAATGAAAAATGAAAAAATATATATTATAATATAAAAATATTAAAAGATTAAAAAGAAAGGAAAAAATATGAAGGTAGCATTTGTATTTCCAGGACAGGGAGCAGAATATGTTGGAATGGGAAAAGATTTATATGAAAAATATAAAGAAGCAAGAGAAGTATATGACAAAGTACAAGACATTATAAAGATTGATGTAAAAAATATATCATTTGAAGGATCAATAGAAGATTTAACCCAAACAAAAAATACACAAATATCAATTTTGACTATGTCACTTGCAATTCTTAAGATATTGGAAAAAAACAAAATAAAATCTGATATTTTAGCAGGATTAAGTCTAGGAGAATATTCAGCATTAATTTATTCTAATGTTTTCTCATTTGAAGATGGTGTAAAGATTGTACAAAAAAGAGGAGAAATAATGCAAAAATACACACCAAAAGGTAAATGGAAGATGTCAGCAATAATAGGTCTTACTGATGAAAAGGTTGAGGAGATATGTAAAAAGGTAAAAACAGGTTTTGTTGTTCCTGCAAATTATAATTGCCCAAATCAAGTTGTAATATCAGGAGAAGAACAAGCAGTAGAAAAAGCTATGGAAATTGCAAAATTAGAAGGTGCAAAAAAAACTATAGAGTTACAAACTAGAGGACCATTTCATACATCAAAACTTGAAGAAGCTTCAAAGCAATTTAGACATGAGCTAGATAAGGTTGATATAAATACAAATTTTTCAAATATAATAATAAAAAATATTGATGCAGTAGAATATAGGCAAGATGACAATATAAGGGAGATACTCGCAAAACATATAATGAGTCCAGTCAAATTTAAAGATTCAATAGAAAAAATGCTGAACCTTGGAGTAGATACATTTGTTGAAATAGGACCAGGTAAAGTACTTTCTGGATTTATAAAAAGGATTAATAAAGAAGTCAATATAATGAATATAACAGACTGTGAAAGTCTTGAAAATGTGTTAGATTATTTTGCACAAAAAGGAGGAAATTAAAATGAATGAAAAAAGAGTAGCATTTATAACAGGAGGAACATCAGGAATAGGAAAAGAAGTTTCTTTAACACTTGCGAGAGAAGGATTTGACATAGCAATCAATTGTATGAACAAACCAGAAGAATATGAAAATGTAAAAAAAGAAGTAGAGGAAAATGGTGCTAAATGTATTTTAGTGCAAGGAGATGTTTCAGTATATGAGGATACTGAAAATATGGTAAAAGAAGTAATAGATAAATATGGAAGAATAGATGTACTTGTTAACAATGCAGGAATAACAAAAGATAATCTTTTAATGAGAATGAAAAAAGAAGACTTTAATGCAGTAATAGATGTAAACTTAATTGGTACATTTAATGTAACGAAGAATGTAGTTCCATACATGATGAAACAAAGATATGGAAGAATAATAAGCCTAGCATCAGTAGTAGGAGTTGCTGGAAATGCAGGGCAAGCAAACTATGCAGCATCAAAAGCTGGAATAATTGGATTTACAAAAAGTCTTGCAAAAGAGCTTGGAAGCAGAAATATATTGGTAAATGCGGTAGCACCAGGATATATAAAAACTGCTATGACAGATGTACTTCCAGACAAAATAAAAGATTCTATAAAAGAACAAATACCATTAAAAACACTTGGAGAAACAAAAGATGTAGCAAATTTAATAAAATTTTTAGCATCAGAAGATAGCTCATATATTACAGGTCAAGTTATTCATGTAGATGGACGGTATGGTAATGTAAACTCAAGATAATAAGCTTAATTATTAGTATATGAAAGTAGAGAAGGAGATATTTAAAATGGAAAGAAGAGTAGTTGTAACAGGATTAGGAGCTATCACTCCTATTGGTAATACAGTAGATGAATTTTGGAATGGGATAAAAACAGGAAAGTGCGGAATTGATGAAATCACGCTTTTTGACAACTCAAATTTTAAAGCAAAACTTGCAGCTGAAGTAAAGAACTTCAACTTGGAAGATTATTTCGATAGAAAAGCAGCAAAAAGATTGGATAGATTTTCACATTTTGCATTAGTTGCGTCACGAGAACTTATGAAGGATAGTAAAATAGATACATCAAAAACAGATATGACGCGATTTGGAGTTCTTGTAAGTTCTGGAATAGGTGGACTTCAAACAATAGAAGGTAATTACAAAATATATTCAGAAAAGGGACCAGATAGAATATCTCCAATGTTTATACCTATGACAACAATTAATATGGCAGCAGGAAATATTTCAATAGAGATTGGTGCAAAAGGAGAATCATTTAGTTTAGTTACAGCATGTGCTAGTTCAACAAATACAATAGGAGAGGCATATAGAATAATAAAACATGGATATCAAGATTTAATAATAGCAGGAGGAGCAGAAGCATCTATTACACCTTTAGGAGTAGGAGGATTTACAAATATAAAAGCATTATCTACAGCTACTGATAAAACAAGAGCCAGTATACCATTTGATAAAGAAAGAAGCGGATTTATAATGGGAGAAGGCGCAGGACTTATATTGCTTGAAGAATACGAACATGCTAAAAAGAGAAATGCAAAAATATATGCTGAAATGTGTGGATATGGAGCTACATCAGATGCATATCATATAACATCACCATCACCAGACGGAGAAGGCGGAGCAAGAGCAATGATAAATGCTATGAATGACGCACATATCAAACCAGAAGAGTTAGATTATATAAATACTCATGGTACATCTACTCCATTAAATGATAAATTTGAGACAATGGCGATAAAAAAAGCTTTGGGAGAACATGCTAAAAAAGTTATGATAAGCTCAACAAAAGGAAATACAGGGCATCTTTTAGGTGCTGCAGGTGCAGTAGAAGCAATAGCTACAATCAAGGCACTTCAAGAGGGGTTTGTACCTGCAACTATTGGATATAAAGTACCAGATGAAGAATGCGATTTAGATGTGGTTCCAAATGTTGGAAGAAACATTAATATTAAATATGCAATGTCTGATTCTCTAGGCTTCGGAGGACATAATGGTGCTATTTTGTTTAAAAAATTTGAAGAATAACCTATAAAAATATAAAGAATAGGAGAGAAGATATATGGAATATGAACAAATTAAAAAGATAATGAAGGACATGGAAGAATCAAAGCTTACAGAATTATCATTAGAATTTCCTGATGGCACAAAAATAAATTTAAAAAATCAAGTAGATAATAAGGAAAACAACGATAAAATACCAGAAGTTACAAAGCCAAATATAGAATTAAGAGAAAATAAAATACACACTGAGAGAGAAGGAAAAAACACACCACCAGCAAAAATCGAAGATGATGAAAATATAAAAATTGTAAAATCTCCAATGGTTGGAACATTTTATGAAAAACCATCACCAGATGCCGAGAACTATGTAAAGTTAGGTCAAAAAGTAAAAAAAGGTGATATTCTTTGTATAATAGAAGCAATGAAGCTTATGAACGAAATAGAATCAGAATTTGACGGAGAAATAGTAGAAATACTTGTAAAAGATCAAGAAATGGTTGATTATGGAAAACCATTATTCAAAATAAAATAGATAAGTAAATAGAAAGTACAAATATAGGAGATGAAAAAAGTGTTAGATGTAAAACAAATTATGGAAATTATACCACAAAGACCACCATTTTTAATGATAGATAGGGTAGAAGAATATAAACCTGGAGAAAGTGCAGTAGCATACAAGAATGTTTGTATAAATGAATGGTATTTTAAGGGACACTTCCCAAATGAACCTATAATGCCAGGAGTACTAATAACAGAGGCATTAGCTCAGACGGGTGCAGTTGCAATCCTTTCTTTAGAAGAAAATAAAGGTAAAAATGCTTTATTTGGTGGAATTGATAAACTAAGATTTAAACAAGTTGTAGTTCCAGGAGATGTATTAAAATTAGAAGTTAAAATAATAAAAAGAAAAGGACCAATAGGAGTTGGAGAAGCAATAGCAACTGTTGATGGAAAGGTTGCAGCAAAAGGAGAGCTTACTTTTGCATTAGTATAAAAAAGATTGAAAAATAATAACATATTTTTTAATTTGATATGCAACCTAGAAAGGAATGATTAAAAAATGCTAAATAAAGTTCTAATTGCAAATAGAGGAGAAATTGCGGTAAGAATAATAAGAGCTTGTAAAGAAATGAATATAAAAACTGTTGCAATTTATTCAGTTGCAGATAAAGACGCTATGCATGTAAAACTTGCAGATGAAGCTGTATGCATTGGAGAAGCTCCAGCAAAGAAAAGTTATCTAAATATTAATGCAATTCTTGAAGCAGCATATGTAACAGGAGCAGATAGTATACACCCAGGTTTTGGATTTCTTTCTGAGAATTCAGATTTTGCAAAAATGTGCGAAGAATGTAATATTAAATTTGTAGGACCAACATACAAAGTAATTGATTTGTTAGGAAATAAATCTAATAGTAAAGAATATATGAAAAAAGCAGGAGTACCTGTTATTCCTGGCTCTGACGGTTCTGTTAAAAGTATTATACAAGCAATTGATTCAGCTAAAAAGATAGGTTACCCAATTATGCTTAAAGCAGCAGCAGGTGGCGGAGGAAAAGGAATACGAATAGTAAGAAATGAAGAAGAATTAGAAAATGCATATAACATAATAAAGCAAGAAGCAAAAGTATCTTTTAATGATGATGAAATTTATATGGAAAAATATATAGAAAATCCAAGACATGTAGAAATTCAGATACTTGCTGATGAACATGGAAATAGCATATATTTAGGAGAAAGAGACTGTTCTATACAGAGAAGAAATCAAAAGGTATTGGAAGAAAGTCCTTCTACAATACTTACAAATGATTTAAGAAATAAAATGGGAAAGGCAGCAATAAAAGCAGTAAAAGCATCAAACTATACAAGTGCAGGAACAGTAGAGTTTTTAGTAGATAAAAATAAAAATTTCTACTTTATGGAAATGAATACTAGAATACAAGTAGAACATCCAGTAACAGAAATGATTACAGGTGTGGATATTGTAAAGGAACAGCTTAAAATAGCATCAGGAGAGAAATTAACATTGAAACAAGAAGATGTACATATACAAGGACATAGTATAGAATGCAGAATCAATGCAGAAAATCCAGATAAAAATTTTAGACCTTGCCCTCGGAGAAATAAAAGGTCTAAATTTGCCAGGTGGAAATGGAGTAAGAGTAGATACAGCAATGTATACAGGATATGTAATTCCTCCAGTCTATGATTCAATGATAGCAAAAATTATAGTACATGGAAAAGATAGAGAAGAGGCAATAGCAAAAATGAGAGGAGCATTAGAAGAATGTGTTGTAGATGGAATAGACACTAACACAGACTTTTTACTAAAAATAATTCAAAATGAGAAGTTTAAAAGTGGGGATTTTGATACTTCATTTATTGCTAAAGAATTTAATTTAGGATAAAGAGGTGTAATGTAAATGGTTATAGACAAGATAAGAAAAAGAGAAATAGAAGATAATATAGTTTTACATGAAGAACATAAAAAAGCAGATATACCAGTTGGTAAATGGGTAAAATGCAATAACTGTAAAGAAATTTTATATAAAGATACGGTAAGAGAAAACTATAGTATATGTCCTAATTGTGGATATCATTTTAGATTATCTAGTAGAAGGAGAATTGCTCAAATAATTGATGAAGGAACTTTTGAAGAATTTGAACTTAATATAGATAATGTAAATCCTTTGCAAATGGAAGAATATATAAAGAAAATAGATGGATTAAGAGAAAAAACTGGACTTGATGAAGCGGTAAAATGTGGAAAAGGTAAAATAAATGGAGAAGAAGTTATAATATGCGTAATGGATGCAAATTTCCTTATGGGAAGTATGGGCTCAGTTGTAGGAGAAAAGATAACATATTCAATAGAAAAAGCAATAGAATTAAGACTCCCTCTAATAATATTTAGTGTATCAGGTGGAGCAAGAATGCAAGAGGGAATAATGTCTTTAATGCAAATGGCAAAAACTTCATCAGCGATTGGAAAACTTGACAAAGCAGGACTTCTATTTATATCAGTATTAACAGATCCAACTTATGGAGGAGTAACAGCATCATTTGCAAGTCTTGGAGATATCATACTTGCTGAACCAAATGCAATGATAGGATTTGCAGGACCAAGAGTTATAGAACAAACGATAAAACAAGAATTACCAGATGGATTTCAAACTGCAGAATTTCAGCTAGAACATGGATTTGTTGATAAAGTTGTAAAAAGAAGTGAAATGAAAGATACAATATATAGAATATTATTAATGCATAAAAATAATTAATATAAAAAAACGGAGAGAACAAGTCTCATCCGCTTTTGAAGGACTAAAATGTCACAAACACTGTCCTTCGAGAAAAATGCCCCTTCGTATAGAATTTGGAATACGGAATTCCAGCAGATCTCAGGACTTCTTCAATCTTCTTTTTAGATAAAGAAATTGTTACACTGAGAACATCACCATGCTTAACATAGTAATGCCTATCAGCTGCGAAGTCTGAGAGCTTGCTTAGAAAATTGTATTCCCGATCGCGATGAGCATATATTAGCTCAAGACAGGTATTTGCGATGCAAGAGCTATCAACATAGACAGTCTCTTCAGACATTTTTAGGTGTCCTCCTAAAATTAAATTTGCATATAATAATTATAGCATATATGTATTAAAAATACAAGTTTTGTATTATTTAGTAAATAAAATCAATATAAAATATGATATGAACAGATTGGAGATGATAAAATGCCAAAAGAATTAAGTGCATGGGATAAACTTACCATTGCAAGAGAACCTGATAGACCAACAGCCCTTGATTATATAGATAATATATTTGACGAATTTATAGAATTACATGGAGATAGACAATTCTCTGATGACAAAGCAATAGTATGCGGATTAGCTAGATTAAATGAAACAAATTTTACAATAATTGCAGAACAAAAAGGCAGAAATACTAAAGAAAATATAGAAAGAAATTTTGGTATGCCAAATCCAGAAAGTTATAGAAAATCATTAAGATTTATGAAACAAGCAGAGAAATTTAATAGACCTATAATTACTTTTGTTGATACAAAAGGAGCTTATCCGGGAATTGAAGCGGAAGAAAGAGGACAGGGAGAAGCAATAGCAAGGAATATACTTGAAATGTCTAGAATAAGAGTACCAATTATAGTAATTGTAATAGGAGAAGGGTCAAGTGGAGGAGCATTAGCTATCGGAGTTGGAGACGAAATACTAATGTTAGAAAATTCTGTATATTCAATATTATCTCCAGAAGGATATGCAAGTATATTGTGGAAAGATTCTTCGCGTGCGAAGGAAGCAGCAGAAGTTATGAAAATGACAGCAAAAGATTTATTAGAATTTAAAGTAATAGATAAAGTAATAAAAGAAGCAAAAGGAGGAGCACAAAAGAACTTAAAGGCAATGTCAGAAAGCATAAAAAACGAAATAATAAATGCGTATGAAAAATTAAAAAACATAGACAAAGATGAATTAATAAATAGAAGATATAATAAGTTTAGAAATATGGGTGAATATAAAACAAAAGCATAAATATTAAATTAAAACAATATGAACTTATAATAGGAAGGATGATAAAGATGTTATTAAAGGATAAGAAAATATTAATTATGGGAATTAGAAATAAATGGAGTATAGCTTGGGGAGTAACAAAAGCAGCAGCAAATAATGGAGCGGAACTAATATTTACATTTGTAGGAGAAGAAAATAGAGAAAAAATAGAAGATCTATTATCAGAAATACCATATAAGAAGGCATATAGCCTAGATGTTTCAAACGATGAAGAAATAAAAAAAGTATTTGAACAGATAAAATCAGAATGTGGAAAGTTAGATGGCATATTACATAGTATAGCACATGCTAACACAGAAGATTTAAGAAATGATTTTATTTACACCTCTAGAGAGGGATTTTCACATGCAAATGATGTAAGCGCTTATTCGTTTATAGCAGTTTCAAGAATAGCAAAAGAACTTGACATGTTAAATGAAGAGGCAAGTTTGGTTTCACTTACATATTATGGATCAACAAAAGTTTTAGAAGGGTATAATGTAATGGGAGTTGCAAAAGCAGCTCTTGAATGTAGTGTTAGATATTTAGCAGATAATTTAGGACCAAAAGGAATAAGGGTCAATGCTATATCAGCAGGACCTATAAAAACATTATCAGCAAAAGGTATAAAAGATTTTGGAACAATTTTAAATGTTATTGAAGAAAAAGCACCATTGAGAAGAAATGTAACAATTGAAGAAGTAGGAAATGCAGTAGTATTTTTATTTAGCAATATGTCAAGAGCAATAACAGGACAAATTATTTATGCAGATAATGGCTATAATATAATGGGAATATAAAAACATTGAAAATTATTAAAGAATATGATATAATCATTATGTCAACAATTAATTAAATCCTATTTTTCACGAATGAAGTAACAACTATAAGTAAAAAGTTATATTTTGAGGAGGAATTAAAATGGTTATCAGGCAGTTATGGAAAATGAAAAATCGAAAACTAGAAAGAGAAGAAACAAGAAGGAGATATCATCCTACAAAAGCAGAGCGGGAAGAAGATAAAAAGTTAGAGGAAAGGAAAAGATACAAAATATTATCTTCTGTAAGAGGACCGATATATGAAACAGATTATAAACTCAAGCAACTGGAAGATAGTGTTTTGACAATGATGGAGAAAGGCTGGCAACCTATTGGAGGAGTTGCTGTGAGTATTTTATCTGATGATGAGTGGACGAATGAAATAACTTTTTATCAAGCGATGATTAAGATAGATAACTGACTGAATGCAAAAAGAAGAAGTTCCTATATTTAGGAACTTCTTCTTTTTATAACTTAAGCTTTTAGGCTATTTAATTTTTTAGATAGACTTGATTTCTTTCTAGCAGCTGTATTTTTTGCAATAACACCTTTGCTCCAAGCTTGGTCAATTTTTTTAGTTGCTTCTACGAAAAGAGTTTCAGCAGATTCTGTATTTTTAGCATTTACAGCTTCTTCAAATTTTTTAACAGCAGTTTTATAGCTAGATTTAATCATATTATTTTCTAAAGTCTTTTTTTCAATTATCTTAGTTCTTTTAATAGCTGATTTAATATTTGGCATAACCTTATGTTGCACCTCCTCTTATTACTTACTAAACAATATCGTATAATATAATACCACAAAAATCAAATAAATGCAATACTCAAACATAAAATTTTTTTCTTGCAAATATATTCAAAAATTAAAAATAATGTTATATAATATTTTGGAAAACAAAAAACAAGGAATGAAATAAATGGCAAAAAAAATATTAATAACCGAAAAGCCTTCTGTTGCAAGAGAATTTGCAAAAGTACTTCGGAATAAATGGAGCAAATAAAAATGGATACTTAGAGTCAGATGAATGGATAATAACTTGGTGTGTAGGACATCTTGTTACTATGTCATATCCAGAAAAATATGACGAAAAAATGAAATTTTGGAGATTAGACACACTTCCATTTCTTCCAAAGGAATATAAATATGAAGTAATACCAGCTGTTGAAAAACAGTTTAATATAATAAAAGGATTGTTACAAAGAGAAGATGTAGAAACAATATATGTCTCTACCGACTCTGGACGTGAAGGAGAGTACATATATAGACTAGTAGAACAAGAAGTCCGGAATTAAAGGAAAAGAAAGAAAAAGAGTATGGATAGATTCTCAAACAGAAGAAGAAATAAAAAGAGGAATAAAAGAAGCAAAAGATTTAACAGAATATGATAGTCTCGCAGATTCAGCATATTTAAGAGCAAAAGAAGATTATTTAATAGGTATAAATTTTTCAAGACTTTTATCAATAATTTATGGAAGAAGAGCGGCAAAACAGATAAATGAAGAAAAAATATCAATATCAGTTGGAAGAGTTATGACTTGTGTACTAGGCATGATAGTTTCAAGAGAAAGAGAGATTAGAAATTTTGTAAAAACGCCATATTATAAAATAATAGGTGAATTTGGAGAAAATGAGGCATTTAAAGCAGAATGGAAAGTAAATGAAAAATCAGCTATGTTTAATTCTCCAAAATTATATAGTGAGAATGGATTTAAAAATGAAAAAGATGCAAAAAATTTTATTGCATCTTTTGAAGGAAAGACAGCAAAAATAGCTGAGATAAAAAAAGCAAAATCTAAAGAAAATCCACCATTGTTGTTTAATCTAGCAGAAATACAAAATGAATGTACAAAGAGATTTAAAATAAAGCCTGATGAAACATTAAATATAATTCAAGAGTTATATGAAAAAAAACTTGTAACATATCCAAGAACAGATGCAAGAGTATTATCAACCGCAGTTGCAAAAGTTATAACAAAAAATTTAAACGGTATAGCAAAAGGATATAAAGATGAAGAAATACAAAAGTATATAAGACAGATGTCAGAAGAAAAGTTCTCAACTAATCTTTTGAAAACAAAATATGTAAATGATAGTAAAATAACAGACCACTATGCAATAATACCAACAGGAGAAGGATTTGAAAATTATGATAAACTACAAAATTTGCAAAAGGAAGTATATAAAGTCATAGTAAAAAGATTTTTAGCAATATTTTATCCTCCAGCAGAGTTTAATAAGATATCTGTAACAGTTAAAGTAGATAATGAAGAATTTACAACAAGTGGAAAAGTATGCGTAAAAAAAGGATATTTAGAAATATTAAAGTCAAAAAAGGATGATACAGAAGAAGATGAAGATAATAGTTTAAATATATTAAAAAGTTTAAAAAAAGACCAAGCTTTAGCTATAAAAAATCTTGAAATAAAAACAGCAGAAACAACTCCGCCAACGAGATATAATTCAGGATCAATAATACTTGCGATGGAAAATGCTGGAAAACTCATAGAAGATGAGGAATTAAGGGAACAAATAAAAGGTGCAGGAATTGGAACAAGTGCAACAAGGGCAGAGATTATGAAAAAACTAGAAAAAATAAACTATATTGCAATAAATAATAAAACTCAGATAATTACTCCGACACAAAAAGGAGAACTTATATATGACATAGTAAAAAATTCAATACCTGATATGCTTAATCCAAAACTTACAGCAAGTTGGGAAAAAGGACTAGAAATGGTAGCTAAAAAAGAAATTGAGTCAGATGAATTTATGGAAAAACTTGAAAGCTATGTAAAATCAAAAGTGAATAGATTAGTTATATAAATAAAAAGTGGTAATAATATTTGTTTTTAAGCTTTAAATAAGATATTGTTACCCATTTTTCTTTTATTATGGAAAAATTATCCAAAACCCCTTGACAGTTTACAATAATATGATAAAATAATATAGTAAGTTAAAATATATTCTAAAATAATTAGTTATATATATTATCTGAACATTGAAAATTAAATAGGAAAGAGGTAGATTTTATGGATAACATTGTACCCATAATCGCCACTGTCCTAATCTCAGGAATAATATTTATTCCAATAGGCATAGTAATAAGAAAGAAAATTGCTGAATCAAAAATTGCAGGTGCTGAAAGTGAGGCACAAAGATTATTAGATCTTGCAAGTAAAGAAGCTGAAAACATTAAAAAAGAAGAAATTTTCAAAGCTAAAGAAGAAATAATGCAAGCTAGAAATGAACTAGATCAGGAGATTAGGGAAAGAAGAGGCGAAGTACAAGCTCAAGAAAAAAGGCTTATACAAAAAGAAGAAAATCTAGATAAGAAATCAGACAATTTAGAACAAAAAGAAAGAGAAATGGATAAGAAAATCCAAGAAATTGAAAGAAGAAAAAATGATTTGCAAAATGTTTATAACAAGCAAATGGAAGAACTTCAAAGAATATCAGGTTTGACGGAAGAAGAAGCAAAAGCCAAAATTTTATCAGAGCTTGAAAAACAAATGACTGCTGAAAAAGCAACAATGATAAAGGAAATGACCGATAAAGCAAAAGAGGAAGCTACCAAAAATGCAAGAGAGGTTTTGACATATACAATACAAAAATGTGCAGCTGACCATACATCAGAAACTACAGTCTCTATAGTTGCTCTTCCAAGTGATGAAATGAAAGGAAGAATTATAGGTAGAGAAGGTAGAAATATTAAAGCATTAGAAACATTAACAGGAATTGACTTAATTATTGATGATACCCCAGAAGCAGTTGTTTTATCTGGTTTTGACCCATTGAGAAGAGAAGTTGCAAAAATTGCACTAGAAAAACTTATAGAAGATCGGAAGAATACACCCAGCAAAAATCGAAGAAATGGTTGAAAAGGCAAAGGAAGAAGTTGCAGAGACAATAAAGTCAGAAGGAGAAAGAGCAACTTTAGAAACAGGTGTTATGGGATTAAATCCAGAACTTATTAAATTAATTGGAAAACTAAAATACAGAACAAGTTATGGACAAAATGTTTTAAATCACTCAATAGAAGTATCTAACCTTGCAAGAATTATGGCAGAAGAGTTAGGACTAGATAGCAAAAGAGCTGCAAGAGCAGGACTTTTACATGATATTGGAAAAGCTCTTGATCATGATATGGAAGGAACACATGTAGAAATAGGTGTAGAGATACTTAAAAAATTCAAAGAAAATCCTTTAGTTATAAATGCAGTAGAAGCACACCATGAAGATGTTGAACCACAAACATTAGAAGCTGTTTTAGTACAAGCAGCTGATGCAATCTCTGCATCACGCCCAGGTGCAAGAAGAGAAACATTAGAGGCATATATAAAGAGACTAGAAAAACTAGAGGAAATTGCAGACTCATTTGAAGGAGTTGACAAATCTTATGCAATACAAGCTGGTCGTGAAGTCAGAATAATTGTTAAACCTGAAAAAGTATCAGAAGCAAATATGACAATAATGGCTAGAAATATTGCAAAAAGAGTAGAAGATGAAATGGATTATCCAGGACAAATAAAAGTAAATGTTATAAGAGAATCAAGAGCAATTGAGTACGCAAAATAAAATTAAAGCAACTAACAAGTGTAAAAGCTGTTAGTTGCTTTTTGTATATAAAGTTAAGATTATTGCAAAGCAAAAACTTTATAATTAAATATTAAGAAAATCTTCATAAAAGAAAAAAACAAAATATGTAACGAAACAAAAAATCTTTGTGTCTTAATTAATAGAAGGGAGTAAGAAAGTGGAAGAACTTTATAAAGAGTATTCTAAGCTTGTATACAATTATCTAAAAAGTCTATGTGGAAAAAAAGAAATTGCTGAAGAATTAATGCAAGAGACATTTTATAAAGCTATAAAAGGAATAAACAAATTTAAAGGAGAAAGTAAAATTAGTACTTGGCTATGTCAAATTGCAAAAAATGTTTGGAGAGATTATCTAAAAAAAGAAAATAAAAGAAAAGAAATATCTTATGATGACGAAAATTATATTGATATTTTATTATTAGAAGAGTCTTCAAATGATGACATAGATGATAGGCAAGAACTTATAAATTTATACAGAGAAATACATAAATTAGATGAAAAAACTAGAGAAGTTTTTTATCTAAGAATAAAAGGAGAGCTTTCTTTTAAAGAGATTGGAGAAATTTTAGATAAAAGTGAAGAATGGTCTAGATTAACTTTTTATAGAGGAAAAATAAAGTTAAAGGAGGAATTTAAAGATGATTAAAAATGAATGTGAAATTGTTAAAGATCTTATTCCAAATTATGTAGAAAATGTCATAAGTAAAGCCACAAAAGAATTTGTTGAGACTCATATAAATAGTTGCAATAATTGTAAAAAAATATTAGAAGAATTAAAAAAAGAAAAAAATGCAGAGAAAACAAGAATGACAAAGCAGGAGGACTACGAGATAGACTATTTAAAGAAATATAATAAAAAAATAACATTGTTAAAGATTATTGCAGGAACACTTATGGTAATAATACTTGCAATATGGGCATTCGCATTTGCAAAATATATAGAATATAGAAAAGACTATAAAATTGGAGAATACAACTATAGTATTATAGAACAAGCGTACAATAAAATTAAAGAAATAAAAAATTCAAAGAATTACATATATATAGAATCATGGCAGAGGACGAATTGCCCTGAATATAAATCCATTTCATATTATAAAGATGGGAAATTTAAAGAAGAAAATTACAATGGAGATGGTACAATTTCCTATATAAACTATGGTGTAGATATATCAGAAAACGATTATTATTTTGTACAATATAACGAACATAGCACAGAAGCAGTCATTGGTACAGGATATAGAAACTTATCAAGAGAAATGCCTAGTTCTTTAAGTGGTTTTTATGATTTAGGAATTACAGAGTGTGCATCACTTGAAGTTTATGAAGATAATGAGCTTTATGTGTTAAGAAAAGCTATAGATGAATACCAATATGATGAATTATGGATAGATAAACAAACTATGATTCCAATAAAAAGTATAACGAAAGATTTTAATATTCGTACTGACTTTAAGTATACTTATAAAGAGGGAGAAGTTAAAGATAGTGATGTGGAATTAGATGAAAGCAAATTTGAGGATAAAGAATGGAAAAATGACTATGGACAGAGGATAAAAGAAGAAATATTATCTAGATATTAACATTTCATCATAAAAATGGTAAGTCTTAAACGACTTACCATTTTTTTACTCTGGTGCTCTTGCTTTAAGTCTTAATTTATAGTATTATATTAGAGTAAAAGTTTTAATCTGGAAAGGGATGATTTAGGCAAATGAATATACTTGCAATAGGTGATTTAGTTGGAGAGATTGGTCTAAATAAACTAGAAGAAGAAATAGAAAAAATAAAAAAAGAATATGAAATAGATTTTATAATAGTAAATGGAGAAAATGTTGCAGAAGGAATGGGAATTACTAAAAAGGCATTTGACAGAATACTTAAATGCGGAGCAAATGTTGTTACCATGGGTAATCACACTTGGGGTAAAAAAGAGATATTTACATTTATAGATAATCCAAAATTAATAAGACCTGCAAATTATCCAGAAGGGGTCGTTGGAAGAGGATATGGAATTTATGAATGCAGGGGCAAAAAAATAGCTGTAATAAATCTTATCGGAAGAACCGAAGTAAATGTACTTTCAGAAAATCCATTTATAACAGCAAATAAAATATTACAAGAAATAGAAGGAAAAGTAGATATAGTAGTAGTAGATTTTCATGCAGAAGCAACCGCAGAAAAAGTAGCTATGGGATATCATTTAGATGGACGAGTAACGGCAGTTTTTGGAACTCATACACATGTACAAACAGCAGATGAAAAGATATTAGATAATGGAACAGCATATATAACAGATATAGGAATGACAGGACCTAAAAAATCAGTTATAGGAATGGATATAAGTGCATCTTTAAAAAGATTTATAACTACTTTACCAGAAAAATATAAAATTGCACAAGGAGAAACAATGTTAAACCGGATGTGTATTTGAAATAAATGACGAAACAAATAAAACAATAAAGATTAAAAGAATTAGTATGTAGAAAATGTCGAAAAACCTTGATTTTTGCGACCGAAACTTCCTGTTTTTTGCCAAAAATACTAGACAATATATTTTAAATATAATATAAATAATATTGTTCAAATGAAACAAAAAAATAAATTAGAGGAGGCACAAACAATGGAAGTTTTAAAAATTTCATCAAAATCAAATCCAAATTCAGTAGCAGGAGCAATTGCTGGTTTGGTAAAGGAAAGTAACAAAGCAGAGATGCAAGCAATCGGAGCAGGAGCATTAAACCAGGCAATTAAGGCGGTTGCAATAGCAAGGGGGTTTGTCGCACCATCTGGAGTTGATCTAGTATGCGTACCAGCTTTTGCAGAAGTCGAAGTAGAAGGTGAGGATAGAACTGGAATCAAGATTCTTGTAGAGTCAAGAAATTAATATAATTTAATTATATAAGTTTAAGAGCAGGTAAGAATAGTATCTTTACCTGCATTTTTTGTTCTATTTTCCTCTTGTTAGAAAAAAATATGTATGGTATAATTTAAAAGGTAAAATAGGAGGAATTTATAAATGGAAGATGAAAATCTTGTAGAAGGCAGAAATGCTGTAATGGAGTTAATAGAAAGTGATAAAGATATAAATAAAATATTTGTACAAGCAGGTGAAAAGCATGGATCTATAATGAAAATTATAGCAAGAGCAAAATCAAAAGGAATAGTAGTTGTAGAAGTGCAAAAGAAAAAGTTAGATGAAATGTCTACATCTCATAATCATCAAGGTGTGATTGCAATAACTCCACCTTTTGAATATGTAGAAGTAGAAGATATATTAGAAGAAGCAAAGAAGAAAAATGAAAATCCATTTATATTAATATTAGACGGAATAGAAGATGTGCATAATCTTGGCTCAATTATAAGAACTGCAGAAGCAGCGGGAGTGCACGGAATAATAATTCCAAAAAGAAGGGCAGCAGCTGTAAATGCAACAGTATACAAAACATCAGCAGGAGCAGTAGAATACATGAAAATCGCAAGAGTAAATAACATACAAAATACGATTAATTATCTAAAGGAACATGATGTATGGATATGTGGAACAGACATGGATACAGATAAATTATATAATGAGCAAGATTATAAAATGCCTATTGCAATAGTAATTGGAAATGAAGGAAAAGGAATGAGCAGGCTAACTAAAGAAAATTGTGACTTTATTGTAAAAATAAATATGAAAGGAAAAATAAATTCTCTAAATGCGTCTGTTTCAGCAGGGATAATTATGTATGAGGTTTTACGAAATAGAGGATAAAATTTCTTGTGTGTTTTTGCACTTTAGACAACATTCAAAAAGTATTGCAAAAACAGATAATAATATATATAATTACAGATAAGTGGTGATGAAGATTGGAAGAAAACAGTGTAATTAGACCAGAACTTGAAAGCATAGAAGAAGAAAAAATGGAAAAATCTTTAAGACCTAAAACTCTTGAAGAATATATTGGTCAAACAAAAGTAAAAGAAAACATGAAGGTGTATATAGAAGCGGCAAAAAAAAGAGGAGAACCTCTAGATCATATACTTTTATATGGACCACCAGGGCTTGGAAAAACTACACTTTCTAACATTATATCAAATGAAATGAATTCAAATATAAAAATAACATCAGGACCAGCCATAGAAAAACCAGGAGATTTGGCAGCAATTCTTACAAACCTCGGAGAGTTTGATATTTTGTTTATAGATGAAATACATAGATTAAATAAAAGTGTTGAAGAGATATTATATCCAGCACTTGAAGATTATACATTAGACATAATAATTGGAAAAGGTCCTAGCGCAAGAGCTATAAGACTAGATTTACCAAAATTCACATTAGTTGGAGCAACTACAAGAGCAGGTTCCCTTTCTACACCTTTAAGAGATAGATTTGGAATAGTATCAAGATTAGAGTTATATAATACAGATGAATTAGCTACAATAGTAAGAAGATCTGCTAAAATATTAGAAATTACAATTGATGACATAGCTGCAATTGAAATTGCAAAAAGGTCAAGAGGTACACCAAGAATAGCAAATAGAATTTTAAAGAGAGTAAGAGATTATGCTCTAGTTTTAGGAAACCGGAAATATAACTTTAGATATTGCAAAAACAGCTTTAAATAAGCTAGAGATAGACGAACTTGGACTAGACGAAATAGATAGGAAAATATTAAAAATAATGATAGAAAAATATCAAGGCGGACCAGTAGGAGTAGAAACGATAGCAACAACAATAGGAGAAGAAACTGAAACAATAGAAGATGTATATGAACCATACTTGATACAAATAGGATTCATATCTCGTACTTTAAGAGGAAGAATTGTTTTGCCTAGTGCTTACGAACATTTAGGATATGAATATAATGAGAAATAAGAAGGAAAAATAAATGGAGATTAAAGATAAACTAAAGAAAGTAGTAGATAGTAAATATTTTATTCCGTGCTTTGTAATCGCTATTAACACTATATTTTTTATAATTTGTAATATAGTATTTGAACTAAGATATGAAACATTAGATGATTTTACAATTATGAAAATCATATCTAAATTAGACGGAACATATAGCATATATTCTGTATACATACATCCACTATTAAGCTTTATTATTATGTTGCTGTACAAAACAGGAATTAGTATAAACTGGTATACAATTACTATGCTACTTATACAATTCATCTCCTTTACAACAATAGGTATTATACTTTTAAATAAAGACAAAAAGATTGGTACAATATTTTACTTGCTTATCATAATAGTGTTCTATGCAAAGATACTATGCATTATTAATTATACGAGCGTTGCAGCAGTAGCGATACTCGCAGGAATTATAGCTTTAATGTATTCACTTGATAAAAATTCTAAGAAAAGTAAAATAATTGGATTTATACTTTTAACAATTGGAATAATGACAAGAAAAGAAAGCTTCATGATTGTGATTCCATTCTATATAATTTATTCAATATATTACTCTATAAAAAATAAAAATTGCAAGGCATTAAAAATATTATTAATTACTGCTATAATATTTATGACAATATATATAAGCAATTTAATTGTTTACAAAATAAATCCAGTAGATGATAAATATACGGAATTTAATAATATAAGAACTTACCTTTTTGACACTAATGAATTAAATTACGAAAAAGATAAGGAAATACTAGACAGAAGCGGATGGAGTAAGACAGATTATGAGATATTATATACTTATTCATTATCGGACGAGAATTTTTATACAACAGAAAATTTAACTAAACTAAAAGAAAATATACATACAGATTTTGAATATTTTAAAGATAAGATAATTTCATCAATTTCTAAAGTATATTCGATAACTTTAAAATCAAATGCAAGTTTATTTATCGGATTATGCTTGTTATTATTGTTATCAATATTAACAAAACAAAAAAGATTACTTGTAATACTATTTTTTGGATTATTTATCTTATTAAATTTTTATATAATATACACGAGGCCAGTATATAGAGTGTTAATTTCTCTATATACAACGACATTTGTTATGATGGCATATGTATTAACAAAAAACGAAAATGATTTAATAGGAAAAGATATTAACAGTAAAATAGAGAAAGTAATATTAATCATTATAATTTTAATTTATATTATTTTTGATAATAAATTTTTAAATATTTTTGTAAATAATTATCATAAAGCAGATTATCAAATTATCAAGGATGTAATAGAATATACAAACTCACATAAAGAAAATGCCTATGTTTATCCAAATGTTTTACAAAATATTTCACTTGCCTTTTCTGTTTATGAAAAAATAGATGATGATACATTTTCAAACTTAAGACATATGGGTGATTGGGATATATATGATCAAGCATACTACAACTTTAAAGAAAGATATAATTTGGATAATATCATGGAGGATTTATATAAAAAAGATGATTTATATATTATAACGGGAACTACTATTGGACCAGATGTAACAGTATATAAAAATCAGATAGAGATAGTAAAACAATATATTGCAGAGCATTATAACAAAAATATAGAATATGATGTCATAAAGGAATTTTCTAATTCTATAAAAATATATAAAATGCATGAAGTAAAATAGCAAGGAAAAGGTAATAAAAATGAAAAATAAACTTCTAGTAAAAAATATTCTAATTTATTTAGGTTTAATCCTATTAGTTAGTGGAAAAATATTTATAAGAGAACTGAATAACCTTGATGAAATATGGGGATTCAATTTTGCAAGATGTATTAGCGAAGGATTACTTCCATATAAAGATTTTAGCATAATATTAACCCCTTTACTTCCAATGATTTCTGGAATATTCTTAAAAATATTTGGAACAGAATTGATAGTATTTAGATTTTTAGAATGCTTTGAAGTTGCAACAATTTTATTTGTTATATATAAAATTTTAGGAAGGCTCGAGATAAATAAAGGGATATCTCTTATTGCTATAATTGGAATATATGTGATTTATTCAGACATATTTACTTTTGATTACAATTGGACAGTACTATTAATAACTTTATTAACAGTTTATCTAGAACTTAGATTTGCAAAAAAAGAAATTAGTTATAAAAGAGATTTTATTCTAGGAATGCTTGTACGGTTTGGCAATATTATTTAAGCAAACTTCTGGAATAATCTTATCAGTGATTTTCATTGGATATAAAATATTAGAAATAGATAAAGCAAGTGAAATAAAGCAATTTTTAAAAATTGCTCTTGCAAGAGCTTTAGGTGTTTTGATGCCAGTTTTAGTATTTGTGGTATATTTAATAGTCACAAATACTTATATGGAATTTATAGATTATGCAATACTTGGAATTGGGACATTTTCAAATTCATCAAGTTATTTAAGTTTATTAAAATCAAGTCAAATATCAATTAAAATACTTGCAATTATAGTACCAATAGTAATAATTACAATGCTGATAATATGCATATTTATTTTAGCAAAAAGAAAATTATTTAAAGATAGTTTCATAAGAAGTTTATATATACTTTTTGCATATAGTATTGCGGATATAACTGCAATATATCCAATTGCAGATGTATCACATTTTGGAGTGGGTGCAATCTGCACAATAATTTCGATTATATACTTAACATATAACTTGATATATATTTTGTGTAAACATATAAAATATGATAAAATTATATTTGCCATAAAAACATTTGTGGAAGCATTGTCAATATTAATATTTATAATATATATTTGGTATTCAATTACATTACTATCAAGCTATATAAAAAATCTTCCTAACAATAAAAATTTGAAACATTTTAACGGCATTCCAACAGATGAATCTTTATATAGTGAAATTAGCGATATAGGTGAATATTTATTAGAAAAAGAACAAGAAGGAAAAACTGTATACATTTTAGATACAATGTCAGCTATCATTACAATTCCAATAGATAAATATTATAAAAATTATGATATGTTTAATTTGGGAAACTTTGGAAAAAGAGGAGAAGACGGCATTATAGAAGATTTGAAAAACACAGAGAATTTATTAGTACTTATTAGAAAAGAAGGACTACCAAAGAATTGGCAACATCCATACAAAGTTACAGATTATGCGATAGAAAATTTTGATAGAATAGATGAAATAGCAATATTTGATGTATATGAAAAATAGAAAGGAATGAAGAATATGAAATTACTACTACATACATGTTGTGCACCTTGCAGTGTATATTGTATAGATGCTTTAAGAAGAGAAAAAATAGAGCCAACTGTATATTGGTATAACCCAAATATACATCCATATATGGAATATAAAGCAAGGAGAGATTGCCTAAAAGAATATACAAAATCAATAAATGTAGAAGCAATATTTGAAGAAGATTATGGATTAAGAGAATTTTGTAAAAATGTAGTAGGTGATTTAGAAAATAGATGTACAAACTATTGTTACAGAGTAAGATTAGAGCAAACAGCAAAATATGCAAAAGAAAATGGATATGATGCAATAAGCACAACCCTTTTAGTAAGTCCATATCAAAAACATGATGAATTAAAAAAACAAGGGGAAGAAATTGCAAAAAAATATGGATTAGAGTTTGTATATAGAGACTTTAGAGTAGGATTCAGAGAAGGACAAGCAAAAGCAAGAGAGCTTGGACTATATATGCAAAAATATTGCGGATGTGTGTTTTCTGAGGAAGAAAGATACAAAAAGCAGATTGAAAAAGATTTAAAAAATTAGCCTAAACATATGAAAATGATAAAATATGGAGGAAAATTTGATGAGTAAATTAAAAGAAAAGATATCTAATCTTTATTTGACATTAAAAAAATCTATAGAGAAATTTCCACTAACAATAGCAACTATAATAATATTAACTTTAATTTGTGTTATAGATTTAGAAGGAACTATTATAAAAGCAAATATATTAAGGAATATTATGTTTTTTGGCATAGCATTTGCAAATGGAGCGTTCTTGACAGAGACTATATCAAAAGACAAAATAAAGAAAATATTAGGTTATGCAATATCGGTAGTTCTAGCTACGGTATTTACATATATTTTTGCAGAGCCAAAGATTATAGAGAATATATTATCTAGAAATATATTGGATTGGCTTGAAAAGTTATTTACTTGTAGCATGATATCAGTATTTACTTTATCAATATATTTTAACTACAAAGAAAGTAAAAAAACATTTGAACAATATATAACATCAATTTTTGTGAATGTATTTAAAACAAGCATTATATATGGAATACTCACAATAGGAAGTGCAATTGTAACAGCAGTATTTATTTACTTAATATTAGATGGAGGTAATTACACATTACTTGCAAGAATAGAATTACTAATACTTGGAATCTATTATATACCAGCACTTTTATATTCTTTATACAATATAGAGGAGAAAACATCAAAATTTTCAAAAATAGTTATAAAATATGTTCTAGGAACATTAGTAATAGTAGCATTTGCCATAATTTATATGTATATAATAAAAATTATTGTTTTAAGGAATATGCCTTCAAATCAAATATTTAGAATACTTGCGGCTCTATTTATATTAGGATGTCCAATATGGACAATGGTAGAAAACTTCAAAGAAGATACAATAATAGATAAAATAAACAAGATACTTCCAATATTATTTATACCATTTATTATTTTGCAAATATATTCAATAGGTATAAGAATATTAGCTAATGGTATTACAGAAAGTAGATACTTATGTATAATTCTAATAATCTTTGAGATTATTTATACAATAATAAAATTAAGAAAAAAAGAAAAGATAGGGAAAATACTATTAGTATTTATAGCACTTACAATAATTTCAACAATTGTACCATATATTAATATGTACAAGGTATCACAAATAAGCCAATATAATAATCTAAAAATATTTAAACAAAAAACTGAATATACAGAGGATGAGAAACAAAAAATTTATGGAGCATATCGTTATTTACAAGGAACAGATGAAGGAAATAAATTAATAGAGGATTTACTAACAGAAAATGAAGAAGAAGAAATAATAGACCTAAGAAAAACAGATATATCAGAAGACGACGAAGGAACCCAATATATTAGTTCATACGCTACAATTGATTATATAGATGTAGCTGAATATAAAAATTTATATACTGTATATTCATCAGAATATGATGATAAGCAAGGAAATGCAGAAAAAGTTTTTAGTAATTTAGCATTAAGGATTGAAAATAATAATGAAATAGTATATGCTAATATTTTAGAGGAAGTTAATGAATATATACGATATGGAGATAGATTAAAAGATAATTTTGAGAATATAAATGAAATACAAATAGATGATAGTAAAAAACTTTTATTAACAAGTATATCTATAACTTATGATAAAGTAAATAAAAACATCAAAAATTATAGTTTATCAGGATATTTATTGGAAAAATAAATTTATTCATAATAAGTTCATTTTTCTGATATGCAATATAAAAAATTAAATTAATAATGATAGGAGGAAAATGTAGTAATGGAAGGAATTAAGAAAGTTTTAAGAAAAACAGGTTGGATTTCTATATTAGAATCATTAATATTCGGTATACTTGGAGCAGTAGTAATATGGAAACCAGAGGAAACAATAAAGGTAATATCTTATGTTTTAGGTGCAATTTTTGTTGCTATTGGAGTATTAAAGATTATTAACTATTTTTTAACAAAGGAGAAATATGATTTTTATAATTACGATTTAATATATGGTCTAATGACTTGCGTATTAGGAATTGTTGCTATAGTTTATAGTAGTACGATAAGTTCTATACTTAGAATCATCATAGGAATATGGATTATATATAGCTCATTTATTAGAATGAATCTATCATTTGAATTAAAATCATTAAAAGTAAGTGCTTGGGGATATAGCTTAATCTTAGCAATTGTAATGTTTCTATGTGGACTATATGTTACAATGAATTCAGGAACAGTTATTATGACAATTGGAATTATGATAGTAGCATATGCAATTATAGATATAATAGAAAATATAATATTTATGAGAAATGTAAAAGATATATTATAAAAATAAAAAATATAGTTTGGTAGTATAAGTATCTATTTCAAAAGAAGTAGATACTTATACTACGGTAAAAGGATGAAAATGGAAAAAGTAAAAGAAAAAGTAAGTTGCAAAGACATTATAACTGTGGATACACAAAACAAACAAAAAAATGGAAGAGTAAAGTATGTAGATATTGCAAGAGGAATAGCCATTATATCAATGGTAATGGGACATACAATACAGGGATTATCGCATGAAATAGTCTACTCATTTCATATGCCATTATTTATTATATTAAGTGGTATGTTCTATAAAGAGAGAAACTTTAAAGAAACTATAAAAAATATATTTTTTAAATTAATATTACCTTATGTAATATGCACATTAGTAGTAGAAGTACTAACATGTAAATATATGGCATTAATGGGGTATTATATAATTGACTGGCTAAGACAAATTAGCTTTTCAGTTTTGAAATGGGGAAATAAATTTAGCATAGAAAATGTAACATCTTTAAGTGCACTATGGTTCATGCCAATGCTTGCAGGAGTAAGATTAATATTTAGATATTTAAAAAAAGCATCAAAAGGTGATTCTGTAAAATTGATATTTCTTGTCGCCTTAATTTCATACTTAGGATATGTATTAGGAATAAATGGATATTTGTTTCCATTTAGTATAGATGTTTCAATGTTTTGTGTAGCATTTTATTATATAGGATATATTTTAAGGCAAAATGAAAGATTAGATAAAATATTAAAGAATAAAAAAATATTATTAATCATTTCTGCAATTTGGATAATAGCAATAGTATACAATGGCTTTGACTTAGGTGGAAGAAGATATACTAATGGAGCATTTTTAATACTTACTTCTACATGTGGAACTATAATGATATTAAAGATTTCACAACTAATAGAGAAATACTTAAAATATTTAGGTGATGCTTTTGCTTGGTATGGAAAAAACAGTATGTTTATATTAGCATTTCACTATATAGAGTCTAAAATATTTAATTATAGTGGTTTTTATACTTCAGATAATATAAGAAAATCACAAGTACAAGTATTTAGCCTAAAAATATTAATAATAACTACTGGAGTATTAATTCTTAATTGGTTTAAAAAACTGAATAATTATTTTGAAATGAATAAACAAAACAAAAAAGTCAAAAATATACGGGCGATTATTAGTAATTTTATTTGTAGTTTTTGCAATATTGTGGTATAATGAAGGTTGTTTTTAGTGCATATAAAAAGGGAGGATTTAAATAATGAAAGAATATGATGTAGTAATAGTAGGGGCAGGACCAGCAGGTTTATTTGCAGCATATGAACTTAAAGATAAAGATAAAAATTTAAAAGTTGCAGTATTAGAAAAAGGAAAAAACGTAAAAGATAGATATTGCCCAATGAATAAAGACAAAAAAAATTGTGTAAACTGCTCACCATGCAACATCTTAAGCGGATATGGAGGAGCAGGAACATTTTCAGACGGAAAACTTAATTTCATACCTAAACTTGGAAAATCAGATTTATTTAAATACATGTCACAATCAGAGGCATATAAACTAATAGATGAAACAGAGGAAATATTTAATAAATTTAATATGGATAGTGAAGTATTTCCTTCTAATATGGAAGAAGCAAAAAAAATAGAAAAACAAATTGCAATACAAGGATCTAGATTGTTATTAATAAAACAAAAACATTTAGGAAGTGACCATTTACCTGGATATATTCAAGGAATTTCAGACAATCTTGAAGCAGAAGGCGTAGATTTGTATGATGGTACTAATGTAGAGGATATAATAGATAAAGATGAAAAATGTGAAGTTATATATACACATGCAAATAAAAAAGAAAGTGTAATTGCAAAAAATGTAATAGTTGCGCCAGGAAGAGAAGGAGCAAGATGGACACAAGAGTTTGCAGACAAATATAAAATACCATACATGTCTCAAAGTATAGAGATAGGTGTTCGTGTTGAAGTAAGAAAAGAAATATTAAAAGATATCTGTGATGTAATCTATGACCCAACAATATTTATAAAAACAGATACATACGCAGACGAAATAAGAACATTTTGTACAAATCCAGGAGGATTTGTTACAAAGGAAAATTATTATGGATATATATGTGTAAATGGACATTCTTTAAAAGAAATAAAATCAAACAATAGTAACTTTGCATTTATTAGTAAAGTTACATTAACTCAACCAACAACAAATACAAGACAATATGGAGAAAGCATAGCAAGAATAGCAAATGTATTAGGAGACGGAAAGCCTATTATCCAAACATTAAAAGATTTGAGAAGCGGAAGAAGAAGTGAATGGCACCGTATTAATAAAGGATTCATAGAACCTACATTAAAAGACTGTGTCGCAGGTGATTTAGCTTTGATTTTACCACACAGAATAATTACAAATATTCTAGAGGGATTACAAAAACTTGATAAAATAATGCCAGGTGTTAATAATGACGAAACATTACTATATGGACCAGAAATAAAATTCTTCAGTAATGAAATCGAAACTGATAATAAATTTAAACTAAAAGACAAAAATATATATTTCATAGGAGATGGAGCAGGTAAGGCAGGAAATATAGTTACAGCAGCAGCAACAGGACTTGTTGCAGCAAGAGATATAATTGAGAAAAATAAAGCCTAAGAATTTGTACATTAGAAAGGATAATTATAAAAATGAAATTAAACATTGTATTAGTAGAACCTGAAATACCTCAAAATACAGGTAATATTGCAAGAACATGTGCAGCGATAGGAGCAAAATTGCATTTAGTTTATCCATTAGGTTTTAGTATATCAGAAAAAGCTGTAAAAAGAGCAGGACTTGATTATTGGGACAAACTAGAAATAGAAGAACATTTATCATTTGAAAAATTTTTAGAGAAATATAAACCAGAAGAAAATAATATGTTTTTTGTAACGACAAAAGGAAAACATATATATTCAGAGCCAAATTTTAAAGAAATGGATGAAGTGTTTGTACTATTTGGAAAAGAAACAAGAGGCTTGCCAGAAGATACCTTAAAAAAATACTTAGACAAAACAATAAGAATTCCAATGAGAGAGACCTTGCGCTCACTAAATTTATCAAACTCAGTTGCAATAGTTGCCTATGACATAATGAGACAAAAAGATTTTGAAAATCTAGAAACGATAAGCTCATATTTTGATTAAAATAAAATAAACCCGAAAGGAAGTAACCTATGTCAAGATTAGTATTGATTGATGGAAATAGTATATTAAATAGAGCATTTTACGGTATAATGGGAACTAATATGCTAAAAACAGAAGATCGGGACATATACAAATGCTGTGTATGGATTCTTAGCAATAATGTTTAAAATATTAGAAAGCTTGCAACCTGAATATATGGCAGTTGCATTTGACATGAGAGCTCCGACTTTTAGACATCAAATGTATAAAGAGTATAAAGGAACAAGAAAGGGAATGCCAGATGAACTTGCAGAGCAAATGCCAATAATTAAAGAAATTTTAAAAGCTATGAATATAAAAATTATAGAAAAAGAAGGATATGAAGCAGATGACATTTTAGGAACATTAGCCAAAAGAGCAGGAGAAAAAGGCATTGATGTAACAATCCTTTCTGGAGATAGAGATACATTTCAGCTTGCAACAGATAAAATAACAATAAGAATACCAAGAACAAAAGCAGGGAAAACAGAAGAAGACGATTACGACCAAGATAAAATAAAAGAGGTTTATGGTGTAGAACCTAAATCATTAATAGAAGTAAAAGGACTTATGGGAGATAAGTCAGATAATATCCCTGGAGTTAATGGAGTTGGAGAAAAAACAGCTTTAAATATTATAAAGCAATATAATACAATCGATAAATTATATGAAGAAATAGAAAGTGGAAAAGCGGAAGAAATAAAGGGAAAATTAAGAGAAAAGCTTATAAATGATAAAGAACTCGCAATGCTTTCAAGAACATTGGGGACAATTAACACAGATAGCCCAATAGATGAAAATGTAGAAGATTTAAAAGTGCAAGAATGGGATAAAGACAAAGTATTAGATATATTTACAAGATTAAGATTTAACAAATATATAGAAAGATTTTCTCTAAGAAATGAGAAAAAAGAAACAAACCCATTAGAAGAAATAAATGTAAAAGAAAACTTAAGTACAGAAGAATTAACTAAGTTAGTGGAAGCAATAAAAGAAAATAAACAATTGGTCTACTATTTAAATTCTTCTCAAGACAACACAGAAGAAAGCATATTAAAAAAGAAAATTTGCAGTTTAAGTGTAATAATAGACACAGTAGTTTACTATATAAATAATATAGAAACAATAACAAAATATTTTAAAGAAATTTTTGAAAATAAAGATATTAAAAAAATAGGATATAAATTAAAACAAGACTATATACTTTTAAGAGAAAACAATATAGATTTAAACGGATTTGAATTTGATGCAGAAATCGCAGGATATATAATAGATTCAATAAAAAATAAATATGATATAGAAACATTGACTTTGAGGTATTTAAATTTAGAAATTTCGAGATATCTACAACAAGAAACCAAGCAAGAACAATTAACTTTGTTTGATATAGATACTAATGATGTAGAAACAGAAAAGAATAAGAGCAGTATATTTGTATATTGCATAGATAAACTATACCCAATAATGATGAAATTTATAAAAGAACAAGAAGAATTAGATTTATTTAAAAATATAGAAATGCCAACAGCAAGAGTTCTTGCAAAAATGCAATATGATGGAATATATATAGACAAAGAAGAATTGATAGAATTTGGAAGAAAAATCAAATCTGAAATAGAAGAAAAAACGCAAAGAATATATAATCTTTGTGGGCAAGAATTTAATATAAATTCCACAAAACAATTAGGAAAAATTTTATTTGAAGATTTACACCTTCCAGTACAAAAGAAAAAGAAAAGTGGATATTCAACAGATGTAGAAGTACTAGAAAAATTAAGAGGAGAACATCCAGTTATAGAAGAAATACTTGAATATAGGCAACTTGTAAAGTTAAATTCAACATATGTAGAAGGAATGCTTCCATATATAAACAAAAAAACGAATAGGATACACTCATATTTTCATCAAACAGTTACAGCAACAGGAAGAATAAGTAGTGCAGAACCAAATTTGCAGAATATCCCAACAAGATTTGAGCTTGGAAAAAATCTAAGAAAAGTATTTAAACCAGAAAATAATAATATATTTATAGATGCAGACTATTCGCAAGTAGAACTTAGAATATTTGCACATATTTCAAATGATACTAATATGATAAAAGCATTTGCAAATGGTATAGATATTCATAAGGAAGTTGCATCAAAAGTATTTAATAAACCAATAGATGAAGTTACAAAAGAAGAAAGAACAAGTGCAAAAGCAGTAAACTTTGGAATTGTATATGGAATAAGTGACTTTGGACTTGCAGAACAAATAAAAGTAACAAAAAAAGAAGCAAAAAAATATATCGAAGAATATTTAATGAAATATAAAGGCATAAAAAATTATATGGAGGAAATTGATAAAATAGCTAAAGAAAAGGGCTATGTTACAACAATTTTCGGAAGAAGAAGAAATATACCAGAACTAAAATCGCAAAATTATATGATAAGACAATTTGGAAGTAGAGCAGCACTAAATATGCCAATCCAAGGAACAGCAGCTGACATAATGAAAAAAGCAATGATAGAAGTAAATAAGAAAATAGAAGAATATAATCTAAAGACAAGAATTTTATTACAAGTACATGATGAACTACTTTTAGAAGTACCACCAGAAGAAAAAGAGCAAGTTACAAAGATGCTAAAAGATTCAATGGAAAATGTAGTTAAACTTTCAGTACCATTAATTGCAGAGGTATCAGAAGGTTATGACTGGTATTCTTGTAAGTAAAATAGGGGAGGAAAATGTTAAAACCTATTAGGAAAGCATTGATAATAATCTTAGTTATAATAATACTTTTGATAATAATATTTAGAGTGTTTGATTTATACACAGTTATATTAAAAAGATTTTATCCAGACAAATATTCAGAATATGTATATAAATATGCAGAAGAATATAGTGTAGAAAGCGATTGGATTTTTGCTTTAATAAAAACAGAAAGCAACTTCAATCCAAATATTATATCTCCAAGTGGAGCGATAGGACTTATGCAGCTTATGGAGCAGACAGCAAAAGAAGAAGCTGAAGATATGGAAATTACCGATATAGATTTGCAAAACCCAGAAATAAATATAATGCTTGGAACGAAATATTTCTCTAAACTTGTAAAATACTATAATAATAGCTATTATCTAGCAATGGCAGCATATAATGCAGGAATTGGAAGAGTTGAAAAATGGATAGATAGTGGAGTAATAAAAAAAGATGGATCAGACATAGAGAATATACCATACAGAGAAACAAATAATTATGTAAGAAAAATGCTAAAGAATTATAAAATGTATAAGGAGTTATATTAAATGGATTTAAAAGAAATAGAAGAATATTTAAAAAACACATTAACTGAAAAAAGATATATGCATTCTGTTGGAACAATGAAAAAAGCAAGAGAACTTGCAAAAATTTATGGAGAAGACGAAGAAAAAGCAGCTTTTGCAGGTTTAGTGCATGATATGGCAAAAGAACTTACAAAAGAGCAAATGGAAGAATATATAAAAAAATATAATGTAGTAGTAGATGATGTAGAAAAAATGAAGCCAAGTTTACTTCATGCAAAGCTTCGGAGCTATTATGGCAAAAGAAAAATATAATGCTGATATAGAAGTACAAAATGCAATAGCTTACCATACAACAGGAAATATAAAAATGGACAAGTTTGCTAAAATAATATATTTAGCAGATAAAATAGAAGAAAATAGAAATTATGATACTGTGGATTATTTGAGAGAATTGTCTAAAGAAGACATAGATAAGGCTATACTTTTTGTGTTAGACTTTACTATTGAAAAATCTATAAAAAAGGTTGGACCTATACATCCGGATACAATAAGCTTAAGAAATTATTTGTTAAAATTTTAATATAAAATTCTATAAAACTATTGACATTCTAAGATAATTGTATTAAAATATTGTAGTATTATGATAAAATATATATTTAATATATGCTAAATCCCGGTAAACATATATTATAAGTATATTTGATTTAAATAAAGTCAGAATGGAGGAAATGAATTAGCCATGAATAATACAACTTATAGTGTAAAAAAAGATGAAATTGTTAGAAAATGGTATATAATTGATGCTGAAGGAAAACCTCTAGGAAGAGTTGCAACAGAAGCTGCAAGATTACTTAGAGGAAAACATAAACCAACTTTTACTCCAAATATGGATGTAGGAGATCATGTAATAATTATTAATTGCAGTAAAGCTATTTTAACAGGTAATAAGATTAACCAAAAAGTATATAGACATCATTCAGGATATATTGGAGGAATGAAAGAAGTATCTGCTAAAGATATGCTTGAAAAGAATCCAGAAAAAGCAATGATGCTTGCAATAAAAGGAATGCTTCCACATAATAGTTTAGGAAGACAAAGCCTTAAAAAATTAAGAGTATATGCAGGTAGTGAACATGAAAATACAGCACAAAAACCAGAAGTATGGGAATTTTAAAGGAGGAAAAGTAAATGCCTAAAGCAAAATCAGATAAAATAATGTTTTATGGTACAGGAAGAAGAAAAAGCTCTATAGCTAGAGTTAGAATAGTACCAGGTACAGGAAAAATTACTATAAACTCAAAAGATATAGATGAATATTTAAATCTAGAAACTTTAAAAGTAATAGTTAGACAACCACTAGTTGCAACAGATACTTTAAATAAATATGATGTAATTTGTAAAGTAACAGGTGGAGGATTTTCAGGTCAAGCAGGAGCAATTCGTCATGGATTAGCAAGAGCTTTAAATGAGGCTAATAGCGAATATAGACCATTACTTAAATCAAAAGGATTCTTAACAAGAGATCCAAGAATGAAGGAAAGAAAGAAATATGGTCTTAAAAAAGCTAGAAAAGCACCACAATTTAGTAAGAGATAGTATTAATATAAAAGACATAGAAGTTTTAAAATTCTATGTCTTTTTAAGTGTATAAAAATCAAAAATACATAAAAAGAAGAGGAGCTCGAAAGGAGCTCCTCTTACATTGGTTTACTAAAATTACTCTAAATGCCGGGAAGGCCAGGCCTTCCATGGATAATGCCAGTATAGAAAAGCTTATGCTGATACCTGATGCTTACATCAGTGATATTAAGCTTCTTTTCAGCAGTATAAGAAACTTTACGTTTCGAACTGCCACCATGAGAAGAATTCACATAATGCTCAACTTCTTGGACATCAACATAAATGGGGGCAAGAATGTAACACGGCTCAAATTCAGAATATTTGGAATCTCCTTCACAGGAAATGCCAAAACGGCGTTTGAGCCAGCTATCTTCCTGCTTTTTAGCTTTTTCCTTACGACTTTTGATGATACCACGATGAGAAGAAAGGTAATTATCGGCTTTAATCACAGTAAAGCTTTTCGAAAGAACAGCTCTCTTGCCAATTGTCAGGCCATCTTCGTCTTCACACAAACAGACCTCAACAATGTAACCAGAGGGCAAATCTCTGAAAGCTTTCTCACATTTAGCCTCCAAAATCTTATTGACATTGCAGACATGCTTTTTGTCTTTAAGATATTTGCCTTTGATACGATTGCTCCGTGTCATACGATCCTTTTGGTACTCGCATTCATCCGATCCATAGAAATCGTCTCTTTCAGGAATGTCATCATCCTCAAGATCAAAAACGTTAGGATTAGACTCCTCAAAAGCCATACTGACTTCTTTTTCACGAATGTTGTCGTGGAGTGCCTTAGGATTTGAGACCCAAGCAAGATAGTATTCCCAGTCTTCTGCTGTGCCATACAGCAAGCAGGCTATAAGAGCTTCAATATCCTCCATATTTCCAGCACACGCTACAATAGGTTCCTCTTCGATAAGAAGATTCGGATTGTACTTTTGGAAAGAACTATCAACCTCCTTATCACGAACATCGGCAGGGATACCAGGCTGAATAGAAACCCAGTTGTGGTAAGTTACCCAGTCGTCATAGGTACCATAGAGTTCACAGGCCTTGAGTGCAAGGAAATCATCTTCTGTAAGTTCAGGCAAAATTTTTCCAAACTTGCTCTGGAATCGACAGAACTGGTAATCATCATAGCTATAAATGTGAAGCTTAGCTACAATGAAAAAGAATTCCCTTTGCAACCGAGACAAACTGTGTATGTCACCATTGCTTGCCATTCTAGTTTCCTCCTTTAGAATAATTTTATATAAAGGGTAAAAAAATACCCTTATATAATAAATTGAATAAAGAAATTATAGCACATATTATGGTGACTAGTCAAGAATTATTGCTTTTTCATTTTAGGTTTCGAAATAAGAGATGCGATATATCCAAAGAATACAGCAGCAGCAATACCACCGGCAGCAGCCTTGATTCCACCAGTAAAAGCACCAAGCAAACCAGATTCAGTAACACCTTTAATTGCACCTTTAGCTAGATTATATCCAAATCCTGTAATAGGAACAGTAGCACCGAGCCCCTGCAAAGTCAACAAGATATTTGTATATTCCAAGTCCACCTAAAATAGCACCCATTGTTACAAAAAGTACAAGAATTCTAGCAGAGGTTATTTTTGTTTTATCAATTAATATTTGTCCAATTACGCAAATGAGGCCACCAACTATAAAACACCAAACATAATCCATAATTTGTAAGCTATTTAAAAAATCATTCATATGGTTTCACCTCCTAAAATTCAATTGAAGCAGCATGAGCAATTCCAGGGATACTTTCACCTTGCTGAGAAGTAGTAGAATTTGTCAAAGCACCTGTTGCAATAAATAATATCTTATGATACTTTTTATTCTTTAACATATTATATAGATAACCAGAAAAAACTGTTGCACAACAAGCACAACCGCTACCACCTGAATGAGTATCTTGAGTTTCTTTGTCAAAGATTAAAACACCACAATCATTATAATTAGACTTTACATTGTATCCATAAGTTTGTAACATCTCAATAACTATTTCTTTACCAATATGACCCAAATCTCCACTGATAATAGCATCATAATAACTAGGATTTCTACCAGTATCTTGAAAATGTGTAAGAATTGTATCAACAGCAGCAGGAGCCATAGCGGCACCCATATTATTTGCGTCTTTTATGCCTTTATCAACAATTTTGCCGGGCAGTAACACAATCAACTGCTGGTCCTACACCTGAAGAAGAAATAATAGAAGCACCAGCACCTGTAACAGTCCATTGTGAAGAAGGAGGCCTTTGATTACCAAGTTCTAATGGAAACCTAAATTGTTTTTCTGCACTGCAAAAATGACTACAAGCAGAAAAAAGAATATTTTTTGCTGCACCACTATCAGCCAAAATACTTGCCAAAATCATACCTTCAACAAAAGTAGAACAAGCACCAAATATTCCGAAAGTATGGAATATTCAATTCACGCAACCCAAAGCTAGATGAAATACACTGATTAAGTAGGTCTCCTGCAAAACAAAAATCAATATTACTAGGTGAAAGTCCAGCTTTATTTATTACGAGTTCTACTGCTTGTTTTATAATCTTACTTTCAGCTTTTTCCCAAGTTTTTTCACCCCAAAATTCATCTTCAAGTAGAGTATCAAAATACTTTGCAAGAGGACCTTCGGCTTCTTTAGGACCAACAATAGATGCAGTTTCAATTATTTTTGGTGGATTATCAAATTTAATTGTTTGCTTTCCTAATTTTTGCATTATATCATTCCTTTCAAAAATTTCATAAAAAGTAAGTATAAAAAATGTCTAAAACTTAAACTAAAACAACACTTTGAGTGTTAAAAATAAGATAAACGATTCCAACTATAATAGAAGCAGAAATACCATAAACAAGAACTGGACCTGCAACAGTAAACATTTTTGCACCAACTCCCATTATATAGCCTTCAGATTTATACTCCATTGCAGGAGAAACAATAGAATTAGAAAAACCAGTAATTGGTACAATAGAACCTGCACCAGCAAATTTTCCAATCTTATTAAATAGATTTAAGCCAGTTAAAAATGCGCTTAAACCAATTAGAATAATTGCAACAATACTACCAGACGATTCTTCGTTAAAACCTCTAAATTTGCAAAAATCTGAAATCAATTGTCCAATAGAACAAATTAATCCACCTACCCAAAAAGCATTGAAGCAGTTTTTTATGATAGGAGAATTTGGAGTCTTTTTATCCACATAATTTTGATATTGCTCATTTGTTTCTATTTTATCCATAAGTAAATCATTCCTTTCATAAAATTAATCTTCTCTTTCTCTGTCAATATTAAATACTAAATCTAAGTCTACAATATATTCAGAAATTTTTTTACCTGAGATAGTTGCTCTTTGCTCTAAAATTTTGACAGAAGTTAAATAATCTATTGTTTTAGAAGCTTCACTAATTGTTTGTACAATAGCATCCTTCCAAGAAACTGTGGAAGTACCAGTAATTAATAAATGTTTTTGAGTCATAAAATCCTCCTTTCTTTTAAATGAAAGTAAATTCTGCTAACTATTATTTACAATTTATATAAAATTATACAAAGAAGCAAAATACTATTTATTATAGAAGAGTTGTTGACTCTTTAAGAAAAACAATTATATAATTATTAAAAAAGGGAATAGAAAAAACTTGAAAATATAAATACCTTTTGTTATAATAAAGAAAAATATAGTTACAATACAATTATAGATAAAAATATGAAAGAGTTTATAGAATATGGAAGATTTAATAACAGTTGTTATACCTATATATAAAGTCGAAAAATATCTACAAAAATGTCTGGATAGCATTATTAATCAAAGCTATAAAAATCTAGAAATTATACTAGTAAATGATGGATCACCAGATAATTGTGGAAAAATTTGTGATGAATATGCCAAAAAAGATACAAGGATAAAAGTAATACACAAAGAAAATGGCGGTTTATCAGATGCGAGAAATATAGGAATAAAAAATGCAAATGGAAAATATATAACATTTATTGATTCAGATGACTACATAACGGAAGATTATGTGGAATATTTGTATGAGTTGATAAAAAAATATAATGTGAAATTATCTATATGCGGAATAAAAACTGTATGGAAAGAAACAAAAATACAAAAAAGAGAGAAAGAGAAAGAAGAACTTTTAAATAGTAAACAAGCATTTGAAAATATGTTATTTGCAAAAGGAATAGAAGTTGCAGCATATGGAAAAATGTATTTAACGGAATTATGGGAAGAATATGAATTCCCAAAAGGAAAAGCATATGAAGATACAGCAGTAGTGTATAAACTAATAGAAAAAGCAGAAAATATAGCATATGGAAACAAAAAATGCTATTACTATGTTGCGAGAGTTGGATCTATATCAAAGCAACAACAATTTAATAAAAATGAAGAAGATTATATAAAGCATACAAAAGAAATGCTTGAATTTATAAGCAAAAAATATCCTGAACTTCAAAAAGCAGTCGAAAGATTTGATATTTATTCAAAATTTAGGATACTTAGGATTCTTATATTCACAAATCCAAGAAATAAGGAAATGGAAAAAAATATTATCTTAGATATTAAAAAGAATCAAAAGGATGTATTAACTTGTAAAAATACACCTGCTAGAGATAAAATAGCAATTGTTTTACTAAATATGGGATTACCTATATTTAAATTTTTCTGGTGTATATACAGGAAGGTTACAGGAAGAATTTAGGTTAAATTGAAATGAGGGAAATAATATGCTAAAAAACATAAAAAAAACGAACCTGTACTATATAAGTGTAATATTACTAGCAATTAAAATCTATTATTCCACATCACAAATTTTTCAAATTCCAAATATATTAAGCAAAATAATAACATTAGTAATTATTATACTACTATTAACAAAAATATATTTAGAAAGATATACATTAAAACAATGGAAATACATGATACCAATAATTCTTATTGCAGGATATACTTCAATAAGAATAAATGAGTATAACATTATATTAACAACACTTATGATAATTGCTATAAAAGATGTTGATTTTAAAAAAATATTGAAAATAATTGTATGTACTAATGTATTTATGCTTTCTATACATATAGTTATATATTTAATATATTTATATACTAATCCAGATTTCATAATGTTCTATTATGCAAAGGATGGAACAGTAAGACATAGTTTTATGCTAGGACATCCAAACTATGTATCACTAATTATTATATCAACATATTTAGCTTATTTGTATTTAATATATGATGATAAAAGAGATATAATGAAATATATAGTAGGAATATTGTTAATGGTACTTTTAGGAATTACAACAAGAAGCAGAACATCAATGTTAATTGTTGGACTAATAATGGTGCTATTCTTTATTTCAAAAATAAATATAAAAGTAGAATTAAAAAATAAAATATTTCAAAAAGCAGGGAAATTCGCATTTATAGCATTTTCTATATTAATATTTTGCACTTTATGTTTAGGCAGTGGAGAATACACTATAATTGATAAAAAAATTGATAACATCATAAGCCGGAAGGATTTGGTATATGGAAAAAGGACTTAATGCAAATGGAATGACTATACTAGGCCAAGGAATTCCATATGATGAACAGGAACTAGTTCTAGACAATCTATACGGAAAAATGATAATCAATTATGGAATAATATATATTTTTATATTATCTTACCTATTTATAAAATATAACAAAAACATGGATATAAAAGACAATATTACAGTTATAGTATTTACGATATATAGTATATCTGAAGCATTAATGACAAATACAACACTTGCAATACCTTTATTGGTTTTAGGAAATTGCATATTTAATAGGAGTATTGAAAATGGAGACAAAGAAAGAAGAATTAGTGACATTATTAGTATTGGCCTACAATACAGAAAAATACATAAAGAAATGCCTAGACAGTCTAATTAATCAAACATATAAAAACCTACAAATAATTTTAATAGATGATGGATCTAAAGACGATAGTGGAAAAATTTGTGATGAGTATGCTAAAGAAGATGCAAGAATAGAGGTAATACATGAAAAGAACCAAGGGCCTTCTGCTGCAAGGAACCTTGGAATTAGTATGGCAAAAGGAAAATACATAAGCTTTATAGATACAGATGATTATACAGAACCAACAATAATAGAAAAGCTAGTTAAAAGCATGGAAAAAAACAATTCAGACATATCAATATGCAATTTTTTTCCTAATGGAGAAACAAAATTAGAAGAAACATTTACATCAGAAAAAGCACTAACTTATATTATGAACAAGAATTACTTTAGAGGATATCTGTGGAACAAATTATATAAAACAGAAATAATAAAAGATATGAAATTTGACGTAAACATATTTATTTCAGAAGATTTGATATTTAATTGTGAATATCTGTTAAAAGTAAAAAAATGCTCATATATAAATGAAAAATTATATCATTATAACATTAATGATGAAAGTTTGAGTAATTCTAAGATAAATGAAAAGTATTTAACAATCTTAGATTCATACAATAAACTAAAAAGTATATATGAAAGTAATAAGTTAGAATACTTACCATATCTTTTTATTGATAATTTTAAAGTATGTTGTGATATAATTTACAAAAACAGTTTAATAAAGGACAAGCTTAATATAGAAAAAGTATATAAAGAAAAGAGAAAACTATTTAAAAAAATAATGAATTTAAAAGAAATTAAATTAAAGAAAAAAATAGAAGTTTGCATATATGGAACAATGCCAATTTTCATAGGAAAATTAAGGAAAATTAAGAGAAAAAGAATGATTAAATGTTATAAATAAAAGGTGATAGTGAGAAAAATGGAAAACAAAAAAGAAATATCATTAGAAGAGCAAAGAGATATACAAAAAGAACTGCTAAAAGAATTAAAAGAAATATGTGATAATAATAATATAATTTATTTCCTTGGAGGAGGAACGTTACTTGGAGCTATAAGACATAAAGGCTATATTCCTTGGGATGATGATGTAGATGTAATGATGCCAAGAAAAGATTATGAAATTTTGCTAGAAATTTTTGATGATAATTGTAAAGAAAATCATAAAATATTGACATACATTAATACAGAAGATTATTATTATTCATTTGCAAAAATTGTTGATACAAATACTATTTTGCACGAGGGAAAACTTAGAACAATAAAAGAAATGGGAATATATATTGATATTTTCCCAATTGACTTTTTACCAGATGATAAGAAAAAAACAGAGAAAATATTTAAAAAATATAAATTGTTATACAAAATAATCTCTGCATATAAATTTAATGATATTTCAGAAATTACAAAAAGCAATGTAAAGTTATTTTTCAAAAAAATAGTCTTATGTTTTACAAAAACATTTAATTTAATTCCAAAAGTTTTAAAAAAACTAGATCAAATAGCAATACAATATGAGAACACATCTCAGGTTGCTTGCATAAGTGGAAAATATGCTGAAAAAGAAATAATGCCAAGCTCATTTATACAAGGCTATACTTTAGCAGACTTTGAAGGAGAAAAATATAAAATACCAACAGGATATGATGAATATTTAACGAAGCATTATGGAGATTATATGGAATTACCACCAAAAGAAAAAAGAATAACAGAACATAATAATAAAGCATATTGGAAATAAAAAATTATCTTTATTCAAACTTAGAATATATTAGAAAGGATATAGAAATGAAAACACAATATATATACTTAAATTATGAGTTTGAAAACAATATGAATTATTTTTCAGATATAGAAAAACTAGATAATGCAACATGTATAGATTTTAAGAAAAAACAATGTAATAATATTTTGACAAAGATAATCAGAAAAGTACACTTAAGTGAAAAAATAAATAAAATTTTGCATTTGCCATTTAGAGATATGTGGTATGGAAATTTAAGAAAACTTAAAATAGAAAAAGAAAAAAACTATGTTATAATGTTACCTGTAATAATTTTTTGGGAAGTACCATTTTCTCTTATAAAAAGATATGCAAAATATGAAAATGTAAAATTAGTATTAATACTTATGGACACTGTCCGGAGTAAACTCACCAGCAGGACATATTATAGAAGAATATCGCCATAACAAAATATGGGATTATATAGTTACATTCGATTTGGAAGATTCAAAAAAATATGGATATATTTATTTGAACGAACACTACTATCCAGTCAGACAAGAAGAAAATAAGGCAGATATTGAAACAGATGCATATTTTATGGGAGCATTAAAAGTCCGGAAGAACAACTGAAATAGTAGAGCTTTATAAAAAGTTTGAAGAAAACAATGTAAATGTTAGGTTTGATGTTATAGAAAACCAGGGAAAAACATTAGACTATAGAAATAAAGGATTCAATATGCATAAAGAAAAAATAAACTATAAGGATGTAATAGAAGAAGTTAAAAAAACAAATTGCGTTATTGAATTTTTACAAAAAGGACAAAAATCACAAACTCTTAGATATTTTGAAGCGGTATGCTATAATAAAAAACTATTAACCAATAATCCTAATGTAAAAAACTTAAAATTCTATAACGAAAAATATATGAAAGTTTTTGACCAATTTGACGATATAGACTTTGAATGGGTAAAATCACAAGAAAATGTAGATTATGGATATAGTGGAGAATTCTCACCAATATATTTTATAGAAGAATTAGATAATATAATAAAAAAGGAAGGATAAATATGAATGTAGCTGTTATATTTGCAGGTGGAGTTGGAAAAAGAATGGGACAAACAGACAAACCAAAGCAATTTATAGAAATATGTGGTAAACCTATAATAATACATACATTAGAAGTTTTTGAAAACAACAAAAATATTGATGCAATTATAATAGCCTCAAAAGAAGAATGGATAGGCTATCTAGAAGATTTGCTAAAAAAATACAATATAAAAAAAGTTGCAAAAATAGTGCCAGGAGGAGAGACTGGACATATGTCTATCTTTAATGGGATAAAATGTGCAGCAGAGATGTATGATTTAGAATCTACAATTGTACTTATACATGATGGAGTTAGACCATTTATAGATGATGAATTGATTGATAGAAACATAGAAAATGTAAAGGAAAAAGGAAGCAGTATATCATCTGTATTTTCAACAGAAACAGAAGTATTAATAGATGAAAATAAAAACATTAAAGAAGTAATAAAAAGAAGTGAATCACTTGTAGCAAAAGCACCACAAAGTTTTTATTTAAAAGATGTTTACGAAGTACATCTTATGGCACAAAGAGATGGAATAATAGATTCAATTGATACTTGTACATTAATGAATGAATATGGAAAGAAACTTTCAGTTGTTTTAACAGATTATGATAATATAAAAATTACAACTATAAAAGATATTGCACTTGCAGAGTCAATATGTAAAAGAAGAAATAATATAGAGGAGTAGATGATATGTATAAAAGTGAAGTAGTCCAAAGTGATTTAAAAAATATGATGAATCAAAATATAGATTTTGAAAAATTATATAATAAAACCATATTAATAACAGGAGCAAGTGGAATGATTGCTTCATATTATATGTATACACTTATGTATTTAAATGATACTAAAAATGCAAACATTAAAATATATGCATTAGTAATGGATATAGATAGGCTAGAAAAAATCACAGAATTATCAACAAGAAATGATATAATTCCAATAGTTCAAAATGTTTGCGATTCAATCTACATACCAGAAAAAGTAGACTATATAATACATATGGCAAGTTCAGCAAATCCAAGTACAATAACAAAAGACCCAGTAGGAATTATAAAAGCAAATGTTATAGGTACATTAAATGTATTAGAACTTGCAAAAAAAAGTGGGGCAGAGGTGCTATTTACATCTACCAGAGAAATATATGGAGAAATACAAGGTAAAGAAAAAATAAAAGAAACAGATATGGGTGCCTTAGAATGCCTTGAACTTAGATCTTGCTATCCAGAGAGTAAGCGAATGGCAGAAAACTTAATTGTTAGCTATGCATATCAATATGATATAAAATACAAAATAGTTAGGATCGCACATGCTTATGGACCAGGAATGATAATTAATAATGATGGAAGAATAATGTCAGACTTAATTTCTTACATTGTAAATAAAGAAAATATAGTGTTAAAAAGCAAAGGAGATGCAAAGAGAGCATTTTGTTATATAACGGATGTAATTTCAGCATTATTAATGATAACCGTTAATGATAAACCAAATGAAGCTTATAACATATCAAACGAAACAGAAGAAATTTCTATAAAAGATTTAGCATTTATGATGAAAGAAATGTATCAAGATACAGAAGTAGTATTTAATATAGAAGAAAACCAAAATCAATATGTAAAATTTGCAAGAGTACCTCTTGATACAACTAAGCTAGAAACTTTAGGATGGAAACCAGAAGTTTCTCTAAGAACAGGAATAGAAAATACAGTAAAATATTTTAATGAAATAGATTAAAAATATTAAATGGAAGAAAAACTAAGAGAGGAAAATTATAAAATGATAGATATTTACAAAGACACAAAAGTATATATAGTGTGTCCTGCTTATGTAAAAACTGGAGGACCAGAGTTATTACATCAATTAGCAAACAAATTAGACAAAATGGGAATTGATGTAACTATGGCATATTATGGAACAAAAGAAGAAGATAAAAAATATAGAAATGCAAGTTTTGATATATATATAGATAAATCTATGAAGTTAGAAGATATTGAAGATAATGAGAAAAATTTAATGATAATACCAGAAGTAAGACTATGGCTTCTAAAAAAATATAAAAAAATCAGAAAATGCATTTGGTGGTTAAGTGTCGATGGAATCTATACTAATCTTGGAATATCAAATTGCATAAAAACTTATAGATTAAAAAGAACTATAAAAATGATACTAAAAAATAAAATCGCATATTCATTGAATATAATAAAGAAGGCTGACTACCATTTGTGCCAAAGCCAATATGCTATAGAATTCTTAAAAGAAAATGGAATAAAAGACTACGAATATTTATCAGATTATTTGAATAAAAAATATATCGAAAATAGTAATAAAATACCAGAAAAAGAAGATAATGTTCTTTATAATCCAAAAAAAGGCTTTGAATTCACAAAAAAACTAATAAGCAAAATGCCAAATATAAATTGGGTGCCAATAATAAATATGAGTAATGAAGAAGTATTGGACTTATTATTAAGAAGTAAAGTTTATATCGACTTCGGAAATCATCCAGGAAAAGATAGAATACCTAGAGAAGCTGCAATGTGTGGATGCTGTGTAATAACGGGGAAGAGAGGCTCTGCAAAATATCATGAAGATGTCCCTATAAAAGATGATTTCAAATTTGATGATAAAGAAGAAAATATAGATAAAATACTTGAAAAAATAAAACTTTGCTTGGAGAACTATGAAGAACAAAATAGTTACTTTGATGATTATAGAAAAGAAATCATTGGAGAAGAAGAAGAATTTGAAGAGGATATAAAAAAGATATTTAAGATACAAACATAGAAGAAGAGGTTAAAATGAAAAAATCAATTACAAAGAATTATATATATAATCTAACATATGAAATACTAGCTCTAATTTTACCACTAATCACAACTCCATATATTTCTAGAATACTAGGAGCAGAAAATATAGGAATATATAGCTACACAACATCAATCACAACATATTTCATATTATTTGGATCATTAGGAATAGCAAAATATGGACAGATGGAGATAGCATATCTTCAAGGTAAAACGGAAAAGTACAGCAAAACATTTTGGGAAATAGTATTACTAAGATTTGCAACAATGGCAGTATCAATGCTGATCTTTTATATTACATTTGTAAATGGGGCTCAATATCAAATCTACTATAAAATTCTACTATTAGAATTATTAGCAAACTGCTTAGATATAAGTTGGTTCTTCCAAGGACTAGAAGAATTTAAGAAAATAGTAATAAGAAATATAATTGTAAAACTAGCTAGTGTTGTAGCAATATTTGCTTTTGTAAAAACATCTAGTGATTTATATATCTATTTTTGGATATATGCATTATCTACATTATTAGGAAATATATCAATGTGGACATATTTACCTAAATATTTAAAGAAGATAGATTTCAGAGGAATAAGTATACTAAAACATATAAGACCAACAATTGCATTATTCATTCCTCAAATAGCAATACAAATATATACAGTACTAGATAAAGTAATGATAGGAACAATAATTCCTGACAAATCAGAAGTAGGGTACTATGAACAGAGTCAAAAAATAATAAAGATATTACTTACAGTTGTAACATCACTCGGAACAGTCATGATTCCAAGAATGGCAAATACATTTATAAATGGTGAAAAAGATAAATTAGAAGAATATATGAAAAGGTCATTTACATTTGTATTTTTATTAGCCTTTCCTGTAATATTTGGAATAATCAGTGTAGCCAAAAACTTTGTTCCAATATTTTATGGACCAAATTACGACAAAGTTGCAATACTAATGTCAGTAATAAGCCCAATAGTATTAATAATAGGATTAAGTAATGTCATTGGAACACAATATTTATTACCAACAAAAAAACAAAAGGAGTTTACTATATCAGTTATAGCAGGAGCGGCAGTCAACTTTATAATTAATATGTTATTAATATGGAATTTTGCATCAGTTGGAGCATCAATAGGAACAATAATCGCAGAAACTTGTGTAACAGCATTACAATTCTACTTTATAAGAAAAGACTTCAATATAAAAGAAATATTGAAGCTAGCTAAAAACTATGTAATATCTTCATTAATAATGTTTGTAATCTGTATTATAATAGGATTTTTAATTAAGGATAGATCACAGTGCTTAATTACTCAAGTAGTTGTTGGAATTATAACATACGGAACATGCCTAGTAATACTCAAAGATGAGCTTGTTTGTACAGTATTAGATAAAATAAGGTACAAATTTATGAAGCAATAAATTAGCTTATAAGACGATAAAAAAATAAAAGATAATAAAAGATATATAATTTATAAAAAAATACCCTTAAATTTGATTTAAAATGGGGGTATTTTTTTATGCAAAAATTGACATTTTTTTTGTAAATTTTTTCAAAAAAGTATTGACATGAATAATGCTATGTGATATAAATATATACAGAATTGCTATTCTAAAAAAATAAACCATAAGTAAAAAGGGAGGAGATAAAAAAATGGTCAAAAAGAATTTTTTAAAAAGCAGTTTAATAATCGCTTTAGCTGTTGTAACAGCTTTAACAGTAGCAGTAATGTTACCAAATAAAGTTTCAGCAGCTAGCAATGATAGTGAATCCGTATCTTTAACATATAGTGCACATATGCAAACCTACGGAGATGGAAGAGTAGTTGAAGCAGGAAGTGAAGTAACTGAAACACCTACATCATTTGCTGGTGTTACTGGTGAGTCAAAGAGAATGGAATCTTTAACTATGGCATTTGAAGGACCAACAGGAGTATCATTAAAATACCAAGCTCATGTTCAAGGACTTGGATGGACAACAGAAGTTCCTGTGACAAAAGAAGGAACTACTTTTGTAGGAACAAAAGGCCAATCTAAGAGAGTTGAAGCTGTTAAGATAACAGTTGTTGGTTTAGATAAATTAACAAATGCAGGTTATGAAATCAAATATCGTGCACATGTACAAGGAGAAGGATGGCAAGATTGGGTAACAGCAGACGCTAATAAATACAATGAAACAGAAAGAAACTTTGCTGGAACAAAAGGTGAATCAAGAAGAATAGAAGCTATCGAAATAGTTGTTGCTCATGTCCATCAATATGAGTACAGCTATACAGGTGATGTTAATGGAGTAGCAAGCCATATAAAAACTTGTAAAGTATGCAATGAATCAGTAAAAGAGGCTTGTATATATGAAGGTAATGAAGCAAGTGGAAGCGGAAATATTAAGAGAGTTTGTAAATGTGGGCACTCAATAACAACAACATTACAAGATGCTCTTGATAATAGTGCTACTGCTTTAACAGTAGATAAAGTAGAAAGTGCCTTAACAATAAAAGATGGAAAAACATTAACAGTTACTGAATCTTTAGGAACACAAGATATAACAATCAATGAAGGTGGTAAATTATTATTAACATCAAAAGATGGATCAAATGGTGCAAAACTAAAAGGAAATGGAACTGTAATTTGGGCACCAGAATTAGAAAGTGAAAAAGAATTTGAAAGTGCATTTGGTAATGCCAGTTTCTTAAAACTAAGTGGTGGAAAATTAGATAGTAATGCAACTGAAGGTGCTAAAAATTTAACATTTGAAATAAAAGTACCAGAATTAAGTAAGCCTCAAACAATTACAGATCAAGATAGCGCAGCATTAACATTAGGAGAAGATTGGAATGTGACAATAGATTTAGGAAAAAATACATTAGCAACAGGAGATAGTGTAACAAACGGAGGAATACTAGTAAATAAAGGAAATTTAACACTTAAAAATGGTAAATTAAACGATACAAAGGCTACACCTGAGAATGCATATTACACTATAAAGAATAATGAAAAAGGAACATTAACATTAGAAAACATTGATATAACTACAAAAGGTGATGGAATTGCAACAAAAGGAATATTAAATATGAAAAATTGTACTATAAATGGAGTTGCAAAAGAATCAATAGGTCTAAGTGTTGGATATGATACAGTCGGTCAAGATAATAAAGGAGCTATGAAAGACAAAGTTACTACTTTAGACAATGTAACAATAAATAATGTTGGTTGGGGAATAATTGCACACTCTACAGATGCAACTATTAACTTAACTAACACAAACATTACAGCTGCTAATTTTGCATTACATACAAATGCAAGACAAACAAGCAACAATACTTTTGTAGTAAATGGTGGAACATATAAAACAACTGCAAAAGAATCAACAGTAGCATATTTAGCATCTACAGGAAAATCTACATTTACAAATTGTACATTAGAAGGTGGAAACGGAATAGAAACAGCTGGTTCAGCATTAACATTAAATGGAGTTACAATAAAAGCAACTGGTACAGCTAATAACAGTGGTGCTGGAGAAGTTAAATTAGGTAGCACAACTATGTCTGGTAGTGCAGTTATACTTAAATTAATGAGTGGATATGGAGATAATAATGGAATGGCGTTAGATGTTAAAAATTCTACATTAACAAGTGCTAATGGATATGCCGTAAATGTTGCAGCTAACACTTCTTTAAACACACAAGTAACACCTATCACATTAACATATGATTCAGCTTCATATAAAGCTTTAAATGGAAAATTAGGAAAAGAAGTTAAATCAACTAATATATCAGATAAAGTTACAACAACTGTTAAATAATTAAACATTCTAAATTCAATAATAATATAAGAAAATATTCCCAGATTAGTGAAAGCTGGGAATATTTTCTTGTACTTCATAATTGTAATTTAGTCTATTTATTACTAAATATTATTTGTTTTTACTGTTACTTTACTAGAATCAATTAGTTGAATGTTATCTCTACCTAAAGCTCCAGCAATTGTACTACCAGCATAGTAGTTTAAGTTAACATTTGCTTTGCTATCTAAACTTTGTTCACTATCTTCAAGGACAAGTACACCATAGTTATTAGTTCCTTTTACTGTAGAGTCTTTTATAGTAATATTAGTAGTTTTTGCTACATTACTGTTATATCTTTTTGTTAATATTAATTGTATACCACAACCAGTTGTTGAATTTCCAGTTGAACCATTAGATTTATATTGAGTTTGTTTTGCATTAGTTGCTATTACAGAAGAATTATTTATTACATTTAATTCTCCACCTTCGATTTCTATTGCATCTTTACCTAGTAAAGTACTTCCATCAAATGTATAAGTTCCTACATTCGCTAATAATGCTACTATTCCGTTAGTGCTTTGGAAATGTCCACCAACTACATTCATTTTTATATCTTTACTGTAGTTGTTTGTAAAGATACATGCAGCATCTTTACCATTGGCTGTTATATCTACATTATTTAGACTTACTTTTGCGCCATTACCCTTAACAAACAAACCTGCTCCTTCAGCATCATTTATAGTAAATTTAGAATTTGAAATTGTTACTGATACTTTTGATAAGTCGCTTATATCCTGTCCTGGTTGACCACTAGTTCCATTATATCCAACTTCAAGCCCATCTCCTTTAGATGTTGTGAATGCACAATCAGATATTGTTATATTTCCTTCAGTTGCTTGAGATCTTATTACGGATGTTAATTGAGTTGCTGTTTTAGTATCGTCTTTTATTATAGCATTTTTTAGTGTTAAATTTCCTGATTTATGTATTATCATAGGATTTTTACTATTTACTTTAATATTTACAGTTGTTCCTCCTAAATCTGCTGTTACATCATGATTTAGTGTTACTTCAGTTTCAACATCTTGTGCAATAGATCCTTCCTCTATTTCAATATTTGTTATAGATGTTTGATCTAATGCATCTTTTAGCACTTTTTCTGGAGAAGTTACATCTTTATCACCTTTTATATATTTTCCTTTTATTGTAACAGTTGCTCCTTCTTCATTTGTTATATAAGAAGCTGAGTCAATTTTTTTAGCAACAATAGCTCCTTCGTTTGTTATTGCTTTACTATTAGTTTCTAATTTACCTTCAACTACTAGCATAGTTCCTTCAGGTATTGTTGTATTATTAGTTAATTTAAGATTTTTAACTGTTACTACTGTATCGGCTTTCAATGCTTCTTCTAGTGTTTTTGTTTCTGTTTTTACATAGTTACATAATGTACAAGTTTTTGTTCTTGATATTGCTTTTTCACTTGAACTATCTGCAGCTACCCAGTCTCCAAATGAACAATCTACTGTTTTTAATTGTTTACCATTGTATGAAATTGTATGTGTTCCATTATGATTATTATCATATTTTACACTTGCTGTAGAGATAACTGCTATTTCTAGACCTTCAACTCTTTTTGATTGCCCTTCTGTTCCTGCATATGCATCTGTTGCTGCATCTACCCAGTCTTGCCATCCAATGCCTTGTACATGCGCACGATATAATACTCTATATCCTTCTAATCCTTCTACACTCATTTGAATAGCTTCAACCCTTTTTGATTGTCCTTCTGTTCCTATAAAGATTGTTTGTTCACTTTTGGCTGTTTGCCAGTCTTGCCATCCAATACCTTGAACATGTGCACGATAACTTACTTTTACATCTGATGATGTTTTGAATTGAATTTTTAAGCCTTCTACTCTTTTTGATTCACCTGATGTACCAGCAAACTTGCTTGGATTTCCTTCTAATTCTAATTCGTCACTTGAAAATACTGTTGATTTCCATCCATAAGTTTGCACATGTGCACTATATGTGAAAACTGGTTTATCACTTGTTGCAGCGAATGACATTGTAGGTATTACTGGTAACATCATTGCTACTGCAATAGCGATTATTAAACTGCTTTTTAAAAAATTCTTTTTGACCATTTTTTTATCTCCTCCCTTTTTACTTGGAGAAAGCATAACTCTTAAAACATAGACATAATAACAATTACAGCAGATTTATCTTTTAAAGTATGCAGTAAAAGTATGCAATAAAAACATGAAACCTTTGATAAATACAGCTTTTTAGCTTGTTATATATACTTCAAAATACCCAAGTATGCAATAGGGTATGCAGTAGATGATAATTGATCAATTAGTCTAAATTTATAGAATATAGAAAATATTTATAAAAAACATTCCAAAATATCATAAAATATGATAAACTATAAATAGAGGTGATAATTATGCCAAAGGGTACTCAAAAAATCCTTGAAGAATTTTTAGAAGAAATAAAGCAAATATTAGGAAATAGATTAAAAAAAATTATACTATATGGTTCTTATGCAAGAGGTGACTACAATAAAAATTCTGATATAGATATAATGATTTTAACTGATTTGACAAGTGAAGAAATTAGCAAATATAGTTTATTAATTTGGGAAAAATGTGCTGATATAGAGATAGATAAAGGTATAGTAATTTCTCCATTAATAAGAAATTTAGATGATTTTAATTCTTGGCTAAATGTTAAGCCATTCTACATGAATATTGCAAATGAAGGAGTGGTATTAAGTGAAAGATAAAGAAAGTATAGATTTAGCATTGTATAGAATAGAAAGAGCTAAGGAAGAATGTGATACAGCAGAATTGTTGTATAAAAAGAATAAATTGCTTGCAGCTAACAATAGAGCATATTATTCAATTTTTTATTCTATTAGAGCAGTTTTTGCAATGGAAAGAATTGATTTTAAAAGGCATAAGGATGTTCTAGCTTATTTTAATAAAAATTATATAAAAACAGAAATTTTTCCAAGAAAACTTGGAAAGCGAATCATACTTGCATCTAAAATTCGAGAAGATAGTGACTATGATGAAGAATACAAACCAAGCAATGAAGCAACTTTTTTACAGATAGAAACGGCTAAAGAATTAAATATATTAGTTGAAAAATATATTAAAGAGTATTCTACGAAATAAAAAAATCTTTATTATTTTACATATTTATAAGAATGTTCAAAAAGAAGGAATTATTTTAATAAGTGAATAAAGTATACTTGTCCCATAAAGTAAACACAAGTAAAAATAGTATTAGAAAGCAATTAATGTTTGGAGCTAGTTAGAAATAACTAGCTCCAGTTCGTTTTTATATTCAATTATATTAATTTTTCTAAATATTCTACCATAAATAGTGGTATATTTATTAAATTATCATCTTTAGTTAAATTTCTCATTGAAAATCTTACTCTTATTTTTGGATTATATTTTTCATTGTATACTTTCAAACTTGTATTATTTATATTTTCACTAGATTTAACTTCAATAGGAATAATTTCATTTTTATATTGCAATAAAAAGTCAATTTCGTATCTATTATTAAATGTATAATAATATGGATTTAGTCCAATTGATGTTAAACTTTGTATTATGAAGTTTTCAGTTAAAGCTCCTTTAAATTCTTCAAATAATTTGTTATCTTCTGCAATTATTTTACTATCTAAATTTGTCATTTTTCTTAGTAAACCAACATCAGATACATATATTTTAAATGCTGATAAATCATTATAACTAATAAGTGGCATACTTGGTTTTGTGACATCATATACTTTATATATTATATTTGCATCTCTAAGCCAATTTAAAGCACCTTCATATTCTCTTGCTCTTGCTCCTTCTTTAGCAACTTGATATAGGAATTTTTTATTTTCTTTGGATATTTGAGAAGGTATACTATTCCATACTGTAGAGATTCTATTTGCCTCTATATTATTAGTATGTTTTGAAAAATTGCTCTCGTAAGCTCTCAAGATATTTTCTTGTAATTTATTTACTTTCTGCATATCCTTATCACAAATCCAAGAATTTACAACCTCAGGCATTCCTCCTATAATGAAATAGGCTTTTAATTTTTCCTTTAATCTTTCAAAAAATACATTAGGGATGTTTTCTATATTAACAATAGAATCCATATAATCAACTAAATTTTTACAATCATCAGCCTCCAAAAATTCTGTAAATGTCATTGGATACATATCCATAAAATCAACTTTTCCAACTGGGAACGATGTATGAGATAAGCGTATACCAAGTAAAGACCCAGCACTAATAATATGATAATCGTTTGCTTCTTCTTCAAAGTATTTAAGTGAATTTAATGCATCTGGACATTCTTGTATTTCATCAAATACAATTAGTGTTTTTTCTGGTATAATTGATTTACCATAAATAAAAGATAATTGTTCTAATATTCTTTTTGGATCTTTAGTATTTTTAAATAAAGTATATAGTTCAGTGTCATGGTCAAAATTGAAATATGCTACACCTTCATAATTTTCGTCTCCAAATTGTTTTATTATGTAAGTCTTACCAACTTGTCTTGCTCCACGCAATATTAAAGGTTTTCTATTTTTATCATTTTTCCATTTTAACAATTCTTTCATTATTTTTCTTTCCATATAATCAACTCCTATAATTATTATAACATATATTTTTGAAAATTTACACATTTTTTACACTTTTTTAAGCAAAATTTACACATTTTTCGCAATAAATTTTATTATTTTTACACTTTTTTACTTAAAATTTATAAATATGCTTTTAAAATTAATAAAATGTTATATAGAAAATACATATATCTACTGCATACCCTATTGCATACTTGGGTATTTTTTAATATATGTTGCAAGCTGGAAAGCTATGTTTCTCAATTGTTACATAATTTTATTGCATACTTTTACTGCATACTTTG
>CANQPK010000004.1 GCA_947625685.1 uncultured Clostridia bacterium | reverse complement strand
CAATACAATCAGGAATAAAGGGAACGACATACAGTATAACAGGAACGAATGGATTTACAACAGATACAGGAGAAATAGCAAGTGGAAACAAAGTAGTAAACTTAACCCAAGATGCTCAATATACAATAACAGCAACAACCAAAGACAAAGCAGGAAATGAAACAAAAGCAACAAAAACAGTAACAAAAGTTAACAACCCACCGGTTATAGGAACAGTAACAGTAACTAATAAGACAACTAATTCAATAACAGTAGAAGCAACAGCAACAGATGTAGATAGTACTAACCTAACTTATATATTATCAGCAGGAACATCACAAACTAATTTGTCTTACAAATCAACTAGTGTTTCAGGAACACAAGGACAAAAAGTAACCTTGACGGTTAATGGATTAAGTGAATATACAGATTACTATTATAATGTTCAAGTATCAGATGGAACTAATAGTCCGAATAAAGTCTCAGCATCGACGGTCAGAACATTTTGCCCTGGTAATGAGTTCTACTGTCCTGGGTATTCATATGTTACCTGCCCTACATGCAAAGGGAATTACAAACGCTACGCTACAGGTTCGGAATCGACCACTAAGAAAAATCTATGGGGTATTTATTCCTATACGTCCGGGTGCATCTGTGGGTGGTGTGGAACATACTACAGCGAGAGCACAGCTTGGTACACAATGGCATTCGTTACATCCGACGGTTACTATGCACCTTGCAATCCCGGCAGATACACCAATGGACTCACTTACGGAATATGTCAAAACTGCTATGATACCCAAAGAAATACTATATATAACTGGTTCGTTTCCACGTGGACACCTCAGTCTGGAGTACCGTTATACTGCCCTACTTGCTATATCGATAAAGCTGACAATTACTACGGACGGTTACGTGAAGCAGTCACCTTGTTATCACGGTCTAACAACGGAACACAGATTTTGCGACCATAACAAAATGACTCAACATGATGCACCATAAAATATATACTAAAAGAAAAATGACATCATGCATAATTTATTCTAATATAAAAATATAGTATAGCCATAAAATAGGCTATACTATATTTTTATATATAATTTCAACTTTTTATGCGAAAATTGCCAAAACCCCTTGACAAATATACAAAAATAGTGTAAAGTAATATAGCATTACACTATTAAAGAAGGATAAGTGATAAAGTATGGATAAAAATGTACAAATAGGAATGCTTTGTGATATATATGGAGAACTTTTAACAGAAAAACAACAAGACATCTTAGATTTATACTATAACAACAACTTATCACTTGCAGAAATAGCAGAAGAAATGCAAATAACAAGACAATCTGTAAGAGACAGTATTTTGAAAGGAGAGAAGAAACTTTTTCGGATTAGAAGAAAAATTAGGAATTATGAAAAAGACTGAAAAGCAAGAAAAACAGATACAAAAGATTCTATCAGAATTGTCACAAATACAAACTCAGTATACTGATAAACAGATAGCAAAAGTTTTATCAAATGTTGAAAAAGAACTAAAATGTTTAGTTTAAATTAAACTAAAAGAAGGGAGAAAAAGGTATGGCATTTGAGGGATTATCTTCAAGATTACAAGGAATCACAAAGAAACTTAGAGGAAAAACTAGAATAACAGAAAGTGATTTAAAAGAAATTTTAAGAGAAGTAAAGCTTGCACTCCTAGAAGCAGATGTTAACTATAAAATAGTGAAAGAATTTATAGCTGAAATAGAAACAAAAGCACTAGGACAAAATGTCCTTACCTCACTTACTCCAGGACAACAAGTAGTAAAAATAGTAAAAGATGAATTAGTAGAGCTACTTGGTGGAGTAGAAAGCAATATAAACTTCACACCAAATCCACCAACAATTATAATGCTTGTTGGACTTCAGGGCTCAGGAAAAACAACAACAGCTGGAAAACTTGCAAATTTACTTAGAAAACAAGGGAAAAAGCCTTTGCTAGTTGCTTGTGACGTATACAGACCAGCAGCAATAAAACAGTTGCAAGTTGTTGGAGCATCATTAAATATCCCAGTATTTGCAAATGAAACATCAAAAGATGTTGTACACATTGCAAAACAAGCTATGAACATTGCAATATCTAAACTTAATGATGTAATCATACTAGATACAGCAGGAAGATTGCATATAGATGAAGAGCTTATGTTAGAACTTCAAAATATAAAATCAAATGTAAGGCCACATGAGATTCTACTTGTAGTAGATAGTATGACAGGTCAAGATGCAGTAAATGTTGCAACAAGTTTCAATGAAAAACTAGGAATTGACGGAGTAGTTTTAACAAAACTAGATGGTGATACTCGTGGTGGTGCAGCTCTTTCAGTAAAGAAAGTAACAGGAAGACCTATCAAATTTGCTGCAACTGGTGAAAAATTAAGTGATATAGAAACATTTCATCCAGATAGAATGGCATCAAGAATACTTGGTATGGGTGATGTTTTATCAATAATAGAAAAGGCAGAAGAAGCATTTGATGAACAAGAAGCAATTGAGCTTGAAAAAAAATTAAAAAAACAGGAATTTGACTTAGATGATTATTTAACTCAATTAAGGCAAATGAAGAAAATGGGTTCTTTTTCTTCTATATTAAAGATGATACCTGGAATGAATAAACTAGGAGATATAAAAGTAGATGATAAAGAATTTGTAAAAATAGAAGCTATGATTTGTTCAATGACAAAAAAAGAAAGAAGAAATCCAAGAATTTTAAATGGAAGTAGAAGACAAAGAATAGCAAAAGGTTCAGGAACAACAGTGCAAGATATAAATAGATTCATGAAATCTTTTGAAATGACTCAAAAAATGGTAAAACAAATGAATAATAAAAAAGGTGGAATGAAAAATGCACTAAAAGGACTAAATATGAATGACATTAAGAATCTAAAAATCTAGTTATTAAATTTTTAATATATACAAATTTAGAAATTGGAAAATATAAAACTTCTAATTTCTAAGGCTTAAATCGGAGGTGAATAAAAAAATGGTAAAAATCAGATTACAGAGAGTAGGAAAGAAAAAAGCTCCTTTTTATCACATTGTAGTTGCAGACTCTAGATCTCCTAGAGATGGAAAAATAATAGAACAAATCGGAACTTATGATCCTATGCAAGATCCAGTAGTTGTTACATTAGACAAAGAAAAATGTGATCAATGGATAAAAAATGGTGCTAGACCAACAGATATTGTTAAAGCATTAATATCTAAAGCATAAGAAAAATCTTAAAATATTAACATCTTGCATTTAAAAAATGCAAAAGAAGGGAATGATTCAGAATATGAAAGATACTTTACAGACAATTATTGAGACTTTAGTAGAAGATAAGTCACAAATAAAAATTAACGAGATAGATGGAGAAAAAAGCACTATATTTGAAGTAAAAGTTGCAGAAGCAGATATGGGTAGAGTAATTGGAAAAGAAGGAAGAATAGCTAAAGCAATAAGAACTATCTTTAAAGCAATAGGAGCAAAAGAACAGAAGAAAGTTACAATCGAATTTATAGATGAGTAGCATTTACCTAAAAATAATGGAGGATAAAATGCAAAATTTACTAGAAATAGGTCAAATAGTAAACTCTTATGGAATAAAAGGATTCCTAAAAGTTGTGCCTTATACAGATGATATAACAAGGTTCGATAATCTAAAAACAATATACATCGAAAAAAACAAAAAACTTGAGGAAATGCAAATAGAGGAAGTAAAATACCATAATAAATTAGTATTACTAAAACTAAAAGGTATAGATGATATAAATGACACTCTTCAGTATAAAAATTGCTATATAAAAATAGATAGAAAAGATGCAGTAGAACTTCCAAAGAATAGTTATTTCATAGTAGATTTAATAGGAATGGAAGTTTATACAGAAGATGGTAATTTGATAGGAACTTTGGTAGATGTATTTCCAACAGGAAGTAATGATGTATATGTTATAAAAGATAAAATAGGAAAACAAATTTTATTACCCGCAATAAGAGATGTAATAAAAGATGTACAAGTAGAAAGTAAAAAAATGGTAGTACATCTAATAGAAGGTTTAGGAGAAGATAAATGAAATTTAGTGTGCTAACACTTTTCCCAGAAATGTTTGATGCAATAAATACAAGTATAATTGGAAAAGCAATAGAAAATAAAGCTATTGAATTAGAACTTGTTAATATAAGAGACTTTTCTAAAAACAAACATAAAAAGGTTGATGATACACCTTATGGTGGTGGGGCAGGAATGGTGATGATGCCAGATGTTGTGTATGATGCATATAAATCTGTCAAAACACAAAATTCAAAAGTCATATATTTATCACCACAAGGAAAAACTTTAAACCAGAGAAAAGTAGAAGCTTTAAGTAAAGAAGACCATATCATACTATTATGTGGGCATTATGAGGGAATTGACCAAAGAGTTTTAGATGAGATTGTAGATGAAGAAATTTCCATTGGAGATTATGTTTTGACAGGTGGAGAGATACCAGCAATGGTAGTTATAGATGCAGTATCAAGATATATTGATGGTGTAATAAATAAAGATTCAATAAATGAAGAAAGCTTTGCAAATGATAGCTTATTAGAATATCCACAATATACAAGACCTGAGGAATTTCATAATGTGAAAGTCCCAGAAGTATTGCTTAGTCGGACACCATAAAAACATAGAAAAATGGAGATATGAAAAATCTTTAGAAATAACAAAGATTAAAAGACCAGATTTAATAAATAAAAAAAGTAAGGAGGAAGAATAATGGACATAATAAAGTCTATTGAACATGAACAATTAAAAGACAAAGTTCCAGAATTAAAAGTTGGGAATACTGTTAGAGTTCATGCGAAAATAAAAGAAGGAAACCGTGAAAGAATTCAAGTTTTCGAAGGAATTATAATTAAAAAACAAGGTGGAGGAGTAAATGAAACATTTACAGTAAGAAAGATTTCTTATGGAGTAGGTGTTGAAAAGACATTCCTTCTACATTCACCAATGGTAGAAAAAGTAGAGGTAGTAAGAGTAGGTAAAGCAAGAAGAGCTAAACTATTCTATTTAAGAGATAGAATAGGTAAAGCTGCTAGAACAAAAGAAAAGGTTGGAGCTAAAATTGAAACTAAGGAAATAGTTTTAAAAGAGCAAGTAGAAGAAGTACCAGCTGAGGAAGAAACAGTAGAAAATTCTGCTCCAGTTGAAACAGTAGTAGAGGAAACTCCAGTAGAAGAAGTAGTAGCAGAAACTACAGAAAAAGTAGAAGAAGTTAAAGAAGAACCTGCTCAAGCTGAAGAAGTAGAAAAACCTGCTGTTGAAACAGAAAATCCAGTAGTAGAAGAAACTGTTGATACAGTATCAGAAGAAAAAGTGGAAGAAGTTAAAGAAGAACCAGTAAAAGAAGAAACAGCATCAGAAGAAACAAAAAAAGAATAAGAATAAATAAAATAAAAAATTAAGGGAACCTGTACAGGTTCCCTTAATTTGCTTCAATGAGGTGACAATAATAGTCAAGAGATCCGATAATCTCATCATAGATATCGAAATTACTAGGATTGAGTAAAGCCTCTACTTCCTCACCGTGCCATTCGATAATTTCCTCCAGGGTCAAATCAGGGGCGATAGAAAGAATTGCCTCAAGCAATTTTTCTATTTCGAGCTTTTTCTCATAGGGATCACGAAAATCCATTTTTACTTCCTCCTTGAAGTTATAAAGAGGGCTCATTAGATGAGCCCAAGCTGAGGAGTGATGCCATAAACTTTGACGAACCAGCACAACTGAATGATATAGTCCCACGATTCAGTTGCCATAACCATGACCTCTTCCTGCCTGTTGCGAAGGATATCTGCCATGTCTTCGCCGGGGTAAGTGCTACGAAGTTTTTTCTCAAAAGATGCCATTACAATAACCTCCTACAAAAAATTTTCTATTTAGGATATAATATAATTATACCATAAATTTTACATAAAATCAAATTACAAGAATTATTTAAACTGTGGAAATGAAAATTATTCTCTCTTTTAGATTTTATGAAACCTATTAATATATAAATTTTAAATTATATATTAATAACTTAAGAAAAAATTAATAAACTATCTATTTTTTCTTAATAAATTATTTGATATAATATAGTAAAAGAATAAACTAGTAATATCTAATATTTAGCTTGCACCTTAATAAAGGAGAAAGATTATGTACAATATTTTGGTTTGTGATGATGATAAAGAAATAGTGAAAGCAATAGAAATATATTTAGTAAGAGAAAATTATAATGTTTTAAAAGCTTATGATGGAGAAGAATGTTTAAGAATATTAAAAGAAAATACAATACATCTTATTATATTAGATATAATGATGCCTAAAAAAGACGGAATAGAAACTATTGAAGAGATAAGAAAAGAAAAGTCAATTCCAGTAATAATGCTATCTGCAAAATCAGAAGATGAAGATAAAATAAAGGGATTAAATTTAGGAGCTGATGATTATGTAACAAAACCATTTAATCCATTAGAGCTAATTGCAAGAGTTAATTCCTGCATAAGAAGATATACAAAACTTGGAACAATAGTTAATGAAGAAAATAAAAATATATATACATCAGGAGAACTTGTAATAAATGATGATTTAAAAAAAGTAACGGTTGAAGGAAAAGATGTAAAACTTACACCAACAGAATATAACATACTAAAATTTTTAACAAAAAACAAAGGAATGGTATATTCAATAGAACAAATATATGAAAATGTATGGGAAGATGAAGCATATGGTGCAGAAAATATAATAGCTGTACATATAAGACACATAAGAGAAAAAATAGAAATAAATCCAAAAGAGCCAAGATATTTGAAAGTTATTTGGGGAATTGGATATAAAGTTGAAAAACTTTAGAAAGGAAAGAGGATGTAAATGAAAGAAAATAGAGTCTTAAAGATTATAAGCTATATATCTTTACCAATACTTATTTTCATTATAGTTATGTCATTTGTATATACTTTAGCAAAACAAGATTATAATTATATGATGGATAATGCATATTTTGAATCGCAAAAATTTGCTGAAAATTATATGAATAAATTGGAAACACTAACCAACAAATTGATATATGAACAAAGATTGCCTGATGATTATAATAATGAAACTAGAATATTCTATGATCAATATTATGAATCAACTCTAAAAAATGAATATTTTTTGATAATATACAAAGATAAAGCTATAACTAATGTGTTCTCAAAATCAACAATAGAAGAAATAAAACAATACATCATGGAGCAAAATGGTGAAAAGTTAATTTCTGTAAATGGAAAAATAAAATCTAATCCATTAAACCAATATTTAGAAACTTATAAAAGTTGGTTAACTCACAGCTATTATAATACAAATAATGAAGTAGAATATACAACTGAAGATAAGCCAGTTTCCACAAAAACAACTATAGGATATCAAACAGCCAGATTTAATGATTATGAAATTTATACAACATATTCAAAAGAAATTGAGTTAACAAATGAGGAACAATTTATATTAGGAGCACTGAAATTTATTGAACCTCATGAAGATATAATGTATATTTCGATTCCGATTTGTGCTGTATTGACGCTTGCAATAGCTGTGTACCTCATAATTGCAGTTGGTCACACAAAAGGAAAAAAAGAAATAGAAACAAACGATTTTGACAAAATTCCATTGGAAATAATTTTAGCAATAGCATGGGTAATTATATATATAAGTGTTATAATTGTAGATTATATTATAAGAGATTATAGCTCTCAAGAATATTATAAATTAAACCTTAGCTCAATTGTATGTTTATATTTAGTAATATATACAGTTTGTGCAATAAGTATAACAACATTTATAAAAAGAATAAAAGCAAATAAAATGGTGGAAACCACAATAATTGGAAAAATAATAACATTTATAAGTAGGATATTTAAAAAATTAAAAAAGGTTTCAGTAGAAATTACAATTTCATTCAGTAATGCAGTAAAATTAATATTAATTGTATGTATTTACATAGTTGCAATGGTATGGGTAATAGCTATATTTTTCAACATCAATATACTATTTGGAATTTTTATTGATATATGTATAACATTATATGTTATATATCAAATTATACGAAGAATTAAATCTTTTGAAATGATTGAAAAACAACTAAAAGATATATATGAGGGAAATGTAGATACAAAATTGGATTCGAAAGATTTTTGCAAAGAGTTTGAAAATACAGTAAATTACATTAATGATATATCAAATGGATTTGAAAATGCAATACAAGAAGGAATAAAAAGTGAAAGGCTAAAAACTGAACTTATAACTAATGTATCACATGATATAAAAACTCCTCTAACTTCAATTATAAACTATGTAGATTTGTTAAAACAAGAAAATATAGATAATGAAAAGGCACAAGAATATATAAATATTTTAGAGGGAAAAGCAAATAGATTAAAAAGACTTACAGAAGATTTGGTAGAAGCATCTAAAGCATCATCAGGAAATGTAAAATTAAATTTTGAAAAAATAGGAATAGCAGAATTAATAAATCAGACCACAGCAGAATTTGAGGAAAAATTCAAAGAAAAAGAATTAGAAATTATTACAAGCTTTCCAGACGAAGAAATATATATTAGAGCAGATAGCAGATATATGTATAGAATCATAGAAAATGCATTTAGCAATATTGCTAAATATGCCTTAAAAAATTCAAGAGTATATATAGATGTTAAAACAAATTTAAATAAAGTAAATATTTCTATCAAAAATATATCTGCTGAAAAGCTTAATATAAGCGAAGAAGAACTTATGCAAAGATTTGTTAGAGGAGATAAATCAAGGACAACGGAGGGAAGCGGACTTGGCCTTTCTATTGCAAAAAGTTTGACAGAGCTTCAAAAAGGAAAATTTGTTATACGAATTGATGGAGATTTATTTAAAGTAGAGCTTGAATTTAACAAGGTAGAAGCATAAAAAATTGATTTTATAAAGATTTTGTGTTATAATTATATTATGAAAATAAGCCAAGCGCTTAAAATTATTTAGGAGGATTTTTAAAATGGCACATTGCAGAGACGAGTTCTCAAACCACATGGGTAATGTAGGCTATACTGCGGAAGAAGCAAAGAAAAAGATTATCGCAGTCAACGATGCCTATATGGTTGGCTCCCCCAAAAGCAAGTGGGGTCCTGCTGAACGAGTTCCTGATCCAAGGGGTGGCTACATGGTAGTCATTGAAACCCTTGAGTAAATCCAAAAAATCACCCGACTTGTTCGGGTGATTTTTTATTATAAAAGACCCTATATTAATCTAAAAAATTAATTAAAAAATAAATAATAAAAAAATAATTCAAATAGCATAAAAATTGCATAATTTAATATTGACGAAATGTGCTTTTATATGGTATAATTTTGTATAGAAAACGGAAAATTTATACATCAAAAGTAAAAATATTAAAATGAAAGGATTAGAGATTATGAAAGTTAAAAAAATCACATCATTACTACTTGTGTTGACATTTTTAATAGCAGAATTAAGTTTTCTAAGTTTTGGAAGCGCCTCAATTGCTGTTAACGAACATAGTAATTTAAGCTTAGAAGAATATTCAAAAGATTACTATGGCAGACAGCTTAATGAACAAGCAGGAAAATTCTATGATGCTATGGTAGAAATGTATACAAGTGAAGCATTTAAAAGAGGACTAGACTATGATCTAGTAGAAAATGGCGTAGTTGAAGAAGCAGATTTATTAAAATATGCAACTGGAACAACTCAATTATTATATGATATGACCGCTGCTAGAGACGCATTTCAATATGATTATCCAGAGGTATTCTGGGTTGATTGGTCAGCTATTTCTTTAAGAGTAACAAGAAATAGTAATGGACAATTTTTCGCATTTTTAGGTAGAGGAAAAAGAGACGATTATTATCTACCTGGATTTAATAAAGATAATGTAGATGCGGCAATTGCCGATTATGAACAATTGCTAAGTCAAGCAATAACACAAATTAGACAAGATGCTAAACATGAAGATAATGAAGATAGCCAAAATTATGAATTAGCAAAAGCTGCTCATAATTGGGAAATGAATAAGATGACATACAAATTTGAGTATGAAGTAGACAATTATAATACAGATACCCCATATAGTAATGCTAGAACAGCTTATGATTGCTTTAAATATGGTGAAGGTGTTTGTGAAAGCTACACTAGAGCATATAAAGCATTATTAGACGAATTAGGAATCCCTTGCATAGTAGCAGGCGGAGGATATAAAGTATCAGATACTCAAACAGAAAACCATGCTTGGAATTATGTAAAAATTGGTGAAAAATGGTACGGAGTTGATGTAACTCATGATGATGATGTAAATCCAGACAAACAAAGCCGTAAATATTTTATGGTAGGAACAGCTGAATTGTTTGATCGTCGTATCGAATCAGGAATTTTTTCACAATCAATGTTTGAATTTAAATATCCAACACTTGCAACATCTTCTTTACAAGAAATCGAAGAAGAATATGATGATGGAAAATTTAAAGTAACAGTAATTACATCAGATTATGTAGAAGAAGGAGACCACGCTGGAGATGCAGCAGGTGAAGTTTTAAAAGATACATTTAGACTATTTGTAAGCTATGATGATAAAGACTATACACATAATGCAGAAAACGGAAAATACATGTTAGCTCGTTTTGCAACATTTGATGAAGATGAAAATAGTTGGACATATACACCTTGGGGATATATAGAACCTAGATTCTATCCAGCTCTTGAAGAAAAAACAAATACTCAATATGGTAACTTTATCGATTTCAAACTACCACAAGTTGAATTAGTTCAATTTGCAGTTACTGATAAAGGACCTAAGACTGATGATCAAGGTATACCATTAATTTCAGAATTATATTATAAAGGAGATGCTTCTCTTTTAGAAGAAAGAACAAAAACATTTGTAAATAATACAGGAAATGTTTATCAAGCACCACCTTACATAAAAAAGGCTACACCACCTCAAAATGTAAAATTAGGTTTTGAAAGTACTTATAGAGTAAAAATAGAATATGACGATTATTTTGAAACAACTGCTGGAACAGGAACAGGAAATATAGCAATTACTGATGTATATAAACCAAATAAGACAAAGAGAAATGATTTAATTGCTTCATCAAAAATAAGCAATGTTGAATATCATTTAGGAAGTGCTAGTGAAAATGCTTGGGTTGAATTTGATTTCACACCTAGTGCTCAATTCTCAGCAAATGAAGTAGCTTATGATATAACATGGCAAGGTGTTGTAGGTCACAAGAGTGGTAAGGCCCCAATGCCAGCAAATTATGCAGTTGGAAACAAGTGTGATTTCTGTGCATTAAGTGGTCAAGGAATTGACTGCAACGTATTTGCACAACCTGAATTGATGGATACATCAAATATATCAGCAGAAGGATGGAAGACAAAAGGTGAAAATGGTGAAGAAGTTAATTTACCAGAGGAACTTGCTGGAGCTAACTTAGATCAATTATCACATAGATTAACATTATCTACAACAACAATTGCAGATGATGACAGCTTAGATATGGTTAATAGCATAAATGAATTAAAAAATAAAAATGCAACAACAGAAAGCTATAATATAAGAATGCAATTATGCAAAAAACAAGTTGTAAATACAGGAAATTCAGTAAGAATAAGACTTGGATTCCCAGAAGGAACAACTTATGAAGATTATATAGAAGGAAGAAGAGAATTTAAAGTATACCATTATTCTTATGATGAATTAGGAAATATAACTGGATATAATGCAATTCCAGTAGAAGTAGTTCCACAAGGATTAATACTATATGTAAATTCTTTCAGTCCATTTACAATAGCAGGAGTAGAAGTACCAGCAGAAGAGCAAGCAGCAAAAGCTGAAGCAGCAAAAACAAAAGTACTTATGCTAGCTAGTACAGAAGGTGGATATGTAACATATAACGATACTGAAACAGACAAAATAGATATGACTGATAAAGACGAAATAGAACTAAAAATTCATCCAAATGCAGGAAGAACAGTAGAAAGTGTAGCAGTTGGAAGTTCAATTGTTCCACTTTTGAGCATAGTACAAAATGATGATGGAACACTTACATTTAAAGTTAAAAAAGAAGATCTATCAGATGGAACAACAATGGTATATGTTAAACTTATGTCTTCTTTGATTGTTAAAGAAGATATCGACGAAGACCATGGTTATCAAGTAGAACAACCTGAAGAAGATAGATACATTGATACAACAGATACAGATGGAAATGGATATTGTGATATACATCCATCAACAGCAACTACAGTTCAAGCTTTAATATCTGAAAAATCAGTACCTGGAGTTAAAGTTGAAGTTCTAGATGCAAATGGAAATGCTATTACAGATACAAGCAGATTAATTGGAACAGGAATGAAGATAAGAATTTCAAATGAACTAAAGCAAGATACAGTATATACAGAAACTGTAATTGTAGTTTCAGGTGATATGACAGGTGATGGACTAATGAATGCTAATGATATTAAAAATTGGAGAATCGGCATACTATCAGAATCTCTTGAAGGACCATTTAAGATGGCAGCAGATTATAACAATGATGGCAAACAAGATGCAAACGATATGAAAAATATGAGAACAGATATAGTATCAGCACTTTAATGTATTGATTTCGAGAAAGGAAGTATAAAAATGAATCTTAGATTAAAAAAACTTTTCGCTGTAATTTTAGCATTAATAATAATTGGTATTTCAGGAACAGTATTAGCAGTGGATGTAACAGTTGGAAGTCTTGCACTTTCTACAGATAAAACAGTAGAACAAGGTAAAGAATTTACAGTTAAAATTAACTTATCAAATTTTCAAACATCTTCATCATCAGTTACTATTATAGGAAAAATAGAATATGATAAAGATAAATTAGAATATGTTTCAGGTTCAATATCATCAAATACAGAGGAAGGATGGGATGATGTAGAATCACTTGGAGAACAATGTTTCAAAGAAAGCAATATGGGATTTTTGTTTGAAAACAGAACTCCAAAGAAAATAGGAGCTAATAGCAATTTCTTAACATTAAAATTTAAAGCAAAAGCAAATGTAGAAGGAAATGCCAATATTACAGTTAGTGTTAGCTCAGTATCAGATTCTACAAACTTTAATGGAGATACTGCAACAGTAGCAATTACAAAACCTGCAGCAAATCCACCAGCAACTAAGGATCCAACAAAAGAACCAGAAAAGGAGCCAGAAAAAACTCCAACACAAAAAAATGAAACTAAAGCACCTTCAACACAAAAAGATAACACAACTAAAACAGGAAAATTACCACAAACAGGTGAAAATGATGTTTTATGGAATGTAACAATAATTTGTGTAATTGGTGCAGGAATAATGTTCTTCCTATATGAAAGACAAAAACAAGCAGAAAATAAAGATAATAATTAATATATAATATTATTGAAAAAGTTAGATGCCTAGCATCTAACTTTTTTTATGAATATAAAAAAGACAGGAAACTAATATTCCTGTCTTTTTGGTGTGCATTATGCTTTTAGCTTTTTTCAAGCTTATCGACCCTCTGAAACAGATTGCCGATAACACTGTCTCCATCGGCGAAGCCACCTTTTCCATACATAGTAGGAGCAGCCTGCCTTGCAAAAGATATGATAATTTTGAGTGCAGGGATGTTCTCTTTTGTTACGAATTCTTCAGGACAATAGAACTCACTGCAATAGTCCTTGTCACAGTTATCCATTATATTTAAAAGGATATTATGGATAGACTTGCACTTATGGGACATTTGTCCGCTTACATTTTTAAGAGCTTTTTTACAAGCCTCAAATTCTGACTTCTTTTCCTCAATGTCCTTTGCGAGTTTCAGATAACTATCCTCAGTTATCGTAGCAGGAGAAGACATATACAGATTGAAGATGCGCTGGAATTCTTTCTTCGTACAGAGTTCAAAGATGCTCTCCATACATGGAAGGTTTGCTGCAAGATCTTCCTTTTGTTTTGTCAGACTGTCAACTTTATCCCGAAACTCAATGTAAGATTTAGCTTCTGAGATGAACAGTTTCCAATCAATTGCTCGCATATAATACACTCCTTTACAAAATTTTGGCAAAATATACCATACTTAAATTATAGCATAAATATGGGCAAATTTCAATATTATGTCAATAACACAGTAAAAACTATTATTACTAGGATATATTCACTTGCAAACTCTTGTTTTTTATAAAAATATATTGTATAATATGTAGCAATGGGGGAAAGGTAAAAATGAATGACAAAATAATTATAAAAGGTGCAAAAGAGCATAATTTAAAGAATATAAATCTAGAAATACCAAGAGATAAATTAGTAGTAATAACAGGACTTTCTGGTTCAGGAAAGTCATCTTTAGCATTTGATACATTATATGCAGAAGGGCAAAGAAGATATGTAGAAAGCCTTTCTTCTTATGCTAGACAATTTCTAGGAATAATGGAAAAACCAAATGTAGAATCAATCGAAGGTCTTTCACCTGCAATTTCTATTGACCAAAAAACAACATCAAAAAATCCGCGTTCAACAGTTGGAACCGTAACAGAAATATATGATTATATTCGTTTGTTATATGCCAGAATAGGTATAGCATATTGCCCAAATTGTGGCAAAAAAATAGAAAAGCAAACTTTAGATCAAATAGTTGACAATATACTTGAATTAGATGAAGGAACAAGAATACAGGTACTTGCCCCAATAGTTCGCGGTAAAAAAGGTGAATTCGTTAAACAATTAGAGAAATACCAAAAAGAAGGATTTGTAAGAGCAAGAGTTGACGGAGAAACAGTAGAACTTAGTGATGATTTAAATTTAGATAGGAAGAAAAAGCATAATATTGAGCTTATAGTAGATAGATTAATTATAAAAGAAGGAATAAGAAATAGACTTGCGGAATCAGTAGAAACAGCACTTAAAAATTCAGAAAATTTAGTTTTGATTGATATTAATGGTAAGACGGAAAAACTATATAGTTCAAATTTAGCATGCCCAGATTGTGGAATAAGCATAGGAGAATTATCTCCAAGAATGTTTTCATTTAACAATCCTTTTGGAGCGTGTCCTACTTGTACAGGTATTGGATATTTAATGAGAATGGACGAAGATTTGATAATACCAGACAAAGATAAAACATTATATGATGGAGTAAAGGCATTTGGATCAAGCACAATGAAAAAAGGCGAAACAATGGCAAAAATGTACTTTGAAAGTATAGGAAGACATTATGGAGTAGACATAAAAAAACCAATAAAGAAACTTCCAAGAGAATTCTTAGATAAGATATTATACGGAACAGGCACGGAAGCAATAGATTTTGAATATGAATCTTATGCAGGAATAAGAAGATTTAGAGCACCATTTGAAGGAGTTATACCAACTTTAGAAAGAAGGCACAATGAAACTAAATCACAAGGAATGCGTGATTTTTATGAATTATATATGACTGATAGTGATTGTCCAACTTGCAATGGAGCAAGACTAAAAAAAGAAAGTCTATCTGTAAGAGTTGGCGGAAAAAATATCAAAGAATTTACAGATATGTCAATTGTAGCAATTTTAAATTTTATAAACAATTTAGAATTAACCCCAAAAGAAAAAATGATAGCAGACCCAATTTTCAAGGAATTAAATAAAAGATTACAATTTTTAATAGATGTAGGACTAGAATATTTAACATTGTCAAGGTCTGCAGGAACATTATCAGGAGGGGAAGCACAAAGAATAAGACTTGCAACTCAGATAGGTTCAAGCTTGACAGGAGTTTTGTATATTCTTGACGAACCAAGTATAGGTTTGCATCAAAGAGATAATGGAAAACTAATTGCAACACTTAAAAAACTAAGAGATTTAGGAAATTCTGTACTTGTTGTAGAACATGATGAAGAAACAATGTATGCTGCAGACCAAATTATAGATATAGGGCCAGGACCAGGTGTGCATGGAGGAAATGTAATTGCACAAGGAACTGCAGAAGAAATAAAACTTGTAGAAAATTCAGAGACAGGAAATTATTTAAGTGGAAGAAAAAAGATATCAGTTCCTAAAAAAAGAAGAAAATCAAATGGTAAATCAATAGAAATACTAGGGGCAAAAGAAAATAACTTAAAAAATATAGATGTTAAAATACCACTTGGTGTATTTACATGTGTTACAGGAGTCTCAGGCTCAGGAAAATCAACTTTGATAAATGATATATTATATAAAACAGTTGCAAAACAAATAAATAGATCAAATGAGAAACCAGGTAAATGCAAAGAAATAAAAGGAATAGAAAATATAGATAAAATTATAAATATAGATCAATCACCAATAGGTAGAACACCACGCTCAAATCCTGCAACATATACAGGAGTATTTGATATAATAAGAGAACTATTTGCAACAACAAATGAAGCAAAAATAAGAGGATATCAAAAGGGTAGATTTAGCTTTAATGTACCAGGAGGAAGATGTGAAGCTTGCCAAGGAGATGGGGTTCATAGGATAGAAATGCATTTCTTGCCAGACATTTATGTGCCTTGTGAAGTGTGCAAGGGAAAAAGATATAATCAAGAAACCTTGGAAGTTAAATATAAAGGAAAAACAATAGCAGATGTACTTGATATGACTGTAGAAGAAGCACTAGAATTCTTTGCAAATGTTCCAAGAATAAAACAAAAAATCCAAACTCTTGCAGATGTAGGACTTCGGATATATTAAACTTGGACAACCTTCTACTACTTTATCAGGTGGAGAAGCACAAAGAGTTAAACTTCGGAACTGAACTTTCTAAAAAGGCAACTGGAAAGACACTATATATTTTAGATGAACCATCTACTGGGCTTCATATTGCAGATGTTCATAGATTAGTAGATATTTTACAAAGATTAGTAGATACAGGAAATAGCATAATAGTGATAGAACATAATTTAGATATTATAAAAACAGCAGACTACATTATAGACCTAGGACCAGAAGGTGGAGAAAATGGTGGAACAGTTGTACAAGTAGGTACTCCAGAGCAGGTTACAAAAAATGATAGAAGCTATACAGGACAATTTTTGAAAAAATATTTAGAATAATAAAAAATCGGACACTTCAATATTGAAGTGTCTAATTTTTTATTTACTAACAGAATTTTATTCAAAAAGCGAATTAATAAAAATAGCTCTATCTGTTGAATTTCTAGCATAATCTATAGATATATTTTGTGCTTCAGGATTTGAGGAATTTATATATGTACTTTCTGAACGATTAGAAAATAAATAGATTAAAAAACATACTAAAACAATAAATGCAATAATAACTTTTATAAGTACATTCTTATTCATAATAGATTTCCTCCTCTGGCTTTCATTATAACAATAAAAAGATTAAATTGCAAGAAATCTATATATATTTCAAAGCAAAAATTCCAGCAATTTCTCACTGGAATTTTGCTTTTAAGCTTATATTTATAAATAAGCCTTTTAATTACTAGTGATTATTGCTTTCATTTTGATTGTTTTTATTATTATTTTTGTTGTTGTTATTATTCTTGTTGCTGTTATTGTTATTATTTTTCTTATCATTTGACATAGCTAACTGCACCTCCATATGAATCAGATTGATATTTACGAATTAAAATTTATTGTTAATTCGTTTTTATATATGAATAGTATTAACTTAAAAGAATAAAAATATACATTAAGCAAAAAAAATATATAATAAAAAAATGAAAAATTTTCCAATTCTTAAAATTACGAAAAAAGCTCACAATACTTGACTTATCCACCTAAAAAATAATATAATAATAGGAGAAAATAAAAAGGAAGTAAAATATATGTGGAATTTAATTGTATTAATAATAGGACTAGCACTCACATCACTTGGAGTAATATCAATATATGATGCAAGACAAATAGCAAAAAAATTATTTGGATTTGGAGACCAAAATGAAGCAGCAGCAGGTCTGAAAATAGTAGGATTTATTATGGCATGTATAGGAGTATTAATTATATATTTTAATTAAAAGGAAATAAATGAATTATGGGAAAAAAGAAGAAACTCAGCAACAAAGCAGAAAAGAAAATAATTATAGGATTATTTTGCCTAACCATTGCACTTGTAATTATGATAATAATAGCAATTATATATTTCTCACAAAATGGAACATATAATGAAAATAATAATATATTGTATTATAGCGAAAAAAAGGATGAGGAAGATAATAATATGATTATTGTTGAGTTAGATAATGAAAATGAAACTAATGAAGTAAATCAAAATAATGTAATAGATGAAAATTCTACAAATACAACTAATAATGAAAATAATAGTAAAGAAATTCCATATTACATAAAAGTGAATAATAAAGCAAATACAGTTACAATATATAAAAAGGATAACAAAGGAAAATATACAGTACCTGTTAAGGCAATGATTTGCTCAATAGGAGATGCAACACCAGAGTCAGGAGTATATTCAATGTCTGATAAATATTCATGGAGATTACTTGAAGGAAATGTTTATGGACAGTATGCTTGCAGAATAACAGGACATATATTATTTCATTCTGTACCATACACTAAAAAAGATAAATCGACACTTGAATGGTGGGAATATGATAAACTTGGAACAAAAGCGTCTCTTGGTTGCATAAGATTGACAGTACAAGATGCAAAATGGATATATGATAACTGCATATCAGGTACAAAAGTAGAGTTTTACAGTGCATCGAGTCCAGGACCACTTGGAAAACCAAGTGCTGAAAAAATAAGTGATGATGAAGAGGTAAGAAATTGGGATCCAACAGATCCAGATAAGAACAATCCATGGAAAAATTATAAACCATCTTCAAATAAACCAGATACAAATAAACCAGATACAAATCAAACTAATACAAATACAAATACAAGTAAACCTAATACAGATGAAAACAATTCAAATGAAACAAATTCAAAGAATGTTATAGATACATCCACAAATGTAACTACTGAAGATATAGTTACAAGTGAGCAAAAGAATAATATAAATGATAATAGTTTATTACAATAAAAATTATACTTGATAAGGTTTATAGGTTAATCCTTGAAAAAAAACCTAAATATAATATACAAGGAAGCTTTATTAATGAAAGAACACACTCTAAATCAATATGATCCAAAAGAATTTGAAGAAAAATTATATAATGAATGGAATGAAAAGGGATATTTTACGCCAGTAGTAGACAAAACTAAAACGCCTTATACAATAGTAATTCCACCACCAAATGTAACAGGAAAGTTACATATGGGACATGCTTTAGTTATGACACTCCAAGATATATTAATAAGATATAAAAAGCTAAGAGGATTCAATACTTTATGGATTCCAGGAACAGACCATTCAGCTATCGCAACTGAAGTTAAAGTAGTAGAAAAACTAAGAAAAGAAGGAAAAACAAAAGAGCAAATAGGAAGAGAAGCTTTTTTAGAAGAAGCATGGGACTGGACAAGAGAGTATGGTGGAACAATAGTTAGACAATTAAAAAGCTTAGGTTGTGCATGTGATTGGACAAGAGAAAGATTCACACTAGATGAAGGCTTATCTAAAGCAGTTGAAAAAGTATTTATTGATATGTACAATAAAGGTGCAATATATAGGGGCAATAGAATGATAAACTGGTGCCCTACTTGCAAAACTTCTCTATCAGATGCAGAAGTTGAATTTGCAGAAGAAAATACAAACTTATGGTATATAAGATATTACACAAAAGATAAAAAAGAGTATGTTACAGTTGCAACTACAAGACCAGAGACAATGCTTGGAGATACTGGAGTTGCAGTTAATCCAGAAGATAGTAGATATAAAGATATGATAGGTAAAAAAGTTATAGTTCCATTAGTTAATAGAGAAATACCTATTGTGGCAGATCCATTTGTTGAAAAAGAATTTGGTACAGGATGTGTTAAGCTTACACCAGCACATGATTTTAATGATTATGAAGCAGGTAAGAGGTTTGGATTAGAGGAAATAGAAGTATTTGATGAGAAAAATATAATGCTAGATTTAGTTCCAAAATATAAAGGAATGGGCATATATGAAGCAAGAAAAGAAATAGTAAAAGACTTAGAAGCTTTAGGAGTTCTTGAAAAAATAGAAGACTATGTTCATAATGTTGGAAAATGTTATAGATGCCATAACACAGTAGAACCAAGAATATCTATGCAATGGTTTATGAAAATGGAGGAGCTTGCAAAACCTGCAATAGAGGTTGTTAAGTCTGGAAAAATAAAATTTGTACCAGAGAGATTTGATAAAACATATTTTCATTGGATGGAAAATATAAAAGACTGGTGTATATCTAGACAAATATGGTGGGGACATAGAATTCCAGCATATTATTGCAAAGACTGCGGAGAAATAATGGTTTCAAGTGAAAAACCAGAAAAATGTGCAAAATGTGGAAGTTTAAATTTATATCAAGATTCAGATACTTTGGACACTTGGTTTAGCTCAGCACTTTGGCCATTTTCAACAATGGGATGGCCTAATGAAACAGAAGATTTTAAATATTTCTATCCAACAAATACATTAGTTACTGCTTATGATATAATTTTCTTCTGGGTTGCAAGAATGATTTTCTCTAGCTTAGAGCATACGAAACAAATTCCATTTGATACAGTATTTATGCATGGACTAGTTAGAGATGCACAAGGAAGAAAAATGTCAAAGAGTCTTGGCAATGGTATCGATCCAATGGATATAATAGCTGAGTGTGGGGCAGATAGTTTAAGATTTTCTTTAGTTCAAAATATGACACTTGGAAATGATGTAAAATATTCAAAAGATAAAGCTGTTGCAACTAAAAACTTTGCAAATAAGATATGGAATGCATCAAAATTTGTTTTGTCAAATATTGATGAAAGTCTAAAAGATTACAAAAAAGAGAATTTACATATAGAAGATAAATGGATATTAAATAAATTAGATAAATTAACAACAGATGTAACAAATCATATTGAAAAATATGAAATAGGAATTGCTGCAACCAAGATTTATGACTTTATATGGAGTGAATTTTGCGATTGGTATATAGAAATGGTAAAACCAAGACTATATAGCGAGGAAGATTTAGGTAAAAAAGAAGTGATGTATACATTAAACTATGTACTTGTAAATTCACTTAAATTATTACATCCATTTATGCCATTTATTACAGAAAAGTTATATAGAGAACTTATTGTAGATAAAGAAAGTATAATGCTAGATACATGGCCTGAAATAAAAAATAAATTTGAATATAACGAAGAAGAAGAAAATATCGAAACATTAAAAAATATAATTGTTAATATAAGAAATATAAGAGCTAATATGAATGTAGTTCCTAGCAAAAAAACAAAATTGATATTTGTTACAACAAAATATAAAAATGTAATAAATGAATCATTAGAATTTTTAAAGAAACTTGGATATGCTGATAATATAGAGATCAAAGATAACAAAGAAGGAATTCCAAGCAATGCAATATCTATCGTTCAAGAAGGAATAGAAGTATTTATACCTTTTGAAGAATTAGTAGATGTAAAAAAAGAACTAGAAAGATTAAATGGAGAAAAAGAAAAACTTGAGAGCGAAGTTGAAAGAGCAAGTAAGATGTTATCTAATAAAGGCTTTACAGAAAAGGCTCCAAAAGAGAAAGTAAAAGAAGAAGAAGAAAAACTTACAAAATATAAAGAAATGTTAGCGACAGTTGAAAAGAGAATAGAGGAACTTAAGTAAGACAGAGGGAAGGAAGCTTTGTCTACCGTTTGAGGTGCACTTCAAAAGTGTCGCTTTTTGTCGAAAATTTTGTATTGACAAAGAAAATATAATGATATATAAAATAGATAGAAAGTTAAAAATTTTAATCAAAACTTTCTATCTATTTATTTTTTAAATATTTATTATTACACCTTAAGGAAAGACGAAACGAATCTATTGGGAGCTCTCCCAAAGAAAAATCAAATTTTAAAACAAAATCAAAAAAGAAAGGAAGAATGTTTATGCTAAATAATGAAGTAATGAATCCAACAAATGATTACATTTTTAGAAGAATATTTGGGAGGGAGGAAAATAAAGAAATAACCAAAGGGTTAATAAGTGCAATAATAGGAAAAGAAATAAAAAAGATAGAACTAAATGAAAGTAGAATACTAGAAAAAGATTTAAGAGATGATAAGATAGGAATATTAGATGTAAGAGCAAAGTTAGATGATGAAACAATAGTAAATATAGAGATGCAAATAGTGCAAAACAGTAATATAGAAAAAAGAATATTATTTTATTGGAGTAAGTTATATTATTCACAGATAAAAGAAGGGGAAGATTATAACAAATTAAATAAAACGATAGTAATATTGATAGCAGATTTTGAATTAAAAGGCTTAAAAGAATTAGAAAAATACCATACAAAATGGCAGATTAGAGAAGAAGAATATAAAACGAAAGTATTGACAGACGTATTGGAAATCGATATAATTGAGCTAGAAAAGTTAACAAATCAGTTAAAAGAGAAGCAAATAGATAAAAAGGATAAAGCAATGCTGTGGTCACTATTTATAAAGAATCCAGAAAGGGTTGGTAAAGAAGAGATGAGAGAAAATGAAGATATCAAGAAAGCAAAAGAAGAGCTAGACAGAATACAAGCAGACGAAAGGGAACAAGAGTTAGCTGATTTAAGGATGAAACATATAAGAGATACGCATGCAGTAGAAGAATATGGATATCTAAGAGGCAAGGAAGAAAAACAAAAGCAAGTTATACTTAATCTATACAAAATGAAAATGAAAATAGAAGACATAACAAAAGCAGTAGAACTAAGCAAAGAAGAAGTTGAAAAAATAATAAAAGAAAATATCATCACAAAACAGTAATAACAATTTAAAATATCTCAGTTATATCAATTCGTAGTATTTAGTGAAAAAATATACCAGAAGTCAGTGAAATCTTTAAAATTTCACTGACTTTTGATATTAATTTTATTTTTACACTATTTTTCCCAAAATTATAGATAAAAATAGTTGATAATTACCTAATTTTATGATATTATTTACATATGAGTATACAAAATTTAGAGAAACTAAAAAAAGTATAGATTTTAACAGTGTCAGGACAAAAATTCTAAAAATATATATAATAATGCATAAACATTAGGAGGAGATAAAAATGAATAAAATAAAATATCTATTAATTTTGATTTTAATAATTATCTGTCTACCGATTACAGTTTTAGGATCCGAAGGAATAACATTAGAAGTTGATAAAACAAATTTAAATGTAGGTGACGAAATAACTGTAAGTGCTAATGTACCAAGTGACCTAGACGCTTATGCATTAATGGCTACTTTAAAATATGACAAAAATGTTTTTCAAACAATAGATGATTCTAACTTTGCTAAGAAAGATGTTTCGAGTATTTTATATAGTAAAGAAACTAATAAATTTGGTATAATCAATAAATCTGGTAAGGTATCTACAGGAGGTACACTTTTTACTGTAAAATTAAAAGTTAAAGATGACGCAAATGTTGGAAATACTAATATAGCTTTGACTAATATTTCATATTCAGATGGTAATGGTAAAAAGACTCTAGATATGGTATCTACTAAAGTTTTTGTATCAAGGGATGCAAAAGAGGGAGAAATGATACCAAGCAATACAGAAAATGTTATAACAGAAGATATAGAAAAGGATATTACGGTGCCAACAAATACTCCAATTATCATTACTTTTTGTGTAGTAATATTTGCTTTATTATGTGCTATTTTATATATTATCTTAAAAAAGAAAAATACAAAGATAGTTTACCTTCTAGTTGGTTTGGAAGTATTAGCAATTATAGCTACTTCAATTTTGATTATTAAAAATATCAATAAGAATGATGTTAACAAAGACGGAGTTAGAGATTATGCAGATGCTGAGGAAATTATTAAATATTTAATTAGCATTGAAGGAACTGAAGAAGACATAGATATACCTAATGGTAATAGTAATTCTAGCACAAATAATACAGTTAATAATGAAAGCCAAACTAACAATTCTAGTCAAACAAATAATTCAGGCAGTACAAACAGCTCTAGTAAAAAGAGCGCAACTAATAGCAAGAAAAATATAAGCACAAGCACAAGTAAAACAAATCAATCTAGTGCTAATAACAATGATAATAAAAATAATGGAAATGATACTGACAAAAAGCAGGATCAAACAAATCCAGCTAATTCAAATATTAATCCAAATACAAACACCAATACCAATACAAATACAAATACAAATACTAATACTAATACAAATAATACTACTAATGATAATACAAATAATACAACTAATGATAATACTGTTAACGACAATGAAAATCCTGCACCAAAGCCACCAGACGAGGATAAAAAACCAGATTATGATACTAATGATGATGGAGATGTAGATATAGATGATGCAGGACACACAACAGAAGATACAACTAATAAAACTAAAGTAACATTAAAAAAGTCAAATGAAGAAAATAGTATTTATTGCCAAAAAGGTGAAATAATACTTGAATTTATGGCAGAAGTTACTCCAAAAGACGTTAAAGTTACTAGAGTAAAAATAAATGGTCAGTACTATGATGTAGAATCAAGTGAAGGAGTTTATTTTGTAGAAATAGGTAATTTAGAGGATGCTGGTAAGTATACATTTAATATAACTGAAGTAATTTTAGACAATGGTAAGAATGTAGAAACAAATTTCAAAATAGAAAAAGAGATATTAAAAGATGTACCATATATTAATAAATTTGATTTAAATGATCAAAATGGAACATTAAGTTTTGACCTAATAGATGAAGATGAAGCATTTATTGATGGTACGGTATATATTAAAAATGATGGAAGAGTATTAAAAAGCAACAAAATAGAAGCTAAAGACACAACAACAGTTGAAGATATCCCTATAGTAGAGGATAAGACATACTTAATTGAAATAACTGGAAAATATAATCTTGACAGTAATAAAGAGGATAAAGAAAATTTATACAATCAGACAATGTTTTCTCATTCATTTATGATTGGTGGCGATTATAACTTTGAGTTAACAGATGCCTCTATTACTGATGCAGTTAAGCCAGGCGAAAAAGTAGTTTTAAGCTTTAAAAGTTCTAATACTAGAAATAAAATAATTAGTAATGCTAATATAACAAATGATGGAAAACTTCTTTCAAATTGTGAAGTTAAAAAATTAAAAGATGACAATTATGAGATTGAACTTCTTGGAGCAGATGTTACTCCTGGAAACCATACAGTATCACTTGATAGTGTTAATATGGAAACTTTAAAATCATTTACAAATAATCAAGACTATAAAGTAAACACACTAACATATACTGTATTGAAAAATCCACCTACAGTAGAAGGACTTAAAGTTTCAAACTCTAGTGAAGACAAAAAAATTAATGTAGAGTTTAAATTAAATGATGAAACACAATCTACTAAGAAATTAACAGTAGCTCTAGTAGATTCAGCCGATAGAATAGCTGGAACAAAAGAAATTGCAATGGAAGATGCAATAAATGGTCAAACTATTACAACTGATGTAGCTTATAATAATAATACTGATGGTCGTTTTAAGGTAAAGGTTTTAGCAGATTATGAACTTTCTGATAAATATGTATATACTGATGAAAGTTTAGGAGAAGCAGAGATATTAACACATAGCGAAGAAGATATTTCTATTATAAATATGTATGTGGTAGATAGTAAAAATAATAAAATAGATAGTTATGCAACTAAAGGTCAAAAAGATTATCAAATTCTATTTGAAGTTCAAGTAAGTCAAAAAATTCAAGATTTAGCTGTTGCTAACCATGGCGGTGGTAGAGCGTATGGTAGATTAGCAGCCGTAAATATTAATGGACTAAATTATCCTACGTCTCAGATAACAGGTTTTAAGTCTAAAGTATATCTTACTGTACCAGAAGATGCAGGAGTTATAGAGCTAAAGGCAAATAGAGTAGAACTTGCAAGTGATGGATATTATAAAATATTTAATGACTATTTCTCAGTAGAAGAAAAATCTATGGAAATAGAGGTACTAAAAGATAAACCTAAGGTAGAAAATCTTGTTGTTAGCGAAGATTATGAAAAAGGCTCTGCAACATTTGATTTTGATGTAACATTAGATGAAACTGAAACACCTGATGGATTTAAAGACGGCACAATTGAATTAAATGGACAGACAGAAACAATTCACAGCGGAAATAATAGCGTAACTTTTGAAAATATTGAAAAAGATAAGATTTTTGACTTAATATTTAAAGGTAGTTTTGACCTAGATACAGATGCACTTAACAATGATGAACAATCTGATAAAAATGAAACAACAAATGGGGAAATATATAGAGTTAAGTACGGTTTATATGATGAAGATACATATAAAAATATAAAACTAGAAGAATGTAAAATACTAAGCAAAAAGAATAATAAATATTTTGAAAAAAATGAAAAGATAAATCTTAACTTTAAGATTACAGGAATAGATAGTGATGCAGGAATACTAGTAGAAAGCGTAATTATTGATGATAAAGAATACAATATATCTAAAAAAGAAGATACATATAGCCTATTATTAGATGGATATAGTAGTTCTGGAGAAAAGCAAATAAAGGTTACTGGTATTGTCTTAAATAATGGTAAAGAAGTTACACTAGAGGTACCTTATACTTTTGAACTTGAAGTTTTAAAAGATATTATTAAAATAGATGACTATAGCTATAAAGATTTAGGAAATTCTTTGCAAGTATTATCTACTTTAAAAGATGCAGATAACTCTATAATAGGCAGGGCAAAAATTGAAATAAAAGATGAGAATGATAAGATTTTATACAATAATGATTATGAAAATGAAATATCGTTTAATAAAGAGAAAAATTCTTTAAGATATTATATCAAAGTAACAGCTGATTATGATAGAGACATTGATAAAGACGAAGATAGTGAAAATTATAGAGATAATGTAGTCATTTTAGATGAACTTATATCTTTAGATGAAAATAAAATAGAACTTAAAGATATTACAGATATTAACTTGTATAAGATAGAAGAGAAAGATGGCTATGAAGAGATTAATCTTAAAGACACAGTAAATGTAGAAGATATAAAGAATCATAAAGATAAATATTTTGTTGAAATTAAAATGGATTCTCTTCCTACAGTTCAAGCTAGAATAAAAGAAGTTGTAGAAGGTGATGCACTAATTTTAGTATTAGATTTTGATTTTGTAACATTAGAAGATTCTAATACAAATCAAAATATAAGAATAGAATATGGAACTATTAAAGATGGTGAAGCTAAGAATGAATATCACCCATCTGATGCATTTAGGTTTTTACTTGAAGAATTAAATAGTGGAAATGATGTAACTTTAACTAAAAATTATGATGCAAGTAGTTTAAGTGTAGACGGAAATACTTATGTTACGAATGATTATGCTGGAAAGTTTAATGGTAATGGATTTACTATAAAAAATTTAACTAAGCCATTATTTAATAAAATAACTGGTGAGGTTCAAAATTTAAATATTGTAAATGTTACTTTAGGAGCTGAGGGGCACGCAGCTTTGGCAAATACTACAGAGGGTGCTACTATTAAACATATTTTAATAGATAAATTTAATAAAAATGGTTCAAATGGTGCAGGAAATGGTTCTTTAATAGGAACAGCCTCTAACACAACAGTTGAAGAGTGTAGATCAATTAATGTTCGATTACAAGCAGGAGGAAGCGAACAGCAAAATGGTACATTTATAGGATGTACAAAAGATTCAACTACAGTTAAAAACTGTTACTCACAAGGAGCTATGCTAGGTGGATGGAATTATACAAACGCATTTATTGGAAATGCATTGTCTAGTAATATAATTAATAATTGTGTTAAAGTAACCAGTAACAATGCAAATTTTGCAGATGCATATAATAATAGATTAACTACTTATGAAAATAATATATCTATAGGAACAAACAATTTTGTAGGTCTTCACAAAGAATTAAAGAATAATTATCTTTGTTCAACATCAGAAAATAAAAATGAAGTAGAGGGAGTTACAAATATTACTAAAGAAGAAATTACAGATAGTTTGTTTAAAGAAAGGGCAAACTTTGATGAAAGTATATGGAAAATAGATAATATTTCGTATGAAAATTTACCTATATTTAATATTGAAGTTAAAGAAGATGAGCATAGCAATGTAACAGATTACGATAAAAGCAAAGAAAATTTATATAATAACTTGGCAAAATTAATGCCTTTCTACAACATTGAAAAAATTGTTGACACAGCTAAGTCTGTAAAAGATACTAATCTTTTAAATAAAGAGATACAATATATCTTGCCAGTAGATAAAAATGGAGGTATAGTAACTTATCTAACAACAAGTGATTATAAAAAACTAAATAAAATAAAAATAATATTTACTGATGGAAGTAAATGCGAATATGATGTTACTTATGACAGAATGTATGATATGATTGCATCTTATAGAATTGACAAACTAGGAATTGATTATAGTTACGATCGATATGTAATTAATAGTGATTCTCAACTTGTAAATAATATAGTTAATTATTTAAAAAGCCTAGATTATACTACTAATTTAGATATTTTAACAACAAATTCTAGCTCTAGACTATATAAAGATTTCTATAATGAAACAACAAAAAATGAATTAAAAGATTTTGTATTAAAATATATATCTAATAGTGATTACACTAGCACAACAAATGATGAAAGCATTAACAATTATATTGAAAAACAACTAAAAAAGGATAAAAGAATAGAAAAAGTTTTATATACTTATAATTACTTTAGAAGATTTTATGACTTAGATGTTGATGGCATGAAAATATACGACTTCATAATGTTTAATATGGATTGCTTTGACAATAGCTTAACACCTGAAAAAATTGCTGATTTATATTTGGGAGATAAAACAGGAAATAATTTTAATACAGGCTCAACAAACTCAAGTTATAAAGCGATACTTAGTAGTTATACTAAGCTTGATACTGTACCTAAATTTGTAGAATATGTAGTAACAAAATTTAGTGATCATGAAATGAGCGAGTGGACACATAATCAATTTAAAGGAATAATTACAGAATTTGGCGTTGATGGACATCCAGAAGTTAAATATACTTTGTGGGATCACTTTATCTCAACAAGTAATGACGAAATTTTAAAACAATTCTTACCTATGTTAACACTTCCAGAAACTGCAGCCTATGTAATATCTAGCCCTGTACAATACGCAATAGGTGCTCAAAGAACTTATATGCAAAATCCAAATGATCCAGCTGAAGTAGAGAAATTTATGGAAAAACTAGGTACTTATACAACAAGAATGAAAAGGTATTTTGAAACATTATATTCTATACTAGGTGATGAAAAGATACTAAATAATGCACTTATATATCATATAGATAAAAGACTTACAAAAACAGAAACTGGAGGAAGTGTATATAATACACAATTAACAACAACTGAACCATTCCATAAAAACTTCGTTGAAGCAACAGGTCTTTGGGCAGCGGCAGCAGGAGTAAATGCAGCAGCTTGGGGCCCACGTCTAGAGTGGCAAGCAGCAGGAATACTTGATAGTACTTTAGCACCAGAAGGAGAAAATGACACATCACATGTAACATTTAGAACTTGGTCTCACGAATCAGCCCATTTAATAGATGCAAAAGTTTTCTTTAAAGATAATGGAAGAAGATTTGATGCTGGTGGTGAAGACTATGCAGATTCATTCTTCATGCAATCATTTGGCGAGTTTGGAATTGTTATGAACTTATCAATGAGATTTAATGATAATGTAAAGGTAGGCAATAACTTAACAGCTGATAGAATAAATAGTAAACAAAATATACAAGACTTTTACAGAAAAGTTTTTGAAACGATATATATGATGGATTATATTGAAGCACAGGCATTTTTACAATTAGATTCGGAAACTCAAAAAGTACTTGCAGTTCAAGCATCTTATCCAAATGAAAATAAAGTGCTTCCTAATGGAAAAACTTATGCAGATGATGAGTATGCAAGATACCGTGCTCGTGAAACGACAAAATATACAAGATTAAATGCATTAGATGAATTCAATGTAGAATTAAAAACAATAAATGATTTGATAGATAATAGAATTTTACTTATTCCAGGTGCAGTCTCTGAATCCTCTTTGGGATCTAACAGATATGGAGGAGAAGGTTTTGATAGGGTTCACTGGTATCAACCAAATAATCCTGATGGAAGACCTGACTCATATTCATTAAAATGGATAAGTTATGAAATGCTAGGATACAAAGGATATGATGATGGATTAGTAGAATATGCAAGTAACATTCACTATGTACCTCGCAAAATATATAATAATTTTGAAACTCTTAGCTTAGGAGACGCAAATTATAAGACCGACAAAATGGCACTTGAAAAAATTACAGATGGAAAGTTTAGTGATTTTAGTGATTATAAAGAAGCAAGATTTGATGAAGTTCAAAGAAATCTAGAAAAACTAGATGATTCTATAAATGTAAAAGAATATGTTCAAAAATTCTATGATGCTTTGGTAGAAGATGCAAAAGTAGTTAGCGACAAAACAGAGCTAAAAAAATCTAGTGCTGTAAGAAGTGAAATATATTATACATTAAAAAATAAAACTAATGATTTTAGAGATGAGATATATAAAACTACAAGGCAACAAGATGTAAGCAATTTAGAAGTTACTAAATAGAGATACATTAGTATATCTGCATTTAGAAAGTTCTTAGTATTAAAGATAAAAGTCAGTGAAATTTAAAAAAATTTCACTGACTTTTGATATTAATAGCATTAACAACAATTTTTCTATTATTTTTCTAAAAACATTGCAATTTGATTGCCCCAATGATAAAATATAATTTGTAAAAATATGATAAAATGCAAAATAGGAGAAAAACATGGGAAGAAAAAGAAAAGTTACAAGAAAGAAAAAAGCTAAGCAAGATGCATATATACATGCAATTGTTGTTATGATTTTTAGTATATTATTAGCTGTACTAATTTATGTACAATCAGGATATATTGGAGAACACCTAAGTCCAATGCTAGGTGGATTAATGGGGTGGATTAAATATCTAGTACCTATTGGAACATTTTTAATTGGAATAACCTTAATAAAAGAAGAAAAAGAATTTGTTATGCCAAAGATAGCACAATATTTAATAATAATACTATGTGTATGTGCATTTATAACATCAATGCAATTATCTAGCAAAAGTAAAACATTAAACATAGAAGATGATTTTCAAGAAATTGTATCTCAATCTTATGATATGGGAACAGAAAACAAAGGTGGAGGAGTAATAGGAGCTCTTGTTGCAGTTCCTATGACTAAAATGATAGGCCCTTTGGGAACGAATGTTGTTTTGATAGGAGCTGCAATACTTCTTGCAATATTTACATTTGGAATTAAACCTGCTGAATTAATAGATTCTATATCTGAAAAGATAAGAGAAGCAAGAGAATATGAAGAAGATGATGATGATGAAGAGGAAGAAGAAATTATAGAGCCAAAGAAAGAAAAAAGAAAAAAGGAAAAAAAGAAAAATTTACATTCAACTATAATGCCAAATCCTTTTGCAGATGATGATGAAGAAACAAATCAAGTACAAAAATTTGATCATGATATACCTTTAGCATTTGAAGAAAAAGAGAAAGATAATGGCAAAATTAAACAAACTGATTTTATAGAAGCAAATTTATTTAAAGAAACTGAAGAACAGAAAGAAGATAAAACAAAACAAGTATTACAGTTAGAGCATGCACAAGTTGTTGATGACCAAAACTATGAATTTCCACCAATTGCGTTACTAGAAAGTGCTGGTGGCAGAAAAGTAAGATCAGAAAAGAAAACTATTGCAGATAATGCTTTAAAATTACAAAAGACACTTCATAGTTTTGGAGTTACAGCAAAAGTAGAAGATGTTTCTGTTGGACCTGCAATTACAAGATATGAATTAAAACCAGCAGAAGGTGTAAGGGTAAGCAAAATCGCAAATCTTGCAGATGATATAGCATTAAATTTAGCAGCACAAAGCATAAGAATCGAAGCACCAATACCTGGAAAACAAGCTGTTGGAATAGAGATACCAAATAAAGAAACAGAAGTTGTACATTTAAGAGATGTAATAGACTCAGAAGAATTTGCAACATCTGATGCAAAACTTTCTATGGGACTTGGAAAAGATGTAAGTGGTAAAAGAGTAATAATTGATATAGCAAAAATGCCACATTTACTTGTTGCAGGTAGTACAGGTTCTGGAAAGAGTGTATGTATCAATACAATGATTACAAGTATTATATATAAAGCTAAACCAAGCGAAGTAAAACTTCTTATGGTAGATCCAAAGATAGTTGAACTTTCAGTATATAATGGAATACCACATCTTCTAATACCAGTTGTAACTGACCCAAGAAAAGCAGCAGGCGCACTTGCTTGGGCAGTACAAGAAATGGAAGACAGATATGCAAAATTTGCAGCTAAAGGTGTAAGAGATATAAAAGGATATAACAAAGCATTAGAAAATGGTACTGAAGAAGAACAAAATGTAAAAATGCCACAGATAGTAATAATAATAGACGAGCTTGCAGATTTAATGATGGTTGCTGCAAAAGATGTAGAGGATGCGATATGTAGGCTTGCACAAAAGGCAAGAGCTGCAGGAATGCATCTAGTTATAGCAACTCAAAGACCATCTGTTGATGTAATCACAGGATTAATCAAAGCAAATATCCCATCAAGAATTGCATTTGCAGTATCATCACAAATAGATTCAAGAACAATTCTTGATATGACAGGTGCTGAGAAACTTCTTGGAAAAGGAGATATGCTATATTATCCAACAGGAAGCTCAAAACCAATAAGAGTACAGGGTACATTTGTATCAGATAAAGAGGTTGAAAAGATAGTAGACTTCTTAAAGAGAGATGGAGAAACAACATATAATACAGATATAATTGAATCAATTGAAAATGCAAATAAGACAGATAAAGAGATAGCTGAGGATGAAGAAACAGATGATGTAGATCCAAAACTTGAAGAAGCAATTGAGGAAGTTATAGAATATGGTCAAGCTTCAACATCATTTATACAAAGAAGACTAAAAGTAGGATATGCAAGGGCTGGAAGAATAATAGACCAAATGGCAGAAAGAGGTATAATATCAGGCTATCAGGGAAGTAAACCAAGAGAAGTATTAATAACTAAAGAGAGATGGCAAGAATTAAAGATGGGAACTGAACCTGCCACAAATAATGATTCAGAAGAATAAACCTTTAGAAAGGGAAAGAATTAATGAAAACAAATGATATCTTATCAATGTTCCAAAGTAACAATTATAAGTTAGAAACTGTTTTAGCGAAGAAGAAATTTTCAGGAGATGTTAAAAATCTCCTACTTAGTATGTTATATAAAATATCTACATCATATAATGATTATTCTAATATAAAAATAAATGTAGAAAATAAAAATGAATATATAGAAAATATAATTAAGATAATTGATAAATGTACTAAAATTGAACTTGCAAAACCAAATACTGAAGAAGGGGAAAAACTTATAGAAAGCCATGAGTTATGCAGTGTTGATACTATATCAAATTCTATAAGAGTATTTCCTTCTGAAAGGGCAATGCTTTATGCATTATTTAAAATGAATGATACAAAAATGTATTTAGATGAAAAATATAATATCATTAGAATTGCTTTGCCAGAGCTTTTGAATGAAGGAAGAGATATAAACAATATAGAAATAATACGAGATTTTAATGCTTGGTCTTGGAATACTATCCCAAGTGAGATAAGCAATATCGATTGTAATCTTATATATCAAAATTTATTAATTTTACTAGGCTTTGATTTCTTAGATAATTGGATGAAACAAGAATATCAAAAAGAATTGCTTGAAAAGTTTGAAGATAAACTAAAATCAGAGTATAATCCAAAAAAAATAGAAAAATTATTAAACTTAGTATATAAGATAGCAATTATAGTTTGCACACAGAGAAATAAAAATGAAAAAGCAAGATTAGAAGATGAAAAATCTTGGGACGAAAAAGAACTTAAAAGATTGAGTGATACACAAAACTTAGTAGCAGAACTTACAAAAGTAAAAAAAGAAAAAGGCAAGGAAATTGAAAAAATAGATAAAATGCTAAATGATCAAATTCTTCTTGCTGAAGAATTTGAAAGAAGAAATGCATCTTTATCTGAATATAAAAAAATATTTAATGTAAGTAATTTAGCGGGAATATTAAAAAAGGAAAGAAAAAAAGCATTAAATGATATAGAAGATGCAAATGAATTACTTGATGCAAAAAAATATATAAAAAGGAAAGAAAAACTTGAAAAAAATCTTGATCTATTAAAAGAAATTAAAAATGATAGAAACAAAGAAAAATATAAAGTAGAACTTCAAAAAGTATTTATAAAGTGCTTAGAAGAAAAAATAGAAAAAGTAGAAGAAGTAGAACAAAAGAAAGAGTTGTTACAATTTTTATATGTTTTGAGATATTACAATTTTATTGTATATGATGAAGAAAGATTTATAAAAGATGTTGAACCACTTCAAGATGAAATTCAAGAATTGATAGAAAAAGTAATCTCAAAGTTATATGAATTAAAGGCAATAAATAGTATAACTAAGGACTTGGAAACAGATATAAAAATAATAAAACCTATACTTGAAACTAGAATCATGAATTTAGCAAATGTTAACGTACAAATAGAAAAAAATGATAAGAATATAGAAGTAGAAATATATGATGGAGATGTTCTAGAACTAAGATTTGAAATTGGAAATTCTAAAAAAATTGAGATTAAAAATAGAAAAAAAGTAAAAGTATTTGCAAAATAAAAATGAAAGGATAAATAATATATGAAAATTACATTTTTAGGTGCTGCAGAAGGTGTTACAGGTTCAAATTTTTTAGTCGAAGCGGCAGGTAAGAAATTTTTAGTAGATTGTGGACTTTTTCAAGGAAGTTCAAAAGAGGAAGATAAAAACTATGATGAATTTGCATTTAATGTAAATGAAATAGATTTCATGCTACTTACTCATGCACATATAGACCATTCTGGAAGGATACCAAAATTATATGTAGATGGATATAGAAGACCAATCTATGCAACTAAGGCAACTTGTGATTTGTGCACAATAATGCTTCCAGATAGCGGACATATACAAGAAATGGAAGTAGAATGGAAAAATAGAAAAAGAAAGAGAGAGGGAAAACTTGGATTTCCTCCACTATATACTGCAGAAGATGCACAAAATTCATTAGAACTTTTAAGAAGTGTAAATTATAATGAATTAGTAGAGATAGATGAAAATATTACAGTTAGATTTAATGATGCAGGACACATGCTAGGGTCTGCCATAATAGAAATTTGGATTAAAGAAAATGATAAAGTAGAAAAAATAGTATTTACAGGGGATTTAGGCAATAATGATATACCACTTTTAGCTTCACCAACAATGATTGAATCAGCAGATTATTTAGTAATGGAATCAACGTATGGAAATAGAATCCATATGAAAAATAATGATAAAGCTAAGATGTTTTTGAATATTGTGTATGAAACCATAAAAGGTGGAGGAAATGTAGTAATTCCAACATTTGCTGTACGGAAGAACACAAGAAATTTTGTATGAATTAAACAAGATAAAAGAAAATACAAAAGATGAGTCATTTATAAATAAATATAGATTATTAATGGAGACACCTGTATATGTAGATAGCCCTCTTGCTATATCAGCAACAGAGATATTTAAACAAAATGATGATCTATTTGATGATGAAGTAAGAGAAGAGATAGAAAGTGGAGATGATCCACTAGAATTTAATGGACTTAAATTTACAAGGACAGCAGAAGAATCTAAGGCACTTAATGAAATAGAAGAACCTTCAATAATAATATCAGCAAGTGGTATGTGTGATGTAGGAAGAATAAAACATCACTTAAAACATAATCTATGGAATTCAAAAAACACTATATTATTTGTTGGATATCAAGCAGCAGGGACACTAGGTAGAAGAATAGTAGAAGGTGCTAAAAAGGTAAAAATTTTTGGAGAAGAAATAGCAGTAAATGCTAGAATAGAATATATAGAAGGCTATTCAGGCCATGCGGATCAAGAATGGCTAATGAATTTTATATATTCATTTATTAGCAAACCAAAGCAAATAATATTAGTACATGGTGAAAAAGAATCTCAAGAGGTATTAAAAGAAAAAATATTAGAAGAAACTAATATACCAGTTACAATACCTAAATATGGAGAAATATATAAAGTAGAAGAAAATAATGTTTTATTAGACGGTAGATTAGAACTTGAATCAACAAAGAGAATACAAAAACTTGAAATAGTAAATAAAGTAAAAGTATTACGTGATGAAATGACAGATATGGAAAATATACTAAAGAATGAAATATTAACAAATGAAATAAAAGAAAATGAAGTTGATAGTATAAGAGTTAAGCTAAAAGAAATTGAAGATATTATTGTTAGTATAATAGAATAAAATTATTAATTGGACATAAGAAGAAGGGAAGATAAAATAAATGAAAACATACCAAAATGATGCTATTATAGGTAATAAAGAGTTAAGAGTAGGATTAACACAAAATGGAGAAATAGTTAGAGTTTGCTATCCCAATATTGATTTTAGACAATATATAGATTTTATGCATATGGGAATTAAAATAAATGATTCTGGAATTATTTATTTACACAATGATGTAAATAATGTATATGAGCAACATTACATAGAAGATACTAATGTTTTAAAAACAGAAATAAAAAATACATATTTCAATCTAAGAATGATACAAACTGATTTTGTGCCTATGACAAACAATGTAATTATACGAAAATATACATTTATAAATGAACATGATATACCACTTGATATAAAATTTTTAATTCATTCAAAAATGCTTAGTGATGATAATAATTTTGTAGGAACTAAAGTTATAGATAATGGTATTTTGCAATATTCACATGGATATAACATGGCTTATGTAACAAATGATTTAAAAATGAATGGATATAAAATAAATGGTACAGATGAAGCAATCCAGGGAGCAATTTTACAAGATAAAGATTATATTGGTATGTCAAATTCATCAGCTGTAAGTTATGATTTAGGTGTATTAAAACCTGATGAGAAAAAAGAATTTAGTATCTTTATATATGTTTCTGATAATAGAGAAAAAAATAATTTTGAAGACATAGAAAACCAAATAGAGAAACTTAAAAAGATAGATGCAGAAAAAGAGTTGCAAAGTACTAAGAAATATTGGAGAAAATATATAATAAGTCATATGGACTTTATTATAGAAGGAAATACATATAAAGAATTAATAAGAAGAATTTATACAAGAACGATACTTTTATTTCCTTTACTTACAAACCAAACGACAGGTGGAATGGTTGCAGCAATGGAGATAGATGAAAAGTTCTCAAAGTGTGGTAGATATTCTTACTGTTGGCCAAGAGATGCTGTGTATATTACAAAAGCACAAGATATACTTAAAATGGAAAAGGAAACAGAGAAATTTTATAAAGTATTTTGCAAAAACACACAATCAAAAAATGGAATGTGGGAACAGAGATTCTTTACAGATGGAACTTTAGCACCTTGCTGGGGTTATCAAATAGATGAAACGGCAAGTATTGTGTATGGAGTTTATGACCATTATACTAGAACAAAAGACAAGAAGTTCTTAAAGGATAACTTAAAAATGGTAGAAAAGGCAGTAAAATTTTTACAAAAATATATTGATGATATATTAGAAAATAAAAATAAAATGAGAGTTAGTTATGATATTTGGGAGATGTTTGAAGGAGTATCTATATATTCACTTAGCTCAATATTTGCAGCATATCAAGCAATGCAAAAAATATATAGTGAACTAGAAGATGATTTAAAAGAAAATAGATTAAAGCAAGAAACAATAGATGAACAAAAAGATATTATGGCTAAACAATCAATAAAAATAAAAAAATATGTATTAAACAAATTATATGATGATGAGAAAAAGAGTTTTGTAAGAAATGAAGAAGATAAAAGATTAGATATTAGTATACTTGGAGCGGTTACTCCATTTAAGATGTTCTCACCAAAAGAGAAAAAAGTTACAAATACTATAGAACGAATGAATATGAACTTAAGAACATATACAGGTGGATATTTAAGATTCGAAAATGATCATTATACAATGGACAAGCCATGGGTAATTGCAACTTTATGGATGGCACTATACTATTTAGAAATAAAAGAGTATAATAGAGCAAAGGAATGCTTTGAATTTGTTGTAAAATCAAGCACAAAAAATGGTTTCCTAGCTGAACAAGTAAATAATGATAAAATGCAATCAGAATGGGTAATAGGACTTGGTTGGTCTCACTCAATGTTTATAATTGTATTAGATGAACTTGTAAGATTAAAATTGATATAATAGCAGAAAGGAATGAAATAAGAAATGAAAAAGTATTTATTCACATCAGAGAGTGTGACAGAAGGACATCCAGATAAACTATGTGATTTAATATCAGATACAATACTAGATAAATGTTTAGAGCAAGATGAATATTCAAGAGTTGCAATAGAAACATTTGCATCTAATGATAAAATTACAATAGCTGGACAACTTAATACAAATGCAAAATTAGATATAGAGAAAATCGCAAGAGAAGTTCTTAAAGGAATAGGGTACAAAGGAAAAGGAATAGATATAGACTCTGAAAATTGTGAAATAGATATAAATATTACAAAGCAAAGTTCAGACATTGCACAAGGTGTTGATGTAGGAGGAGCTGGAGATCAAGGCATAATGTTCGGGTATGCAAATTGTGATACAGAAGAATATATGCCATTTGCAATAGCAATAGCACATAAACTTGCTAAAAGACTTACGGAAGTAAGAAAAAAGGGAATATTACAATATCTTGGACCTGATGGAAAAACACAGGTGACAGTTGAATATGAAGATGATAAACCAAAAAGAATAGAAACAGTTTTAATATCTAATCAGCATGATGAAAGCGTTTCACTTGAACAGTTAAAAAAAGATATTATAGAAAAAGTTATAAAAGAAATAATAGACGAAAAGTATCTAGATGAGAATACTAAGTACTATGTAAATCCAACCGGAAGGTTTGTAATAGGAGGACCCCTAGGAGATACAGGATTAACAGGAAGAAAAATAATAGTTGATACTTATGGTGGATATGCAAGACATGGTGGAGGAGCTTTTTCTGGAAAAGACGCAACAAAAGTGGATCGTAGCGCTGCATATATGCTTCGACATATTGCAAAAAATGTTGTTGCAAATGGATATGCAAAGAAATGTGAAATACAAGTTTCTTACGGAATAGGACTTAAGGAGCCAATTTCTGTATATGTAAATACTTTTGGAACTAACACTATTCCAGAAGAAGAGATTGAGAAGAAGATAAAAGATAAGTTTGATTTAACACCAGACGGAATTATAAAATATCTTGGTTTAAGGAAGCCTATTTATGCGAAAACGACTAACTATGGACATTTTGGTAAAGATGATTTACCTTGGGAAAAGATAGTTGAAATGTAAATAAAAAGGGTAATATTACCCTTTTAAATATAAAATAAACAAATTAGCACTCTCCTATTGACAGTGCTAATTTTATGTAGTATAATTATATATGTTGAGAAAAAAGCACATCATACATAATGTATGTGCTTTTAAAATACGAAATTTAAAGGAGAGTGAGTTAAATGAATATACAAAAATTTACACAAAAGTCATTAGAGGCAGTACAAGAGGCTCAAAATTTGGCAGTTCAAAATCAAAATGCACAAATAGAAGAAGAACATTTAATTTTGGCACTATTAGAGCAAGAAAATAGTTTAATAAAAGAGCTCCTAAAAAAGATAGCAAATGAAGAACAATTTGAAAAAGATATAAGAGAAAAAATAGCTAAAAAACCTAAAATAACAGGAGGAGCAAGACCAAAAGACCGGAATATATGTATCACAAAATGTAGATTTAATACTTGCAAATGCTGAAAATATAGCAAAGAGTATGAAAGATGATTATGTATCTGTAGAACACATAATGCTTGCTATATTTGATAATAGTAATAGAGATGTCAAAGATCTGCTAAGAAAAAGCAATATTACAAAAAATGAATTTTTAAAAGTGCTAGCTGATGTTAGAGGAAACACTAGGGTTACTACTGATAATCCAGAAGAAACTTATGATGCTCTTAAAAAATATGGACAAGATTTGGTAGAACTTGCAAGAAAACAAAAATTAGATCCAGTAATAGGAAGAGATACAGAAATTAGAAATGTAATTAGGATATTATCAAGAAAAACAAAAAATAATCCTTGCTTAATTGGTGAACCAGGTGTTGGTAAAACAGCAATAGCAGAAGGGTTAGCCCTAAGAATTGTAAGAGGGGATGTCCCTGAAGGATTAAAAAATTGTACTATATTTTCACTTGATATGGGTTCATTAGTTGCAGGAGCAAAATATAGAGGAGAGTTTGAAGAAAGATTAAAAGCAGTACTTCAAGAAATCAAAAAGAGTGAAGGCAGAATAATACTATTTATAGATGAAATCCATACAATAGTTGGAGCAGGAAAAACAGACGGAGCAATGGATGCAGGAAATTTACTTAAACCAATGCTTGCAAGAGGAGAGCTTCATTGTATAGGTGCGACTACTTTAAATGAATATAGGGAATATATCGAGAAAGACCAAGCACTAGAAAGACGTTTTCAACCAGTGCTAGTTGATGAACCAACAGTAGAAGATACAATATCAATATTAAGAGGATTGAAAGAAAGATATGAAGTATATCATGGAGTAAAAATATCAGATAATAGTTTAATTGCAGCAGCAACTCTATCACATAGATATATATCAGACAGATTTTTACCAGATAAAGCAATAGACTTAATAGATGAAGCCTGTGCTATGATAAAAACAGAAATGGAATCAATGCCAACAGAACTTGATGAAGTATCAAGAAAAATAATGCAATTAGAAATAGAAGAAACTGCATTGAGTAAAGAAAAAGATGAAATATCTAAAAAGCGTTTATCAGATATTCAAAAAGAAAAATCAGAGTTAAAAACAAAATTAGACGGAATGAAAGCAAAATGGGAAAATGAAAAACAAGCAATAAGTAAAGTTCAAAAATTAAGAGAAGAAATAGAAAAGGTAAATGCAGAAATAGAGAAATCAGAAAGAGAATATGAATTAAACAAAGCAGCAGAACTAAAATATGGAAAATTGCCAGAATTACAAAAAGAATTAGAAAAAGAAGAAAAATTATCTGAAAAAAGTAAAGAAGACGGATTTTTAAGAAATAAAGTTACAGAGGATGAGATAACGAAGATAATTTCAAGATGGACAGGAATACCAGTTACTAAACTTATGGAAGGAGAAAAGGAAAAAATATTACATCTAGATGAAATACTTCATAAAAGAGTAATTGGTCAAGATGAAGCAGTAGAAAAAGTATCAGAAGCAATAATGCGTTCAAGAGCAGGAATAGGAAATCCAGCAAGACCAATAGGTTCATTTATGTTCTTAGGACCAACAGGGGTTGGAAAAACTGAGCTCGCAAAGTCACTCGCAGAAAGTTTATTCGATGATGAACACAATATTATAAGAATTGATATGTCAGAATATATGGAAAAATTCTCTGTATCAAGATTAATTGGTGCACCTCCTGGATATGTAGGATATGAAGAAGGAGGACAGCTTACAGAAGCTGTTAGAAGAAAGCCATATTCAGTTATTCTTTTTGATGAGATAGAAAAAGCTCATCCAGATGTATTTAATATATTACTTCAAGTTCTAGACGACGGTCGTATTACAGATTCACAAGGAAGGACAGTAGATTTTAAAAATACAATAATAATATTAACATCAAATTTAGGATCAGATTATATCTTAGAAGGAATAACAGAAAATGGAGAAATAACAAACGAGGCAAAAGAAAAAGTAAATATGTTACTTAAACAAAGTTTCAGACCAGAATTTTTAAATAGATTAGATGAGATAATCTTCTATAAACCATTATTAAAGAGTGAAATTTCGAAAATATTAGAACTATTAATAAAAGATCTAGAGAAAAGGCTAGAAGATAAAAATATAAGCTTAGAATTAACAAAATCAGCAAAAAATTATCTAATAGATAATGGTTATGACGAAATATATGGAGCAAGACCACTTAAAAGATTTGTTCAAAGAAAATTAGAAACTCTAATTGCAAGAAAGATCTTAACTGGAGAAATTTTGCCAAATACAAATGTGAAAGTTGATGTAAAAGATGATGAGCTATATATAAAATAAAAATGCAAAAAATATTACAGAAATATTAAGAATATATTACAAATTAACAATTTTAGTAGACAGAAGTAAAAATATAGTATATAATGAATTTGAATTAATTTATAAGTTAAGAAAAAACACGGAGGAAAACGAAAGATGACGAAGGCTAGAACCTTAGAGGCTCTACACACACACACAGCGTATTAGAAGAAAAAGATAATATAAGGACACACAGGACTTATACTTTTTAGAGTATAAAATAATGTGTGTCTTTTTGTATAATACATATTTAATAAATTAAAATTGACGTTCATTTAATTTTAATTTATTAAAATAAAAAGGAGATGAAAACATATGAGAAAAGAAAGAGGTATTACATTAATTGCACTAATTATAACAATAATAATATTAATTATATTAACAGCAATAACGATAAGCAATGTAGTGAATTCAAACCTATTTGGACTTGCAAAAGGAGCAGCGGAGAATTATATACAAGCAGGAAAAGAAGAATCTGGAACGATAGATAATTTATTAAGTAGGGTAGAAACAATAGGAAAACGACCAGATGAAGATTTATACAGATATATTTTAGGGAAAGAAAAAACAGGAAGAGATATGAGTGAAATATCAAATATAGTAGAATCTATTTTTGGAGATATTAGTACCTTAAAATTTACACCAGACAAAGAGATGAAAACAGATATTAGTGATAAAATATCAGGATTGACTTCTAGAGGTGCTGCATTATATAGAGAAGAAGAACCAAATAAGAATGTATACATAAAATATGAAGATAAAGTATATAGAGTGACAGTAAAAATTGGAATGGGGAAAGTTTTTTCGACTACTTTAACAAAGATATATGAACCAAGAGGAAATGAAGGAAAAACAGTACAATATAGTTATGATGGAAGCGATGAAAATAAAAAAGATTGGACAATAATAAAAGATAACCAAAATGGAACAGTAGATATAGTAAGTCCAGATGTTTTGGGAGAATTAACATTAGGAAAGCAGGCAGTTGCATCAAGTGACTATCCAGTTGTTGAGGGCTTAGAAAAATCCATAGAAGATTATAATGAAGCAATAAAAAAGATAAATGACAAATGCAAAGAAGTAGTAACAAATAAAAGTGCAATTAAAGTAAGAAGTGTAGGAGCAGCAATAGATAATACTGAAACTAAATTCAAATCAGACCTAATAACAGAGTGGGCAAATAATGAACAACAATTTCTCTCTTCATATAATGGACGAGGAAAAGAAGGAGATATATACGATGAAGATGATTTAGTAAGAATGAGCTATTATGGTGTTGCTAATTTGGAGGGCAGGTATTGGGTTGCTTCTCGCTTTATCCTCATCACCTATACGCTTGACTGGATTGGATTTTTTGTAAATACTTTGGGTGGCGATGATTTTTTTGGATCGTTATGGCAAATTGCGACTAATGGGGCGTTCTCGGATCCAATTACTTATGGCGTTCGCCCTGTTGTAACTATCAATTACCCGATATCAGAGTAGTGGCTGAGTAGGAGTAGTATATATAATAAAAATGAGGATAAGTATCTCTTAGGTGTTACGATTCCTAATTGCTTATGCGGTAAGGTGGTGCACTGTAATTAAATAATTCTAACAAATGTCATATTTTGTCGAAAAATATTTCTTGACAATAAAAATATAATGATATATAAAATAGATAGAAAGTTAAATTTTTAATCAAAACTTTCTATCTATTTTATTTTTTTAAATATTTATTTTTACATCTTAGCTCAGGACAAAACAAATCTATTGGGAAATCTCCCAAAGAAAAATCAAAAATTAAACCAAAATATATGAACATTATACCTTGATTAAACTAATAAATTAATGTATAATTAGAAAGGAAACAAAATATGAACAAAAAACAAGAAGAATATTTAAAAGTAGCAAATGATTTATTATTTCAAAGAATATTTGGAAAAGTAGGAAACGAAAGAATAACAAAAAGTTTTTTAGAGAAAATACTAGGAATAAAGATAAAGAAAATAAGCCTAGACAAAAATAAAAGGATGATAGGAAAAGAAGTATTTGACAAAATAGGGAGAATAGATGTAAAAGCAGAGATAGATGATGGAACAAAAGTAATAATAGAGATGCAATATACAAGATTAGATTGCATGCCAGAGAGGCTATTATATTATTGGTCAGAAGCATACGTACAAGATTTAAAGAGAAAAGAGAGTTATGAGGAATTAGATAAAACGATAGCGATACTAATATCGAAAGAGAACTTAAAGATAACAAAAGGTATAGAAAGATATCATACGAAGTGGAGTATAAGAGAAGAAGAACATTTAGATACGAAGTTTACAGATGACTTAGAGATACATGTAATAGAACTAGGTAAGTTCAAAGAAGGACGGAGAAGAGAGGCCAGAGGATAATTGGATAAGATTTATAAAAGCGGAGGGGGCAGAAGATATGGCAAAGATAAAAAGTGCAGAGCAAGAATTACGAGAGGCGCAAGAAGAATTAGAGATGTTATTATCAGACCCAGAGAAAAGAGAGATATATGAACAAAGGATAGTAGACTTAAGGGATAAAATTTCCTATGGAAGAACAGAAAGAAATGAACGGCAAAGAAGAAAAACAAAAGCAAGTTGTACTAAATATGTATAAAAAACATATGTCATTGGAAGATATTTGTGATATAGTAGAACTAAGCAAAAAAGAAGTAGAAGAAATAATTAAAGAAAATATATAATTTTTATCATTTAATTATTTTATATTAATAAAGTGACCTTAAGTTATAACTATAAATATTACGAAAATATTAAGAATATATTACAAATTAACAATTTTAGTAGACAGAAGTAAAAATATAGTATATAATAAATTTGAATTGATTTATAAGTTAAGAAAACATGGAGGAAAACGAAAGATGACAAAGGCTAGAACCTTAGAGGCTCTACACACACACACACACACACAGGTATATTAAAAGAAAAAGATAATATAAGGACACACAGGACTTATACTTTTTAGAGTATAAGAAATGTGTGTCTTTTTGTATATATATACATATTTGATAATTAAAATTGGTGTTCATTTAATTTTAATTTGTTAAGATATATAAAATAAAAAGGAGATGAAAACATATGAGAAGAGAAAGAGGTATTACATTAGTTGCACTGATTATAACAATAATAATATTAATTATATTAACAGCAATAACAATAAGTAATGTAATGAATTCAAATTTATTTGGACTCGCAAAAGGAGCAGCAGAAAACTATATACAAGCAGGAAAAGAAGAATCTGGAACAATAGATAATTTATTAAGTAGAGTAGAAACAATGGGAAAACAGCCAAATGAAACAAAAGATGAAGATTTATACAGATATATTTTAGGGAAAGAAAAAACAGGAAGAGATATGAGTGAAATATCAAATGTATTTGAAGCTCAAGCAGCAGGTATTAGAACCTTAAAATTTACACCAGATGGAGAGATGGAAACAGATATTAGTGATAAAATATCAGGATTGACTTCTGGACATGCTAAATTAAATACTAAAGAAGAAGTGGGTAAGAATATATACATAAAATATGAAGATAAAGTATATAGAATTACATTAAAAGTGATAAATTCTAAAATTTGTTCAACTACTTTAACAAAGGTATATGAACCAAGAGGAAATGAAGGAAAAACAGTACAATATAGTTATGATGGAAGAGATGAAAATAAAAAAGAATGGACAATAATAAAAGATAACCAAAATGGAACAGTAGATATAGTAAGTCCAGATACTTTGGGAGAATTAACATTGGGAGAGAGTGGAAATGCAACAAGTGACTATCCAGATGTTGAGAACTTAAAAAAATCCATAGAAAATTATAATAAAGCAATAGAAAAGATAAATGACAAATGCAAAGAAGTAGTAACAAATCCAAATAAGGTTAAAGTAAGAAGTGTAGGAGCAGAAATAGATAATACTAATAATAAATTCACATACGACAAAGTAACTGAGTGGGCAAATGAACAACAATTTCTCTCTTCATATAATGGACGAGGAAAAGAAGGAGATACATATTATGAAGATGATTTGGTAAGGATGAGCTATTATGACGTGTTACGTTCAAGCAATAATTATTGGTTTGCTTCTCGCTCTATTGACAGCACGACGAATGATTATGTAGGCTTTCATGTGGCGTGGGCAGGAGATAAGGACAATATAGCTGAAACAAACATATGGTGGATTGCTCCTGACATGGTCTGCTCGGAAGATCGTACTTACGGCGTTCGCCCTGTTGTAACTATCAATTACCCGATATCAGAGCAGGGGGCTGAGTAAGAACAGAAAAATAGCAATATAAAATTTATTGTGAATACTATAAAAATAAGTCATTTACTATTGTGAAGGTAAATGACTTATTTTTTCTATCAAAAAACTTTACATAAATACTAGATTTTAGCATAAAAAAGTAGTATAATAAATTCTAGTATTTATAAAGGAGAAAACTATGTCATATATAGAATTTAAAAATGTAAATAAACAATATAAAATGGGAGAAGTAACTATAGATGCTTTATCTCATACAAATTTTCAAATAGAAAAAGGAGAATTAGTTGTAATAGTTGGTCCATCAGGAGCTGGAAAGACAACAACATTAAATATTTTAGGAGGAATGGACACAGCAACTTCTGGGAAAGTTTTAGTAGATGGAAAAGATGTAACAACTTTAAAGGGAAAAGAACTAATAAAATATAGAAGAGAAGATATAGGCTTTGTATTTCAGTTCTATAATTTAGTACAAAACCTAACAGCAAAGGAAAATGTAGAACTTGCAACTCAAATATGTAAAGATTCTTTAGATCCAGATGAAGTAATGGAAAAAGTTGGACTAAAGAATAGAAAAAACAATTTTCCATCACAATTATCTGGAGGAGAACAACAAAGAGTTGCAATAGCAAGAGCAATAGCAAAAAATCCTAAGCTTTTACTTTGTGATGAGCCAACTGGTGCATTGGATTATAAAACAGGAAAACAAATACTAAAATTGTTGCAAGATACTTGTAGAAAAGAGAAAATGACAGTATTAATAATCACACATAATACAGCTATAGCACCAATGGCTGATAAAATAATATACTTCAAAAATGGAAAAGCAGAAAAAGTAGAAATAAACACAAACCCTACGCCAGTTGAGCAAATTGAATGGTAAATAAAAACTTTATATAAGCTATTTAATGTAAGTTTAAGAAAGGAAAAACAAATAGGTATGAAAAAAGCGCTAATAAAAGATAGTGTAAAACAAATAAAGAATACATATAAAAGATTTATATCCATTGCGTTAATGGCTTTTTTAGGTGTGGGATTTTTTGCAGGTATAAGAGCTACATCTCCAGATATGGTAGATACTATAGATAAATATTATGATGAACAAAATGTATATGATATACAAGTTATTTCAACACTTGGACTTACAGATGAAGATGTAAAAGAATTAAGTAAAATTTCAAATATCCAAGAGGTTTTAGGTAGTTATGAAAAAGACGGAAAAATTGAATTAGAAAATAGCGAAATAGTTACAAAGATAATAACACTTGAAGATTTAAATAAACCACTACTTCTAAATCGGAAGACTTCCAGAAAAGAAAAATGAATGTCTTGTGGAAAAGAAATTTTTAACTGAAAATAATAAGCAAATAGGAGACACAATAAAAGTAGAAGTAGAGGATTCAACAAATGATGACGGAGAAGATATAAAATATTTAAATGAGAATAATCTAACGATTGTAGGAACAGTTCAAAGCCCTTTATATATTTCAAGAGACAGAGGAACAAGTACTTTAGGAGCAGGAAAAGTAAATTATTACATTTATATAAATAAAGATAATGTCAACGCAAAAGATATATATACAAATATATATTTGAAACTAAACAATTCAGAAGAATATACAACTTCATCTAAAAAATATGAAGATTATGTAGAAAATATAAAAAATGATATAGAAGAAATAAAAGAAGAAAGAGAAAAAGCAAGACATGATGCTTTAGTAGAAAAAGCAGAAAGCAAAGTAAATGATGCAGAGAAGGAATTAAATAATCAAAAAGCTGATGCAGAAAAACAAATATCAAAAGCAGAAAAAGAATTGAATAAAGCAAAACAAGATATTAAAAATGCAGAAGTGGAGATAAAGACTAATAAACAAAAGGCAGATACAGAATTTAAAGAAGCAGAAAAAGAGATAGAAAAAGCAAAACTCGAAGTGAAAAAAGGTGAAGAAGAGTTAAATACAAAAGAAAAAGAAGCAAATATTTCATTCGAAACTGCAGAAGCTAATAAAAAAGAATTAGATAAAAATTTAACACAGATAAAAAATGGTTTAGAAACACTAAATACACAATACATAGCCATAACAAATGCTATTCAAGATGAAAATATTAGCGAAGAACAAAAAGCAGTATATGAAACTCAAAAAAAAGCTTTAGAAGAACAGATAGGTAATTTAGAAAAAAGTAAAACAGAAGTAGAAGAAGGAATTAAGCAAATAGAAAATCGGAATATCAAAAGCAAAGGGTGAATTAGAACAAGCAAAAAAAGAATTAGAAAATGCAAAAAATGAAATTTCTAAAAATGAAAAAGAGTTAAATAAAACTAAAGAAACTACATATAACCAAATAGCAAGTGCAACAAAAAAGGTAGAACAGGCAAAAAAAGAATTACAAAAGGGAGAAACGGAACTAAATAAAAGTAAAAAAGAATTTGATGAAAAAATAGCAGATGCAGAAGAAAAGCTTAAAGATGCAAGAGAAAAAATAAATGATATTGAGCATGCAACTTGGTATATTTTAGATAGAAATGCAAATGCAGGATATGTAAGTTTTATACAAGATACAGATAGTATTGCAAATATAGGAAGAGTATTCCCAGTTGTGTTTTTTATAGTTGCAACACTTATTTCTTTAACATCTATGACAAGAATGGTAGAAGAACAAAGGATGCAAATAGGAACTTTGAAAGCCCTTGGATATAACAAAAATCAAATAACCTTGAAATATGCTATATATGCAGGACTTGCATGTATCATTGGTGGAATACTTGGAATGAGCATAGGATTTGTTATACTTCCTAAAATTATCTGGTTAATGTATGGAATGATGTATGAGCTTATTGATATTGAAATAGAGTTTAATTTACTATTTGGCGGGTTAGGATTAATTTTAATAAGTGTATGCATTCTAGGTGCAACGATATATACAGTATTTAAAGCATTAAAACAACAACCTGCAGTACTTATGAGACCTAAAGCTCCAAAGTCTGGAAATAGAGTAATGTTAGAAAAAATTCCATTTATCTGGAAAAGACTAAATTTCAGTAAAAAAGTTACTGTAAGAAATTTATTTAGATACAAAAAAAGATTTTGTATGACTATTATAGGAATACTTGGATGTACATCTTTAATTTTAGCTGGATTTGGTTTAAAAGATTCTGTAATGCAGATGATACCTAATCAATTCGGGAATGTGTTTGTGTACGATATGCAAATTACTTTAAAAGATGACATAGAAGAATCCGAAAAAACAAAAATTGTAGATGAATTTAAACAAGAAAAAAGAATAGAAAAACTTGCTAAAACATATATGACATCTGGAAAAGTATATAATGGAGAAAACTCTGAAGATGTGCAAATAATTATACCAGAAAGCCAAGACGAACTTGATGGAATTATATACATAAATGATATAAAAACAAAGAGTAAAATATCAATACAGGAAAATGAAATATGCTTAACAGATAAAGCAGCTGAGCTTTTAAATGTAAAAGCAGGAGATATAATAACTTTAGAAGACAATGATGAAAATAAGAAAGAAGTTAAAGTTTCAAATGTTATAGAAAACTATGTACAACACTATGTATTTATGACAAGGGAAACTTATGAAAATTTATATGATAAAGATTATGAAACAAATGTAATATTAACAAAAAATATAGAATTATCAGAAGAAGAAACAGATAAACTAGCTACCGAGATTATGGAAAAATCACAAGTTGCATCTGTTAGCAATATTACCTCACTTGTAGAAACGATAGAGAATATGATGAACCTTTTGAATTATGTAGTTATAGTGCTTATTGTATCAGCTGGACTTCTTGCATTTGTAGTCTTGTATAACTTAGCTAATGTAAATATTAGTGAAAGAATAAGAGAACTTGCGACCATTAAAGTTTTAGGATTTTATGATAAAGAAGTATATAATTATGTAGCAAAGGAAACTATAATTTTAACAATAATTGGAATAATATTAGGCTTGATTTTTGGATATTTCTTAAATTACTATATAATGGAAACTTGTGAAATTAATATGTTAAGATTTCCGAAAATCATACATGGAATAAGTTATGTCTATGCAATACTTATTACAGTAGTCTTTACAGTTATTGTTAATATTGCAACATATTTTTCGTTAAAGAAAATAGATATGATAGAAAGCCTAAAAAGTGTTGAATAGAATATTTTTAATAAATAAAAAACCACACTCAAAATGTATGAGTGTGGTTTTTGCAAATTATGTTAAAATCTATTTACACTATTATTTATTTATTATATAATTAACCATATAAATAAAATAAGGAGTGATAGATGTGCCAAGTTTTGAAAATTTAAAGAAAACAGACATCGAAGTTTATGAAGCAATACAAAAAGAACTCAAAAGACAACAAAATAAAATAGAATTAATTGCATCTGAAAATTTTGTAAGCAATTCTGTAATGGAAGCAATGGGAAGTTATATGACAAATAAATATGCAGAAGGATATCCAGCTTCAAGATATTATGGAGGATGCGAATATGTAGATATTGCAGAAAATTTAGCAAGAGAAAGAGTTAAAAAAATATTTGGAGCAGAACATGCAAATGTTCAACCACACTCTGGAGCTCAAGCAAATATGGCTGTATATTTTGCAGTATTAGAAGTAGGAGATACAGTTTTAGGAATGAATTTATCACATGGAGGACATCTAACACATGGAAGTCCTGTAAATGCCTCAGGAAAATTATATAATTTTATACCTTATGGACTAGATAAAGAAACAGGAAGAATAGATTATGATGAGCTAGAAAGATTAGCAATAGAACATAAACCAAAACTTATACTTGCAGGAGCAAGTGCTTATCCAAGAGAAATTGATTTTGAAAGAATAAGAAAAATTGCAGATAAAGTAGGAAGTATTTTTATGGTAGATATGGCACATATTGCAGGACTTGTTGCAGCAGGACTTCATCAAAATCCAGTAAAATATGCAGATATAGTCACATCTACAACACATAAAACACTTCGCGGACCAAGAGGAGGACTAATACTTTGCAAAGAAGAATATGCGAAAAAGATTGATAAAGCAATATTCCCAGGAACACAAGGTGGACCTTTAATGCATGTTATAGCAGCAAAAGCAGTTTGCTTTGGAGAAGCACTAAAACCAGAATTTAAAGAATATCAAAAACAAATAGTAAAGAATGCAAAAGTATTATCTGAAGAGCTATTAAACCTAGGATTTGACCTAGTATCAGGAGGAACAGATAATCATTTAATATTAATGGATTTAAGAAGTAAACATATAACAGGAAAAGAGTTAGAGACAAGATTAGATAATGTCGGAATAACAGTAAATAAAAATGCTGTACCATTTGATACAGAAAAGCCAACAATAACAAGTGGAATAAGAGTTGGAACTCCAGCAGTTACGACAAGAGGACTTAGAGAAGAAGACATGGTAGAAATCGCAAAACTTATAAATATGACAGTAGAAAATTATGAAGATAAACAAGATGAAATAAGATCAAGAGTTGCAAAAATTTGCGAAAAATATCCATTATACAATTAATCTTAGGAGGTAATTAATGAGCAAGGAAGCAAAACAAGATCCATATGCAGATTTAGGAGTATCATCTAAAAAAGAAGGAGTACACAAAGCTATAAAAAATCTATCAAAAGGATTATATCCAGGTGCTTTTTGCCAAATCGTTCCTGTTTCAAATTCATTGCCAGAAGAAATAAGAGAAAAATATGTACAAATAATCCATTCAGATGGTGTTGGAACAAAAAGTAATGTCGCATATATAGCATATAAAGAAGGCCTAGGGGAAAAATTTTTAAGAAGCTTGCCACAAGATGCTGTTGTTATGAATACAGACGATATGCTATGTGTTGGTGTTACAAACGACATATATATTTCAAATCATATTGCTAGAAATGCAAATAGAATAGATGATGATAGTCTATCAGAAATTATTGGGGGATATGCAGACTTTTTTAAAAAAATGGAAGATTTAGGAATAAATCTATTTAACGCCGGAGGAGAGACAGCAGATGTTGGAAGCTATACAACAACTATGGGAATTGATGTGACAGCTTGTGCTACTATCCTTAAAAAAGATATAATTGATTGTAATAATATTAAACCTGGAGAATATATTGTAGGACTTGCATCTTCAGGAAAGAGCACTTATGAAGATAAAGAAAATTCAGGAATCAGAAGTAATGGATTAACACTTGCAATAAATGCATTGTTACATCCAGATTATCGTAAATATAAAGAAGTGATGGATCAAACAGTGGCAGAAGAAAATTTATTCACAGGTAAGTATCACTTAGAAGATAAATTAGAAGGAACGAGTTTGAGTGTAGCAGAAGCTATTTTATCACCTACAAGAACATTTTTACCAGTAATGCAAAAAATAAAAGAAAAACATATCAATATAAGTGGAATAATTCATTGCTCAGGTGGGGGATTAACAAAATCCATAAACTTCGGAAAAAATATAGCATACATCAAAGATAATATACAAAAAATAAAAACTCCAGCTATATTTAAAGCAATACAGGAAACAAAGAATATAAGCGATTATTATATGTATCAAACATTTAACATGGGAATAGGTATGGAAATTATTGTAGAAACAAAAGAGGATGCTGAAAAAATCATTGAAATTGCAAAAGGGTTTAATATAGAAAGTAGCATAATCGGTCATACAGAAAAAACAAATGGAGGAAATAGAGTAGAAATTAATAATAATAAAGAATTAGTTTATACAAAAAATTAACTTACAAGGAGTAAAAATGCTAAATCAGTTTTCAAGGACAGAATTATTAATTGGAAAAGAAAAAGAACAAAGCCTACATAAAGCAACTGTTGCAGTTTTTGGCATTGGAGGTGTAGGCTCTTTTGTCGTGGAAGGATTAGCAAGAGCAGGTATCGGAAATTTCATTTTAGTTGATAATGATAAGGTAAGTTTAACTAATCTTAATAGACAAATAATTGCAACAACAAAAACAATTGGAAAATATAAAGTAGAAGTTTGCAAAGAAAGAATTTTAGAAATAAACCCAAATGCAAATGTAAAAACATATAAGGAATTTTTTATGCCAGAAAGTAAAGAAATATTTGACGATACAGTAGATTATATTGTTGATGCGATAGATACAGTTACAGCAAAAATTGAATTAGTCGTAAGAGCAAATAAATTAAATATACCCATAATTTCAAGTATGGGTACTGGAAATAAACTAGACCCAACTAAATTTGAAGTGACAGATATATACAAAACGAGTATATGCCCACTTGCTAAGGTTATGAGAAAAGAACTTAAATCAAGAGGAATAGAAAAATTAAAAGTTGTATATTCAAAAGAAGAACCAATAAAGATTGATGAAGATATAGAAATTGAAGAGCAGCAGAATACAAAAAAACAAGTGCCAGGAAGTATATCATTTGTTCCATCTGTTGCAGGACTTATAATTGCAGGTGAAGTTATTAAAGATATAATAAAGTGCTAAATGGTTTAAAGGAGAATTGATATAATTGGAGAAATACAAAGAAGTAGAAAGAAGTATTATAACAAGTTATAGAAAGAAAATTTGGAACAAATTTATAGAAGCAATTAAAGAGTTTGAAATGATACAAGAAGGCGATAAAATTGCAGTATGCATATCTGGGGGAAAAGATTCCATGCTTATGGCAAAATGTATGCAGGAATTAAAAAGACATGGAAAGATAGATTTTGATTTAGTATTTTTAACTATGGATCCAGGATATAATGAAATAAATAGAAATAAAGTAATAGCAAATGCCGAACTTTTAAATATTCCAATAACAAGGTTTGAAACAAATATTTTTAATAGTGTAGTAAATATTGAAAGTCATCCTTGCTATGTTTGTGCAAGAATGAGAAGAGGTTATTTATACAATAAAGCACAGGAACTAGGCTGTAATAAAATAGCATTAGGGCATCATTTTGATGATGTTATAGAAACTATATTAATGGGAATGCTTTATGGTGCACAAATGCAGACAATGATGCCAAAAGTAAAAAGTACTTCTCATCCGGGGATGGAGTTAATAAGGCCATTATATTATGTGAAAGAAGCGGATATAATAAATTGGAAGGTAAAGCATAATCTAGAATTTATCCAATGTGCATGCAGATTTACAGAGCATTATACAATGTGTGATAATGCTGATGGCAATTCAAAAAGAGAAGAAATGAAAAAATTAATAAAAAGTTTAAGAGAGATAAATAATAAGATAGATATGAATATAATGAGAAGTGCACAAAATGTTAATCTAGATACAATTATTTCTTATAGAAGTCAAAGAACTGGTATGACACATCATTTTCTAGAAGATTATAATAAGGAAGATTATGATAATAAAGAACAAAAAATGAAGGTAGATAATTAGACCAAATATTGACAAACTATGAATAGAGTAGTATACTGTTAGAGCAATCAAACAAAATGCAAAGAGGAGGAAATTTTATGAAAGAATTAGTTTTAAATGTAGAAGGTATGGTATGTAATGGCTGTGAAAACAGAGTTCAAAATGCTTTAAAAACAATAGACGGTGTTGAAGATGTTGTTGCAAACCATGAAAATGGAACTGTTAAAGTTACTTTAGGTAAAGAAGTAGATGAAAGTGTTATTAAAGAAAAAATAGAAGACATCGGCTTTGATGTAAAATAAAGTATATAAGAAATGGAGCATGTACAATGAAAAAGATAATTTTAGCCATTGATGGAATGACATGTTCTGCTTGTTCTAATGGACTAGAAAAATATTTAAATAAACAAAAAGGGATAAAGGAAGCTCAAGTTAATTTAGTAATGGCAAATGCTAGCATCGAATATGATGATAGCATTTTAAATGTGCAAGACTTAGAAGAATTTGTTAAACAAGCAGGTTTTAAATCTTTAGGTGAATTTAAAGAAATAAAGATTGAAGGAAAAAGCAAAAAAGAAACAATCAAATTTATAATTTATACTATCCTTGCAATACTTCTTATGTATATTTCTATGGGACATATGATAAATCTTCCTGTACCAGAATTTTTAAATCCACACACAAATAGTACAAATTATATGATAGCATTACTTATACTTACAATATCATTCTTGTGGTACGGATTTGATATCCTAAAAAATGGATATAAAAATTTAATTCATAGAACACCAAATATGGATACATTAGTTGGAATAGGTGTATTAGCAAGTTTATCATATAGTCTATATAATATGTTTATGGTATTTCAAGGAAATCATCATCTGGTTATGAATTTATATTTTGAATCAGCTGCAATTGTTATATATTTCATAAAGCTTGGTAGATACTTAGATGGTATAAGCAAAGATAAAACAAAAGAAGCAATAGGTGAACTTGTAAAAATAACTCCAGATTCGGCAGTTATAAAGTTAAATGGAGTAGAAAAAACAGTAACATTAGATGAAATAAAAAAGGGAGATATAGTTATAGCAAGACCTGGAGAAAAAATTGCAGTAGATGGCAAAATAATATTTGGAAAAGCACATCTTGATGAATCATTTATAACTGGAGAAAGTAAGCCTGCAATAAAAGAAATAGGAAGTACAGTTCTTGCAGGAAGTATAAACTATGATGGATATATAGAGTATGAAGCAGAAAGAATAGGAAGAGATTCTAGTATATCTGAAATTGTAAGATTGGTTGTAGAAGCAGCAGGTACAAAAGCACCTATTGCAAAAATAGCAGATAAAGTATCAGGAGTATTTGTACCAGTTGTAATAATAATTGCAATTTTGACGTTTATCATGTATTTAGTTTTAGGTCAAGGAATAGATATGGCAATTACTACATTTGTTACTGTATTAGTTGTAGCTTGTCCTTGTAGTTTAGGTCTAGCTACACCTCTTGCAATAGTCGTTTCAGAAGGGTTATGTGCAGGAAATGGAATATTAGTAAAAAAGAGTGAAATACTTGAAAATGCTGAGAAGATTGATACAATAGTATTTGATAAAACAGGAACATTAACTTATGGAAAATTAAAAATTGCAAAAGTTATAAATTATAGCGATATAGAAGAAGAAAAATTATTACAAATAGTTGGAAGTATAGAAACAAAATCTACTCATCCTATTGGAAAAGCATTTACAGATTATTTGGAAGAAAAAAATTTAAAACCAATAGAAACTGCTAATTTTGAAAATTTATCAGGTTTAGGCTTGAAAGCAGAAGTAGAAGGAAATGAAATATTAGTTGGAAACTCAAAGTTACTTGCAAATTATAATATAGAAAATAACTATTTAGAAGATGAAAAAAGTTTATCTGAAAATGGAAATAGCATAGTATATGTTGTGATAAATAAGAAAGTATCTGCAATTATTGGAATAAACGATATTGTAAGAGAAAATGCAAAAGAAGTGATTTCTTATCTAAACAAAAATAAAATTGAAACAATAATGCTAACAGGGGACAATAAAGAGACAGCTTCAATCATTGCAAAAAATATAGGAATAACTAAAGTAATTGCAAATGTTATGCCTAGCCAAAAAGCAGAAACAATAAAAAAATTAAAAGAAGAAAATAAATTTGTAATGATGTGTGGAGACGGGATAAATGATAGCCCAGCTTTAACTTCAGCAGATATTGGAGTAAGTGTAAATACTGGAACTGATATAGCAATGGACTCTTCAGAAGTAATACTTACGAGATCTGATTTAGAAAGTATAATAAATTTAATTAAAATAAGCAAAAAGACTATGAGAAATATTAAACAAAACTTATTTTGGGCATTTTTCTATAACTTTTTAATGATACCAATAGCAATAGGTTTATTTAAACCACTTGGTATATCTATAAACCCAATGATAGCAAGTTTAGCTATGGTGCTAAGTAGCATCACAGTTATATTAAATGCTTTGAGGCTAAGAAGAATAAAGCTTACATTATAAATAACATTTACAAAAAATATTACCAAAATACAAATAGAAAAGGGCCTATTTTACAGGCTCTTTTCTAATGTTTAGAGTATTAGTTGAAAAATATTAATTTTTATGATAATATACTAAAAAATGATAAAATAAACGAAGAAATGTAAGAAATAATAGGGGAATGAGTAGATGAGTAAAATATTAATATTATCTTGTGGAACAGGAGGAGGACACAATTCTGCAGCTTTAGCAGTGAAAGAAGATTTAGAAGATAAAGGCATACAAGCAGATTTTGTTGAATACTTAAGTATTATAAATACAAGGTTAAAAAATCAGGTTAATGGTTTATATATAAAATCTACAAAACGAAACGGGAAAGTTTTTAAAGCAGTTTATCATTTAGGAGAATTATATCAAAAAACTAAATGGAAATCACCAATATATGGGCTAAATAGCTTAAATAAAGAAAGACTATATAAATATATTGTAGATAATGGATATGATTATATAGTAACAACACATCTTTTTGCAGCTGAGGCACTAACATCTATAAAAAAGAAACATCCAATTCATTTTATTGCTATTGGTACAGACTATGTAAGTATTCCGTTTTGGGAAGAAACAAATCCAGACTATTTTGTAATACCAAATAAAGATTTAAAGAAAGATTTTGCAAATAGAGGGATAGATAAAAATAAGATACTACCTTATGGAATACCAGTTGCAAAAGCATATAGACAAGAATATGATAAAGAAGAATGCAAAAAAGAATTAAACTTAGATGAAAATAAAAAATATGTATTGATATTAACAGGAAGCATGGGATTTGGAAATGTAACTAAAATGGTAAAAAAATTGTTAGGAAAGATTAAAGATGTTACATTTATAGTTTCATGTGGTCATAACAAAAAACTATTGGAGAATTTACAAGATACATATAAGAATAATGATAGAATAATTAGTATTCCATTTACTAAAGATTTAAGTGAATATATGAAAGCAAGTGAAATTATTCTTAGTAAACCTGGAGGACTTACAACAACAGAAATAGCAATTTTGAATAAACCATTTATTCATACAATGCCAATACCAGGATGTGAAAATTATAATGCAAATTTTTTTAATGAAAGAGGAATGGCTATAAAAAGCGAAACAATAAAAGAAGTGGTAAAAAATACAAAAGAATTATTAAGAAATCCAAAACTGCAAGAGGAAATAATTGCTAATCAAATAAAATATATGAATAAAAATGTTTGTGATGATATATCAAATAAAATTATAAAAGAATGTAATAAACAAAGGGGAAATTATGAAAGTGCTTGATGAAGAAAGCATGGTAGAAGAAAATGAAGATGTAATCAAACTATGGGAACCATTAGAATTTAATATAGATGAAAACTATAAATATGTAGAAGATGGAATGTTATTTTCGCTTTTTTCTAATTTACTATATTATGGAATTGCATTTCCTATTTTAAAAATATTGACAAAGATAGTATATGGTTTAAAGATAGAGGGAAGAGAAAATATAAAGAACCTAAAAACACGGTGCAATAACTGTATCAAATCATATATTAATCTTGGATTGTGCTATGGTAGGTTTATCTTGTGGATTTAAAAAAATATATTATACAACAAGGGAAGGAAGCTTTAAAATCCCATTTGTAAGGAAATTAATAAAATTGTTAAGAGCAATTCCAATACCAACTGGCTTAAGTAACAAGAAAAATTTTGCAAAAGCAATAGAAAGAATAGTAAAATCAGGAAATATTGTCCATTTTTACCCTGAAGCAGCTTTATGGCCATATTATGAAAAAATAAGAAATTTTAAATATGGTGCATTTAATTTTGCAGTAGAAAATGATGTGCCAATAGTTCCAATAGTATTAAAACTTAGAGAACCAAAAGGTATTAGAAAACTAATAAAAAATAAAAAAGATGTTACAGTAGTTATTTTGGAACCTATTATGGCAGAAAAAAGTAATTTAGATAAAAGACAAAAAGCAAGTAATCTAAAAGAGCAAGTACATAAAAAGATGGAAGACATTATTAAAATATAATAATTAAAAAGGCAATAAATATTTATTGCCTTTTTAGTTTACAAAATCTCAAAAATACTTGACTAAATTAGTTTATAAATGTATATTATATATAGAGATAATAGGATATTTAATTAAATAGAAAGGATTGATATGTATGTCAAAATCTAAAGTATATTTTACAAAAGATCTTACACCTGAAAGTGTAGTAAAAATGTTTAAAATGCTAAATAAAAATTTACCAGGAAAAGTTGCTATTAAGCTTCATTCTGGAGAAGAGGGAAATCAAAACTATCTTCGTCCTCAATTTGTAAAACCTATGGTAGAGTACCTTAATGGAACAGTAGTTGAGTGTAATACTGCATATGATGGAGCAAGAGATACAACAGAAAAGCATATAAAATTAATGGAAAGTCATGAATGGTCTAAATATTTTACAGTAGATATTATGGATGGAGAGGGACCAGATGATATTTTAGAAATACCAGATGGAAAAGTCATTAAGAAAAATTATGTTGGTAAAAATTTAAAAAATTATGATTCGATGTTAGTTCTTTCACATTTTAAAGGTCATCCAATGGGAGGATATGGAGGAGCACTAAAACAATTATCAATAGGTGTTGCTTCAGGTAAAGGAAAAAGATATATTCACTGTGCAGGAGCAGAGAACGGATCTTATGAAGATATGTTTAGAACTGATCAAATAAAATTCCTAGAATCAATGGCTGATGCTGCTTCATCAGTTGTAAAATTTTTCGGAGAGAACATAGCATATATTAATGTTATGTGCAATATGTCAGTAGACTGTGACTGTTGCAATGTAGCAGAAGACCCTTGCATGAAAGATATCGGAATATTAGCTTCTTTAGACCCAGTTGCAATAGATCAAGCTTGTATAGATTTAGTAAAAAAATCAGATGATCCAGGAAAAGATCATTTATTAGAAAGAATAAACTCAAGACAAGGAACCCATACAATAGATGCAGCATATGATTTGGGAATCGGAAATAAAGAATATGAATTAATAGAAGTTTAAATAATAAAATAGCTATAAAGCATATATAGTAATAAGAGGGAAAATAAAATGAAAAAGTGGAAAAGCTTATTATTTTTAATATTATTAATAGTTTATGAAGAAATAATATTTTCAGCAAGCATATTTGGGACAATTTCAAATATAGGTTATGTAATATTATTTTCTACTCCGATAGCAGTAGTTTTATATCTAATAAGTACAATAGGAAGAAAATGGAATATATTTGCAACATACTTGGCTACAATACTAATTATTTCAATATTTATAGCACAATTAATTTATTATAGAATATATCAGGCGATAATATCTTTCTACTCAGCAACGAATGCAATGGGACAAATATGGCAATTTTCAAAAACAATATTTGAAGTGGCATTAAATAACTGGTATATAATTTTACTTATGATACTTCCACTAATAGCATTAATTATACTTCACAAATTTAGAATATTAGATTTTGAAAAAATAGAGATAAAAGAAAGATTGATTGCATCTTGTATTGCTATATTAGCACAAATAATAGGCTTGACATGTTTAACATTTTCAAATTCATCTGATTTATATTCAAACAAAAACTTATATTATAATGTAAATTCACCAACACTTTCAGCAAACAAAATGGGAATAATGACTACAATGAGACTAGATTTGCAAAGATTATTATTTGGATTTGAAGAAAATATATCAGAAGTCATGAATTTAGATGTAGAAGATAGTGACTTTGGAAATGAAAATCCTAAACTAGAAGAAAAGGTAGAATACAATGAATTAGATATTAATTGGGATAATTTAATACAAAATGAAAAGAACAGTAAAATAAAAACAATATATGAATATATGAAAACTGCATCTCCAAGTAACAAAAATGAATATACAGGAATGTTTGAAGGAAAAAATTTAGTTGTATTTGTTGCAGAAGCATTTACGGATTTAGCAATTGATGAAGAAATTACGCCAACTCTATACAAACTATATTCAGAAGGATTCCAATTTGATAATTTCTATACACCTCTATTTCCAGTAAGTACAGCAGACGGAGAATATATGACAGACACATCTTTGATTCCAAAAGAAGGAGTATGGAGCTTAAAAGTATTAGATGGAAATTATATGCCATATTCTTATGCTAATATATTTGAAGGGCAAGGATATTCTTCACAGGCATATCACGACCATACGGCTACATACTATAGTAGAGATAAATACATGAAAGCTATGGGATATAATTCATATTTAGCAAAAGGTACGGGACTAGAAAAAAGGATGAATTTAAAGAACTGGCCAAGCAGTGATATAGATATGATAGATGTTACAACAAAGGATTATCTAAAAGAAAATGGCAGTAAATTTATCACATACTATATGACTGTAAGTGGTCACTTAGAGTATACACCTACGGGAAATACGATTGTAAGAAAAAATTGGGATATTGTTAAGGATCTAAAATATTCAACAAGAGCAAAAGGGTATCTAGCAGCACAATTAGAATTAGATAGGGCAGTAGAACTTTTAATTGAGAGATTGAAAGAGGCAGGCGAGCTAGAAAATACAGTTATTTTAATTAGTGGAGACCATTATCCTTACGGATTGAACTTAGATGAGATAAACGAATTATCAGATTATGAAAGAGATGATACATTTGAAAAACATCACTCTACTGCCTTAATCTGGAATAGTGAAATGAAAGAACCTGTGAAGGTCGATAAATTATCAAGCAGTTTAGACTTATTACCTACTATGTTAAATTTATTTGGAGTAGAGTTTGATTCAAGACTTCTTATGGGAAGAGATTTACTTTCAACAGCTTCTCCACTTATTATATATTCAAATAGAAGTTTCATAACAGAAGAGCGGTAAATATTCAAGTATAACAAAAAAATTTGAACCGTCAAAAGAATTAGGTGAAGATTTTAATATAGATGAATATGTTGAAAGAATTAATTCAATGATATACAATAAATATCAAATATCAAAACTTATGCTTGAAAATGATTTTTATAGAGTACTTTGGAAGGCTATGAATTGGGAAATTAAATAAATAAAATAAATTTATAGAAAAGGAAAAAATGAAAGAAGATTCAAAAGAAGAAAAGTTATTAAATATTTTAAAAGAGGCATTTGATGATTTTGCAAAAACAGTATGTAAAAATAGGTATTATATTGAAGAACAGAAAATATCAGAAGACGAGATATCTATTACATTTTACGTACCACAGTTTTACGATATATTCTTTAAAGTATATATAAAAAAGCAAAACACAAACTCAAATGAGATACCTAAAATTAAAGATATAGCTCCTCTGGAAGACACAGAGAATCCATATAAGGAATTAAAGTTTACAGATGAAAACTACATCTTAGGAAAAATATATGAAAGCATTATACAATATGAACATGAAGATATTAAGTGTTATGAAAAATATGGAATTTTAATAAAAAAACCATTAGGAAAAGAAGGAATATATAACATTAATGTAAAATGTATGATGAAGGAGTAAAAAATGCTAAGAGAAATAAAAGAGATAAAAATAAAAGAAAAAGAAGAAGAATTACAAATACCAACAGAAGAAGAATTAGAAACTTTACAAAAACAAATAGAAGAATTAGAAAGTAAAAAACAATTAATACCATATAGACAGTTTAGCTGGATACAAAAGCATATTACACAAAGAAGAGCATATAAAGAATATTTTAATCAAAAAATAGAAGAAAGCAACCAAGAAAGTTTACTAGGAAACCTTAAAGTTGAATTATTGAAAAAACAAAAAGATAGAGGAATCAAACAATTTGCATTAGAAGGTTATACAAAGGAATTAAAAAAGAGAACATTAGAAGATATGGGGTTTGATTTTCAAAGTGCAATTGAATTTTTAAAAAGTAATGGTGCAGAAGTTGTACTAAGAGAAGAGGACAAGCATATAATTCAAAGATCTGAAGATTATCAAGGAACCCAAGACTTTATTTTGGTGCACAAGGGAAATTACCTTCCTAAAGATTCAAAACTTCAATCAACAAAGGAAGCACAGGCTACAAGAACAGACAAAGTTACTTTAAATGGAGAAGAATATACATATTCTTATGAAGTAGAAAGAGATACTGTTCATTTTTCAGTAAATGGAGAAGTATCATCACATGCCTATGGACAATGGGATGATTGCAAATACGCAATTTTAGTTCCTTTCGACGACATACCAAGATCGCAGATAAAAGAGGCGGCGGCATCAGATACATTTACAAAAGGCGGAGTAGACTTATCAAGTGGCAGTTGGATATTATGTCCAAAAGGAGAAATGGAAAAAGCAAGAAAAGCTTGTCCAGAAGCAAGTATCATAGAGTATGATGGACCAAATGTAACAGGATATGCAGATACTTTAGTTTCAAATTTAGGATACAAGTATGAAGATGTGGGAATGTGGTCTTGGTCAGATTCTAAATCAGACGAACAATACAAAGATATAATGACAAAAGAAGGACTTACCTTTGCAGCTCATTCATATACTGAATATTCATCAAATGAAAAAATGCTAGAAGCTATAAATAAAACAGTCTCTATATTAGGATTAATAAAAAGAAATGGACTAATTTCTAATAAAGAGCAAAAAAGAGATATAATAGAACAATTAAGCAATTTTAGTAATTGCTATCCAACTATAGATACTGTAATCGGTTCAGCATTTGGAGATAATATGAAAGGATTACCTATATTATTTGAGCGTCTATCAGCTGAAGGCATTAAGATACCTCAAGAGTATCAAGAAATGCTAGAAAGTTTAGAAGGAACGCAATTAGGATATATAAAAGAACTGGATGATTTTATGCCAGATAATATAGATACAACAAATATTGATATAAAAGCTATAGAATCAGATATTGCTGCAAAAAATAAAACTTTGTATAGTAAAGATGAAATAGCAACTCCTATAATTCTAGAAGCAGTCTGCGATAGCATATTACAACAAACAAAAGATAAGGAAGAACAAAATAAAGATGTAATATCAGATGAACAAGAAAAATAAGGAGAATATTTATTATATGAATAAAAGAACTGAAACTAGAAAAATAATGGTAAAAGATTTACAAATAGGTGGACAAGATAAAGTAGTGATACAATCTATGACAAACACAAAGACAAAAGACATACGGAGCGACAGTAAGTCAAATACTAGAATTAGAAAACGCAGGATGTGAAATGGTAAGGGTTGCCTCGCTAGATATAGAAGATGCAAAGGCAATAAAAGGAATAAAGAAAAAAATACATATTCCAATTGTTGCAGATATACATTTTGACTATAGAATAGCATTAGAAGCAATTGAAAGTGGTGTAGATAAGATTCGCATAAATCCAGGAAATATTGGACAAGAAGATCGAGTGAAAAAAGTTGTAGAAGCTTGCAAAATGCATAAAATACCAATACGAATAGGTGTAAATGGTGGATCACTCGAAAAAGATTTATTAGTAGATGGCAAACCAACTGCCAAAGGAATGATTGAGAGTGCAAGAAGGCATATAGAAATATTAGAAAAATTGAATTTTTATGATATTTGTCTTTCACTGAAAGCATCAGATTTAGACTTATGTATAGCAGCCTATGAAGAAGCAAGCAAAGCATTTGATTATCCTTTGCATTTAGGAATTACAGAAGCGGGAACAGCATTTAGTGGAACGATAAAATCAAGTATAGGGCTTGGAACTTTGCTAAGGCAAGGAATAGGAGATACAATGAGGGTATCTTTGTCAGATAATCCAGTAGAAGAAATAAAGGTTGCAAAAGAAATATTAAAAGATTGCAATTTATATAATAAATCTCCTAAACTAATTGCTTGTCCTACTTGCGGAAGAACTCAAATAGATTTGATCCCAATTGCAAAAGAAGTAGAAGAGTTTTTGCAAGGGATAGATAAAAATATTACAGTTGCAGTAATGGGATGTGCAGTAAATGGACCAGGAGAAGCAAAAAATGCTGACATAGGAATTGCAGGGGGAATTGATGAAGGGCTATTATTTAAGAAAGGGAAGATTATAAAAAAAGTAAAACAACAAGAAATAATTAAAACCCTGAAAGAAGAAATTATAAAAATGACAAATGAATTAAAATAAAAAATAGATGTATCAGTAAATCATTAAAAGGGGCAATAAAAAATGTGGTATTTATTTGAATTAATTTTTTATGTATTAATTATAACTACTTTAATAATACTTTATAAAGTAAAAAAACTTAGTGGATTAAAAAAATATATTATAATAGTTTCAGCCATTTTTGCTTTAGCACTTGGAATAACTTTTGCATTAGAAAAACCTATTGTAAGCGTAACAGATAGTATTAGTTACGAAGTAAAAACTCATGAAAATTTAGATATAGTACAAGCATACTATCATTTTCTTAATGTAAGTGATAAAGTTCAAATTAATGGAGAAGTAGATTTTAATAAGGTTGGAAATTATAAAGTAGAATATGTAATTCCTACTTTATTTGGCAATTATACTAAAGAACAGACAATTGAGATAGTAGATACTACTGCACCAGTTATTACATTAGAGGGAAACGAAATAGAAAAAATATCATACAATAAAGAATATGAGGAAGCAGGATATGCAGTTACAGATAATTCTGACGAGGATTTGTATGATAACGTTACAGTTACTAAGGAAGAGGTTAATGAAAAAGAATATAAACTAATCTATACAGTAGAAGATAGTTCTCATAATGTATCAACTGCAGAAAGAACAGTAGAATTAATAGATGAAGTAGCACCTGTAATAAAATTAAAAGGAGATTCTACAATTTATATTAAATTAAATGATAAATATACAGAACAAGGGGCAACTGCTAATGACGAAATTGATGGAGAATTAACAGATGCAATTAAAACTAGCGGAAAAGTAGATACTTCTAAAGAAGGAAAGTATAAAATTACTTATACAGTCAAAGACAGTAGTGAAAATGAAGCTAAAAAGACTAGAACAATAGTTGTTTATGATGAAAGTAAACCTAGTGTAACACCAAATACAAATCCAAGCAGTGAAACAGGAGTTATATATTTAACATTTGATGATGGACCTTCTTCAAGTATTACACCAAAAATTCTAGATATTTTAAAAGCAAAAGGTGTAAAAGCGACTTTCTTTATATTAAATTATAGTGCAGCAAATGAAAAACTTGTAAAGAGAGAAATAAATGAGGGACATACAGTTGGAATTCATGGATATTCTCACACATATTCAGAAATATATACATCAGTAGATGCTTATATGAATAATATTACAAAACTTAGAGATAAAATAAAAAAATCTACAGGATATGATACTATATATACAAGATTTCCAGGAGGAAGCTCTAATACAGTAAGTAGAAACTACTGCAAAGGAATTATGACAGTACTTACTAAAGAAGTAGTAGCAAGAGGATATAAATATTTTGATTGGAATGTTTCTTCTGGTGATGCTGGAGATGTAAAAACATCACAAGCAGTATATAATAATGTAACTAAAGGATTAAAACACAATAGAGCAAATATGGTATTAATGCATGATTTTAGTGGAAATACTAAAACTTTAAATGCTCTTAGCGATATAATAGATTATGGATTAAAGAATGGATATACATTCAGTAGTATTAATTCAAGCACTCCTATGATTAAGCATGGTGTAAATAATTAATCTTAAATCACATATTATAGTAAAATTTAAAGGAAAATAAAAATGACCATTGAAGAAGAATTATTTAGAAAAACAAAGATTAATTTTGATAAAATATCTGAATATGGATTTAAAAAGGATAAATCTTTGTATAAATATTCAAAGAATATTATGAATAATGCTTTTAGAGTAGATATTGAAATAGATAATGCTGGAAGAATTAAAGGTAAAGTTTATGATTTATCTTTTGGAGATGAATATACTAATTTTCGTATAGAAGATAGTACAGGGTCTTTTGTAGGATAAGTTAGAGATGAATTTAAAAATTTATTAAAAGATATTAGAAGCAATTGTTTTACTAGAGAAGCTTTTATGTATGAACAATCAAATAGAATAACAAAAGCAATAAAGGAAAAGTATGGAGATAAGCCAGAATTTGAATGGGAAAAGTTTCCTAGGTTTGCTACTTTTAGAAATAAAGATAGTAAAAAATGGTATGGCATAATAATGAATATTGACAAAAGTAAATTGGGCATAAACTCTACTGGCGAAATTGAAATAATTAATATAAAACTAGAGTCAGATGAGATAAGATATTTACTAAAACAAGATGGATTTTATCCGGCATATCACATGAATAAGAAAAGCTGGATTACGGTTATATTAAATAATACTGTATCAGATGAAAATATAATGAGTTTGATTGAGAAAAGTTATTCATATACGGTGACAAATAAAAATAATGCTAAAAATGAGTGGATAATACCTGCAAATCCAAAATATTTTGATATAGAAAAAGCATTAAAAGAAAATAGTACAATAATGTGGAAACAAAGTACAGATATTAAAATAAATGATATTGTTTATGTATATGTTGCAAAACCTTATTCATCAATTATGTATAAATTTAAAGTAATAGAGGTAAATATTCCTTATGAATACAAAGATGAAAATTTGAAAATGCAAAAAGTTATGAAAATGGATTTAATAAGAAGATATGAAGAAGGAAAGCTATCATTTGTCAAATTAAAAGAATTTGGAATAAATGCAATTAGAGGTCCAAGAAATATGCCATTAACTTTAAGTAAATATATAGATACGAAATCAGATAAATAGTAATTTGTAGAGGCGAATATTATGAAATTAAATTTTAATTTAAAAAATAAAGAAGCTAGTGTAGAAGCTGATATTGAAAAACTTATAGACAAGAATATGGATATAAAATCAAATAAACAACCTAAAAAAACGAGATATCAGATAGAACAGGAAGAAAAAAGAAAAAATATAGAATTAGAAAAAAAGCAAAAAATTAAAGAAATGTTTATATTTATTGGAATGATGATGGGAATAGTAATTTTTATTATGATAATATGTATAATAGGAAAAACATTTCTTGAATAATTATGCAACTTACAATTGATATGAGTAAGTGAATGTATCTACAATCACTTACTTTTGTTATATTTTAATCCAATTTATGTTTTTAAAAATATAGCTAAAATTTAAATTATTTTATCAAGCTATTGACAAATAATTTATAATTTCATAAAAAGGATGTGCTTTTTATGAAGGAAAAGAAAAATAAAACTTTAACTAAATTCGGAAATTCCGAATTTGCTGATAAACCAACTAATTACTATAATCTGGACAAGATATATATAATAGTATCGAGGAAAAATCAGCTAACTTTTTATATTTAGTAGTTAAGAACCATGTGTTTATTGATGGAAATAAAAGAATTGCACGAAAGAAATTGAGGAATATATAAAAGAGGTATTACCAAAATCAAATAAATAGTAATTTGTTATTCAGATAAAAAATTATAACTTTGAAAATAAGTAAAATCAATAAAACTTACTTACAGGTAACTATATTACAAAAAAGTGCGTACTTCCTAAATATAAAATACTCTGCTATAATGCAAATATAATAAAAATTT
>CANQPK010000003.1 GCA_947625685.1 uncultured Clostridia bacterium | reverse complement strand
GCTATCTTTGTACAATAATTATATCCTATTATTCCTCCTACATTACTTCCTGTTCCCGTTACATTTCCCTTTACTGTTACTTTTGTTATTGTTCCTTGGTTGTATCCAACTAACCCTCCTACATAATTTCTTCCATTTATTCCTGCAAGTTTTAGTTTTAGGTTTTGTATTACTGCAGTATTACTTGTATATCCAAATAGTCCTTGATAATCTAAATTATTTGCTGATGTCCCTATTTGTAAGTTTGATATCTCATAACTATTTCCATCAAATGTTCCTGTAAATTGCTTACTACTTGTTCCTATTGCTGTCCAGTTACTTGCTGTTGCATTTGCTGCATTGCTTATCTTTATATTTGCCATTACCATATATTTTGCGCCTAAATTATTTGCTACATTCCTTAAGTCTGTTTCATTATATATTCCTATATATCCACTTGGTAAGTCTTTTATGTGTCCTACTACATTTAAGTTCTTTACTCCTGTTGTTTGACTGTTTCCTGTTACATCATATATTAATGCATATACATTATATTGACTTGTATATAGGTCTGTAACTGTTCTCGTTTTGTCTATTGTTTTTTGTTCTGGTGTGATTTTTTCTTCTATTTTTGTATATGTTTGCTCGTCTGATCTTTTATAGTACCATTCTATTTTTGATATTCCTGAAAGTTGGTCTGCTGCTTTTACTCTAAATGTAAATCCATTTTCTGAATTTGTTAGTGTTGCTGAGCTTATTGTTGGTAATTCATTGTCTAGTTTGTCTACTATTCCAGATGATGTTGCTACAATTGCTCCACCCTTATCTATTAACTTGGCGTTCATTGTTCCATTTTTATCAAATGTTTGACTTGTGACTGTTTCCCATGCTCCGTTGTCTTTTTGTGTTTGCAATGTATATGTTTCCCCTGGTTCTGGATTTGTTATACTTGCTGTTACTGTTGCTGTTCCTTTTCTCCAGCTTGTTCCTTGAATACTATAACTTACTACACATTGTACTCCTACATTTAATCCTGCTACGTCTAGTACTACTTCTTTTGTATTTTGTTTATTTCCTACTGCATCATATACTGTTGCATATACATTGTATTGGCTTGTATATAAATTGTTTATTACTTTTGTTCTATCTATTGTTGCTTGTGTTTCTTCTAACTCTTCTTCTATTTTTATATATTCGCTATTATGTGCTTTTTTATAATACCATTCTATCTTCTTTATTCCTGAAAGTTGATCTGTTGCTTTTAAGTTAAATGTAAATCCATTTGTAGATTTAACTACTTCTCCTAAAGTGATTGTTGGTAATTCATTATCTAGCTTATCTATAGTAACTGAATTGCTTCCAAGTACTTCTCCACTTTGATCCATTACTTTCGCATTCATTGTTCCATTTTCTGTGAATGTTTGAATTTCATTATTCTCCCATTCTCCATCGTTCTTTTGCGTTTGTATTATATATTTCTCTCCTACTTTTCCTCCTGTTACACTTGTGGTTACTGTTGCTGTTCCCTTTCTCCAGTCTGTTCCTTCTTCACTATATTCTACTTCACAATGTAGGCTTATATTAATACCTGTTACTTCTATAGTTGTTATATCTGTATCTTGACTATTTCCTACTTCATCATATATTGTTGCATATACATTGTATGTATCTGTATATAAGTCATCTATTGTCTTTGTTTTGTCTATTGTTCTTTGTGCTTCTTCTAGCTCTTCTTCTCCTATTTTTATATACTCGTTATTACGTGCTTTCTTATAATACCATTCTATCTTCTTTATTCCTGAATATCTATCTGTTGCCTTTACATTAAATGCAAATCCATTTTCTATATTGCTAGCATCTATTGTGTTTATTGTTGGTTTTTCATTATCTAATTGGTCTATTGTTACAGATGCTTTACTAACTATTTCTCCACTAAAGTCTATTACTCGTGCATTCATTATTCCATTTTCTGTAAATATTTGGCTTTCGATATTTTCCCATTCTCCATCGTTCTTTTGCGTTTGTAGTGTATATATCTGACCTTCTTTTCCTTTTGTCATACTTGCTGTTACTGTTGCTGTTCCCCTCCTCCAGCCTGGTCCTGCTTCACTATATTCTACTTCACAGTATAATTCTACATCATATGCCAATGTTTTCTTGGTTACTACTTTATTTACTACTGTTCCATCATCTTCAGCTGTTGCTTCTATTTTTATTGAATATTGTGTCATGGCATCTAAGTCTTTAAATATATATCTGTCTCCTTCTATCTCAGGTATTACTTTCTCATAGTTTTGTTTCCCATTGCTAATATTTTCATTTTTTATATAAAAGTTTAATGTTGCTTCTCTCTTTTTTGTAATTTGTATTATTATAGATGTGGTCTTTGCTGTTACGTCTTCTACCCTTATTATAGAATTTATATCGTCTTGTGCCTCTGTTTCATATTTTATATTTATTTTCCCTGTTTCATCATCTTCATATATTTGAAATTTTAATCCTTCTACTTCAACCCAAGCTTCATCTGGATTGCTTTCAGGTTCCTTTGAAAGTATATCTTCCTTTTCTATTGCTTTTTTATTTACTAGCTCATCTAAAAACATTTGAACTGTTACATTTTTACTATTTTTTACTGTCGTATTTATTAAAGCTAATTGTAAATCGCTTTTTATTCTTAGTATTTCAGCTTGTGATTTTGAGTTTTCTGTTGTATCTAATACTCCATTATTATATATTTGCATAACCGAAATAGCTGTTATGATTGATAACACTACTATTGTTACGATTAATGAAATAATTGTAATTCCTTTTTCTTTTCTCATATTATTTTCTCTATTTCCTCCTAGTAGTTATTAGTTCTTACATACTTAAACTTATCTAATTTTATTTTAATTTATTTTTTACCTTTGGTCAATAGAAGTTGCTGATTTGTAATACTATTGCAATTATTTTGTAACAATTTGTCGATTTTGTGCTATGTAGTCTTTTTGAAGTATTTTTTTGGCATATTAAAGCAATAAAAAAAGACAATAAATATTATTTTCTTTTTTTATATTCAAATATTTTCATTTATCCCAATTTATTCTCAATTAGTTTTGCAAGTTCTTTAGCCTTTTTTAATATGTATTCTTGGTCTTCTCCTTCTATCATAACTCTTATAAGATTTTCTGTTCCAGATGCTCTAATCAATACTCTACCATTATTTTCAAATTCCTTTTCTAGTTTTTCTATTGATTCATTTATTTCTTTGTCATTTTTATAAAGGTCTTTTTTACTATTGTCTACTTTTGCATTTACTAAAACTTGTGGATATATTTTTACATCTTTATATAGCTCTGATAATTTAACTTTACTTTCTAACAATATGCAAATTAGCATTAGCGAAGTCTGTATTCCATCTCCTGTTGGATTATAATCTAATAATATTATATGTCCTGACTGCTCTCCTCCAAGATTATAACCATTTTTTAGCATTTCTTCTAGTACATATCTGTCTCCAACCTTTGTTTGTAACAATTCAAGTGAATTTTGTTTAGCATATTTTTTCAAGCCTATATTGCTCATAACAGTCGAAACCACTGTGTCTTTTTTTAGTTTTCCATGATCTTTTAGATATTTTGAGAAAATTGCAAGTATAATATCTCCATCTAATACTTTTCCATTTTCATCAACTACAAGACACCTATCTCCGTCGCCATCATATGCAATTCCAAGACTTAAATTATTTTTCTTTACGAATTCAGATATTTTTTCGGTATGAGTTGAGCCACAATTTTTATTAATATTTATTCCATCTGGCTCATTATTAATTATCTTATATTTTATTCCTAATTTCTTAAATATTTGCTCTGCAATTTCGTATGTTGCACCATTTGCTGTATCAATACCAACTACAAAATCTTGTAAGGTATTTTCTTTTATCTTTGCTTCGAAATTTTTTAACAAAAAGTCTATATATTTTTCTTTTAGATCTTCTAAATATTTATCTACACCTATCTTATCTTCTGTTGCTTTTAAGTTTTGAATTTCATCCGAATCCATTGCTTCTTCTATTTCTTCTTCTATGCTATCATCAAGTTTCATTCCTTTGTTACTAAAGAATTTTATTCCATTATATTCATAGGAATTGTGAGAAGCTGAAATTACCACACTTGCATCAGCTTTTAATTCTCTTGTTAGGTATGCAACTGTTGGTGTTGGTAATATTCCTAAATGGATAACACTTGCTCCATAACTTAAAAATCCTGCTGTCATTGCGCTTTCTATTAAACTTCCTGATAGTCTTGTATCTTTTCCTATCAAAATTAATGGAGCTTTATCTGTATGTTTACTTAAAACATACGCACCTGCTTTTGCAACTTTATATGATAATTCTGGTGTAAGTTCTGTATTTGCAATCTTCCTAATTCCGTCAGTTCCAAAATATTTTCTCATAATCACTATCTCCTTATGTTTATAAGTCTTAAATTTTATAAGTATTTTATTTAAATGTCTTTAATGTAATTTTATGAATTATTTTTGATAAAGTTCCAGCTGTCACGTACCATATCGTCTATTCCGATTAGTTGCTTCCCAATTTAATTCTCTTTTTGCTTTTGTAGGGTCTGCATAAAATCTGCTTAAATCTCCTGGCCTTCTTGGTGCAATTTTATAATTTATTTTTACATTATTTACTCTTTCAAATGCTTTTATTATTTCTAAAACGCTGTAACTGTTTCCTGTGCCTAAATTATATACATATATTCCTGGTGTTGTTAATTTTTCTAAAGCCTTAACATGTCCATTTGCTAAATCTACAACATGTATATAATCTCTTTCTCCAGTTCCATCTTTTGTTTCATAGTCATCTCCATATACACTTACTTCCTTTAATTCTCCTATTGCAACCTTTTGGATATATGGCATAAGATTATTTGGTATACCTTTTGGATCTTCACCAATTAGTCCACTTTTGTGGGCACCTATTGGATTAAAATATCTAAGTAATGATATTGTCCAATCTGGTTCTGCTCTATACAAACTTTCTAACATTTCTTCTATGATTGCTTTAGTTTCTCCATAAGGACTTGATGGATTACCTCGACCCATTTCCTCTACATATTTTGAAACTCCTGGATCTCCATATACTGTTGCTGATGAACTAAATACTATTTTTTTACATCCATATTTTTTCATTGCTTCTAATAATTTAATAGTACCATTTACATTATTATCATAATATTCTAAAGGTTTTTTTACTGATTCCCCTACAGCTTTTAAACCAGCAAAGTGTATAACTGCATCTATATTGTTTTCACTAAATATTTTATCTAATGCTTTTTCATCCCTTATGTCAGCTTCATAAAATTTACATCTAATTCCTGTAATTTTCTCTATTTTATCAATTACATTATCTGAACTATTGCATAGATTATCCATAATAATTATATCTTTATATCCATTATTTATTAATTCTACAGCTGTATGACTTCCTATATATCCTGTTCCACCTGTTACTAATATAGACATTATTTTCCTCCTTCAAATGAAATAAGCGTCCTAATACAAGACGCTTTATTTATTTTCTAAAATTAACCTACTATGTTTGAGTCATTTTCATCATCAAATGGTATAAATTTATTTACACCAGCATTTTCTCCAATATTATTAACTCTAAATTCTTGAAAAGATTTAGAGATTCTATCTTCAATCAAATTTTCTACAGTTTCTTGAGAAGATTCTTCAGCAAGTGCAAGTTCGCTAACTAATATTTGTTTAGCATTAGTAAGCATCTTCTTTTCTCCAGTAGATAAACCTTTTTCTTTTTGTTTAAAACTTAAGTTTCTAACAACATCTGCAACTTCATATATGTCTCCTGTTTTCATTTTATCCATATTTTCTCTATATCTTTTATTCCAATTCATTTCTACTTGAGAATCTTCTTCACCTAAAACATCAAATACCTTTTTTGCTTGCTCTTTATCAATTACATTTCTTATTCCAACTTTTTCTGCTTGCGTTGTTGGTATCATTACTTTAACTTCACCAGGCATTTTTATTATATAATATGCTTGTCTTTGTCCTAAGATATCTTTTTCTTCAATAGCATCTATAGTTCCTGCTCCGTGCATTGGATAAACTATGTAATCTCCTACATTGAACATATTCGCACTTCCTCTCAAAACTTTGTATCGAATTTTTCCGACATATTTATTATACTACAAATTTTGGAAAAAGTCAAAGAATTTTTCAAAATTAAATTCATTATGGTAACAATTTTTTGTCCTAAAAAAATTAGTTTTTCTTAAACATAATAATTGTGCCTCAAGAGATTTAATTTTTCTTAAGTCTAACAAATTATACTTTAAGAATATTAATTAAATTTATTGGTAAAATTTAACCTTTTAGTTTCTTAATTTTTTCTATTTTAAATGCTAATATAATTTTACGATAAAGTTCATACTAACTTATATGTTAAGTATATATTAGCAGCTATTTGAAAGGAGGCAAATAAATGGCATTAGATTACAAACTTATTGGCGAAAGATTAAGAAAAGCTAGATTACAAAAAGGTTATACTCAAGAAAAGCTTGCTGAAATAATGAATGTTTCTGTTGCTTATTTAAGTAGAATTGAAACTGGCACAACTCACATAAATTTAAAACGCTTAAATGAGCTTAGCAATATCTTAGGTGTTTCTGAAGCATTGATATTAGACGGTGCATCTGATAACTCTAAGACTTATCTTAATGATGAGCTAAATTCTATTTTGAGGGATTGTTCTCCAGAAAGTAAGGAGTTAATTTATCATATTGCAAATATAATAATACAAAATGATAATAAATAATATATAAAAAAGCTCTTTTAATAAGAGCTTTTTTTATTTTAATTCTTTTCTATTATTTTGTATTGTTTTTAAAGTTTCTTCTAATTGATTTTCAATTTTTTCAAGTAAAGCATCTGCATGTTCTTTTGTTCCATTAGATATTTCTCTTGCCATTTCATTTGCTGTTTCAATTATCTCTGCCTTTTGTTCATATGCCTTTCTAGTTATTTCATGTTCATCTATCATTGCAATTATTCTATTTTCAGCCTCTTTTACTATATCATCAGCTTCTTTTTGTGCTTCTATTAGAATTCTCGTTCTTTCTTCTTTTACCCATTTAGCTTGTTTTAACTCCTCAGGAAGTTTTATTCTAATTTCTTTTATTATATCAAGAAGTTCTTCTTTATTAACAATACCTTTACTTGTAAAAGGTACCGTTTTGCTATTTTCTAAAAGTTCCTCTATAGTCTCTAATAATGTAAATATTTCCATAAGTTATTTACCCCTTTCGACTTAAGAATAATAATTTTACTCTCCCATATCTTCTTACATCTTTAATCATCATATAATCTTCTATTTCTTTGATATCACTATCATCTCTATCTGTTTCAAAAATTATAATACCATTATCACTTAATAAATCTTTCTCTATTATAAGTTTTATAGCTAAAATCCAATAATTAGAATTATAAGGTGGATCCAAAAATATTATATCAAATTTAATATCCTTTAGTTCTTCTAAGCATTTTTTATAGTCTTTATTTATAATTTTAGTATTATTTTCTAAATGGGTTTTTACTGCATTTCGTTTTATTATTTCTATAGCTTTTCTTGAACTGTCACAACAAATTGCTAATTTTGCACCTCTGCTTAAAGATTCTAATGCTAAAGCACCACTTCCAGAAAATAAATCTAAAACTTTTGCTTCATAGATGTAGTTTTGAATTATACTAAATAATGGCTCTTTTACTCTATCTAATGTTGGTCTTGTATCTTGTCCTTCTAAAGTTTCTAATTTGGTTCCCCTTGCAGTTCCACTTATTATTCTCAAAGTACCTATCCTCTCTTTATCTTACTATATATTTTATTAAATTATTTTAATAAGTCAATAGTATTCGTTAAAATGTAATACAAATTTAATACTTTTGTAATATTATGTATATTAAGTTTTATTATTATATCTTATATCTGACAAATTGTAAATATTTTTTAGGAAATTAAAAATGTATCTAAATAAAATATCAATTGAACATATATTTTATCTAGATACATTTTCATAAATTTTAATTTTATGTATATTATTCTTCTTCTGGAGCTTCTACTGGGCAAACATCTGCGCAAGTTCCACATCCTATACATAAATCTGGATTTATTTCATATTTTTCTTCTCCTTGTGAAATGCATTCAACTGGACAATTTGCAGCACATGCACCACAACTTATACATTTATCTGTTATTCTGTAAGCCATTTATTAAGCACCTCCTTTCAATTTATTTTAGTATTAATTTTCCATATCTTCTTTATCTAATTCTTCCATTTTTTCTAATTCTCTTAAATCATTTTCATCGATGTTTTCGTCTTCCTCAACTTCTACATCTTTTATAACTGTTACATCTTTTGCAGGATATTTCTTTACTGTTATATCATCTTGATTTTCGATTTTAACTCTGAGAAGTTCTTTTAAAGTTTCTACTCCTTCAACTACGCCTTCCCCATCTTCAGTTTTAACGATTGCACCAACTTTAGGAAGTCTTGCTAATTTTTCTTCATATACCTCTTGCTCATATTTTAAGCAACACATAAGTCTTCCACAAGCTCCACTTATCTTAGATGGTGTAAGTGATAAATTCTGTTCTTTTGCCATTTTTATTGAAACTGTTTCGAAATTAGATAAGTGTGAACAACAACATAGTTGTCTTCCGCATATTCCATTTCCACCTATTCTTTTTATTTCATCTCTAATCCCTATTTGTCTTAATTCTATCCTCGTTTTAAATATAGCAGCTAAGTCTTTAACTAATTCTCTAAAATCTATTCTTCCATCTGCTGTAAAGTAGAATAATATCTTACTATTGTCAAATTTATATTCTACATCTATTAAATTCATTTCCAAATTATGCTTTTTAATGTTTTTTAAAGCAATATCAAAAGCTTCTTTTTCCTTCTGTTTATTTTCCTCATAGTGTTTCGTATCTTTCTCTGTTGCTTTTCTTTTTATTGGTTTAAGAGGAGCTACAATTCTATCTTCTGATATTTCTTTATTTGGTATTACAACTTCTGCATATTCTTCACCAAGTGATGTTTCTACTATTACAAAATCTCCAATGTTTAGTTTTTCTTCTCCTGGGTCAAAATAATATATTTTACCTGGTTTTTTTATCCTAATTCCAACTATTGTTTTCAAGTCTTTCCTCCTTCCCATATACTTAAAATTAATTTGTCAATGCACATATCAAAGTTTGCATTTATATTTAGTTTTGATTTTATATCTTCTACATAATCTATATATTTTAGATATTTTGCATCATACTTTGCTTTTTTCATGAAAATTAAATTTATAAATTCTAAATTCTGTATAATATTATCTTTATCTTTATAAAGTATATCTAGCTTATTAAGTAAATCTACGCTTAAATATTTTTCTACATTTCCAAAAATTTTCTCTAATTCTGCAAATCTTTTCTTTTCTTCATCATCAAGTTCTTTTAAGTTTTCTTCTGTAAATACTATCTTTGTACATCTCGATTTTATTGTAACAAGAATATTATTTTCATTATTTGTAACAAGAATAATTGTTACATATTCTGGTGGCTCTTCTAATGTTTTTAAAAGACAGTTTTGTGCTTCAATGGTCATTTTCTCTGCATTATTTATTATATACACTTTTCTATTTGAAATTATAGGTTTTTCAAATATTTTTGTCTGCATTAATCTTATATCATCTATTTTTATGCTTTCTTGACATTCTCTATTTATCTCGTAAAAATCAGGATGATTATTATCTTCAATCATTAAGCAAGATTTACATTTGTCAAGACATATCTCTCCTTCTTTTAGGCATAAAAGCATTTTTGCAAAATTTTTAGCATATTCATAGTTTGAAGTTTGTCCATTTCCTATAAACATATATCCGTTTACTATTTTATTTGAGCTTACTGTTTTTTTTAGTAAATCATTTATTTGTTCATTTTTCAATGTATATCATTACTCCTTATGTTTCTAAACTTTTCCAAACTTATTAAATGGCCAAAATCTAAATAATACTTTACTTTCAACTTTTTCTAGTGGTATGCATCCAAATTCTCTGCAATCCATACTTTGTGGTCTATTATCTCCCATAGCAAATACATATCCTTCTGGAACAGTAAAATCATAAAATACTCCTGTTCTTTCAGTAGTGATTCCTTCTCTTAAATAATCTTCTTGTAGTTCTTCGCCATTTAAATATACTTTTCCATTTTCTATTAAAATTTTATCTCCTGCTACTCCTATAACTCTTTTTATATAGCTTGTTTTATTCCATTCTAATACATAGTATATAAATTTTGATAATATATTTGTTGGCTCATTAGAATAAACTGCTACTGGATAGTTTGAATCATAGTTATTTAATATAATTTCTTTGTCTCTTATAGTTGGTGCTTCAAATGTTATTATATCTCCTCTTTTTATTTCTTTATTCATAGTAATGCTCAACCTATCTAGTATTAATCTATCAAATGGTTCTAATGTCGTGCGCATAGATTCTTGATTTACAACTGTTGGAGTAAACACATAATGTCTAACCAAAAGTGCCAAAATAACTGCAATTAATATGCATAATATCCATTCAACTACTTCTTTTATATTTGATTTTTTTTCTGTATCCATTTTTGTTCATCATTCCTCTCAAAATTATCTACTATGTCAGTTATATAGTATTTATTATATACAAGAATATATATAAAATCAAGATTTTATATATTATTTTGTAGGTATTTTTATTACAACTTCTGTTCCTTCATCCTTTTTGCTCTTTATATCTATGCTACCATTGTTTCTATCAAGTATCTCTTTTGCAATAGAAAGTCCAAGTCCTGTTCCTCCCATTTCCCTTGTCCTTGCTTTGTCCACTCTATAAAATCTTTCAAAAATACGGCTTAAATCTTCCTCCGGTATGCCTATACCATTATCTATTATTTTTATATATGCATCATTATATACAAATCCAACATATATTTTTATATTTCCACCTTCACCAGTATATTTAATACTATTTGTAAGTATATTTAAAATAACTCTTTCAATCTCATCTTTATCTGCATATACTTCTGGAACATTTGCTGTTACAAAACATTCCACCGTATGATGTTTTTTATCTATTTCTATTTGTACTTTATCTTGACATTGTTTTACAAGTTCTCCTAAATCAAATTTCGTTTTTTCTTGCTTTACATCATTATTGTCATATCTAGAAAGAGCCAAAAGGTCAGTCACAAGTTTTGCCATTCTTCTTGCTTCAGTTGCAATTACTGTCAAAAATTTATTTTGAGTCTCTTTATCATAATCATCTTCAAGAAGTGTATCTGCATATCCCATTATTGATGTTATAGGTGTTTTTAGTTCATGAGATACATCAGCGACAAATTCTTTTCTCATATTATCTAGTTTTACATGTTCTGTAATATCTTGTATCACAACAATAACACCTGCTGGAGTTTCATCTTCATTTTTAAGTGGTGCAAAATATAAATGGACATTGTTATCCCCTATTTCAACTTTTTCTTCTGTTGATGTCCAGTTTTCAAGATATATTATCTTTTCTAGATTGACTTGTACATTTAATTTATTAAATATTTTTTCAAAATTTTCATCTTCTGGAATTAATCTTAAGATTCTTGTTGCAGCTGGATTTATAAGTATTATTTTTCCTTCCATATTAAATGCTATAATACCATCCGTCATATGTAAAAGTATTGTTTCTATTTGATTCTTTTGTCTTGAAACTTCATTTAAGTTTTCCTTTAATTCCTTTGTCATCATGTAAAATGCATTAACTAATTCATCAACCTCATTTTTATTTTTAGTATCTTCCAATTCTTTAATTTCAATCTCTTCACCTGATGCAATTTTTTTGGCATTATTTATTAACCTACTTATCGGTGCTATTATTTTCTGAGTTACAAATACACCAACTAGTATAGATATAAGTGTAAATGTTGTTATTGTAAATATTGTTATAATTTTTATTTGTTCTTGATATTCTTGGACTATTAATTGATATTCACTACCATTTTGTATTATTTCATTATACATTTGTTCAAGATTTTCGTAATTTACATATCCCATTGCTCCAATAACAATTATTCCAAGTACTAAAAATATTAAGACGATTTTTATTTGAATGCTTTTTAACATTTCTACTTATTCTCCTTTTAATAAATAAGAGTGCCTGTCTCAAGCACCCTTTATATGCATTTTTCTATTTATTATGCTTCTTCTGGTCTTGCAAGATAGTATCCTACTCCTCTTTTAGTTACAAGTATTTGTGGATTTGTTGTATCTTCTTCTATTTTCTCTCTTATCCTTCTTACCGTAACATCTACTGTTCTTATATCTCCAAAATATTCATATCCCCAAACTTTCTCTAATAAAAGTTCTCTTGATACTATTTGACCTGGTTGTGTAGCAAGGTATTTTAATACTTCAAATTCCCTTACTGTCAAATCGACTTTTTCTCCTTTTACTTTAACTTCAAATTTATCTGTATCTAATAACAAGTCTCCCACTTCGATTTTATGATCTTCCTTTGAGTCCTTTGTATCAGGCACTTGCATAACAGCTTCTGATTTTCTTAAGTTTGCTTTTACTCTTGCCATTAATTCTCTTACGCTAAATGGTTTTGTTATATAATCATCTGCTCCTAATTCCAACCCTACTATCTTATCTAATTCTTCGTCTTTTGCGGATAAAATAAGTATTGGTACATTTAATGCATTTTTTACTTTTTTGCAAACTGTTAATCCATCCATTTTAGGAAGCATTATATCTAATAAGATTAAATCTGGTTTTTGTGATAATGCTATTTCTACTGCTGATACTCCATCAGTTGCTTCTATTGTGTTATATCCTTCTTTCTTTAAATTATACACTAATATGTCTATTATCGATTGTTCATCATCTACTATCAGTATTGTTTTTTTATCATCTTCATACATATTAAATTCCGCCTTTCATTAAGACTTATATTCAATATAATTTATATCATATTATTAAAATTAAAACAAGTATCTTATGAAATTATTTTTATATTTTTTATTATTTAGAAAATTTTATTATTAGTTTTTTAAAAAAATATATTTATCTTTTATTTATAATCAAATTTCTCATAAATACTTAATTTATACTATATAAAGTATTTTATTGTTTGGGAAATATCTTTTTAATTCCTCTCTAAAAAATGCTTCTCCTTCTTTTCTCATTTCTTCTTTATACCAATATTTTCCTTTACCTCTTCCAGTCATAATTTCTTTATTGTATAAATTTATTGCATTTGGAAAGGCTTCTTCATTTATTTTTGTATGGACATAGCTATATGTCATAAATATCACTTCAAAAAATACATCTTTTTTTACTTCATTAGATAATTTTGCTTCTAATTCTTTTATTAATTCTAAATAGAGTTCTTTCCAATTTTCTACGAATATTACTGGTGCAATCAATATTCCTATTTCATATTCAGCTTCTTTTAATTTATTTATAGCATTTATTCTTCCATCTAATCTAGATGTACCAAATTCTACTTTATTTATAATTTCTTTTGGATTTACACTCATTCTTACTATTATTTTTCCTTTATGTTCAAGTGGAAGTAAATCATCAACCATATCAAATTTGGTTGGAAATGTGAGCTTTCCTTTTTTTGTATCTTTAAAATTATTTATAGTCCATATAAGATTGTTAGTTATTGTATTTTCTAAAATCAAATCACTATTGCTTCCTATTTCGAATGTTAAATCTTTTTCGGCTTTTTCTGCTGTTTTAATTATCTTTTCTAGCATTTCTTCCCTATTAACAAATAACCTTAAATATGCACATTTATTATAATTACAAACTAAATAGCAATACATGCAAGAAGCTGTGCAACCTGAAGATGTATATGGTACAAGATAATCCGAAACTTTATGATTTTCTACAAACTTATGTGTTTTCCTAGTACCTATTATTAAATTCTTCTTCATCAAAACAAATTCTTTATTTTCTTTTTGCCTCATTTCTTCAATTGCATTGTGATTTTCTATCTCAATTTTTGGTACATCTTTATATTTTTCCATTAATTCTTTTCCAAGGATATAATTTTCTATATCCTTTTCATAATAAATAGCTTTAGGTTTAAACATAAAAGCCTCCTTTTAGCTTTTATTATTCCCTAAAGCTATTTTTTAATGCCTTCTATAAATTAATAAGGCAATTTTATTACTATATTAATATTTATCACATAATTTTATTTTTATATTCTTTGCACATTTTATTTATAGGACAATCATCACACTTAGGATTTCTGGCTGTGCAAATGTTCCTTCCATGCCAAATAAACAAATGATTTATATCTTTATAATCTGCTTTATCAAAATATTTCAAAAGATCTTGTTCTATTTTTTCTGGTTCTTTTTTATTACTTAGTCCGAAGTTTATTTGCAATTCGTCTGCAATGTGTATCCACTGCAATACCTTGTGCACTTCCAAATGCTTCTAACATAATCACATTTGCACTCTTTCTTCCAACTCCTGGAAGGTCCATTAATTCTTCCATATTTTTTGGAACTTTCCCATTGTATTTTTCTACAATAACTTGTGCACATTTTTTTATATTTTTTGCTTTGTTTTTATAAAATCCACAAGGATGAATTAGCCCTTCTAACTTTTCTAATTCAATATTTGCAAAATCTTCTGGTGTACTATATTTAGCAAATATAGTAGGTGTTGTTTTGTTTACCCTTTCATCTGTGCATTGTGCTGAAAGCATAACAGCAACAACCATTTCAAATGGTGTTTTAAAGTCTAGACTACATTTTGCATCTGGATATGTTTCTCTTAATATTCTTACTAACTCTTTTGACTTATTTTCCATTTTTTATTCCTCTTTCTTTTCACTTTTTTTTAGTTTAAATAATATAATATCGTATAGGAGGTAAGATATTATGTTTAAGCTTCTTCGAAAAACATTGGCTGTGTGTATGGTAGGCTTTGGACTTGGAATGCTTTTTGTATTATTACTTCCATTATGTGGTTGGCTATTTATTATTGGTGTTATTATAATAATTGTTGGTCTGATTTGGTTATCTTGTTAAAGGAGTGTGAGCCGTAAAATGACAATAGTTGTAAAAAAAGTACCAAAATTTTTATGTGGCTTTGTAAAATTTATATTCGGTATAAAAGACTAATACATATATATATGTATGGTAACAAAAAAGAGTAGTTTTTCTACTCTTTTTATATTTATCTTAAACTCTATTAACTTTTCCAGAACGTAAACATTTTGTACATACTTTTATTTTCTTTGGATTACCATCTACCATTACTTTTACTGTTTGTAGATTAGGTTTCCAAGTTCTTTGACTTCTCTTACTAATATGAGAACGCGCTATACTTAGTTTATTTCCGTGGCTTATAGATTTTTCACAAATTGCACATTTTGCCATTTTATATTGCACCTCCAATTTTGTTTTTTAGACTGACTATTTAATATGATAACACATTTTTTTGCAAATTACAAGTATTTTTTGAAATTTTGTATAATTATTAAATAGAGTAATAATATTTATTTAAAAGATGCGCGTAGCGATCAACCGGAGCAAAGCGAAGGGCGCTTTTTGCAGCCTACTAATAAAAAATATTATTTTGTAGGCTGCAAACGACAAGCAGCTTGAAAAATAAATATTATTACTCTATTATACTAGCTATCTCTTAAACTCATCTACACTTTTAAACTCATACCCCATTTGCTTTATATCCTTTATTACACTATCCAAAATTTCTGCATTATCCTTTGAAGTCGCATGAAGGAGCATTACACATCCTGGATGAATATTTGAAAGTATCTTCTCTTTTGCATATTCCGTTCTTCCTTGTTTATTTTCATCCCAATCATCATAAGCAAAGCTCCACATTACTGTTGTGTATCCATAACTATTTGTTAAACTAAGTGTTTTTTCACTGTACTCACCTTTTGGTGGTCTTATATATTTCATTTCATAACCTAGTTTTTCATATAGAGTCGTATGAAGTTTCATAACTTCCTCTTTTAATTTATCTTCTGAAATTTCCGGCATACTATAATGGTTAACAGTATGATTTCCGAACTAAATGCCTCTCATTTATCATTCTTTCTACTATGTCACCTGCACTATTTAAATAATGAGCAGTTATAAAAAATATAGCTTTTACATCATTTTCCTTTAAAACATCTAATATACTTTCTGTATATCCTGCTTCATATCCCATGTCAAATGTCAAATATATATATTTATCCTGATTATTTCCCATAGCTATCCCGATTATATTTTTCCATTAATTCTTTATTTACTTTTCCCAAATCTGGTTGTTCGTTATTTTGAGCTCTCTTTATTCCCCACTCTATCTTTTTATTACTAATAATCTCTGCATTTGTTATTATACTATCTTCATTATAACTATATATTCCCCAAATTGAAATTACTGCTAAAACAAGCAACAGCCCTGAAATTTTTTTTATAATTATTTTCAACTTTTTCCTCCTAATATGTTTTTATTTAATATTATGAGGTAGAAGTTTAAAAAATTACCTCTACCTCATATATTTTGCCATTATCAATTAACTTTATTTGTTTTTCTTCTATCCTTTCTCCATTTACTAAAAATTCTTTTATTCCATCTGTTTTGTAAAGATTTTTTACTGTTATATTATATATACTTGTACCATACTCATATCTAATTTTATATTCATCCCAGCTGTTTGGTATGCAAGGTTCTATATTTAATATTCCCTTATTTATTTTAAGTCCTAATATATATTCTATTCCTGCTTTATAGAACCAACTGCTTGATCCAGTATACCATGTCCAGCCACCTCTTCCAATCATGTTTAACCTTCCATATATATCTGCTGGTATAACATATGGCTCAACTTTATATATATCTACAAGTTCTTCTGTTTTTGAATGTTCTATTGGATTTATCATATTAAATAGTTTTAGTGTTTTATCTTTTCTGTTTAAAATAGCCATTGCAATTATTGCCCAGATTGCAGCATGTGTATATTGTCCTCCATTTTCTCTAACTCCCGGTAAATATGCCTTAATATACCCTGGTTCTAGTGAACTATTTTCAAAAGGTGGATCTAACAGCTTTATTATTCCTGCTTCTTCATTTATTAAATATTTTTCTAAAGATTCAATTGCAAGTTTTGTTTTATCTTCATCACCTGCTTTTGATAAAGAGGCCCAGCTTTGTGCAATACTATCAATTTTACATTCTTCATTTCCATTGCTTCCGAAGAACTTCTCCAGAGTCCATAAATGCTCTCTTGTACCACTTTCCATCCCATGCATTTTTATTAAGCTTTATTTTTAATTCATCCTTTATTTTTTCATATTTTTCTACATAATCTGTTTTGCCTGAATCAATACATATTTTATCAAATCTGTTTAAAATATCGTAAATGAAAAATCCAAGCCAAACGCTTTCTCCTTTTCCTTTATTTCCTACCGTGCTAAAGCCATCATTCCAATCACCAGTTCCTATTTTAGGAAGTCCATTTTCTCCAAAATTTAAAGACTTTTCTATTGCCTTTATACAATGATTATATATACTTTCTTTTACATTGCTTTCTTCATATATATCATATCTTTCATCTTCATTTTGTGAAAGAATAGCACCTTCGATATATGATGTTTCTTCATCTAAAATACTATAATCTCCTGTAAATTCTATATATTCACAAACAGCGTAAACTAGCCATAATAAGTCATCTGAGAATTTAGTTCTAATGCCTCTTTTAGTTTCTTCATGCCACCAGTGTTCAACATCTCCTTCTTTAAATTGGTGCTCTGAGTGTTTAATTATTCGCTCTTTCAGTGTGTCTATTGATGCAAATTTCATGCTAAGACTATCCTGTAATTGATCTCTAAACCCAAACGCTCCGCCTGATTGATAATATCCTGCTCTAGCAAAAATTCTACATGCCATTGTTTGATACATAGCCCAACCATTTAGCATGATATCCATTTTATCAGATGGCGTTTTAACCTGTATTGTTCTTAGAATTTTATTCCAATACTCTTTTTCTTTTTTCAATTCATCTTGCACATTTCTCAAATTTTTATATTTTTCTACTATATCTAATATTTGAGATTTTGTTTTCTCTTCTCCTAGCATTAAAATTATTTGTTTATCTTCATAAGGTTCTAATTCTACTTGCAACTCTATAGCAATACAAGATTGATTTCCAAGAGAATTTTCCATACTTAATCCTATTTTATTTAATGCCATTGGATTTGCTAAACTTCCTTCACCTATAAAAGACATTTTATTTCCTGTATATGATAATATCCTTTCATTGCTTGATACATAAACCGTTTCAGAGAATCCATCATTTATTGTATTTTTAGCAAATATTATATTGTTTTCAAATTCTAAATCAATATATCCATTTGTTTTTATTTCATCTTCTCCTAATACAGATTTTATATAGTATATAAGTTTTAATTTCCTTTTTTCAGATGTTGTATTTTTAAATCTTATTATATTTATTTTAATACTATCTTCTTTTGGAACAAACACTTCTGATTCTTGTATTATTCCTAAGCTAGCATGATAATATTTAGCATATCCAAAGCCATAAGTTATATAATAATCATTGTCATCTGGCATAGGAGATGCATTTAATGTCCATGCTTTTCCATAATCCATATCTTTTAAATATATTATCTCTGACGGTGTATCTTTTGCAGGATTATTTATCCAGGAACTTATCCTATTTAGCCTACTATTACCTTTCCAAGTATATCCTCCCATATTACTTGTTACAACTGTTCCAAAATTTTTATTTGCAAGTACATTACTCCACGGAGTAGGTGTATTTTTTTCTTTATTTATTTTTATTATATATTCTTTTCCATCCTCTGAAAATCCACCATATCCGTTATAATATTTTAATTTATCAAAATCTATATTTGGTTTTATTTTTTCAAACACAGGAGTTTCTTTTTGAATAATCTTATCTTCTCCGATATTTTTTAATGTTAATTTATATTCTTCTTCCATTTCTTTTATTATATCAGATAGATTTCCTCTGCTCGCTGATATCACAATATTTGCCCTGTATTCAAATAGTTCTTCATCTTCTATCTCATTCTTATTTAATATAAATATTCCACCGCTAACATTTTGAAGATACCCTATTTGCATATTTAATATTTCTTGTATGATTTGCTCTTTTACATATTGTTCATATATATTTTTTTCATAGTCTAATATAATTAAATCTGTATTTATCCCTTCTGTTCTCATATATTCAAATACTCTTAGAATCTCTTTAATTACATATACATCATTTAGTGATTTAATTTTAACTAGTATAATTGGAAGATCTCCAGAAATTCCGTATTTCCAAAATTCACTTTGCTTATATTCCCTTTTAGGCAGTTTAGATAAATATAAAGATTTCATTGGGTTTTGAAATATTATATATGGCAAAATGTTTTGAAATGCGATTAAGTCTTGTCTCTTCATTCCTAAATATCTTGCTTCTTCTTCTACTCTAGTCTTTGATATATTAAATTCCATTTTTGCATTTTCTGGAATTTTGTAATATCCTAAGGCTTCTATTACTTCATTTAAGTTTTCTGAAATAGCAATTACAAGATTTAAAGTAACCTCATCATTTTCCTTTAATTTTATTTTTCTTTTAAATGCAACACAAGGATCTGTCACAAGTCCTATACGATTTGTAAATTCTCCTTTTTTATTTAAATTCTTGTATAGATTTACCAAATCAATTTCATACTCAAATTTACTTTCTTCACTATTTGCTATAAATAGATTTGTTCCAAGATAAACATCATTTTTCAAATTATTTCTTGAATTTCTTTTTATAATAATATCCTTATTTTCTGATAAATCATATTTCAAAAATAAATTATTAAAGGCTGGATGTGCGATATCTTCTTCTTTCGTAGATAATACAGGTTCAAATGCACTTATAACTTCTATTTCTTTTTCTATATTAGAATTGTTTTTTATTGTAATACTTCTTATCTCTGCAGGAAATGTTTGTGCACAAACTATGCTTACTTCTGTTTCTATTTCATTTTTTAATTTTATATATTTTGTCTTATCTGCAGAAAAAGTGACGGTATATTTATCTTTCGTTCCTCCTTCATAATTAGCATTCCATATTTTGTTTTCTTTTAAATCTCGTATATAGAAAAATATACCGATTTGCATCATCCTTAGTTTCTTTATATTTATTTATTAATATATTTTTATATTTGCTAAAGCCCTCACCTTTATCGTTTGTACAAATCGTATAATCTTCATTTGCTATAATATTGTATTTTCTTAGATAAGGATCTAATTTTGAGTATGTTGTTTCTACATAACTATCATAGGCTGTATATTTAATTTTTCTTGTCTTTTCTTTCTTTTCTTTTGTTATTAACATATCTTTTGGCATTTTTTCTTGAAGTAAAATGTCTATTGCCTTAATTTCAGGGTTTTCCATAAATCTTTTTTGTAGAATATTATCATTTATTAAATTATTTATTGATAATAAAATTAAAGCTTGGTGGTGTGCCATATATGTTTGTACAACCATACTTTTTTTGTTTATCGGAACTCTTGATGGTGTATAATCTATTGACTCATAAAATCCGTATTTACCATACATTCCTTGAGATTCTAATAATTTTAGATTATTTACTACCTCTTTCGGATAATCTGTTATTGCAAGAATAGTTCCATAACTAGATACAACCATTTCATCTGCAAGTCCTCTTTTTAGCCCAAGCCATGGAACTCCAAAAGCTTTATATTGATAATTCGAGTTTAAGTCTTTTAAATTAAATGCCGCTTCTGATATTCCCCAAGGTATACCGCAATCCTTTGCTATATTTTTGCTGACTCATTATCATAAACTTACAAGACTCATCTAATAAACTTCCTTTATATTTTTTAATGTTTATATTTGGCATCAAGTATTCAAATGCAGTTCCGGACCATGATATTAATCCCTTATATTTACCTATTTTTGTCAATGTACGGCTTAAATTATTCCAATGTTTTGCAGGCACGTCTTTTTTAGCAATCGCAATAAGGCTTGCCTGTCTTGCTTCTGAAGCAAGTAAATCATAATATGTGTCTGTTAACTTATTATCTTCTATATTAAACCCTATAGATAATAATCTGTTTTCTTTATTATATAAATATGAAAAATCAGTATTATCAATAAAGCCATTTACTTTATTTAATAAATCCTTTATTCTATCTCTATATTGTGTATTTATTTTCGATTCTAAAAACATCCTTACTGTGTATAAATAGCCTACAAAATTTCCACTATCAACTGTTGATATATATCTAGGCCTAAGTGGTTTTAATGTTTTAGTATTATACCAATTATATAAATGCCCATGCCATTTATCTAGCTTTTCTATAGTGGATATAGAATTTTCTAGATTGATTAATGCTTTTTCTAAAGTTATAAATTTTAAATCATAGCTAGATATTATTGTCATAAGCCCTAAACCTATATTTGTTGCTGAAGTTCTTGAAACTATTCTTTCTCTCCTGCTTTCTTGAAAATTATCTGGAGGAAGAAAATTATTTTCTTTATTCATATATTCTTCAAAATAACTCCAAGTATCTTTTGCGATTCTTTTTACATATTCTATTTCTTCTTCATCTAAATTTTCTATACTTTTTTTATTCTCTTTTAGTTTACTTATATAGTAAATAGCACTAGGTGATACTATCCATATTATTCCAATTATCTGCATAAATAAATTTAATACTAGTCCCATATTTATAAATCTCGGGATAATTATACTAAAAAAACCGAAATACTATATTAGGAAACATCCTTATATACGTTGATTTTAAGTCTTTTTTGCATAATTTTTCTGCTTGTTCTGAAGTTGTCCATTCTAGTAAATGCTCTTTAGTTACTGTCATTCTATATATAGTCTTTATAATTGCTTTTAGTGTATCATATGCCTTATGCGGTAGAACTGATATATTAATTAAAGCTCTATATAGGCTTATTCTTAGTCCATCTATTCTTTTTGTAAATTTTTTCTGTCTTTTTATATTTTCTTTCCTAAAGATTATATAATTTATTATTTCTATTAGACTCGGAACTATTATTCCTAAAATACTTAAAGTAAGATACAGTCCTATATTTATTTTAGTTAGAGAATATATGATAAATAGAAACACTATATTAGAAATAGTTGATATTTCTAGCAAACTTCTTCTTATATTATCTAGTATTTTAAATTTTGATAGGGTATTTAAATCTTTATTCTTAAGATATGGAATTATCTGAAAGTCTCCTCTAATCCATCTATTTGCTCTTTCCATATATGATAAATAATTTGTTGGGAAACTATCAAGTAGCATTATATCTGAACTTAATCCACATCTTAAAAAACATCCTTCTAATAAATCATGACTTAATACAGTATTTTCTTTTATCCTATCTTTCATAACTTTATAGAATACATCTAAATCATATATTCCTTTTCCAGTATAAATTCCTTCTTCAAAGTTATCCTGATAAATATCTGAAATCGCATTTGTATAAGAATCTACTCCGCCATCTCCTGCATATATTTCTGTAAATATACTCTTCATGCTTGATTCAAGATCTATTCCAATTCTTGGTTGTATTATCCCAAATCCAGATACAACAATTCTTTTTTCCTCATCGATTACTGGTGTATTTAATGGATGTGCCATAGCTTCTATTAGTTCTATACCCGAGTTTAAAGCTAAGTTTGTATCAGCATCAAGAGTAATTATATATTTTATATTAAGTTTTTCTTTGTATTTTGCTTTATAATCTTCTATGGTATTTACTAAAAAATTATTTTTCTTTTTTGGTTTTTTTGTATCTATCTTTTCATATATTAAATATTCATTTAACTCTGTTAATAGTCCTCTTTTTCTTTCCCAACCTAAGTAACATTTTTCTTTTTCATTCCATACTCTTTTTCTATATAAAAAATTAAATCTAGGTATTCCGTTTTCTTTTGGATATTTTTTATTAAGTTTTTCTATTTCATATATTCCAGTATTTTTAATTTCTTCATCTATCTCTTCATGTTCTTTAGTACTTGATGTACAATCTCCTAAAATTGTACAATAAATGTTTTCTGATTTATTTGCTAAATAATATACTTCTAATTTATCTGCAAGTTCTTTGACCTTTTCTTTGCTTTCTATAATTGTAGGTATCACAATCATTGTAGCATATTCTTTTTTTACGCCATCACTCAAATCCAATTTTGGTATTAATTTAGGCTTTACTATTTTGTTTATGACATTTTGTATAATTCCTATAACAATTTCTGTTATAGGAATAAAGATTAATATCCCTTCTATTACTGAAAAGAAAATATTTTTTGAAGATATATATAAATTTATTCCAATAAAAGCAGCAATAATGCTAGATAATAAATATATACTAGCAATATATAAATTTGTTTTCTTCTTTATGTTTTGTTTTGTATCTTTTTTCTTCAATCCTAAGCTTTTATATAATTCTGATACACCATCTGATATTAGGTAAAATCCTATATGTGAGTTTTTCTCCAAATTTTTACCTTGTTTAGCTAATTCTATAACCTTTTTTGCAACATATATCTCTGATATTTTTGTTTTTCTTGCAACTTCTTTTACTCTGTTTCTGTAATATTCTTTCGTTTTATAATCCATATTTTCATAAATACCACTTGGATCATTTCTAAGTATTTCTTCTACTCCATTTATTCTTTCAAATATTTCTAAAAAATTTATCCTTTGAATAGCATGTATACTTTTTATACTATTTCCTATTGATACTTTTTTAAGAGCTATGTCATAATGTTCTTTTTTTATGACTTCTTGAAGTGTTAATCCTTGTTTATTGATCTCTTCTTCTAAAATATTCAAATATGGTATGGCTTTTTTGCCATATCTTTTTAATTTGTATGAAAGATATTCAATAAATGTATATTTATTTTCACTGTAAGTTTGCACCATTCTAGCATATTCATAAGATGGAATTTTAAATTTTAATTCATCTTTTGGTTTATTTTCAACTAATCTTTCAATTATACTTTCTACTTTTACTTTTTGCATTTGTGACATATATATTTTAGTGCAAATATCTTTTATTCTTTCTATTAAGACTATTTTAAAAAATAAATTTATATCCCATATTTCTTCCATATTCAATGTTTTTTTCTTTTGATAACTAATTAAATATTCTTCTAAATCTTTTGCTTTAAAATTTCCGTCAGTAAATGTTACTATTTCTGTGGCTAAAACATAACTTCTTGCATATCCTTTGTATTTGCCTGATGAAATTCCTATAAAATTTGTATATTTTTTAAGTGGTAAATTTTTTCTTACCTCTTTTGTAGTTTCCTCTATTATATAATAATTATCTAAAAGCCACTCTCCTGCTGGATGTATGTTTATGCCAAGTTTTAAATGAAGATTAAGTAAATCATATGTTTTCGTTATATACTCAAAATTTTTTTCAAGCTCTGGTATTGGGTATGTTTCTTTTTCAGACTTTGGTTTTAAAATATGATCTGATGCAATATTTTCTAAATATTTTTTTAATTGTTCTTTATCTAATACTATACCATTGATATTTGATAAGTTCAAAATTTTCGCCTCTCTTTTTATGTTTTTACTTAGTTTTTACAAAGCTTGCAAAATTTATACACAAAACAAAAATAGAAGGCTTTTGCCTTCTATTTTTGTGGAATTTCTGTATTTTATTAAGTTATTTTTTATTTATATTTATTCTGATTTAGGTTTTATAGCAAATTTTTTAATTAATACAATTCCTCCTGCGAAAACAACTAATGCTGTGAATACTATAATTAGATTTGTTTGAACTTTTTCAGAAATTGGAAGTCCTGTTGGTGCATGGAATAATATAGTTTCTGATTTAGATGTTCCTATTGTTGGTAAGAATGGAACCTTATCATTTGGTTTTTCTCTCTCTTCTGGTTTATATGTATCAGAAGATACTACCTTACCATCTATATCATAGTACTCTACTTTTTTAACTCTACCTGCTGTGTTACCCATTTGTGCAATTTCTATCAAGTTAGAATATTCATAGCTATTTGTTGATGAAGCCGTTGTTCCTAATGTTGTAACTAATGTTAATGTTGTTTGTCTAAAGCTATTTGGATTTTCTTCATCTGCATTCTTTCTTGGTTCTAATTCATCTAGTAATACAGACCTATTTGCGCCTTCCTCATCATTTGCTTTAATAAATTCGTTATATACTGATATTAGTTTTTCATATTCACTATTAACAGCTTCACTATATCCTGACATTACGTCTTGATAGTCTTTTCTGCTTGATACAAATTCTTCCTTGTTTGTATATTTCCAGTCTTTGTTTATATCATTTCCAAGGAAGTCTTTTGTTGCAAATTGTAAGTTAGGGCCTACATAGTCAACTAATGTTTTAGCTGAAGTTTTAACAAGTCTATCTTCATAGTCTGTAATAGATCCAGTTGTTTTCTTAAATGCACTTTCTGCTTCATTTTGATATATAACTTTTCCTTGTTCATAGTTTGGAAGTTTAGTATAATCTTCATTTTCGTAGTATACAACGCCTACTTTAGTTCCATTATCAATTACCCATCTCAATGTATCGTATTCACTCTTATTGTCAACAGATATATTGTATGTAACCTCTAATTGAGAACCGTTGTATAATTGGTCATCCATCAATACTTCTATCAAACCATCTAAGAATGATTGTGATGAATAGTTTGCAATTACTAAGTTTACTAATTGTTCTCCAGCCTCAGTTGTATTATTGTAGTTTACTTTGGTTATTACTTTATTTCCATATTCATCTTCATCATATTCAAAACTGCAGTCTAATTGTTTTGTTTTATTTTGTAGATATAATTTGATATTTGATACATATTTATCAATTTGTAAATCTACACCAGCTCTTGGTGTTAGACCAAAGTCTACATTTTTTATTTCATAAACGAAATCTGCATTAGTTTTTTCATATGTTTTTTCTATTTCTTGTTTTATATACTCTACTTCCATATGAAGTGATGATGTATAAGCATTTACTGCATCTTGGTGTATACCAGAATCAATTGATACAACACCTGTATAGTTATAATCATTTGAATGAGATCCTTCTGGGTCTGATGGAGTCCTTCCTTTGCTTCCCTTAATCTCAGATTCTATCTGATTAGATCTACTTAGAGCTCCATCTTGTGCATCTGAATATCTTGGTGATCCACTTGTCTCGTCATACCAGTATTCTTTTGCATCTGTATTAGGATTTGCCTTTGTTGATTGATAGAATTGACCGTTTATTTGTAGTTCTTTTCCTTCTGAATCTTCGATAAATTTACTCCTTATAACATTGTCCTTATCTTTATCTCCATAAGTAAATCTTACTACATAATTTCCAGGGATATATGACTCAAAATGGTAGTTTCCATTACTGTCTGTTGAAGTTCTCGCACGAACCTTGATTTCTCCAGATTCTGCTTCTCCTTTTTCTTCTGAGCCAAAGTCTTTAAGTTCTACTAATTCAACAGTTATTCCTTGAATTCCATGGTCTTGTACATATTGTAATAATGTATCTGTATTTTGTAAGTCTGATGCTGATTTTATATCATTTGATATAGCTTCCCAAACACTTCCGTCTAACTCTCTCTTAAGTCCATTGTTTATAAGTGTTAAACTTACTTCCCAAGCATCATCTTGTCTTGCTTCTAATAATCTATCTCTTGCTGCTTGTGCTGCTAAACTTGCGGATTCTGACATACTAGCCATAAAATCACTGAATGCCTTTCTGTAATCTGCTATTGCTTGTTTATATTTTCCTATTGATAAGTTACCAGGTTGTGAATCTATGTCTATAAATGATCCAGATGTATAGTATGCATTTATTTCTGCAAAGTTCTCTATTTCCCAAGCTTTTGATACTTTGCTTTCACCTTTTTCTGTTTTGATATATTTAGTTAAATTATTCTTAACATCTTTTAATTTAAGTTTTAAAGTTATATCAACTGAGTTTCCTGTTAATGTTACATCTGGTGATAAGTATACTGCTGAGTAAGCATCATTTCCTTCGCTGAACTTTGGATTTTTACCATAAGCACTTGTTGAAGAATAGCTTATTGCGTTTCCTCCTACCCAAGCTCCTACAACTTCAAAGTTTGGATCGAAATAATCTACTATTTCCAATGGCTTTGTTGGTGTGTTCGTTTGGTTAGTTACTGTTATTTTGTATGTTATATATAATTCTGGTTCTTCCTTAATGTCATCATAGTATGCAACATTTGTGTTTTCTTTGTTTTTATCATCATATCTATAATCTTCTTCATAGATATATTCTGTATAGTTTGAATCTCCACTTTCATATTTGTATACTGTCTTATGTCCATTTATTTTAAATTCTGATTCTACTATATCCTTTGTTAATGATAAGTCTGTTCTATCTCTTTCTATTAATCCTAGATGAATTTGAAGTTGTCCTGGATATAATCTTTCTATCTCTTCATGCATGAATTCATATGTTTCTTTATCCATATTTACTAGTTCACGATTTGTTAAGAATTCTTTTCTTGAACTATGTGGATAAGTTCCTGAATCCCCTGCTCCATATCCAGCCTTAGCTGTAACCGTACTTCCTGATAAGACATAATCTAGTCTTTCATCTATATCAACAATGTCACTTAAATATCCCTTAACAGCACTTTTTATCTGTCCATCGCTAGGATAACTATTATTGCTCATTATATAATTTAGTGTGTATGCTTGTATTGCATTATATATTCCCTCTAGTTCCTCGTAAGAGTATACTACTGTTGTTGGAGTAACTGTGTTATATTTGCTTCTGTTTGCAGAAGAAGAAGGATCTTCCGATGCTTTTGCAGTTACCGCCCATTCATCTGAATTATATGTTGTGACACTACCTGGGTTTGCTTGGAATTTTACGCCATTGTATTCAAATTCTACATAGTAATCTTTTAATGGGTCTACTCCTCTAAATTCATAGTATCCATTATCATTTGTCATTGTAGGATTTGTTCTTATGTCATCTCCTTTAGAGCTTTGTATTAATTCTGCATCTGCTCCATTTGCTTCTTTTAATGTAACTTTAATTCCTCCAAGTAATATCTCTCCAGGATCTAGTTTTCCATTTGTTTCATGTGCCTGTCCTTTTGTTTCGGTTCCATCTAAGAATGCATATCCAGCTACTCTTAAGGTTAAATCATCAGGAATATCTGGTTTAGGTTCAATATCTGGTAATTCCATTCCTTGATCATTCTCGATTGTAATTTGTAACATTCCATCATCTAATTTTGAACTTGATTCTGTCATAATCTTGAATATTTCTTCTTTATGCTCTTCTACATATTTCTTAAACCAGTCCATTACCTCGTTGTATTCCATGTCTAAGTCTTCTCTTGCTAGTTGTTTATCCATCCATTCTTTTATATTGTTTCTTACCCATTCAGGTAATTGTTCTAGTGTTGCTCTTCCTTCTACGAAGTCTGTTAATACTTGAGGTAATGCATCTTCATATAGATATTCTACTGTTAGTTTATCATCTGTTTCGTTGTATTCCTTTAATTCTCCATTTTCAAATGTTAAAGTTACTGTCTTTCCTTGTCCTCTTATAGTATATCCATTCTCTGTTTTTACCTCTATTATTTCTAATACTAGATTTCCTGTAAAGTTATCAATATCAATTCCGACATTTAGTACGTAAGTCCTCTCTTGATATGTACATAACTCCATTTTCTGTTCTACCAGGAATGCTGTGATCTTGTATTGATGGATAATCTTTGCCTTCCTCGTAAACTATTACTTTAAAGCTTGCATCAATATAATTTCCATTTTGATCTACTTTAGCAAGTCTTATGACTCCTTCGGTTTCATCATCTGTTGCATGTATTGTATATACACCTGAACTAAATGATCCTGTATATACTTCTTGTGTGATAGTATGTCCTGCTGGAGCATATGTCTCTTTTGCTGTTACTGTTATAGTTCCACTAAATGAGCTTAAGTCAACGCCCATTGCTTCTATTTCTTCTCTTGGTAATCTTGCGATACCATCTGTTCCAGTCATTCTTGTAAATGTCAAATGTTCATTTATGTCGTTACCAAATTTATCTGTACCTACTATATCTAATGTTATATCAAATTGTGCACCATATAGATGTTCTCCTGTTTTTGAGCATGTTTTTTCAATATCTACTTCAACATCAATTGGTTCCCATTCTGTTGTTAGCACTATTGATTGTTCATCCCATACTCTTTTTCCCTCTAAATGAGTTTGGTCTTGACCCATATCCATGAACTCGCCGGCGACACCTTTATATAGTTTGTATGTATATCCTGGGATATACTGCGTAGTGTCTGAATATGCTCCAGTATCTTCTTCCCAATCCCAACGAGCATATTGCGTATAATACCTATGAACGTGAGGCACCCCTTTCTCATCTGTCGTCGTATAACTCTTCCATCCAGGGTACCATTTCCAATGTTTATATTTATATTTTCCTGTCAATCCAAATGAATTCATGTGATTTTCTGAAACAGCATAACCCCACTTATTTATTGTTGCCTTATATCTTGTTGCACTTCCTGTAACCTGACATATATACTTAAAATCAAATTTTGCATAGAAGTTTTCAAAATCTTTTGCTTCCATTGAGCCCATATTTACTTTTATATAGAATTCTTGTCCTGGAGCTATTTTTTGTAAGTCCTCTTTGTCTCCATCATATATCACATCTCCATATTCATCTAATATTTCAAAACTTCCACCTAATTCGGCTATATTTTTCTTATCTTGATTGTATACTGTTACATTTTTTATATAATCATAGTATACTCCAAGCCACCCAGCCCAGCCTGAGCCATAATCTCTACCTGGAACATCTTCATCTCTCCATATTCCTCTTGTGCTTGTTTGTGCACTAGGTACTGAAGCATTTGCTGCACCAACTACACTATAGTCTATAGAAAATGGACCTAAGTAATATGCTTTTTCATCTTTGTTTACTTTCCAAACAATGTTGTCATAAACATATAGGTCATAGTTTCCGCCTTCTATGTCTACTTTTTCTATTCTCTTAACATTTTTTGTGTTTGCCTTTATACTTTCAAGGTAAGCTTCTCCATAGCTCATTCCTTGTTTCATAAATTCATTTAACTTTTTATACATGTCTTCATACATAGTTGCAACAGTTGTTAACCAGTTTCCACCTGTTATATTACCTTGGTTGTATATGTAAGGTGGTTTTAATCCCCATAAAGCTCTTTGCTTTGTTTCATCATCGGCCTGAGGAGCCGTTTCTATATATAAAGCTGCTTGAACCTGTGATGCGTCAAATGATGTACTTTGGTCAAATTGTAATGAGTATAGAGGTGGTCTTGCAGAATCATACCCATTAAACACTGGAAGTCCTATGCTTGGGTCCCATACACGTTCATAGTCAAACTCTCCAGTAGGATTTCCCATCATATAATCAAGACCGCTTGTTCCACCAGGATTATTAAAATATGGCTCGGTGGTCGAGTAATTATAGCCACCTACCACTGTACTAATAAGGTCATCTCCTAAGGCAGATGTTACACTATTATAATCACTAATAAAGTCAGCTACCTCTGATCTAAACATACTTGACAACCATATAGGTCCAAAGTATTCAGCCATATGCCAACTGTATCCTGACCAATTATAATTTACCTTAGTTATAGGATCTTCTCCCAATATCGTATATGTTTCACTAGTTCTTATTGCACCAAATCCAGAATAAGAATATTCATGCGTCCCTGAACCTAATAATGCTGCAAATGTTTTGCTACAATCTATATATACTTCTGTACCATATCCTTTCTTTGAACAAAATACTAATGGTCCAATATCTCCATAACGAGGGATTCCGTGAAAAGATAGTGGTACGTCCTCAACAAACAATTCTGCTGCATTAGCTTTTGTATTAACTCCTAATGATAATATAAGAAGAATTAATGTAAAAACTATTATTTTTAATACATTTGTTATCTTTAAATTTTCCTTTATTTTCATAATTTCTTACCTCCTTTCTTCTTATACTTTCACTAATACTTTTTTCTTTATTATATAAGTTCCAATTGCAAATATCGCTACAACCAGAAGAGTTATTCCTCCATATAAGACTACTCCTCCTGTTTTAACCGCAACTATTGCATCTGCTAGTCCATAGTCATCTTCTCTAGATGCTCTATTTGCTACTGTTGAATCCATATCCTCTATTCCAAAATCATTAGATGCTTCATATATTTCTGCAGTATTTGTAGTAATTCCTGTATTTTCACTTGTCATTGTTTTTGTAAGTATTAAAGTTAATGTCTTTTCTTCTCCTGGATTTATAAGTACATTCGCTAAACTTTGTGTATAAAGGTTACCATCTGTATCTTGATACCAATCTGGATTTAAACTTGCATTGAATTTTAAATCTGTTGGTATATAATCCACTATCTTTTTAGCATATCCTGCAACTGCTCCTGTATTTTTTACTGTTATAGTATAAGTTATTGCAACAACAGAACCTGCCATTTGTTTTCCTGGTATTTCTACCTTTGCTGTTGGAGCATTATCAAATGTAGATGTAGATGTTCCTTTTGAATTACTTACTTGCATCATACTTACACCTTTTGTTAATTCTAAGTCAAATTTTTGAGATTTAACTAGTCCTAAGTCTATATTATACATATTAGAAATAAGATTTAGTTTATCTGTTACTGCATATTTTTTAGGTGTACCATCTAATGTTAAGCTTAAACTTACTGCATCTGAGTTTAGAGATGAATCAACTGATGCTGCTTGATATTTTGTAACATCATAGTTTAACTCATCATATTCAAATGCAACTAGATAATTTCCTGAATTTATACCTTCAAATGTATATACTCCATTTTGACCTGTTGTAGTTCTAGTTATTACTGCATTTGTCTTACTATCTAATAGTATTACATTCATATTTGAAAGTAATTCTTCCCCTTCATCTCTTTTTCCATCTTTATTGCTATCTAACCAAGCTAATCCTGAAATTTGATACTTATTTTTACTTCCTCCTGGATCATTTGGGTCATCTATTTGAGCATTAGTTCCAATTATTGTATGAGTTATGCTATTTGCTGCTAATTTATCAATTACTCCTGTACTTATTGTTGGTGTGTTTGTAATCTCTTTTCTTCCTGTTCTTAATTCTCTTGCTTGTCCTGTGATATAAACTGTTATTGATTCATTAGCATTTAATGTTGCATTCATTGTTAAGTAGTTATTTGCAATTAATTCAACATTCTTCTTTTCACCATTCTGTGTGAAATAACCTTCAACATATTTTAAACCGTCTGGTAAATAATCTTCAAAGAATATTTCTACGCTATCTGGAGTAGCATTTCTTATTGTTGTTGAATATGTAATTTTTTCTCCTGATCTAATGTATTGGCTAGATATATTACTTGCTTGAGTTATACTTAGGCTTTGTTTTATAACTTTTATTTGGTATACATTACTATTAAATGTTTCATCTGTACCAGCCATCTTGCCTGTAAACATCATATCTATTGTTTTTTCTGTACTATTTGCTTCTAAGTCATTTGTTGTACAAGTTAAGTATATAGTCTGATAACTTCCAAGTTTATCTATATGCCAAGTTACTGTACCTGTATTTTCATCATATTTTCCATTTTGTTTTACAGGGCTATTTGCTCCTTCTTTTAAGATTTCCATATAGTTATCTTTATATGTTAACCCTTCAGGAATTTTAACACTTATATCTACATCCTCAGGTGTATTTAATCCTCTAGATGTAACATCTAGTGCATAAGTTAAATCATTATTTACCTCAATATTTTCATCAAGTATACCAGAATGTAATGTTAATACTAATCCGTCTTTCATTTCTGCTATTTGATTTTTAAGTTCATTAGATTCAAATGTTTCTTCTGTGCCTTCTGCTGTAACTTTAGCTTTTACATTTAATTCTATTTTTTGTACTTGAGTAGAATTCTTTAATTTTTCTATTTCTTTTACAAGAGCTTCGCGTTTTGCCATATATTCTTCATACAATGCCTGAGCATCATAATCTTCTGATACGTCTTCATCATCTGGTTCAAAATTTTCCACAGTAACATCTTCTGGCATTTCTTCCAACATTTTTTCTAATTCTTCTATAACCTTTTGATTATTAGGAGTCGATGGTGATAATAAGTTACCAACCTTCATACTAAATGTAATTGTTTTTGTTTCTCCTGCTTTTATATCTCCTATCTCTATTTTAGCTGGATCATCTGCATTATCTGAAATATATGTAATCAATCCTTTGTCGTCAGTCTTCATATATGTTGCTGTATCAGAAAATTTTAATGTTAATACAGCTCCTGTTGCATCTTGTTCTGATGTATTTGTTACTTTTGCTGTATAATTTACAGTTGAACCTTGTGGGATTGGATCTTCGCCATCATTTGTTAGTTCTACGGTAAATGTTGCTATATTTGGTGTTCCAAGTCCTACTTTTGGTGCTTCTACAACTTCTATATTATTGCTTGCAAGTGCTATCTCTTCATTTGCATTTACTTTATTATAATATACTGCATATACTGCATTTGTTTTTTCGTTATATTCTAGTTTTTCTGGTACTTTTACATCATATTCAAATTTTAATGTTTCACCAGTTTTTAATGTAAAATCATTTAGAACAACTAAATATGATTTTACATCTTGTAAACTTGTTCTATCTTCAGTCCATCCATTTTCAGAGTTTTCTAAGTCATCTGTTGCTTCTCCATTACTTGAATAATATACTTTTACTTTATCGTTATCAACCCCTGAAATAGCTTTTATGTCTGATGTTAATTTTGCTGTAAATGTACTTCCTAAATCTTCTAAAGTTTTTATGTCTTTATTTCCCTCAAATGGTAATCTTCCAAGTACTTTTATATTTGTGCAATCATAATCATAGTTATTTATTACTGTCATATCTACTTTTGCATTTTTTTCTGATTCTAATGCTTTTAATTTTCCTGTTTGGATTTGTCCACTTATTGATGCAACTGTGTCTTCTCCATTATATCCAGACATTCCATTTACTGTTACCATTCCAATTGGTGCTACAAATTTTATTGGTGTTGTATATTCTTTTGTTTCATCATTTCCACTGCTTATTTTTAATGTAGCATTTTCTGTTCTTGATGGTGTTAGTGAGTTTACATCAATATTTGCTCTAATTAATAATGTTGCTCCTTCTGTTCCTGCAACTTCGTTAAATTTTGTTTGTTCTCCCTTTAATTCTAATTTTATTACTATATTTCCATCTGCATTTCTATACATATCTGCATTTGGAACAAGCACTAATTCATCTTCATAAAGAAGAGCAACTTTTCCATCTATTACATAAAGGTTTGTTATATAGCTTGGCAATGTTATTTCTATTTTTGGATTTTTATATAATACTGTATCTGCATTTGTTGTTTTTAATGTTACTCTCATTTCTACATTTTCGTTTGTTGCAACTGTAGATAAATTAGCTTTGCTTAATGTCAACTCTGCTTGAGCCATTGGTTCTTTTAATTCTATCTTATTTAATGCACTTCCTTGTAAATTTGCATATTCATTTACTGCTTTTCCTTTTACATCTGTCTCTAATGATGTAAATTCTTTTTCTTGCATTTCTGAATATTCTAATGCTACTATATCTCTTCCATTTTCTATTTTAAGTATTCCTTCAGTTATTGGTTTGCTTGTTACAATTTTTATATTTTTAACTTCTTGCTCATATTTATATTCTGTATTGTCTTTATTTAATCTTGTAATTTCATTTCCTTCTTTATCTAATATACTGATGTATCCATCTTCTCCAAGTATATTTATTAAATTGTCTTTGTCTACTTTTGTATATGTATATATTTCTTCTGATGGATATTTGTTTTCATTTTTGTCTATATATTTTGTTTCACTTTCTATCTCAACTGCTTCTACTAATTCTTTATATCCAACATTGGCTGTTATTGTTTCTATATAAGATGTATTTTTTGCATTTTCTACTTGCATATATCCTTTATATAGTTCATCTTTATCTGTATTTACTTCAAATGTTACTATTTCTCCTATTTGTCCTTCAATTTCTTTTATATCATTAATTGTTTTTGTTACTTGTCCTGCTCCATATATTTCTATTGTTGATGTAGCACTTAAATCAATAGATGTTTTTTCTATTGATTCATCATATACATATGTAATTAATATTTCGTCAACTGCATCTTTTTCCCAAGCAACTTTTCCATCTTGATTTTCATTGTTTTCTAATATTAATGTTATTTTTCCATCTTCTACTTTGTATTCATCTTCTGAATATGTCTTTCCTGCCTTTCCATTTGTTGCTTTTGTTTCAATAGATGATATTGTTATTTCTTTTGGTTCTTTATCTTGTATTTTAGGAATTTCTATTTCTAATTTTGTATTCTTTACTGGTAGACTATTGTCTTTTATTCTTGTTTTTATAGTAGTTTGTAAAATTGTACCTTGATTTTCATTTATTTTATAAGGTACATATTTTGTTACTTCTTGTTCTAATTCTACTTCTGTATCTGCTACCGCTTTTACTTGAACTTGTATTTCTTTTGAAATGTCTTTTGTCTTTCCATCATTGTTTACATATGTTCCTTGAAGCTCTATTTTAGCAGTTTTGTCTAGATCTTCAACAGCATAATTAGAATCAGCATTAAATTTTACAGGTATTTGTAAAATTACTGATTCTTCTTTGTTTATTTGGTTTAATGTAATTGTGTTTGTTTCTTCATCTATGCTTTGTATTCTTTCTAGACTTTCTTCTCCTGATATGATTCTAAATGATGCATCATTTATACTTATTTTTCCGTCTTTTAAGTATCCTTCAGCTACTTTTACTGCTATGTATAGAGTTTTTGTCTCCTCGTTAGTATTAATTTCTTCGCTGTGTACTTTCTCTCCATTTTCTAAAAAATACGCATCAAATTGAATATTTGCTTTTGCTACTTGTGTATCTTGTTTTTCCAATTCTGCATTTTCTATATTTGCAGCTATTGCAGTTCCTAAAGTTGATAGGTTTGCAAAAGTCATCATAAATACAAGTATCATTGCAAATACTTTAGTTAGTGTTTTTTTGTTCATAGAAATTCCCTCCTAAAATTCTCTTATACTACTTACTATTATACTAGCTTTTTTTGTATTTTTCAACATTTTTAGCATATTTTTTTATGTAAATTTTTTATTTTTACCTTTTTATGCCAAATAAAAATACATTTTTAGTTAATATAATTATTTACTTTATTATTTTACATTATTTTTCTTTTTTTGCAATAGTTTATTTTACCAAAGTTTCCATTAGCTTTTTTTCTCTTTACGCATGCTCTATTTTGTGCTTTCAAGATTTTGTATTAATTTTTGTTTACTTTTCCATTTCAATTTTGTTACATTAAGTGTTTTGCTCTAGGGAGAGAGCTTTTAGGGGAAATTAAAACAGTATTAGAATTTTAATCTAATACTGTTTTTGTTAATTATATTTCTATTCTAAGCATCTCTTTTCCAATAAAACAAATATTGTTGTGCAAGTCCAGCCAAGTCTTTGTATTTTTCCTTTGCTATATTTTGCAAAAGTGTTTTTGATACTTTAGTTTCATCATCTTCTTTAATATATAGCTCATTCATAACTCGCCTTACCCAAACATCTATTGGAAATACACTATATTTTTTTAAAGAAAATAACATGATACAATCTGCAACTTTTTCTCCAACTCCAGAAAGTGTTAGAAGTTTTTCCCTTAGTTTGTCTACATCTTTTTCATTTTTTAATTCTTCTAATGTAATTTCTTGTTTCAAAAATTTTCTGGTTGTTTCATATATTCTTTTATCCCTAAATCCTGTACCTAAGGCTCTTAAGTCTTCTATGCTAGCTTTTGAGAGTTCTTCTATTGTAGGAAAAGTATAATATTCTTTTTCATTATATATAATCTTTTTACCATATTTCTTTGAGATTCTTTCAATTATTCCTTTTATTCTAGGTATATTGTTATTTGCAGATATAATAAATGAAATTATTGTTTCCCATAAGTCTTGGTTTAATATTCGTATCCCTCTTCCATACTCTATACTTGTTTTTAGATATTCATCTATTTTTGAGAGCTCTTGTTTTATTTTCTCATAATCTGTATTTAAATCAAAATATTCTGTGCATATTTCTTTTATGTCTCCGTCACATATTCCTTTAAATATTATTTTTCCATCTTCTTTTTTTACATTTAATACATTTTTTTTGAATATTCCAGTATAGCTTCCGATCTTTTTCTTTATTCCATCTAAAACACTGCCCACATTCAAATATGTGGACAGGTTCAAAAGATTTGCAATTTTCTAGGATATATGTTTGTTCCATTTTTTTATTTTCCTTTTTATGCTTCTGGTTCAAGAACACCATAATTCTTTCCGTCTTTTAGTTTAAATATAACATTCACTTTTCCTGTTTCTATGTTTATGAATGGTAAGAATATATTACCTTTCATATCTTGTAATTTTAACTTAGCATCTTCTATGCCAATTGGTTTTATATCATAATATATGGTTTTGATTATTTCATCTTCTATTGCTTTTTCTTCCTCTAAAGATGCTAATTCTTTCATTTTTATAGAATCTTCTTTGTTTATTCTATCTCTTTTTGTTTTTGCTTTTCTTATTTGTCCCTCTAGTATATCGATATTTTTATCTATTGATGCATATAAATCTCTATGTTCTGTAACTGCTCTATATGTATTTGCTCTTGTGATTACATGCATTTCTGCAATTTGCATATCTTTTTCTGTTTTAATTGTTACATTAACATCAAAATCTTCATCAAAGTATTTTTGTAATCTTTCTAGTTTCTTTTCTGTATAATCCTTTATTGCCTCTGTGGCTTTTAAATCTTTTCCTGTTATTTTAATATTCATAAGTATCTCTCCTATCTTTGTTTAATTTCTATTCTTATTATATATTGTTTTATATTTTTTTTCAACTATATTTTTATTTTTCTTTTTTCGTCAATATTCGACGATATTTTTACAGAATTTTACATTTTTGTTATTTTTTTCTATTAGCTCATTGACATTATTTTAATTTTGTTTTAATATTAATTGGTGTTGGATTTTTATCCAATAATATTATTAACGTGGGGGACAAAATATGTTAAGTTTAGTTTCAAGCATAAAAAATTTTACTTTTTTAACTCGCTTAAAGTCACTTTTAAAATCAAGTAGTAGAAAAACTATTTTTATTCTTGCTTTTGATTGTCTCTTTATTATTTTTGTTATCTGTATACAATTTTTTATTATTAAAAACTCTACTCAAAATTTGCCATTATTTATAACTTTACTTACTACAGCTTCATTAGTAGTTTATTATTTGCTTAGCAATGCAAGTAAAACTATTAGATTGGCTAAAGCTAGTAAATCTCTCGAAGATGCTAAATTGTATAACAAAAATTTACAATTACTTCATGATAATCTTCGTTGTTTTAAACATGATATGGCAAATACTATGCAATGTATCGGTGGATATATTGCAAATGATAATATGGAAGGTTTGAAAAGATATTATAGAAATGTACAAAATGAATGTAATAATATAAACAATTTAACTGCGCTTAATCCATCTTTAATAAATGATAGTGGCTTGTATAGTTTACTTACTTCGAAATATACTTTAGCTGAAAAGGATGGACTTAAATTTAATGTAAGTATTTGCACAAATTTCGATAAATTAAATATTCCTTCTTTTTTACTCACTAAGATTTTAGGTATCCTTTTAGACAATGCTATTGATGCTGCTAGAAATTCTAAAGAAAAGGAAATTTACTTTGAAGTAAATGCACCTATGAAGGTTTCTAGTGTACATAAAAGTATTATTTCGATAGAGAATAGTTATGCAAATAAAGATGTAGACATCGATAGAATCCGTGAAAAAGGTTACACTTCTAAATCTACTGAATCCAATTCTCATGGTTTAGGATTATGGGAAGTTAATAAGATACTTAAAAAGAGTAAGAATTTGAATTTGTATACTTCTAAGGATGAAAAATTCTTTAGACAACAGCTAGAGATTTATGGTTAAAAGTAATTGACAAAAACAAAAGTTTGTTATAATATGTAAAGTGCCTTTCTCAAAAAGGTAGAAAGGAGATACATATGAAAAATATACTAAAATTACTAAAACTCTATTTGATTTACTTAATAGTAAAACATTTAGATGATTAGTAAAAGAAAAGACTAGGAATGGCATTTCCTAGTCTTTTTAATACATATTGAAAAACATACTAATTTTGCTTTCATATATATTATAACATCATTTTTATTGTGTGTCAATTAAATCTTCTAATATTTTCCAGGTTCCGTTTATCTCTGGCACCGATGTAAAACTTATTTCTTTTTTGGTTATTGGATGAAAGAAAGTTAATCTATATGCCCAAAGTGCTATTTGTTTTCCGTCTTCCTCTTGTTCCATATTTTTGGTCACCATATATGCTATGATTTATATTTGAGAGTTGCACTCTTATTTGATGGTGCCTTCCTGTATGAAGCAGTATCTTTAATACTGATAAATTTATTTTTTCATCATATTTTAGGACTTCATATTCTAGTTTTGCAAACTTTGCACCTTTTCTTTCTTCATCTACCACTCTACTCATATTGTTTCTTTCATTTTTTAAAAGGTAATTTTCGAGTATCCCTTTTTCCTTTTCTAATTTGCCATCTACAACAACTAAATATTCTTTTTTTATCTGTCTTTCTCTTACTTGTTCTGATAGTCTTTTTGCTGCTTTAGATGTTTTTGCAAATACCATAACTCCACCGTACTGGTCTATCTAATCTATGTACTAATGCTAGATATACTTCTCCTGGCTTATTGTATTTTTCTTTTATATATTGTTTTATTATGCTTAGCATATCTATATCTTCTGTTTTGTCTGCTTGTGATGGTATGTTTGGCATTTTTTCTACTACTATTATATGGTTATCTTCATATATTACTTTTAATTTTTCCATGTAATGTTTTTTCTCCTCTATATAACTATTACATTAATTAATACATTCGCTTTAAATTTTCTCCCATCTTCCATATATTCCTGCTGGTAAAACAATCTTTGATTTCGTGACTGGTAAGCCTATCTCTCCTGAATAAGCTTTTCCTTTATATTTTTTTGCTACTGTCAAATTTAAAATATTTTCTAGCACGCTACTAGATATACCAGTAGTATATGAATTTATTAGGAAAAATAATGGGTCATCTGATAACACATTTACGCAAAGTTCAACTAAATCACATATATTTTCTTCGAATTGCCATACTTCTCCTCCAGCACCCCTTCCATAAGAAGGAGGATCCATTATAATTGCATCATATTTATTGCCTCTTCTTATTTCTCTATTTACAAATTTTAAAACATCATCAACTATATATCTAACTGGTTTATCTGACAAACCTGAACTTTGAACATTTTCTTTTGCCCAAGATACCATTCCTTTTGAGCTATCAACATGACATACGCTAGCTCCTGCGCTTAAACAAGCTACTGTTGCTCCTCCTGTATATGCAAATAAGTTAAGGACTTTTATATCTCGCTTTGCTGTTTTTATTTTATTTATCATCCAATCCCAGTTCACTGCTTGCTCTGGAAATATACCTGTATGTTTAAATCCCATTGGCTTTATATTAAATGTTAGATCTTTGTATTTTATTTTCCAAGATGCTGGAACTTTTTTTATATATTCCCAACTTCCACCACCTGTTTTGCTTCTGTTGTATCTCGCATCTGCTTTTTTCCATTCATTTGGTTTTTCTTTTATTTTCCAAATGATTTGTGGATCTGGCCTTACTAATATAATATCTTTCCATCTTTCTAACTTTTCGCCATTTGCCATATCTATTATTTCATAATCTTTCCAGTTTTTTGCTACATCCATTTTCTATATTCCTTCCTATTACAATTCACAAATTTAGGTATAAATTCCACCAAATCTTGTGGAAGTTTTATATATTACAGCTTGTCCAATTTATGCCAATCTTGATAAGATATTAAAAAAGCTTACAATAAGCACGATGTTGATAAAGCTAAATGTTACTCCCAACACTAATAATATTTTAAAAAATTTTTTCATTTGTAATCCCCCTAAATATTTTCTTGTTAATATATTTATTTTGTAAATTAGGTGTTTATTACAAATTTCATATTCAAAATTATTTGCTTATTCTAGCTCTTTCTTTATTTTTATTGCTAATTCTTCGTTTATTCCTTTTATTTTTGTTAATTCTTCTACATTTGCATCTTTTATTTTTCTTATACTTCCAAACTCTTTTAATAACAATTCTTTCTTTTTTGCTCCTATTCCATCTATTTCATCTAGTTTTGATTTTGACATTTCTTTATCTCTTAATTTTCTGTGATATTCTATTGCTGTATCATGAACTGTATCTTGAAATCTTGTTATTAAATTCATTGCATTTTCAGAAAGACCTATTTCATGTCTTTCTTCATCTATTAGTGCTTTTGTTCTATGTTTGTCATTTTTTACCATTCCATATACTTGTATATCTACGCCATTTTCTTTTATTGCTTCTTTTGCAGCTCTTATTTGTGTTATTCCTCCATCTACAAATATTAAATCTGGAAGAGCTCCAAAAGCTCCGCTTTCATTTTCTAATGAGTGTTTAATTCTTCTAGATATAACCTCTTGCATACATCTTGGATCATCTTGTCCAAAAACTGTTTTTATTCTAAATCTTTTTGATAAGGCTTTATTTATTTTTCCGTTCTTTTAATACGCACATTCCTGCAACTATATTTGTTCCAGATATATTTGATATGTCAAATGTTTCTATTTTCATTGGAAGTTTGCTTAAATTTAATTTTTCCTTTAATTCTTTTAATATTTCATATTTATCTTTTGTGTTATTTTCAAGAGTCACTTTTGCATTGTTTTTCGCCATCTCTACAAATTTAAGTTTTTCTCCACGCTTTGGAGATTTTATTTCTACTTTTTTATTTGCTTGCTCTGATAATATTTTTTCTATTATTTCTTCGTCTTCTATTTCTTCTTCTATCATAATTTTTGCAGGTATGTTATTATTTGATATATAATACTGCTTTATAAATCCAGATATTATTTCTTTTGTGCTTAAATCTTTTAGTTCCTTAAAGAAAAAATGCTCCCTGCCTATCATTTTACTTGAGCGCACAAAAAACACTTCTATGCAAACATATAAATCATTTACTGCAGTTCCTATGACATCTATATCATTGTTTGCAAGGTTTGATACTTTTTGTTTTGCTGAAATATTTTCTATTGCGATTATTTTATCTCTTATAGTTGCCGCTTCCTCATACTTCTGCTTTGCTGAAGCTTTTTCCATTTCTTTTTGCAATTCTTTTTTTACAGTATCAATTTTTCCGTTCTAATATTAGCATGATTTGGTCTATCTGTTTTTTGTATTCTTCTTTTGGAACTTTGTTTACGCAAGGTCCCAAACATCTCCCTATATGATAATTTAAGCAGACTCTTTTTTTCGATTTATAGTTCTTACATTGTCTTATTTTAAATCTATTTTTTATAAACTCTACCATTTCTTTAGCACTACCAGGATTTGCATAAGGTCCGGAAATATTTTGCTCCATCATTTAAAATTCTTCTTGTTGTATATATTGTTGGATAGTCATCTTGTATTTCAACTTTTATATATGGATAACTTTTATCATCTTTTAGTAGTACATTAAATTTTGGTTTGTTCTTTTTTATTAAATTACATTCAAGTATTAATGCTTCTTGTTCATTATCTGTGACAATATATTCAAAATGGTCTATCAATGAGACCATTTTTTCTATTCTTGCAGTTTTATTTGTTTTTCTAAAATACTGTCTTACTCTATTTTTTAGTGAAACTGCTTTGCCTACATATATTATTTTATCATTTTTATCTTTCATTAAATACACTCCGAGGTTTTCCTGGGAGTTTTTTTAATTCTTCTTCAATATTAAACATATATTTTATCCTTCTAAATATGCAACATAAGGAAGATTTCTAAAATTATTATCTATGTCAAATCCATATCCTACTATATATTTATTTGGTACTTCAAATCCAATGTAATCTATTGGAACTTCTATTTCTCTTCTTTCTGCTTTATTAGCAAGTGTACATACTTTTAATGTTCTTGGGTTTTTAGATTTTAAATGATCTATTAAATATTTCATACTTCTACCTGTATCAACTATATCTTCAACTATTAATACATCTTTTCCTTCTATTGATTCTCTTAGGTCAGTCATTAATGTTACTTCTCCTGTTGTGTCTGTTCCTTCATAACTTGATATAGTAATAAATTCATATTTTAATTTCGTTTTCATTCTTAATGTTAATTGTACTGTAAAAAAAACTGCTCCTCTCATAACACATATTACTGTTACTTCTTTTCCTAAATAATCTTTGTCAATTTGTTCAGCTAATTCTCCTATTCTTTTTTCAAGTTCTTCTTTGCTAATTAGTACTTTAAAATTCTCGTCCATTTCTACTTATCATTCCTTCCTCAAGGGAACAAACTAGGTTCAATAGTAGGTATAGATAATGTTTTTTAAAATTGTTCCTTTTATTTTTATTATGTACATATTATACTATCATTTACTTTTTTTTGCAATATTGAAATACTGTCTATTATATTTTTTATATAAAAATACATAATACTATATAAATTTAAGTTGTTTTTTATTTACAAAATTTTTTTGTTATGCTATAATTTTGTCAGTAGGAGGTAAAGCAAATGAACCAAATTTTATATACTGGAAAAACTAAAAATAAAGGACCTGCTTCAATCAAGTCAGTAGTTAGGTTCTTTAGCATATCACTTATTGTTCTTGGAATAATTTTCTTAGGAGAAGGTTCATATGCTTTATACACAAATTATACAATCCAAAACTCACAAGTTGAAACTATTCCTGAAATTAAATTTGAGCAGGAAGGTAATAATGCAATTGTTTCTATAAATCATACAGTTGGTATTTCTATAATTAAATACCATTGGAATGGTGATGAAGATGTAATCGTTCAAGGAAATTCTGAAAAAACTGTAGTCTTAGATACTTTAAGTATTCCTTCTGGAATAAATACTTTATATGTAAGTGTTACAGATGATAATAGTAAGATTACTTCATCTTCTTATGAATATGCTTATGATGGAATTTGCATTGAATTATCAGTTATAAATAATACTGATATAAAAATAACTGCATCAGATGTAACAGGTCTTTCTTATATAACTTATAAATGGAATTCTGAAGATGCAATTACAGCATACCCTGAAGGAGAAGATAATACTGTTATTGAGCAAACAACAACAATACCTTCTGGATTAAATACACTTTCAATAGTTGCTGTAAATTCATCTAATTATACTTTAACTAAAGATCAGGAAATAAAAGGTGTATATCCTCCAAAAATCGAGTTATATCTAGATGGTACTGACTTAATTGTTGTTGTTACTGATGAAGAAGGTATTTCTAAGATTGTTCAACAGCTTAATGATAATCCTGAGGAAGTAACTTATGAAGGAGATGGAACTGAACTATCTCATACCTATAGGTATCCTCTTGGTGATACACCTACAATAGTTACAATTACAGCAACAGATGCAGAAGGTATTACTCAAATTTGTCAAGGAAAAAATTATTAAAAAGGATAAAATTATTATATGATATACGAAATATTTGTTGTAGAAGATAAAAGTGATTTTGTTAATGTTCTTTTAGAACAATTTAAAGGGGATAAAGAGTTTGTATTTAAATCAATTAGCTCTCTTGAATTGAAAGACCATTTACTTGATGTACCTTCACTTATTTTGATAAATGAAGATAATATAGATAGTGATATTATTGATTTATGTAAGACTATTAGAAATAATGAAGATAATAGTATAACACCAATTATGATTATAACTTCAAATGAAACTAATGAACATCAAAAAGAGCTTTTGAAAAATGAGATTGAGTATTATATTAAAAAGCCTATTGATGATGAATGTATTTTTTATATACTAAAGAATATTGTTAAACTTTTATATAGAAATAGAGGAATAAGTCCTCTTACTAAATTACCTGGAAATCTCCCTATTCAATCTGAAATGAGGAAGCGTCTACTTAAAAAGCAAGAATTTGCTGTTCTTTATTTTGATTTGGATAATTTTAAAGCATACAATGATACCTATGGTTTTGTAGGTGGAGATGAAGTTATTAAACAAACTGCTAAAATAATTACAAAGAATGTAAATTCTGATGAAAGCAATCATAATTTTGTTGGACATATAGGTGGAGATGACTTTGTTGCTTTAGTTACTAATTCTAATTATGAGACTATGTGTCAGAATATAATTTTAGAATTTGATACAAAAATACTTAATTATTTTTCAGAAAAAGATAAAGAAAGAGGTTACTTAGAAGTCCCAAATAGAAAAGGTATTATAGAAGAATTTCCTTTAGTTTCTATTTCAATAGGTGTTGTAGAAGTATCTAAGGCTAGATTTACTAATGTTTTGGAAATTGGTGAAGTTGGAGCACAAGTAAAACATTTAGCAAAGGTTACTCCTGGAAGTGCTTATGCAATTAATAGAAGAAAGATTGATTAATTTTTAGGTTATAATTTTAAAGCAAAGTGCATATATACTTACTATGTATATATTTAGGAAAAAGCACTTTGCTTTAATTTTATGTTTTTTATTTTTTTCATTTGTATTTTATATTGCTGATAATACTGAGAAAAGAAGTTATGATATTACGCAGGTTTCTAGTGTCCCAGTAAATGAAAAAGTTATTGTAATAGATGCTGGACATGGTCGGAGAAGACGGTGGTGCGATTAGTAGTAACGGTATTAGTGAAGCTGAATTAAATTTACAAATTGCGTTGAAGCTTCAAACTTTATTAGAACAAAGTGGATCTACTGTTATCCTAACTAGATCTGATGAAAATGCTATGTATGAACTTGATAGCAATACTTTAAGAGAAAAAAAGGTTGATGATACTAAAAATAGAGTTAAATTAGGAAATGAAAGTTCTGCTGATATTTTTGTTTCTATTCATATAAATAAAATTCCTCAAACTCAATATGATGGATGGCAAACTTTTTATAATGCAAAAAGTGAATCTGGAAAAGTTCTCTCTGAGTGTATTCAGAATGCATTAAATACAACTATAAATGCTAATAATCATAGACTTCCTAAGTCTATTAGTAATATTTATATTATTGATAATGTAGAAATTCCTTTAAGTTTGGTTGAGTGTGGATTTTTATCTAATCCAAATGAGCTAAATCTTTTAGTTCAAGATGATTATCAAGACAAACTTGCTTGGGGAATATATACTGGTATTATTGATTATTTTAATAGATAAATTTTATTTCAGTTTTTGGCATTTTTCAATTTGTTCACGTATCGCTTTTTCAACAAATTGATTTAATGACATATTGAATTGTTTATTAGTTTTTCTACTTTACTCATATATTATACTCCTTTGTTTGTATTTAGCAACTATTTTTTAGTTGCTAATATTTGTTTTTATTTTTACATCTTTTTTGTTTCTTACTACTATTTCTATTTCTCCATTTTTATCTGTCCTATAAATTGCAACATTCAACTTATTTAGGTTTTCTATTGTTATGTCACTTGGATGTCCAAAAGTGTTATTTTCTCCTACTCCAATTAATGCAAATTTTGGAGATACCGCTTCTAAAAATTCATAACTTGATGATGTACTAGAACCATGATGTGCCACCTTTAGAATATCTGATTTTAATTCTTTTTTATTATAGAGCTTTAATATATTTTCTTCTGCTTTCTTTTCTATATCTCCAGTAAAAAGTATGGTTATTCCTTGATTTATAAATTTTGCAACAATTGAATTATTATTTATATCAGAATGTTCCAGTTTTTCTGTTGGGTAAAGTACATCCATATATGAAGTCTTATCAAATATTATTCTATCTTTAGCTTTTACAATAATAATATTTACATTTTTCTCCTTAGCAATTTTCATTATTTCACTAAAATTTTGATAAACTTCTTTTTGTTTTGATATGATTAAATTTTTAACAGTTATATTTTCTAGAATTGTTTTTATCCCTCCTGAATGGTCTGTATCAAAATGACTGCAAACTATATAATCTATTTTTACTATCCTTCTACTAAGGATGTATGGTAGTAAAGTATTTTCCCCTACATCATAGGTTTCAGAGCCTCCTCCATCTACTAAAATACTTGTGTTTAATGGTGTGACAATTAAACAGGAATCTCCCTGCCCTACATCTATAAAATATATTTTTAAACCTTTAGGTATTATTTTATAAGATCCAAATATTAGAATAATAATTAAAATTACTGCAATGATTTGTTTGTATGCATTTTTTAGCTTTTGCAAAATCCAATTTTTCCCGAAACTTTTTATATAGATATGAAAATAAGAATATTAAAATGTAATAGATTATAATTTCCCAAATGTATGGAAGTTTTATATATATCTTTGAAAATGGAAGTTTTGCTGTATTTTTTGTAATAAATTCAAGCAGATCAATTATAGGTTTATAAATATTTCCTATTATTTTTGCAATCTTTAAGAATGGAAATGATATTATAATTAATAAAAATCCAAATATGATAATAATTCCTATGATATAACTTGTTAAGATATTTGTTATCAGAAATGTTAGTGATATTGTTTTATAATTATAAATGATAATTGGTATTAATATTATTTGTGCTGAAAAACTTACTAAGCATGTATTTTTTATATACCTTATAACTTTTTCTTTATATGTATTAGAAGTTAATGTTTTTGATTCTTTTTTATTGTTTAAGAAATAGACTATTCCAATAGTTCCACCAAATGATAATAGCACTCCGTTATTTCGTATATTATATGGATTGGATATCAATATTATTAGTAGTGAAAAGCACATGCTAGACCATATATCATTTTTTCTATAGACTATTCCAGAAAGTAATAACATTATTGACATTATGCATGCTCTTACAACAGATGCTGTAAAATTACTAATTGCCATAAATATTATAAGAAATATAGCCGTGATTGCTTTTATTTTTCGTTTTGAGCCATTTTTCCTATTTAATAAATAAGTTAATCCTATTATGATATATCCAACATGAGTGCCCGATACAGCTAAAATATGATATATGCTACTATCTTTAAAATTTTTCACAGTTTCTTCTGGTATTTCTGAAGTATCCCCGAATCAAAATCCCTATTGCAATTTTTGAACTTTCTCCTAGAATTTCTTTTAAATTTGATTTTATTTTTGTTCTTATTTGATTTATTATTATCAGTATTGGATTTAAGTCCAATTCTTTTAATATTTCTATTTTACTGCTCACATTTACTGTCCCATATACATTCTTTGTTTTCAAATACTCTTTATAATCAAATGCTTTATAATTAGTTCTTCCTTTTACTTCTTCATAACTTCCATTAAAACGAACTTTCTCTCCATATTCTAAATATGTATTTTTAGGAATGTATATTATCAAATTAGTCTTTTTAAATTTTGCATTTCCATTTATTTCTTTTACTTTAATTGTATAACTTGCCTTATATGTTGTTTCTTTTCTTTCTGAAATTACTGTTCCGATAATTTGTATTTTTTCGTTTTCAATTGATTTATACAGAGTATAATATTTATTTTGTAAATAATTTATTTGAATATTAGAAATTATTGAGAATACAATAAAACTGATTATAAAGAATTTATATTCTTTTATGCAATTAAAATTTATAATTCCTGTTTTAATAAACAGGATAAATATTCCCCCAAATAATAAAAATATAGGAGCTATACTTTCTTTTAAGTATAGCCCCCATATTATACCTGTTATATATCCAACCGTAATCCATATAAGCGGTCGTTTCATTTCTATTCTTCTTTCTTATTTTGGATTATATTATATGGCGTCCGCAAACGAAATAGAAACCATCTCCTGTTATATTTGATATTATAACACCTTTTCTTGCATTTGCTGCGTGTATAAATTTACCATTACCGATATATATTCCTACATGTCCTACCCTTTTACGTGAGCTTGAGTTTGAAAAACAAACTATATCTCCAACTTGTAGGTCTGCCTTGCTAACAGCTTTACCATTTTTAGCTTGAGCTGATGAAGAACGCGATAATGAATATCCAAAATGTTTATATACATATGTTGTAAATCCTGAACAGTCAAATCCTTTACTTGGAGATTCTTCTCCATATACATATTTATATCCAAGATATTTTTTAGCATAAGCTACAATATCTGAACCTGTTACTGAATTTGTTTTTTTAGTTTCTATAGTATTTTCAGTTTTAACTGTACTTTCTGTTATATTTGCCTTGCTTGTAGATTTTGTCTCTTCCTTAGTTGTATTTGCTACTTGAGTATTAGTTCTCTTAGTAGTTCTTGTTCCAGAACTTCTTGTTGTTGTGGTTACTTTTTTGTCAGATATATATTTTGTTGCAACATATCCAACATTTCCTGCATATTGTATTTTAGTCCATGTAGTACCTTTTTCAAGAACTTTAACTTGATCATTTAATTTTAGTGATGTTATTATAATTGAATCATTGCTTGCTTCTTTTCTGAAATTTACAGAATTTGCTGAAATATATCCTGTTTTTTGTGATGAAGTATTATTTTTTTCAGAATCTGAAACTTTTTCTTCTTTCTCTGTTATATTTTCTGTTCTAACCCAACCTTCTGTATTTTCTGTTTTTATATAAGACCAATCTTTTACTTCACTTGTAATTTCTACTTTTTCTTCCTTTTCTGTTGTATCTAATACAAGTGAATTAATTAGTGGAGTTATATATACTTTTACATTGCTATTTACAACTTTTACTAAAACTGTTTCTTCTTTTTCAGTAGTTTCTGTATTTTCTCCTTCTGCATCTTGTTTTTCTTGTGTATCATTTTCTTTTCCTTGGGCCTCGGTTTCTTCAGATGTTGGTTCTTGTACTTTTATATATTGCATTGCAACATATCCAACATATTCTTTTGAATCCACCTCTGCTTTGACTTTATACCATCCATTGTTTTCTTCTAATATTGAAACTTTATCATCCATCGATAAAAGCTCTAATATTGTAGAATTTGTTGATGGTTCTTTTCTTAATCTCAAAGTATCTGTTGTAACTATTCCTGTTGATGCTATACTGCATATTGCAGTTCCAAATAATATTGTAATGGCCAATAAGGAAATTACTATACTTTTTTTCATAAATCACCTCGTTTTTTCATCACGTAATTTTTATTATACTCTTTTTTTATATGTTTGTCAAATTTTGGACAGAAATTTATATGTTTTATTGGATTCTATCTATTATTTGGGTACATTTTTGATATATTTTTTCTTTGTTTATACCTTCTATCTTTCTATTTTCCATTACAATTTTGCCATTTATAATAGTATAACAAACATTATGTCCTTTTGCATTATAAACGATTGATGAAAATACATTTCCATTTGGAATGCAAGTTTCTGTATTTAAATCTAATATAATTAAATCTGCTATCTTTCCTTCTTCAATACTTCCAATTTTATTTTCTAATCTTAAAGCTTTTGCTCCATTTATAGTCGCCATTTTTAATATTTCATAACTATCTAAATTCTTTGGATTTTCATTTACACCTTTTTGAAGAAGCCCAGTAAATTTCATTGTTTCAAACATATCTAAGTTTGATCCACTTCCTTGTCCATCAGTTCCAAGGCTTACATTTATTCCTTTATCTAGCATTTTTTGAATTTTTGCAATTCCACATCCCAATCTTAAATTACTTATTGGGCAATGTGAAACATTCACTTTCAACTTACTTAATTCATCTATTTCATCATCACTTACTTTAACTACATGAGCTAAAATATTATGAGTAGCTGTAAAGTGCTTTTTTAATACATCTACTGGACTTACTACATTATATGCTTCCTTTATGTCTAAAGTTTCTTTTGCATTTTCACAAAAGTGCATATGTACATTCATATCATACTTTTTTGCCATTCCTATTAGTTCTTTTACAGTCTCTTCTCCAGTTGTATATAATCCGTGTATTCCTATGTTTAAAGTGATATTTTCATATTTATGATTATATTCCTTTATTAATTCTTCTAATTCTTCTATTCTTTGTCTTTGCAATCCTTGAACATCATTTACAGTTCTTGTAACTTCAAGTCTCATTCCTAATTCATTTGCAGCCTTTATCGTTTCTTCAGCCATACAATACTGATCATTAGCCATTGTTGTCCCCGTCATAATCATTTCCATACAAGATAAAAGTGATGCATAATATATATCTTCTTTTGTTAATTTATCTTCCATTGGCCAAATTTTATCATTCAACCAATCTTGCAAAGTATATCCATCTAGTGTTTCTCTAAATATTGACATACTTATATGTGTATGGGTATTTATTAATCCTGGCATACATATTTTATCTTTTGCATCTATTATTTTTGCATTGTTTGTTTGTTCTAGATTTTTTCCGATTTTTATAATTTTTCCATTAGATATATATATATCCATATCTGGTTCATATTTTTCTCTTTTTTCCGATATAGATATTAAATTACAATTTTTTATTAATATATCCATATTATCACCAATCCTATGGGTGTATTGTATCATATACTATGAAAAAAGACAATCATATATAAAAAAGAAAGATAATAACACTATTATCTTTCTCTATTTATATATTTACAATTTCATTATGCTAATTCTACAACTGCTCCTGCTTCTGTAAATTTAGCTTTTAATTCTTCTGCTTCTTCTTTAGCAACATTTTCTTTAATTGTTTTTGGAGCTCCATCAACTAAGTCTTTTGCTTCTTTTAATCCTAATCCTGTTGCATCTCTAACAACTTTGATTACTTGGATTTTGTTTGCTCCTGCTTCTTTTAATACTACATTGAATGAAGATTTTTCTTCAGCTGCTGCTCCTGCTGCTGCTCCTGCTGCTGCAGGTGCTGCTGCTGCTACTGCAGATACTCCATATTTTTCTTCAATTCCTTTAACTAATTCTGATAATTCAACAACTGTTAAACTATCGATAGTTTCTAATAATTCTTCTACTTTTGACATTTTTTAATTCCTCCTAATTTTTTATAATTTTCATTTTAAATAAATTTAATGTGCATAAAATTTACTAAGCTGCACTAGTTTCTTTTTGAACGCGTACTTGGTCAATAGCAACTGCAAGACGAGAAATAGTTCCAAGTAATCCACCAGCAAGCATTCCAATAAGTGTTTGTTTTGATGGTAGTTTTGCAAGTGTTATTATTTCTTCAGCAGTCATAACCTTTCCTTCTATTACACCACCTTTTATTTTGTAAAAGTCGTGTTCCTTTGTATATTCATAAATTGCTTTTGCAGGTTCTAAATAATCATCTTTTCCAATTATTACAGCTGTTGGGCCTTGTACTGATTCATCTAAGCCTTCTATGCCACATTTTTCAAGTGCTCTTCTTGAAATATTATTTTTTACTATTTTGTATTCAGAATTTGATTTTCTAAGAGTAGCTCTTAAATTTGTAACATCTTCAACAGTGATTCCTCTATAATCTGCGAAAAGAACTAATTTAGCATCTTTCATTTTTTCTGCTAAGCTATTTACTTCTTCTTCTTTTTGCTTGATTATTGATTGGTTTGCCATTATTTCACCTCCCTAGGATTTTTTGTTTTTATAAATTTAAAAAATTAAAAACTCAAGTATTTCCTAAGACATATACTCGAGTTTTATTCTTTAAATAAATTTTAAAAATTTTTTCGAATTTTCCTCGGTAGGACTTATATTTTTGCCTACTGTCTTAGGTTAATATTCTATTTTCATTTTTATTATTTTTGATCTATATATATACTTGGTCCCATTGTTGTAGTTACTGCTACTGTTTTAATATATTGACCTTTTGCTGCAACTGGTTTTGCTTTAATTATAGCTTCCATAACAGTGTTATAGTTTTCTAATAGTTTTTCTGCTCCGAAAGATACTTTTCCAAAACCTAAATGTATGATATTAGTTTTGTCTAATCTATATTCTACTTTTCCTGATTTAATCTCTGCAATTGCTTTTGCAACATCCATTGTTACTGTTCCTGATTTAGGGTTTGGCATTAATCCCTTTGGTCCTAATACCTTTCCTAGTCTTCCAACTACACCCATCATATCTGGAGTGGCAACAACTACATCATAATCAAACCAATTTTCTTTCTCTATTTTTGGTATTAATTCTTCTGCCCCAACAAAATCTGCTCCTGCTTGAGTTGCTTCATCTGCTTTTGGTCCTTTAGCAAATACTAATACTTTTAAAGTTTTACCTGTACCATTTGGAAGTACTACTGTACCTCTTACTTGTTGGTCAGCATGCTTTGAATCTACACCTAATTTTACATGTAGTTCAACTGTTTCATCAAATTTTGCTTTTGGGAATTTTTCTATTAGTTTGAAAGCTTCTTTAGCCTCATATACTTTTCCCTTTTCTAATAGCTTTTCTGCATCGCTATATCTTTTTCCTCTTTTCATTTTTACCTCCTTTGGTTCAAACGAAGTTTGTTTTTTTAACTTCTCCCAATTAAATATTTAAAATTAAGGCAATATGCCAATTTTATTTACTCAACAACTATACCCATAGATCTAGCTGTTCCTTTAACCATACTCATAGCTGCTTCAAGTGAAGCTGCATTTAAGTCTTCCATTTTTTGTTCAGCTATTTGTTTTACTTGTTCTTCAGTAATTTTTGCAACTTTTTCTCTGTTTGGTTTACCAGAACCTTTTTCTATTTTTATAGCTTTCTTTATTAATACAGCAACTGGTGGTACTTTTGTTACAAATTCAAAAGATTTATCCTGATATACTGTAATAACAACTGGTATTATCATTCCTGGTTGATTTGCTGTTCTATCATTAAATTCTTTAACAAATTGCATGATATTTACACCACTTGAACCAAGTGCTGGACCTACTGGTGGAGCAGGTGTTGCCTTTCCAGCTTCTATTTGTAATTTTATTACATTTGCTACTTCTTTTTGTGCCATTTCTTGCACCTCCTTTATAAAAGTAAATTATATAAGTCTTTAAGGCTTTTTTCTAAACTTTTTGTACTTGTGAAAATTCTAATTCTGCTGGGGTTTCTCTTCCAAACATAGAAACTAGAACTTTTACTTTCCCTTTTTCTTTGTTAATTTCTTGAACAACTCCAATGAAACCTTCTAGTGGTCCATTTATAACTTTTACAGATTCGTTTACTTCATAGTCAACTTTTATTGGTACATCTTCAAATCCCATATTTCTTATTTCTTCTTCAGTAAGAGGTATTGGATTTGTACCTGAACCTACAAAACCTGTAACTCCTCTTGTATTTCTTACTATATACCAAGTTTCATCAGTTACTATCATTTTTATTAAAACATATCCTGGAAAAACTTTTTTCAAATTTGCTTTTCTTTTTCCGTCTTTTATTTCTATTTGTTCTTCCATTGGAACAACTATATCAAAGAAATAGTCTTCCATTTCTCTGTTTTTTACCATTTTTTCAAGATCTGTTTTTACTTTATTTTCATATCCAGAATAAGTATGTATTACATACCATCTTGCGACTGAATCTTCTTTTTGATGTGCCAACTTTTTCGCCTCCTTGAAATTTATTCTGTGACATTATTATTAGTAATATTTGTAGAGTCTGTTTCGTTGCTATTATTTACATTTTCTTGACTGCTATTAGAGTCTGCTACATTATTTGAGTCTTCTGTGCTATTTGAATCTTGATTTTCTACCTCATTGGTTTCTGAAACACTACTTTGTACCATTGACTTTAAATTATCAATTCCATATGTGTTTAAGGCTTCAAAAGCTAAATCTAACACAAAACAGATAGCTGTTATAATTAATACGATAATTATAACTATTATTGTATTATTTACAACTTGACTTCTAGTTGGCCAAATAACTTTTTTTAATTCTGCTTTAAAGTCTTTCCAGAAACTTCTTTGTTTTTTGCTTTGTTTTTCTGGTTTATCATTTTTTCCCATTTTAAGCACCCTCCTTTATAAAGTTATTTAGTCTCTTTATGTGTTGTACGCTTTTTGCAGTACTTACAATATTTAACTATCTCTAATCTATCTGTGTTATTTCTTTTGTTTTTAGATGTCATATAATTTCTTCTCTTGCATTCTGTACATTCTAAAGTAATGCTTTCTCTTGGTCCTTTTGCAGCCATTTTAGATACACCTCCGTAAATTCTATATAGTTTGCCATTCATTAATTTATTTGGTTAAAAATTGATGTGAACACGTATTAACCTCAATACGTGTTCACATATTTTATCATATTAAATTGCATTTGTCAATAATTATGTAACATTTTTCTAGGAATTTTAATGGTTTTTAATATACTTATTTTTTTATTCTATAATTTAGCATATTAATTATCTTTCTGATAAATCTTTTTGTTCTTTTTGAGTCTCATTCTCTGTATGTTTTTCTGGCATTTTTGGCTCTGATGTTGCATATTTACCTTGCTCCTTATGTCCTTCTTCTACTGCTTCTCTTAAATATTCCATAAATTTATCTCTTTTATCTTTTATAGGTTCTTTTACTGGAGCTTGTGGTTTTCTTGGTTCAATTGGTGCTGGTTCATCGTCTGATGGTTCCTTTATCCAGTCTATATCATCATTTTTATTTCTTATTTTTTTAGCCATAGCTTTTCTTCTGCCTTCTGTAAATCCATTAACAAATCTTGCAAGGAATGGAATTTTAGAAAGTCTTGGATGTCTTTCTTCAAATTTTGCTGGTACTGGTGGTAATGGTTCTTGTTTTGGTTCTGATTTAGGCTCTTGTTTTGGTTCTGATTTTGGTCCGTAGTGTCCTTGTCCTTGTTCTTGTTTTGGTTCTGGCTTAGGTTCTGGACTTGGCTCTGATCTATCAGATTCTTTAACTTCTAATTGTCTCTCCTTTATTTCTTTAATAGATGCAAGATTTATTTCATCCCATGATTTACCAGCAAGTAACATCTCTCTTGCTAATCTGCATTTATGTATTACTGTATCTTCTTTGCTTTCGCCTTTTTCATATAATTTTATTTTAGTCTTTGAACCTTTTATTGCTTCTTCTAATCTCTTTTTCTCTGAAGTTAGGTTCATTATTTCTTCGCTATTTTCTTTTGATTTAAGCATATCTTCTACTTTTGTTCTTTTTTCTGATAAATCTGAAATCTTTTTTAAATCTTCTATTTGTTGTGCTGATTGTTCTTCTGTTATTTCAGCTTCTCCTTGTCCGAATTTTTCAGTTTTCTCTACCAATTTTTTTATTTTTTCATCTAGTGATTTTTGTTTTTCTCTTACTGATTTAACTTTATCTTCATTTTCGTTTAACTTTGTTTTTATTTCTTCTAGGGCGATAGTGTCATTGACTAATGCATCTTTTACTGATTGTAGATTTTTTTGTCTTCTAGCAATTTCAGCTTGTTCCATATTATATATCTTCTTTATTTGTTTACCATTATCTGCATATCCTTCTAGATATTTTTCTTCTTTTTTTGCATTATTAGTTTCTCTTTGTAATCTTTGAATCTTTTCTTCTCTATCTGCTCCTTTATAATGCTCTTTTGCAGCTAATAATCTTTCTATTGCATTATCTGTCTTTTCTCTTGCTTCTGATAATCTAACTAAAACTTCGTGCTCTGATAATGTCATTAATTCTTTAAGCATTTCTTCTTTATTTACCTTAGGTGCTAATTTTGCATTCTTAGCTTGTTGGTTTCGTATATTCCTTTCATATCTTTCTCTTTTTTTCTCTCTTTGTTCTCTTTCAAGGAAATTCTCTGTTCTTCTCTCTTGTTCATTTGCCATTTGTTATACCCCCCTCAATATATTTTATTTATTTAAACATATATTTTCTCACACTAATCTATTTAATTATACACTATTTTACATAAAATGTCAATTCTGAAATTTCTCATTCCTCGTTTACTTATATTCTACATTTTTTGAAAATAAAGTCAATATCATTTTCATTACATTTTGTTTACAAACTCTTTTAATTTAAATAAAGATCGATCTGATAATTTTTCATATCTTAGTTTTTTATCTTTAATTCTTTCATTTAATTCTGGTAGTATTCCAAAATTTGCATTCATAGGTTGAAAGTTCTTATTTTCTGTACTTATATAATCAGAAAGAGCACCTATTACTGTTTCTTTTGGAAATATAATTTTCTCTTTATTTTGCAAGTTTGATATAGCATTTAATGAAGCTACCATGCCTGATGCTATCGATTCTACATATCCTTCTACTCCTGAAATTTGCCCTGCGAAGTATATATTTGGATGTTTCTTTAGATTGTATGTATTATCTAATAGCTTAGGAGAATTTATATATGTATTTCTATGCATTACACCATATTTCACAAATTCCGCTTCCTTAAGCCCTGGAATCATGCTAAATACTCTTTTTTGCTCTCCAAATTTTAAGTTTGTTTGAAAGCCTACTAAGTTATATAAGTTTCCCTCTTTATTATCCTGTCTTAATTGTACTATTGCGTATGGTCTTGTATCTGTTCTTGGATCTGTAAATCCTACTGGTTTTAGTGGGCCAAATCTTAGAGTATCTATACCTCTTTTAGCCATTACCTCTATTGGCATACATCCCTCAAATATTTCTTTTTTTTCAAACTTATGTGTTTCAGCTATTTCTGCTTCTACAAGCGCTTGCCAAAAGTTTTCATACTCTTCTTTGTTCATAGGAAGGTTTATATATGCACTTTCTCCTTTTCCGTATCTATCTCCTAAAAAGCCTATACTCATATCTATACTATTTTTCTCTACAATTGGTGCTGCCGCATCAAAAAATGACATTTTGTCTTCCCCTGTTAGTTCCATTATTTCTTGTGATAACTTATCTGTCGTAAGAGGTCCTGTTGCAATTATTACTATATTATCTTTCATTAATTCTTTTAAGTGAATTTCATCACCAATTTCCTCTTCTATTACTTTTATGTTTTTCATACCCTTTATCTTTTCAGTTACACAAGAAGAAAATATTTCTCTATCAACTGCTAATGCTTGCCCAGCAGGAACTGCCGTTTCGTCTGCACATTTTATAAGCAAACTATCTAATATTCTTAATTCTTCTTTTAACAGTCCACATGCATTTGTTAGCAAATTAGATTTAAAAGAGTTACTGCATACTATTTCTGCTAGATTTGGATTGGAATGAGCTGGTGAAAATTTCTTTGGTTTCATCTCATATAACTCTACATCTATTCCTCTTTTTGCTATTTGATAACTTGCTTCACATCCTGCAAGTCCTGCTCCTATTACTACTATCATAATTCTTTTTTCTCCTTTAAGTATAGTCTCACACTTTACCTAAAAAAAGGGCACTTCAAAATTTAAAGTGCCTCTTTTTTCTTTATATTATTCTAATACATATTTCTTAATTAGGCTTATTCCTCCTGCAAATGTAACTAGTATTATCATTGTTAATCCAACATATATTTGGGTTACACCTGTCTTTACTGCTAGGATTACTGGTGCATCATCTATATCGTCTTCTCCTGTTTTTTGATTGTTTGGTGTTGAATCAACATCTGGACTTCCATTTTCATTGTAGTCCTTGCTAATTTCTGCTAAGTTTACCTTCTCTCCGAAATTATCTTTACCATTTATCCATGTTAATACTACTTGTACTTCTGCACTCTCTCCTGGTTTTAATAATGTGTTTTCTAGGGCCTTTGTTCCTATTACTCCATCACTTATTTCATACCAATTTGGATTATCTTCTTTTACAAATTTTAATCCTTCTGGTACATAATCTGTGACTTCTTTTGCATATCCTTCTAGTTCTCCTTCATTTGTAACTCTTATTGTATATACATATTGTATTTTTATCTTTTTAACATCACTTGCTTTTACTTCTATCTTTACTGGAGACTCATTCTTTGAAGTTTCTGCTGTATGTCCTGTATCTTTAGTTGTTGTTTTTCCATTTAATGTTACTTTTGTTTGTGCTACCCATTTTAATAGTGATAAGTCAAAGTATTTTACTTTTACTTGATCATAATCTATATCGTCTTCATTGTCTCCGTCTTTATCATATACTTCGTCTCTATTTGGTTTTGAGTCTTCATCGTCTCCTGAATCTTTTGATATTTGTGCTGTATTTACTAATGTTCTTGACATCTCGTCTTTCGTTGTTGCTGTATATGTTACTTTGAATGCTATTTGTACATCTCTATAATCTGGATTTTTATCACTTATTTCTGCCTCTTTGTTAAATGCTTTTATTAAATTATCTCTATTTGCTTCTTTTCCTTGTGCTTCTGATAAGTAATCTGTTACTAAATATTTTGCTTTGCTTACATCTGTTACCTCTTCTTCGTTCTCATCTAGCATTACCCATCTATATTCTTTGTTTGTGTCATTGTCTGGTAAAAATTCTAGTCCTTCTGGTATATCGTCTGTTATTTCTTCTGCATATCCATCAGCTTCTCCTTCGTTATATACTCTTATCGTATATATAACTGTGTCTCCTGTTGCAACATCTAATGGATCTTTTGTATGTTCATATTTCAATTGTCCATTATCATAAGAAACACTTGGATATCTGTTATTTACATTTGTTGTACCTACTCTTGTTATAAATTTTCTTAATGCTAAATCGAATTTAGGTACTACTAGTACTTTTTCAAAGTCATCATCGTCTTCTTGTCCTGGTATATATTCTTTATCTTTTTCATCATCTTTATATCCTGGGAAATCTTCTGGCTTTGTTACATCATTTGGTGTAGAGTCATCTTCTTTTCCTACTTGTCTTCCGTCTTTGTCTGCTTCTTTTGTTATTTCAGCTATGTTTGTTACTTTAGTCTCTTTTGTCACTGGCAATACTTTACAATGTATTTCTACATCTACATAGCTTAATGTATCTGTTTCTCCATCATATGCTGGTATAACTGTATCTCCTAATTTTTTACCAACATATGTACTTAGAGTCTTTCCTCCAACTCCTACTACTTTGCAGTCTGCTGTTGATACTGCTGTATTATATTCTTCTCCTGATGTATATGTCCACCATTTTCCTTCACTATCGTCTCCATAAGGTACATATTGTAAATATGTTGCTAAGTAGTCTGTTATTTCTGTAACTCTTGCATCTATTTCTCCTTCATTATATACCCTTATTGTATATGTTACTATATCCCCTATTGATACTTGTACAGGTTCTTTTGAATGATTATATATTGCTGTATCTGCTCCTGTTTTTAATCCTTCTGATACTACTTGTGGTGCTCTATTATATTTTGTTTCTCCTACTTGTGATATGAATTTTCTTAATGCTAAATCAATTGCTGGTGCTTCTATATATACTTTTTCGAAGTCATCATCATCTTCTTGTCCTGGTATATATTCTTTATCTTTTTCATTATCTTTATATGATGGTAAATTTGGATCTGTTGGTAATGTGAAATTTCCATCAGGTGTAGAGTCTCTGTCTGATTCTACTTTGTTTCCATTTTGATATTTCATTTCTGTTATTTGTGCTAAGTTAGTTATATTTATGCCATATGGTGCATTTGTCATTACTTTGCATGATATTTGTATATCAACATAGCTTAAGTCATATCCTTCACTATCTGCTTTTTTCTCAGCTGCTGGAATCAATACCTCTGATAATTTGCTTCCTACTTTATCTGCTGTAACCTTTCCTCCAACTCCTACTACTTTACATTCTGATGTTGATACTGCAATTCTAGCTGTATCTTCGTCTAAAACCCAAAATACTCCTTGAGAATCTTCTCCATAAGGTACATATTCTAGATATTCTGGTAAATAGTCTGTAACTTGTGTAACATATGCAGGTAATTCTCCTTCATTATATATTCTTAATGTATATGTTATTACATCACCTATTTGTACTTTTAAAGGTTCCTTTGTATGATTATATTCTGCTGTTGTTTGATATTTATTTTCTGTTCCTGCTTGTACTTGTTTATTTAATGATGTTGTATCTACTTCTGGTGTTCTTGATGTGTTTGCTGTTCCATTAACTGCTGTTATGAATTTTCTTAATGCTAAATCTACTTCTTTATTTGATTCTTCAATTCTTACTACTGGTTGTTGATTAACTGCATCTGTTCCTGCAAGATATACTGTTAGTTGTCTTACAGGTGTATATGTATTTTCATTTGCTGCAACAGCACTTTCTGCTCTTTCTATTAAATTCTTATATAGTTTTTTAGCAGCATCTTGTCTTTTTGTTCCATATGTACCTAAAGTATTAAATAAATCTACATATGATTTATATTCTCCTTTAGAATCTCCTAAATTAGTAGTTTTATTACTTATATTAACATATATTGTTGATAAATCCTTAGTATTATGTATTGGATTATCATGGTTTGTAAAATACCATATTGCTAATTGTTGTATGGCTTCTACATCTGCTCTTGATAAGAACTCTCCTTGTACAGCATTTTCTCTTGTGAAATCTCCATCTGGATATTCAGCATAATCTTTTAAGTATTGTATTAATTCATCTTGAGTTGCATCTTCTAATAGCATGTGATCTAATACCCATAATAGTCCATAATAATATGTTTTTTCATCATCTTTAAATATTGTTGTTTCTGAACTTGTTAGTAATTCTTTTACTGATTCACGATCTGTTACCATATCAAAACGTTGTGAATATTGTATATGTGGATATGAGCTACTCACTTCAAGATTTTCTCTTACAAAACCTAATCCTGCCCTTAAGCAGTATAAATCTGGTATTGTATCTGTTACCACTCCTGCTTCTGTACATGTAACTATATTCCATATATTTTCAGTTTGTCCAGGATTATCTTTATATATTTGATGCTGATATGTTACATCAGTAGATTGATAATCTACTGTTCTATCTTTTACAATAGTTAGATAATCTGGTTCGGCAGCTTTTACATTGTTTGTAAAAATTCCTATAAATGTAATAGCTACTAAAATTGAAATAAATACAATTAGCTTTTTAGTTTTCATACTTTACCACCTTAATTTAAACATTTTTACTTATATTAATTTTACATTTTTTAAAAATAAAGTCAATAGCAATTTTTTCCTCTTTTTGAAATAAATAAAAAACATTTGAAATCGTTTTACGGGAATTCGTTATACGAAATTGCTATATATTTATTACATTTTCTTTATAATTATATAACATTTTGGTTACAAAATCAACAAATTATGTAAATATTTTTCTGGAATTTGTATTTCCTAAGCTTTTCAGGTATATTTTATATGCAATACAAATTATTTTGGTGAAATAAAGTAATATTAATATTTGTGAATTTGTTAATATAACTATGGAAAATTTATATAGATTTATGCAAAATTATAAAAATATATAAAAATTAACGTAGTTTTAGAAAGTAATTTTTATCATTTTTCATTAACAAATATTTTATTAAAAACTGTCTTTACAAATTCATTATCATTCATTTTATTTTCTAAATACTTGTTAAAATTGTCTTTATTTATTTCATTATTTTTTATATCATTATAGTTAGGATATAACTCTTGGGCTTGTTCTCTAGTTATTTTATATGAATTACCACTAAAATTAAAAGAAATACTTTGAACATTATCAATTAAAGAAAATATAGATATAGTATTATATAATAAACATTTTTCTAAATATTGATTTTCATTTATATACCAATCTGTAATATGATAATTAATAGTTAATCCTAAATTTTCTGAATCTATTTCAAACACATATCCGTACTCTGAAAGAGGCAAACTATCTATTAAATGACTATCATTACTATTATCACCAATATATTGGTTTTTAAATTTTATTATATTGTCAATTCCTGCTTTCTTTCTGTTAAATGGAGTTACAGGCACAATTTCTTCTGTATATACTTTTTTCGTATCAACTATATAATATTCATTTTTTGTATTTCGATTTATTCTATAAACATTACAAAGTGGTGCTTTATAAATGATCATATCCTCAGTTGTTTTTATTAAATAGGAAAACCTTGGTGCCACATTATTTATCCTTACATTTGCATAATCGATTCCTATTAAAATAGTCATAATTACTATAAAATATGCTAAATTAAGCAATAATCTTTTTATATATGATTTTTGTTTATTTAATTTAGAAAAACCAATTAAAGATATAACTGTACCAACTACAGAATAAATTGAACCCCAACTACTTTCTGATGGAAATATAGTAAATGATACAAAGATAGGTCCAAGTCCAAAAAGCATCAACATTTGTGCCATTACTTTATTTTTTTCATGTACTTTTTTACTCGTATAATCTATTGTGTTAATAATATTTTCTTCTAGTTTTTCTTGATAATGTTCTTTATCTACTTTTTCTCCACTAATTAAATCATTTAATGTAACACCCAATTCCTCACTTAATGGTTTTAGTAAAGAAATATCTGGCATATAATTTCCATTTTCCCATCTTGAAATTGTTTTTGATGTTACCCCTAGCTTTTCTGCCAAGCTCTCTTGTGTTAATTTCTTTTCCTTTCTTTTTTCTGCTATAAATTTTCCAATTTTAATAGTATCCATAATTTTTTACTCCTTTCATGTTAAGAATAGCAAGAAAATCAAAAAATTAACACCCCACAAATAGCGAATTGCTATTTATTTCAACTGTACACAAATTGAGAGTTACTATTTAATGGCACTTTTGGATAAATTGAAATTTTGTAATTTGCATTATTCTTTATCTTTTTGGCTATTTCTATAAAGTACGCTAAATGTTAATGCAAATAACATTGGTATAACTGCATATCCAGCATTATCTAATTTATGAATAATTACTAAATATCCACCAACCAAAGTTAAAACTGCAAATACTATACTTAAGATTAAGAATATTTTGGCTTTTAATTGTTTTCCTTTAAAATCCATAAATTACCTCCCATACAAATTAGCATTTGATAAAATAATTAGACTATAATATTGTAAGTTGTCACTATTCTATTCTTTAATGTTTTTGAATTAAAATATGATAATGATATGATTCTGTTGTACTATTTTGTTTTTCATAATAATCAATCTCTTGATGTATATTAATTATTTTAAAATTACTAAATAACTGTTTTGCTAAATCATAATCAACATAAAAATGTGGTACTTTATATTCTGGTCCTTCTTCCATTTTTAATCTTGTATTTTCATCAATTAAAGGCCAATTCTCTTGTTTAAATCCCCATGTATCTTTTGAACATAATGTCAAATAACATTCGCCATCATATTTCATTACTCTATCTAATTCCTTTATTATCTGCTTTATTCCTTCTGTATCAGTATGGGAAATAACATTCTTACAATAAATACAATCAAATTGTTCATCATTATAAGGTAATTTAAGCATATCTCCAATTTTATAATCAAACTCCAAATTTTCTTTTTCAGCCCATTCTTTAGTTCTGTCTATAGCTTCTTGACTGATATCAAAACAACTAACATTAAATTCATTTTTTCCAAATAAAATTGAATGTCTACCTAATCCACATCCTAAATCAAGAAAATATTTTTTATTTTGTGATTTCCACCTATTTAATAAATAATATGATTCTATACTTGGATTTTTCCAAATTTTTTCTTTTTCATCCTTAACAATTTTCCAATTCCAACCTTTTGATTCTATCATATTTTTCTCCTCTACAACTTACTATTTGATAAAATTATTATACTATAGCGCAGAAAAAAATTCCACAGAATTCTAAAAATCTGTGGATTTTCATTATTCATTTGTAAAATCTTTAATTCTTTCAAATATTTTTTTATGTCCCATTTGATTTGGATGTAATCCATCAATAAAATCTTCTTTTCGTAAAACATCTTGCATTGGAATATATTTAATTTTATTCTCTTCACATAATCTTCTTAATTCACTATCATATTCCATAATCAATTTTAAATCTTTATCATATTCAGAAATAATACTATTATTATAGTGCTTATTTGGTTTCCATAAAAAATTTTCATCATTCTCAATTCTTGTTAATCCTAAAATTATAAGCCCTATTCCTTTGCGCATAATCTTTTTAGTTATCTTTTTAATATTTGATTTATAATTATCTATGCTTATCTTGTAATTTCCATTAAATAATTGTGTGTCATTTACCCCAATTGAGAGAATAACTATATTATTAAACCCATCGTAAATAAAGCTATTTAAAATATTATCAATCTTATTTAATATATCTTTGCTTGTAGCTCCAGGAAAACCTGCAACGTGCACAAAATTATTGCATATTTTTGAATCATCTTTATTAACGATAAACTTTTTAAACATGGCAGACCATCCACCACTTTCAAGATCGCCAATCCCATATGTAATACTATCGCCAATTATTATATAATTATTTTTCATTTTTTCACCACTTCACTTTATTTGATACAATAATTATACTATAACACAGAAAAAATTAAAATACTTAAATATAAAGGGGTGTTAAAAATTAATGATTTTATTTATATTTTCTATAAAGTCTATTCCTTCTATCTTATTAATTCCAAAACATTTTTTTCCCAAGTCTTTGAGTGATGCTCCACAATGATAAAGCTCTTTGTTATCTATAATAATAAATCTATCATGGAATTTATCTGTTCGTGCTATTTTTAGTGTCCCATATTGCTCATTAAATTTCTTAATATCTAGCTTTGTTATATTACAATTTTGTGAAGTTAAAATAATTACTTGAACATTTTTATTTTTCTTTTGTAGCATTTTAAGAATAGTATCGTCTATATAATTATCTATTATTACTATTTTACTATGTGCTGTTTTTATAATATCAATTATTAGTTCATAGCTATCCCATATTTGTCCCTTAAAAAATATTTTTTGTTTAAATTCTTGTTCTTTATTCTTTTGTAATTCATTAAATACTTGATTGAATTTATTATCATGTTCTAATAATTTATATTCAACATTTGTTAATCTTTCAAAAACTTGTCCATTTATCGAAATAAATTTTCTCATTTGGGCAAATGCATCCATTATGTTTATACTCACTTGAACTGCAATTTCATTTCTTAATAGACCAGAAAGCATGGCTATACCTTGTTCTGTAAACGCATAAGGAAGTTTACTTTTATTTCTCTTGCTATTCTCTTTTTTCTCATGCGGTCGCAAATTGCGACCGCATATCTTCAGTTCCCAATGAAGTCGCAATTTGCGACTTCAATATGATACATTCTTCGTTCGTTAATTGAAAGCAAAAATTTTCTGGAAATCTTTCCTTATTTCTAGTAACTGTTTCATTTATTCTTTTAGTTTGATAATGATATAACATTGCTACATCACTATCTAGCATAACTTGTTTTCCTCTAATGTAATAAATTAAATTCTTAATATCAACTATTTCATATTTTTCTAAATTTAAGTCATTATTTACTGGCTCAATATTAGTGAGATTATTCATAAATAACTTCATTCCTTTCTTGTGTAAACTTTGTTCATATTATAAAACAAATGTTTGTTGATGTCAATATATTTATATAAATAAATTATATTACATATTCCATAAAAAATATTAAAACCAAAACCAAGCATTCGAACAGGAGGAGTAATTTTTTATATAAAAACCATTATTCCAAAAGTGCTTATTTGTTAATATTTGTAAGAAATGTTAATGTAGTTTTTATGGAAAGCTAATGTAGTGTTAATGTAGTTTTGGAAAATTGAGAAAAATTGAAAGAAATCATAAAAAAACTGAAATGCTTGATATAAAAAGCTTTAGACAGTTATGAAAATTCCACAGAATTCTTAAAAATCTGTGGAAATTGGTTTTAACTTGGAGGCGAGTATCGGAGTCGAACCGATGATCAGAGTTTTGCAGACTCGTGCCTTACCACTTGGCTAACTCGCCAAATACTCAAAAAACTACAATTATATAGTATTTAAGTGGAGCAGGTAACGGGAATCGAACCCGTAACTTAACCTTGGCAAGGTTATGTTTTACCACTAAACTATACCTGCATATATTTTTGGTGCTTTTTAATGATACCAAAAATATCCTTACTTGTCAAGAAAAATCTCTTGTTTAACAACAATTCTTATTTATTAACTAAACAGTTACTTTTATATATATTCACTCTATTATAATTTTGTGAATGTTTTTTACAAATAACTTGCTTATCAAAATTATATATGCTAAATCCATTCATTATATTTTTTAATGTATATTTTTTTAGCAAATATTGCAACAAAGCAATATAGTATTGGTACTCCAAGTATAACAGATAAAAATTGTACTGGTACTTCATGAAGTCCTATAAATTCACCAATGAATGTAGATGGTACTATAAGTGCAACTATGCTTAAAAGTATAGATGAAAAATATACCATTTTTGATGCATTGCTTTCTATAAATGGTTTCTTTTCCGTTCTTATTATATGCATTCCTACAAGGTTTGATATTACACCATAAGAGAACCATATACTTTGGAATACCCATGCATCTCTTACTCCATATACAAACCATAGTAAAGCAAATACTATCAAATCAAAACACGAACTAAGAGGTCCCATAAATAGCATAAAGTTTTTTAGCCCTTTTATATTCCATTTTCTTGGTTTCTCCAAATAACTACTATCTACATTATCAAATGGTAATGTAAGTTGTCCTAGGTCATAAAGTAGACTTTGTACTAGAAGTTGAATTGGTGTAATAGGTAAAAATGGAAGTAATATACTTGCTATTATTACTGATGAAACTTCTCCAAAATTAAAGCTTGCTGCCATTTTTATATATTTCATTAAATTACAAAATGTTTTTCTTCCTTCTGTAACTCCATCTAATAAGACGTTCAAGTCTTTTTCAAGTAATATTATATCTGCTGATTCCTTCGCTATATCAACAGCGGTATCTACTGATATACCTACATCTGAGTTTGTAAGTGATGGACTATCATTTATTCCATCTCCCATGTATCCTACCGTGTTTCCCGCTTCTTTTAGAAGTCTTACTATTCTCGCTTTTTGTATAGGTGAAAGTTTTGCAAATACATTTGTATCTCTTAAAATCCTTCTTACTCCTATATCTGATAGTTTATCTATTTCTGCACCTGTTACTATTCTTTTTGAATTTATTCCTACTCTATCACAAATGCATTTTGTAACATCTACATTGTCCCCTGTCAAAACAATTACTCTTATTTTTGATTTATTAAGTTTAAGTATTGAGTCCTTTGCACTTTCCTTTGGCGGATCAAGAAATCCTATTAGCCCAATTAATGTCATATTTTTTTCATCTGAAACTGAAAAATCTTGTACATCTCCTATATTACTCCTTTGTGCTACTGCTATAACTCTTAATCCTTCTTTATTTAAGCTTTTTCCTATTTTAATTATATTTTCTTTTATTTCTCTTGTCATATTTGATACTTCGTGTTTGTAGTCAATGCTTGTACAAATATTTAGTATTTCTTCTACTGCTCCTTTTGTTATAAGTAATTTCTCATCTTTTCCTTCTACTGCAATAGATAATCTTCTTCTTGTAAAGTCAAATGGAATTTCATCAATTTTTTTGTAATCATTTATGATATTTTCCAATCCGTTTTTGTATGCTCTTGCAATTATTGCCTCATCTATACTTCCTTTTAATCCTGTTTGAAAATATGAATTTAAAAAAGCATGTTTTAATACTCGAATATCTTCATTCCCTTTTACATCTAGATATCTTTCCAATACAATTTTATCTTCTGTAAGTGTACCTGTTTTGTCTGTGCATAAAATATTCATTGCACCAAAGCTTTGGATTGAATCCAACTTTTTTACTATGGTTTTTTTGTGTGACATATTTATCGCACCTCTTGATAAGCTAGATGATAAAATAACTGGAAGTAAAAGAGGTGTTATACCTATTGCCACTGCTACTGCAAATGTAAATGATGTAAGTAAATCATGTTTCCACACATTTAATAGAAAAACTATAGGTATCATTATTAGCATAAATCTTATTAAAAGAGTACTTATATTTTCTACTCCTTTTTGAAATGATGTTTTTGGCTTTTCTGATGTTACCATATTTGCGACTCCTGCAAAATATGTATTTTCTCCTGTATATATTACAACTGCTTTTGCACTTCCACTAATTACATTTGTACCCATAAAGCATATTGTATCTAAATCTGAAATGTTTTCTATTTCTTCTAAACTTAATTCTGATTCAGATACTTTTCTTATTGCATCTGATTCCCCTGTTAATGATGACTGCCTGACATATAGGTCTTTTACTTCTAAAATTTTTAAATCTGCAGGTATCATATCTCCAGCAGAAAGAATTACTATATCTCCTTGTACGACATCTTTTAGAAGTATTTTCTTCTTTTCTCCGTTTCTTAAAACTGTTGTCGTGGTTGCAACTAGCTCTTTTAATTTTTCTGCTGCTTTATTTGATTTGTATTCTTGAAAAAATTCTAGCAAACTACTTATTAGTACTAATACTACTATCACTATAATATTTGCATAATTTGGTACTGTTGCAAGTATTACATCTGTATAATATAGTACAACTGCTATTCCTAATAAAATACTATTAAATGGTGTAAATAAACTTTGAAAAAAATAATTATACCATTTCTTTGTTTTACCCTGTTTTATCTCATTATATCCATTTCTTTGTATTCTTCGATTAGCTTCTATATCTGTTAATCCTTCAGTAGAAATATTATTTTGCTTAATGTATTCTTCTGCACTCATTATAGAGATTTTTGAATATCTTTCTACATTGCTATTTTCATTCTTTTGATTTTCTTGCATTGGTTTCTCCTTTTTTCATTTATTTGCTACTATTATATCACTTTTTTTTAATTTTCAAACTTTTATTTTAAAAAATATGTAATAAATAATATTTATCTTAAAAAGCTATAATATTTAGTCATGTTAGATATAAAATATTTATAATAATCAAACACATTCTTTTTTGGTATATAATTGCTTGTATATATATTTAATTCATATATAACCTCGTCTTCTATTTTTACTGTAAGTTTCCCTATTTCTGCATTTTCATATACAGGAGCATTTAATTCATTTATTATTTCGGTTTCAATTTTGATATCATTAGCGTTTTCTTTTTTTATTGGATATAAAGTTATATTATTTTTTTCTAAATTAATGATTAAATTATTATTTGTACCTTTCACAATATTAAATCTTGATGTTTGAACTAAATCGTCAAATTCATCTTCAATCATAAATTTTAGATCTATCATCTGATAATTCAAATATGCATATTCTATTAATTTTATACTATCTTTCGTTCTATCGTTTTTTGTATCTGCTCCAAGGGTTACACATATTAAATCCATATCTCCCCTTTTAACTGATGTCACTAAGCATCTATTTGCACCATTTGTGAATCCTGTTTTTACACCATAAACTCCGTCTAAATATCCTAAAAGTTCATTTGTATTTGTTATGTTTTTAGCTGTTCCATTTATACTTACTGTATATGATTTTGTTTTTACTATTTGTGCAATTTTTTCGATATTTAATGCATAATCTGCTATAACAGCTAGTTCATGTGCTGTTGTATAGTGTTCATCTTCATCTAATCCATGAGGTGTTACAAAATGTGTATCTTTTAAATTTAGTTCTTTTGCCTTTTTGTTCATTAAATTTGCAAATTCTTCTATACTACCTGCCACATGTTCTGCAAGTGCTACCGCTGCATCATTACCGAGAACATAGTAAAAGTCCGTACAATAAATTGTTTACTGTTATTTCATCATCCTTGTGAAGTCCCAGCCTAGATCCTCCTATTCCTGCGGAAAGTGGGGATATTATAACTTTTTCATTTAAATTTTCTGTATTTTCCATTACAACTATCGCAGTCATTATTTTAGTTGTTGATGCCATTTTACATCTAGTATTTTCATTCTTTCCATATAAGATACTTCCGCGAACTTCTATCATATATAACTGCATATCTTGAGTTTATATTTGGAATACACATAATATCTACTGCTGTTTCTAATATTTCTTGCATTTCTTTTTCAGTTATTTCTTCTTCTAATTTGTCATCTGCATATATGGGTATAGTTATATTTAACAATATTATAATTATAACAATTAAGATTTTTAACTTATGCATCAAAAAACACCTCAATTATTTATATGAAATATGAGGTGTTTTAATTCTTTACATTCTAAGAATATATTCTTCTTTACCTTGTAATTTTTTTAATTTTTCGAATATGCTACTTTTTTTATTTTTTATATGCTTACTTTTTTCCTTATTTTTTTCATTAGATTCTGCAAGCTCTACAACTTTTTCTTGTTTAAATATTGTTGTATTTATTTCTATTTTCCACAAAATTATTAGTTCATTCTTTGCATTATTTATTATATCTTCTTGTTCCTTTATTACTTGCTTAGATATATTAATTGTTTCTTCAAGGTTATTTACTTGTTTTTCCAATGTCTTAACTTCTATATTCATATCTACATCTGGATTCTCTTCATGCAGTTTTTCTATTACAGATGCATATTGTTTTTCTCTTTCATAAGAAGCTTTTGATTTTTCTAATTGCTTTTCTAATTCTGTTACTTTATTTTGTTCTATTATCTTAGAAGCATTGCTAATTACATTTCCTAGCTTATCCATTCTTTCATATCTTGCTTCTTGAATATTGTAATTTATTATTCCAGTCTTTTTTTCTTTTGATTTTATTATATCTCTTATTTCTTTTGTGCTTCTATAAATTTTCTTTTTCCTTTTAGTTAAACTACCTTCTAATGCTTTATATTCTGACTTTGTTAGAATATCTTTAACCGTCTCAATATTTGAAGCTGCATCTTCAATCATTTTTATTTCTTCTCTAGGTTCAATTAATTTAATATAATCTTGCTCCATAGTAGAAATTATTCTTAATCTTCTTTGTCTTGCATTATTAAACTTTTTCATCTTTGATTGAATTTCTCTATCTGGATTTTTTAGTATTTCATGAGGTATTGGCATAGTATTAAAAACTTTTGCTTTTTCGATTATATATAATTCTTTTTGTATTAATGCTTTTTTCTCTTCTTCTGTGAATTCTTCTTTAAATTCATTTTTAATTTTTTCTAATTCTTCTTGATTTACCTTGTATTCGCTAAAATCTATTTCTTCTATATCTTCAAACTTATCAAGTTCTTTAGCTTCATCAAAAATTTCATCTACAATAGAATTATATCTATTGCTTAGTCTTTTTATTGCCTTACCTATTATTTTTTCTGCTTTATTTAGGTATGCTCTATATGCCATATATTTAGAAATTTTTAGTTTTTCTATTTCTTTAGGAATTTTTTCACATTCAATAATCAATGAATTTAATTCTTCCTTCGTTTCTGTATCTTCTAGAGAACAAAGATATGATTTTATTTCTTTTATTGTTGTATTTTTAATTTCTTCAGACATATACTTGTCCTCCTTTTCTTTAGTCTCTTTTTGATTATATCATAGTTTTCCCAATATTCTATTACATTTGCATTACATTTTTGTAACAAAATTGTAATAGGCATTGTCAAAACAATGCCTATATTTTGTTAACTTTAGAGAAAACCCCCAGCTATGCTGGGGGAAACAAAAAACTTATAGTTTTGCACAGAGTAACAAAAAAATC
>CANQPK010000002.1 GCA_947625685.1 uncultured Clostridia bacterium | reverse complement strand
AACTCTCAATTTAGTTTCTGCTTATCGCAGATTTATCTCTTGAGTTATTCTTAACTCATTTTTTAATCTTTCATTATCTTTTTTGGTTCATACATTTCTTTTTCAAAATGTACTCTCCCGCTTGGTTTCTTAAAGGATTTTTTGTTTACTTTTCAATGTACTTTTTTGCCCTATTTACACAGAGCTTTTTTATTATACAATTTTAAAGAACAAATGTCAACACTTTTTTCAAAAATTTTTAAATATTTTTTCTGTTAATTTTTACAAACTTATATATTATATTCCAAAAACTTATTTTTAGTTTATAAGATTGTTTATTTTTCACACAAAAAAGAGTACTAGAAAGTACTCTTTTTTATATAAAAGATCATTTTTTAAACAATAAATTTTTATAATTTATATCATAAAATTTTATTTTTACTCACATAATGCGAGCATTGAATTTTTTAATTCCTCTAATTTATTATTTGCTTCTTCCATAGTCGTTTCTTTGACACCCATATAGAATTTTATTTTTGGTTCAGTTCCAGATGGCCTTACTGCACACCAAGCATCACCTTCAATATCGAAATATAACACATTTGATGTTGGAAGATCTGTTGTTCCTTCTTCTTTTGTGATTAGATTTTTAGAATATTTTTTCTGGTAGTCTTTCATTCCAACAACTTTAAATTTTCCTATTTGCTCTATATTGCTATTTCTTAGTTTTTCTATTATTGCTTTTATTTTTTCTTGTCCTTCTATTCCTTTTAAAGTCATTGTTACAAGTGTTTCTCTATAGTATCCATATTTTTCATATATATTTATCATTTGATCCCATAATGTTAATCCCTGTTTTTTGTAAAATGCTGCTGCCTCTGCAAGTAACATTACTGCTACTATTCCGTCTTTATCTCTTGCATGTGTGCCGAACTAAACATCCATAGCTTTCTTCATATCCAAATAAATATTCATAAGAATTATTTTCTTCAAAAAACTTGATTTGTTGTCCTATCCATTTAAAACCTGTTAATGTTTTAATTAATTTTATATTATATTCTTTTGCCATTGCTTCTGTCATGTTTGATGATACTATTGTCGAAACCATTGCTCCATTTGAATGTATTAAACCTCTTTTCTTTTTCTCTGACAATACATATTCTCCTATTAATAAAGCTGACATATTTCCATCAAACGCTATATATTCTCCTGTTTTATTATCTTTTACATAAACTCCTAATCTATCTGCATCTGGATCGTTTGCAAGGGCTATATCTGCGTCTTTTTCTTTTGCAAGTTCAAGTGCAAGTTTAAATGCTTTTGGATCTTCTGGATTTGGATATTCAACTGTTGGGAAATCTCCATCTGGCAATTCTTGTTCTGGTACTACATAAACATTTTTAAATCCAAGTTCTTTGAGAATTCTCCTTACTGGTAAATTTCCTGTTCCATGTAATGGTGTATATACGATATTTATATCATCTGCCATTTCTTTAATTACTTCTGGATTTAGTGATTGTTTTTTTAGCTCTTCCATATATCTATCGTCAATTTCTTTTCCTATTTCATTATAAAGACCTTGTTTTATAGCATCTTCTTTGTCCATTGTTTTTATTTCTGCATAGTCTACAACCTTATTTACTTCATCTATAATTTCTTTATCTTTTGGAGGTGTTATTTGTGCTCCATCCTCCCAATATGCTTTATATCCATTATATTCTGGTGGGTTATGGCTAGCTGTTATTACTATTCCTGCTATGCAATGCAATTCTCTAACTGCAAACGAAAGCTCTGGTGTAGGTCTTAATGATTCAAATCTGTATGTTTTTATTCCATTTGCATTTAAAACTAATGCTGCAATTTCACTAAATTCTATTGACATATGTCTTGAATCATACGCTATTGCAACTCCTCTATCTTGTCCATTTTCTTTTTTTATAAAATTAGCAAGTCCTTGTGTTGCCTTTCCAACTGTATATTTATTCATTCTATTTGTTCCAGCTCCTATTATTCCTCTTAGGCCTGCTGTTCCAAATTCTAAGTCTTTATAAAATCTCTCTTTTATTTCTGTATCATTTCCTTTTATACCTATCAATTCTTTTCTTGTATCTTCGTCAAATACTGGGTTATTGCACCACTCTTCATACTTTTTTAAATAATCCATTTTGGACCTCCTTCCTTACATTACATATTATATAAAACATTATAAAAAATAGCAATAAAAAAATGCACTGTAAAGTGCATTTTTTTATTTATTATTCTTCTGCTACTTTTTCTTTTCTTCTTTTATCAAATTGATATAGTATAACAATTCCAACACCTACCAAGAATACTATTGCTGATATCCACATTCCAACAATTGGTATTTGTTTTGCTAAATAAATTACTGCTGATATTGGAATTACCATAAGTATCTTCTTCCATGTTGCATTTAATACTTCTACTTTGCTTGCTATAAATTCATCTATTGCGGCTGATACAATTACATTACTAATCATTAATATAGGGATGTACACTAAAATCAATAAGAATATTAATGGCATTCCTATAACTACAAATAGCAATAAAATTGCAATAATTGGAACTAGTATAGTAAATGCAAGACCTATTGCTGCTGAAAGTAATGCTCTTGTTGACATATATTCTTTTGATTTTTCTACAAATTTAGGTGCTAAGAATATTATTAATGCATATACAACTAATGTAAATACTATACTTTCTAATGTACCATACAAATAATCTAGAGCTAAATTACTATCATCTTCTGCTTTAGTTATTTGTGTATATGTTATTTCTCCGTCAACTGTTATATCATTTATATGTTCAATTTCATTTAAAGATGAATAAGCAAAATTTCCACCTACAAATAAATTGTGTTCTTCGTCTTGATAAATTTTTGCATTTTCTGCTGCTAAATCTAAGTTTCTTCCTATATTTCCAAGTAAAGTTGTTTTCTCTGCTGCAAGTTTTAGATCTCTATATACAATTCCTTTTTCTGTCATGTTAAAATTTCCAGCAGCAGCATACATATCAGATGTAAATCCTGACATTGTTATATTTTCTGCAGCTGCAAAGGTATGATATGCAATGTATGCACTTTCGTCTATTGTAAGATTTGAGGCAAATACAAATAATGATCCATTAATTCCTCCTGTAATTTTAACATCCCTTCCAAATATAAATACATTTCCGTCTACATTTTTATCCATTACATAACTTGAAGCATTTTCATTATCTTCTGAAAAGAATACATACAAATCACCTTTATATATCTCTTCTTCAGAATCATTATGCTCATCTTCTACTTCTGATGTTGTTTCAGCCTTATCTGTTGGCTCTGATGTTGTTTCATTTTTTGTAGTATTAGACTTTGCTGCAAATACTGCTGTACCTAAAGAAATTATCAATGTTACGACTAATATTAAAGGTATTATTCTTTTGATTTTCATTTTTTCACCCTCCTAATAAATTTATATTATAATAATATATTTTATTTAATTCTTTGTCAATAATATAACATGATTATTTTAATGCACATACATTTTTCCTATATCTTTTCTATAATGTAGTTTTTCATCTACATTTCCATCTAATGCTTTATAAACTTTTTCCCTTGCTTCATCCATTGTATCTGCTATATATGTTACTGCAAATAATCTAGAGTTTCCTACACTTTCATAATTATTTCCTTCTATTTGTTTTGTACTTGCAAAATATATTTTTACCCCTTGGTTTTCTATATTATCTTTATTTAAAGTGAATTTGCAAGGCTCTTTAGATGCACTTATTGCATAATTAGGACTTACTATATAAACTGTGAAAGTATTTGTTTTTTTAAATTTACAATTTTCTATACTTAATGTTTGATTTTGTATATTTTTAAACAATTCTACAAATGGTGTTTCTATTGCATTTAATATATTTAATGATTCTGGATCTCCAAATCTTGCATTAAATTCAACAAATTTTATTCCATCATTAGTTTTAAAGAATCCTCCATATATAACCCCATTAAATTCTAAAGAATCTCTATTTACATACTCAACTGTTTCTTTCATTAACTTTGCACATTCTTCTATATCTTCTTTTGTCAAAAATGGTAAAAGCCCATTATCAAATCCCAAACATCCCATTCCTCCTGTTCCTGGTCCTTTATCTTCGTCAAATCTATAAGGATAGTCGAATGTAGTTGGTGTTATTACTAAATTTTTTCCGTCTGTTAATCCTGTTACTGTAAATTCTCTTCCTTCGACCTTGTCTTGTATTATAACATTTCCGGCTTCCTTCTAAGCAACTTTTTGCATATTCATATCCTTCTTCTTTACCTTTAAAATGTATTCCACCAACTTTTACTCCTTTTCCTCCTGTTAATCCCTCTGGTTTTACAACAAAATTATCTCCTTCATATGTATCTATAATTTTTTTCAAAGTTTCTTCATCTGTTATATTGTAATTTTTTATTATCATTTGTGGTTCAAATTTTTCTACTATATCTAATGCATAAGATTTACTCCATTCTATTTTTGAACCTTTTGAAGTAGGTCCAAATGTTTTAAGTCCTAAGCTTCTTGCTAAATCTATTAGCCCATCTTGAAGTAAATTATCACTACTTATTATACAATTTTCTATTTTTTCACTTTGTATAAATTCTTTTACAAATTCTTTATCAAATGGGTTTCCTATTACAAATTTTCCACCTGATTTTTTTACATATCCTGAAATTGAAGGATTCTCGTATGGCATTATTGAATATAGGCTATATCCTTCAGATACATATTCTGCAATAACAGCTTCTCTTCCACCATTTCCTAATAATAAACATTTTTCCATTCTTTTTCCTCATTTCTTTTTATTTTTTTATAATTTCACCAATATCAACTAGGCTTTTTATATATTCTTTTTCTATTTTTCTTTGAATTATTACTATTTTTATAGCATAATAAACTAAATAAGCTATACCTATTGATAATATAAGTGCTCCATATGTACTATAATATATTGAATATAATGATATTAGATATAAAGTAATTATACCAAGTACCATTACTTCTACTCCGTGTAGCCATATTGATTCATCATCTTTTTTATATCCCCATTCAAAAATCATTATTGTAATTATTAATAAGATAATAGAAAAAACTTTTAAATCCATTCTGTATGTATCTGTTGGAATATTTGTCATTCCAAAATTAAGTGATACTAAATATATCATGATGATTGCTGCAATCATCATATTTTCAAATACTTTAGAATTTATTTTTTCTTTTATATTTTTAGGTAATTTCTTTTTTTCTTCAATTTCTTTTGATAATTTCTCTATATTATCTTTTCTCTTTCTCTCTTCTTTTTTCATTTTTGAATATACTCCTTTCTTTTGTTTGTAATATAGAATTTACTTAAAAAAGTCCGCATATAAAACTCGTGCGGACTTTTTAATGTTTTATTTATGCTCTTGGGTGAGCCTTTTTGTAAATGTTCTGTATTGTTGCATCTTGGAACTGCATATATATCTGTGTTGAAGATATATCTGAATGTCCAAGCATTGTTTGAATTGCTTTCAAATCAGCACCATTTTGTAAAAGGTGTGTTGCAAATGAATGTCTTAATATGTGTGGTGTTATATCTTTTGATATATGAGCTTGTTCTTTATAATATTTTACTATTTTCCAGAAACCTTGTCTTGTTAATCTTTGACCATTTGTGTTAACAAATAGTGCTGTAACATTTTCATCTTTTATCAAAATATTTCTAGAATTTTCTATATAATCTTTTAAAGCTTTAAGTGATAATGAGCCTAAAGGAATATTTCTGCTTCTTTCTCTTCCTTTACATACTACATAACCTTCATCCATATTTACATCTTCAAGATTTAAAGATATTATTTCTGTAACTTTCATTCCTGTAGCATAAGCGAATTCAAGCATAGCTTTATCTCTTATTCCTTTTAAGTCTACATTTTTAGGTTGTTCTAGTAATAATTCTACTTCTTGTGATGTAAGAACTGATGGTACTCTTTTTTCTATTTTAGGAGATTGGATTCCTTCTGTTGGATCCCTCTTTATTTTTTTTACTCTTAATAAATATTGATAAAATGATCTTATAGAAGCTAAGCTCCTTGATATAGTAGAGCTTTTTTTACCAATATCATTCATGTATTTTAAATAATCCCTTATTCCATTTTCATCAACTTTTAAATAATTTATTTTGTTTTTTTCAACATAATCACTGTATTGCATAATATCTCTTCTATATGATTGTAATGTGTTTTGTGATACTTTTTTATCATTCTCTATAAAGTTTAAAAAGTTTTTAATTTGTTTTTGCATTTCATCTCTCCCCCATTACCATTTTTTATATTAACATAAGATATATATGTTATATCAAATTCTTAAAAAAATGTAAATAGATTTTTTAAAATTTCATAAAATATTTTTTATTAACATAAATAGGTTTGTCGATATATATGTTTCTACTAAAGAAGCTAAAATTAATAGTACACTTATTAAAGCACAAAAAATTGTATGTCTAAGTATTTCTAGCTTTATATTTTCATGTCTTCTATCCTTCATAATTGATTTATATAATCTAATACAACTTATCGCAATAGCAAAAATTGTTGGTATAAATATTATATTTTGAGGAAGCATTGATGATGCGATAAATATACTTCCCTTTTTTGTTCCTAAAGTTGCTATTATACTTGATATACTGTAACCTAGGCAAAATCCTCTAAAACATATAGCAACATATACTACAAAAACTCCTATTACAGTAAGTCCTGCAAACCATAATAAAAAAGCAAGAGATAGATTGTTTCTTAATGAATTCATGCATAATCCTATGTAATCTATACTTGCATTATCTTTTGTTCTTTCTATAAAATTGTTTATGTAACTACTTATTTCTTCGCTTTGATTATCATTTACATTATTAATAAATAATACTCCTAGTACTACTCCAACTAAAAATATTACAGTTACAATAACATAATACTTAAAATTATTGCTTATATGTGTTTGTATTAATCCAATTTTTTTGTTATAGTTCCTTGGTCTTTTGTTTTGCATTACATAAATCCTTTCTATCTCTTCAAAATTTCTTAATCAATGTTTATGTAATACAATTTAAAATAGAACTAATTATTTTTAAAGTTTATGGTGAGTCATTTCTACTTACTTTTCCATATACGCCACCACCACCTGCTGTTATCTGCATTTTGCCTTCCTTAGCATCTATAATATTTCTTGCAATCTTTTCTCCACATACTGCTTCTATATCATCAAATGACAATTTGTGTAATATATTCATTTCTGTTTCAAAATTATCTAGCAACTTATCAATTGTTTTTCCTCCAAGTCCTGGGATAAATGTTAGTGGTATTTGATATTTATATTCTGGTCTAAATGCTGGACTTTTGGTTTCTTTTTTATCTTTTATAATTTCTATCCTATCAAAAACTCCCATTGTAATATTTCTACTATCACAGGTATCACATTTAGTGACTGGTGGATTTCCTTCTATTCTCTTATCACATACTTCACAATATGTTCTATGATATTTACCAAGTTTTGGATCTAATCCATAGTTACATACTATCTTTCTTCCATCTTCTCTTTTTATTGCTTTCATAAGTTCTTTATAACTAATATCTTCTAATTCCATTTTGTTATATTCTCTTGCAATTTTTGGAAGTGAATGTGCATCTGAATTTGTTAGAAATGTTTTTTCTTCTAGTTCTGAAATTTGATCTGCTAAAAACGTATCTGAACTAAGTCCTAGCTCTATTCCTGGGACTCTAGAATATTTTTCTTTAAATATTTTTTCTAATCTATCTGTACAATTTCCATAGAAACTTTTATGTGGGGTAAATGCATGTGCTGGAATTAGCACACCTCCGATATTTTTCCACTATATCAATTAACTCATATGCTGAAATATTAGCTCTTTGTGAGCTTAGTGTAATGTTTTTTATATGATTTTGCATTTCTTTTGAAAATGCTTTTATATCTTTTAGATATGGAAAATAGCATAAGTTATGGGCGCTTCCTGTCTTTCCTTCATCATTTATTTCTGATGTTTCTATTTCGCTTCCCAAAATTATGCATAGTTTATCTTTATATATAATTCCACCGATCTTGTAATTCTTTTGCATCACCTTGTTTTAAAAATTCTTCTATATCTTCTATAACATATGGAGATGCTGAATCTATAACTCCTGCAATATTTATGCCTTTTCTTTCTACACATTCTTTTGCAATATTTTCGAAATTTAGGCTTCTTGCAGCTGTTATTTTTATTGGTTTATTATTTTTTGTTCTTCCTATGTGTATATGTAAATCTGCAAATACTTCGTACATTATGACATCCTTCTTTTTTTATATTATCGTTCTTGTCCTATTTCCTCTTCTTCTGCCCATTTTTTTCTAGCATCTACCCTTGCTTTATCTTTTTCTGCTCTAACTTCTTCTATCGTTCTTCCATTTGCTAAAGTGTTTATGCATTCACTTACGCTAGAAGCATTTTTTGCTATTCCTATCGTTTCTACGACTATTTTGTTGAATCCTGTATCAGATTCATGTACCTCATTATTTTCATCTCTCCAAAAGCTCATGCAGCAACACCTTCTTTCAGATAAATAAATTCTTTGAATTTTTCTAAATATCTATTGTCTAAATCTTTTAAATTCCTATTTTCAAGTAAATTCATTGCTTCATCTATTGGATATCCTTTTCTTTCTGGTCTATCTAATACTAGTCCTCCAAAATTATCTACAAGTTCTAATATATCACTTTCTTTTTCTCTATCTTCACTTTCCGTATATCTATTTACTTCTGTGCATACTTTGCAAAATTTCTTTGAAAAGCCAAGTGTTTCAAGATATTCTGCTCCTTCTATTGCATATCTTCTTATTTTTTCCATATCATGTGATACTATATTTTTCTTGCAGGCATATAAAAGACATGCAGTAATTACTAGATTTCTATCAACATCTAAATTCATTGTATCTATGAATAATCTTGCTAACTCTGTCTTTAATATAACGGAATTGTCAAAAAAGATTCCTGTCCTTTTTTGCAAATAATATGCGATTTCCATTTTTTTTATATAATCTTCTTCTGATAAGATATAGTCTGCAAATGTCTCCATTTTCAGCCTCCTTTATCTTTTGATATCTAATCATATTATATTTTATATTGCTGTTTTTTTCAATAATGTAATAAAAATGTAATAAAAATGTCTTGATTTTGTAAAAATCAAGACATTTTTGATTTACTGAATCATAAAACACTCAGCATTTTCTACTCCTATATTTGCATCTGTTTTGACTAATTTTACATCTGCTTTTAAGCAAACTATTGGACGAATGCCACCATAAAAGTCACCCCAAGCCCTATCAGCTACTCCACTATCATAATATACTCTCATCATATTTTCATAAAATCCGACAAGGTGAAGCAATCCAATATCCATAGCACTCCTCGATTACATCATCTCCATCAAAATCTACATCTTTTGAATCATGTGGGAAATATAACTTATCTAACCTATCCGTTTCCTCATTACATACAACCTTGATTGTTCCATCTGGATTTTCATTATAACCTACACAATATCCGGTTTCATTGGCGCTACAATATACTTTATGGTCTGGATGTCTCATATTCCAGCTAGCCATCCACATTTCCAAAGTTGGACCACCTATCGCATAGTCTGCATACTTATCATCCTTAAAATCTGACCAATTATCAGTATTAATCATAGTTATTGAACATCTTGAATTAAGATAAGTCTCTCCTTTTGTTATTACATCAAATAATGTTGTTTTAAATAATTTAGGAAATATATTTGCCTTTCCTGTTTCACTAGGCAATATAGCCTCGTAAGTAACATGATAAGTAAACCAATATATATAATCAGGATTTCAAGCTAAAACATATTCTTTTTTATTATCCTCAGTGCTCGCTATCATACATGAATTTTTCATACTTTTTCGTATTGCTGAATTAGGATCATCCAGTATTTTTACATAATCTGAAGCTATTAAAAATACTCTTCTTCCTTCATCAGGTTGATTACCTGGTTGTGCATTATCTTCTCCATTATAATCTTCTATATAAAATACTTGCCAGTCGTCTTTAGTTTCTTCATCTCCATCAATGTCTACAGGATAGTTGATTACATATTGTACTTTTGTATTATTTTTAAAGTATTCTTCTAGTCCATCTTGTGGTCTTTGTGGAATAGCTGGAATGCTTTCACTAAAATCTGTATCATAACTTTCTGTTGTGTGATATATTTTTCCATCATACATAATACCATTCAAATAATATATTTGATGTGTCTCTTCATTTATAATATATTTATCATCTGAGGAGTCTTCGTAATTGTTTCCATAATATAATGTTGGATTATCTAACTTGCTTAAATCTATAGCATAATATCTATCACCATCATTAGTATTTAGATCATTTACGAGTTCTTTTACATAACTTTTTTGTACTAATTCTCCCCTTGTTGGTAATGTATTATTTTTTGCATAATATGCAGCAACTCTATCTTCTAATATTCTTATATCTGTATTTAATTTTGCTATAGTAGACATTTCTATAGAATTAAATGAATTTAATGCAAGTAAAGATGTTACAATTACAAGTACTAATATTGTTAATATTAACACAATTAATGTTATTCCTTTTTCTTCATTCATAAATTTTCATCATCTCTTTCTTTTCTTTTGATTTGCTTTAAAGCAATAATACAAAAAACACAGATGTCTAAAGTAAAACTTAATATTTATACTACCTCTGCCTTCCATAATGCATGTTTATTGCAGTAAGCATATAAAGTTGAACCTGGTATATATTTAAATCTTGCTTCTGCTACTTGTTCTGGATATAGTTTTACTGTATATTCTTTATTTTCTTTTACTAAACTTATCCATTCTATATAGTGTTCTTTTTCCATTACATGATTTACTTTTACATATATCTCATCTTCAACTTTTTCATATGTTGGTACATGTTTTTCTATTGCTGCATCAACTGAATTTGGAGTTAATGTTTCCATTTCCTCTCCGCAACATTGTATTCCACATTTGCATCCACAGTCTTCTAAAACTTTTACTAATGCTCCGCAATGTTTACATCTTTTTATTATTAAATCATTTTTCATTTTATATTCCTCCTTATCTCATATTTATTAATTATTGATTATCAATATTATAACATTATATTGATGGTGATGTCAAAATTTTTATAAATTAGCTTTACATAATTGACTTGCCCTTTGAAATTTGATATAATACATTTATTAGCAAATATACTCATATCCACTTTAAAGGAGGGAATACCTGTGGAAAGCAATTCTTGTCCTGCACGTATCTGTGTTCTTTGCAGATATGGTATCCAGCATGGCAGTGGTCTTGTCTCCAGCAAGTTGTATGTTTGTAAATTCAATCAGAAAAAGCATCTCGGTAGCAAAGCAAAAAAATGTAGTCACTTTAGTTGCAAACGCAAAGGTGATTATGCTATTTGCTCTAGATGCAGTGGATAAAAAAGGTTGTCCCTTTTGGGCAACCTTTTTATAATTTTATATATACTTTTTCATTTTTGTTAAATAAATATATAATTAAAGCAGCAATTAAAAATGTTATAACATATGTTGCTACGACTACTGCCCAATTTCCTGCAATTAAATTGCTTCCTGCAATTGTTGATGATACTATCGAAGGAAATCTTGCAAATGTTGAGATGAGTAAAAATTTCATTGGCTTTATTGGCAATAATCCTCCTATATATACAAACAAATCCTTTGGTGTCCCTGGTATCAAGAATAGTACAAATAGTATTATATCTAGCCTTTTTTGATTTGATAGTATTTTACTTTGTTCTAATTTTTCTATTTTTTCTTTTGATACAAAAGCATATATGAAACTTTTTCCAAATTTTCTTACTGCAAAGAATATTATAAAAGAACTAACAAATGCACCTAAAAATACAATAATAAGTCCACCTATTGCTCCATAAGACATTCCTGCAAGTATCTCAACTGGTTCTCCAGGTAATATTGGTAAAAATATTTGTATCACCATTAATCCCACTATTATTATTACTCCTTCAGAGCCTATTGATTCTATTTCATTTTTTAAATCTATCCTACCTTGTTCAGTAGATATACTTTTAAATAGTGGAAAAAATTTTATAGTCAAAAATACCATTATTAATATAAATACTGCCAACATTAATATTTTAAATAATTTTACTTTTTTACTTTGCATATATAATACTTCCCTTATTTATAACTTTTTTCCAACATTTTGTCTATTGTGACATCCCTTGTATGTTCTATTTTTTCCCAATTGTCCTTTTGTCCTTTATTAATACAAGCAATCATATTTATTGGCATCCATGATAAGAAAAATATTGGTAATGTAAATATACCCTTTATATATGATCTTATATGCTTTTTGTTCATCTTTATCGCTGAAGCAGATAAAAGTATGCTTATCAAATACCAAACAATTAAAATTGCACCTTTACTAATATAATCAATGTTTTGTCCTTGTGCCATTGAAATCACAAAATGCATAACATAAGATATAGCAACTAAAAATTGTACGATTGGTGAAACTAAATATACAAAAGAATCTAAACAAGCAAATTCTTGACTTTTTATTCCTTTTTTTACTAATTTGTTGCAATAAATCTTAAAACATTGTACAGTTCCTACAGACCATCTTTTTCTTTGTTTCCAAGATTCTTCAAATGTAGTTACTTGTTCATCATAAGTTATTGCATCTTCAACGAATCCTATTTGTTCCTCATATAATGCACACTTAACTGTCATTTCAATATCTTCAGTTAAAGTTTTGCTATCATATCCTCTTTTTTGTATAAGTTTTTTAGTCATCATAAATCCTGTTCCATTAATGAAACTTGATTTTTCTAGATTTCTTCTAGCTTTGTTTAAAAAAGTATTATGTATTAAATAATGGATTGAATAACAACTAGATACCCATGTATCAGATGGATTTTTGCTATCTCTAAAACCTTGTGCTATTTCATAACCTGCACACATTGCATCATTCATTTTGCTTATAAATTCTGGATGTACAATATTATCTGCATCAAAAATTAGATAAGATTCATATTTTGAATCTTTAAGTTCACTAAATGCTAATTTTAAAGCATCACCTTTAGATTTTATATTTTCCTTTCCTTCTATTACTGTTGCATTATTAATTAATGCTATTTCAGAAGTTTTGTCTGTGCAATTATTTGCAACTACAAATATATCATATAATTCTTTAGGGTAGTTTTGAGCATTTAAACTTTTCAATAAATTTCCTATTACTTTTTCTTCATTTCTTGCTGGCACAACAACTGCAAATGTATGCTTTGTATCTCCAGTAGGAATTTTCTTTTTTATTTTTAATGCATACAAACCTGTAATTATATAATAAATTAAATATGCTAGAGTAATTATATCTATAAATTTTAATATTTCTAGTACAACTTTCATATTTTTCCCCTATATTTCTTCAATCTGTATTAAATTATATCAAATATTTTGTAAAAGTAAATACCTATTATCTTAAAATTTTCTTAAATTTTATTTTCTTTTCATATTTCTTAATAAATTTTTTTGCTTGCTATTTATTCTATATGATTCTATCATTTTTTGTAATGTTTTATTGAATGTAAATTTATCAAGATTATTTTTTCCATTTAGATATTTCATTAATTTATCGTTAAATTTTATTCCTATCTCTGCTAAACACCATGCTACACTCATTTTTACATAATAGCCATCATGTTCTATTTTGTCTAAAATTTCTATAACTTTATCTACATATTTTTCATTTATATAATAGTCAAGTAGCATTATCACTGCAAATCTTACTTCAAATTCTTTATTAGAACTAAAATATGGCATTAGAAAATCTAAAACATAATCTAAATCCTTTTCTTTTATTTTAAGTGTTGGAACGAATGTATCGGAAATTGCCCAACTATCTATTTTAGGTACAAACTTTTTTATATAAGGTATTTTTTCTTTTATATCACATTTGGTGTACCCTATCACAAAGCCTTGAATAAGTATTTCTTCAAAGTATTCATCATCTATATCTTTTAGCAAATTTTCTAGTTTTTCTTTTGGATTATTTCCTTTGTCATATTCTTTTACAAGTTTTTTTGCAAAATCTCTTAAAATTGGTATTCTAATTCCGAGTATTTTTCTTTTTGTATCAGGACATAATTTTTGATTAAATTTTTTATAATCTTCATCACTTAATGAGGTTAATTTTTCTTTTATGTTTTCCATTTTATCACCATATATATTATATTACAAAATATTATATAATTAAATAGATATATAAAAAATAAGCAATATAGACTTAATCAAAAAGTGTCTAACTTTTTGGGTTCAGTTTATATTGCTCATTTATCTTTATACTTCCGTTATATCAACTACTTCAAGTTCTTCTTCTGTCTTTGTATCTTCTATTGCATCATATAGTGCATTTGCGGTATCTAGTGATGTAAAGCAAGGGATCTTAGATTCTGCTGCGAGTCTTCTTATCTTAAATCCATCTCTATTTGACTCTTTTCCTCTTGTTGGAGTATTTATAATAAAGTTTATTTTTCCAAGTTGTAATAGATTTGGTATGCTCTCTGCGCCTTCCCAGATTTTTTCTACTACATTTACATCTATTCCATTATTTTTAAGAAGCTGTGCTGTTCCTTTTGTTGCATATATATTAAATCCTTTATTAAATAATTTTTTAGCAAGTGGTAGCATTTCTTCCTTATCTTTATCTCTTACAGTTATAAGTACATTACCAGATTTTGGAATATTTATTCCAGATGCTATAAATGCTTTTACTATTGCATCCGAGAAATTCTTAGATACTCCTAAAACCTCTCCTGTTGATTTCATTTCAGGACCTAAACTTGTATCTGCATTTTTTATCTTTTCAAAAGAGAATACTGGCATTTTTATTGCAATATATTCACTTCTTTTATATATTCCTGTTCCATAGCCTATATCCTTTAATTTTTCTCCAAGTATTACTCTTGTTGCAATATCAATTACTGGAAGATTTGTAACTTTACTTATATATGGTACTGTTCTACTAGAACGAGGGTTTACTTCGATTATATATACTTCTCCTTTGCAGATTATAAATTGTATATTTAGTACACCTATTACATTAAGTTCTCTTGCAATTTTATATGTATAATCAATTATTTTTTGTTGATGTTCTTCAGAGATATGTTGTGTTGGATATACAGAAATACTATCTCCTGAGTGAACTCCTGCTCTTTCTAGGTGCTCCATTATTCCAGGAATTAGTATATCTTCTCCATCACATATAGCATCAACTTCTAGTTCTCTTCCTAGCATATATTTATCAACAAGGATTGGATGCTCTTGTACTGTTTTATTTATCTCGTTTATAAATTCTGTAATTTCTACATCATCATAAGCTATTGCCATTCCTTGTCCTCCGAAGAACATAAGAAGGTCTAACTAATACTGGATATTCTAGCTCTCTTGCAACTTTTATTGCTTCTTCTACTGTGTACACTGTGCTTCCCTTTGGTCTTAGGATTCCACAATTATTTAATGCCTCATCAAATAACTCTCTATCCTCTGCTCTATCCATATCTTTTTCTGATGTTCCAAGTATTTTTACTCCCATATCTTTTAATGCTTTAGTTAAGTTTATAGCAGTTTGTCCTCCAAATTGAACTATTGCGCCATAAGGTTTTTCGACATTTATTATATTCTCTACATCTTCTGGTGTAAGTGGCTCAAAGTATAGTTTATCTGCTATGTCAAAATCTGTGCTTACTGTTTCTGGGTTATTATTTACGATTATTGTTTCATATCCGTACTTTTTTAGTGACCATACTGAGTGAACACTACAATAATCGAATTCTATTCCTTGTCCTATTCTTATTGGTCCAGAACCTAATACTACTATTTTTTTCTTTTTGGATTTTTCTTCCGCTTCATTGTCGTCATCATAGCTTGAATAATAGTAAGGTGTTTCTGCATCAAATTCAGCTGCGCAAGTATCTACCATTTTGAAGTTTGCAATTATTTTATTGTCTTTTCTCATTTTCTTGATTTCTTCTACTGGTATTTTTGTAAGTTTTGATATTACTGAATCAGTATATCCATATACTTTTGCTTTTCTTAAAAGTTCTACACTTAAATTTTTAGTTTTTAATTCTTCTTCAACTTTTACTAGATTATTTATTTTGCTTATGAAGAATGTATCAATAGTTGTTGCTTGATGTATTTGTTCTATTGTCATACCTCTTCTTAAATTCTCTGCAATTACCCATAAAGTTTCATTATTTACATTTTTTAATTCTTGTCTTATCTGTTCGTCAGTATATGATGTAAATTTTGGAAGAATTAATGAATCTACTTTTTCCTCAAGAGAACGAATAGCTTTCATAAGTCCTGCCTCTAGTGTTGGTGCTATTGCCATAACCTCTCCTGTTGCTTTCATTTGTGTTCCAAGTTCTCTGCTTGCAGTTAAGAATTTATTAAATGGCCATTTTGGTATTTTTACTACAACATAGTCAAGTACTGGTTCAAAGCAAGCATAGGTTTTCCCTGTAACTGCATTTTTTATTTCATCTAGTGTATATCCTATTGCAATTTTTGTTGCAACTTTTGCAATTGGATAACCTGTTGCCTTTGATGCCAATGCTGATGAACGACTAACTCTTGGATTTACCTCTATTACGGCATACTCAAAGCTATTCGGATTTAATGCAAATTGTACATTACATCCACCTTCTATCTTAAGTGCAGATATTATTTTTATTGCTGATGTTCTAAGCATTTGATATTCTTTATCTGCAAGTGTCTGAGAAGGTGCAACTACTATACTATCTCCTGTATGTACTCCAACTGGATTTATATTTTCCATATTACATACTGTGATACAGTTACCCTTAGAATCTCTAATTACTTCATACTCTATTTCCTTCCAGCCTGATATACATTTTTCAATTAAAACTTGACATACTCTTGATAAATGAAGTCCATTAGAGCTTATCTCTCTTAATTGCTCTTCTGTATATGCTATTCCTCCGCCAGTTCCTCCTAAGGTATATGCAGGTCTTACTATAACTGGAAGTCCTATTTCTCTTGAAAAGCTTACTGCATCTTCGACTGTATTTACAACTTTACTTGCAACACAAGGTTCATTTATGCTTTCCATCATATCTTTAAATGCTTGTCTATCTTCTGCATTTCTAATTCCTTCAGGAGATGTACCAAGTAATCTAACATTTTTCTCTTTTAGATATCCTTGTTCCTCTAATTCCATTGCTATATTTAGTCCTGTTTGTCCTCCAAGGTTTGGAAGAATACTATCTGGTTTTTCTTTTTCAATTATCTTTTTTACAGTTGTTGGTGTTAATGGCTCTATATATATTTTATCAGCCATATTTTTATCTGTCATTATTGTTGCTGGATTTGAATTTACAAGTATAACTTCAATTCCTTCTTTTTTTAATTCAGTACAAGCTTGTGTACCTGCATAGTCAAATTCTGCTGCTTGTCCTATAATTATTGGTCCTGAACCTATTACTAATACTTTTTTTATATTTTTATTTTTTGGCATTTTATTTGCTCCTTTCAATTAATTCATATTCTATATCTTTATTTTAATGAACTCAAAAACTCATCAAAAATATACGCCGTATCCTCAGGTCCTGGACAAGCTTCAGGATGGAATTGAACTGTAGATATATTCTTATTCTTATATCTCAATCCCTCAACTGTTCCATCATTTAAATTAATATGCGAAATTTCTGCTTTGTTTTTATCAATGCTTTCTTCTTTTACATAATATCCATGGTTTTGTGATGTTATATAGACTTTATCTGTCTTTAAGTCTTTTACTGGATGATTTGGTCCTCTATGACCATATTTTAATTTTGCTGTTTTAGCTCCAGTTGCAAGAGCCATTAATTGATGACCAAGGCATATTCCAAGTATTGGAATTTCAGTATCATATAGTTTCTTTACTGTCTCTATTCCTATTTTGCAATCTTCTGGATCACCTGGTCCATTTGAAAGAACTATTCCATCTGGATTTATTTCTTTTATACTTTCAGCTGAACTATCTTGTGGAAATACATGTACTGTGCAATTTCTTTTTACAAGTTCTCTTATTATATTTTCCTTAGCTCCAAAATCTAGAAGTGCAATTTCTATATCTCCTTCGCCTTCTACATATGGCCTTTTTGATGAAACCATTCCGTACTAGATTACTAGGTTTATATTCTTTTATTTCTTTTATTATTTCATCTTTATTAGATATATCTGATGTTAATTTTCCTCGCATTGTTCCACTATTTCTAAGTATCTTTGTTAATTTCCTTGTATTGACATTTTTTAGTCCTGGTATTTTATTATCTATCAAATATTGTTCTAAATCTTCTGCATTTCTAAAATTACTTGCAGTTTCTGCAAGTTCATGGATAAATATTGCATTTACCCATACCTTCTTTGATTCCATATCTTCTGGTATTACTCCATAATTTCCAATTAATGGATATGTCATAACAACTCCTTGAGATGCATAAGAAGGGTCTGTAAATACTTTTAGATATCCTGACATTGATGTATTAAATACAACTTCTAAACATGTGTCTTTATCATATCCTATTCTTTCTCCTTCAAATATTTCTCCGTTTTCTAGTACTAAATATCCTTTCATCTTTCTTCCTTTCTCCCATGTTATAGGGCAAAAAAAATTTGTAATAAACTTTGAGATAATTATTTTAAAAAAAAGGGACTAATGAAAGTCCCTTTTTAATTAACCATTAATTTGCTTTGCAACTTCTTCTGCAAAGTTTTCTTCTCTTTTTTCTAATCCTTCTCCTTTTTCAATTCTTGCAAATTCAATAACTTTTGCTCCCTTAGAAGAAAGTAAATCAGAAACTTTAATATTAGGATCTTTAACAAATGGTTGATCCACTAAACAAATCTCTCCATAGAATTTTCCTATTCTTCCTTGTACCATTTTTTCAGCTATTTCTGCTGGTTTTCCTTCATTCATAGCTTGTGCTTTTAAAATTTCCATTTCTTTTGCAACTCTTTCTTCTGGTACAGAATCTCTATCTAGATATTCAGGACGAGCTGCTGCTATTTGCATACATATATCTTTTGCAAGCTCGCTTGTTCCACCTTCCATAGAAACAAGAACTCCTATCTTTCCTTCTCCATGGATATATTTTTCAACTAATCCATTAGATGTAAATCTTACAAATCTTCTTATTGACATATTTTCACCTATTGTTGCAATTTTATCTGTTAAAACTTCTGATACTGTTTTGCTAGAATCATTTATCCATTTTTCAGCTAGTAATTCTTCAACATTTGCTGGATTTTCCTTAACTACTTGTTTAACAACATCATTTGCAAAAGTTTTGAACTCTTCATTTTTTGCAACAAAGTCAGTTTCTGCATTAACTTCAACAACTGCACCTGTTTTTCCATCTTCAGATACATAAGCTACAACTAAACCTTCTGCTGCTATTCTGCTTGATTTTTTAGCAGCTTTTGCAATTCCTCTTTCACGTAATAATTCTGCAGCTTTTTCCATATCTCCGTCTGTCTCTGTTAATACTTTTTTGCAGTCCATCATTCCTGCTCCTGTTTTTTCTCTTAATTCTTTAACTAAACTTGCAGTAATCATTCTTATCTCTCCTTTACTTATTTTCTAACATTTATTTTCTTATATATGTTAAAAATTATTCTTCTTCAGCTTTTACTTCTTTAGAAGTTTCTTCTTTTTTTTCTTCTACTTTTTTAGATTCTTTTTTCTCAGCTACTTCTTCTTTTTTTGGTTTTTCCTCTTTTTTAGGTTCTTCTTTGACTTCTTCTACTTCTTCCATTTGCTCGTCTAAAGATAATACTTCCCCTTGTTTTCCTTCAATAACAGCATTAGCCATAACTGTTGCGATAAGTTTAACTGATCTTATTGCATCATCATTTCCTGGTATTGGATAATCAATATCTTCTGGACTACAATTTGTATCAACTAATCCAACTATTGGTATTCTTAATTTTTTAGCTTCTAATATAGCTGTTCTTTCTTTTTTAGGATCTACTATAAATATAACACCTGGTAATCTTTCCATATTTTTAATTCCACCAAGGTTCTTTTCTAGTTTTTCCATTTCTTTCTTTAATCCTATAACTTCTTTTTTAGGTAATACATCAAAAGTTCCATCTTCTTGCATTGTTTCTAATTTTTTAAGTCTTTCAACTCTTTTTTTGATAGTTTCAAAGTTTGTTAGCATTCCTCCTAACCACCTTTGATCTACATAGAACATTTCACAAGAGATTGCTGCTTCTTTCATGCATTCTTGTGCTTGTTTTTTAGTTCCTACAAATAGAACTGATTCTCCCTCTTCTACCTTTTCTTTAATAAAGCTATATGCTTCATCAATTTTTTTAGATGTCTTTTGTAAATCGATAATGTGGATACCATTTCTAGCTTGGTAGATATATTCTGCCATTTTAGGATCCCATCTTCTTGTTTGATGTCCGAAATGAACACCTGCTTCAAGTAATTGTTTCATTGCAACTACTGCCATAATTTTATTCCTCCTTTTAGTTTTAACATCCATAAGATTTCAAACACCTGCAAAGACTTATGAAAAGCACTTTTTGCAGATTAGTCCTATGTGTCTAATTTATAACCTTATAAATTATAACACAGAAGGCACTATAAAAGCAAGCATTTTTTTAAATTTTTGCTTGCTTTTTATTTATTTTTATCTTTCTAGCTCTATTAGATCACTATTTACTCTTTGACTACTGATTTTTTTACTTTGTATTCCCATTTGTCTATCCCATAAATCATTCCAATTAAATTGATTAGTTCTTGCACTTTTTGTAAGTTGTAATGCTTGTTCAACCATTTTAATTCCATCTTTATTTTTTAATTCTTTTTTGTATGCCTTTAATGATTTTTGTGCTCTTAATATTAATCCAGCTTTAAAATAAAATTCAGCTAGTACTACTATTTTAACTGTTTCATCTTCGCCTTCGAGTAATTCTTTTATTTGTTCTGCTGTTTGCAATACATCTTTATTTTCATAAATCAGTCTTCTTGCTTCCTGAGCTTGATTCTGCATTTGTGATTCTATATCAGTATCACTCATATTTCCCGAAACTTCTTGGAGCTCAGCATCATTTGTTTGTTCTTTATTATTATATAGCTTAAATAATTCTTGTTCTAATATTTTTTCTGTTTCTACATCATTTTCTGTTCGTGCTATACTTAATCTCCTTTTTATAGCTATTATATTATTTGGTTCTAATGCTATTCTTCTATCTAATAACTCTCTTTCTGTTTTTATATCGCCTTCTCTTCGTGCTATCTTTATTCTACTACTTATTACTATTACACTATCTGGTTCCAATTCTAATTGTCTATCTACTAATGCCTTTTCTGTTTCTGTATCTCCTTCTTTTCTTGCTACTACTATTCTACCACTCATTGCTATTGTATCATCTGGATCTACTTCTAATTGCCTATCTAGTAATCTTTTTTCTGTCTCTATGTCTCCATCTTTTCTTGCTATTGATATTCTAGAACTCATTGCTAACATATTATCTGTCTCTACCTTTAATTGCATATCCAATAATTTTTTTCTCGTTTCTATATCACCTTCGTCTTTTGCTAACTTTATTCTACTGCTCATTGCTATTACATTTTCTGGATCTAACTCTAGTATTCTATCTAATGCTCTTTTTTCTGCTTCTTTATCATTTTCTGCTCTTAATATTTTTATTGAAAGAATATTTTTTGCTAATTCATCATCTTCTATGCTTTCTAATTCTTCTCTTGCTCTTTCTAATTTTCCTTCTTCAACTAATTTTTTTATTCTTATACTTAAATCCGCTTCTTTTTTCCATTCGTCTAAAATTGTTTTTGGAATTCCTGTTTCTTCATATATTTCGTCTATTTCAGTTCCATGTTTTAATTTTTCTATTATTCTATATTTTTCTACTGATGAATACATTTTTTCCCTCCATTTCTTATGTGTCTCTTTATATATTAACATAATTTGTTAATTTTTTCAATATTTATGTTAATATTTGTATGTTATTGTTACATTATTTCTTACTCTATTTTTCATTTCTATCATATTTTTGTATTTTCCTCATATCTTCTAAATAGACAATTTTAGATTTTATGGAGGTTTATATATGTATTATAAAAAAATATTATTACTTATATCTTTTATAATTTTAAGTTGCTTTTGCTACAATTATTCTTATGCTGCTGAAAATTCATATATTTGGTCTGATATGTCTAATCTTAGCTTATTAGAAACTGTATCTGAAAGCGATACTGATTTGGGCTTAGAGTCAGGAGGCGCTATACTTATAGAACAATCTACAGGTACCGTTCTTTATCAACACAATGCTCATGAAGCTTTCAGACCTGCAAGTGTTACAAAGGTTATGTCTTTACTCTTGATAATGGAGGCACTTGATAGCCGGACAAATTTCACTTACAGATAAAGTTACTTGTTCAAGTAATGCTGCTTCTATGGGTGGATCTCAAATTTGGCTTGAAGAGAATGAATCTTTGACAGTTGAAGAAATGTTAAAAGCTATTTGTTTAAATTCTGCAAATGATTGTGTTGTTGCGATGGCAGAATTTATCGCAGGCTCAGAAGAAGAATTTGTAAATCGTATGAATTCTAAAGCAAAATCCTTAGGTATGCATGATACCGCATTTAGAAATTGCCATGGTTTAGACGAAGATGGGCATATTACTTCTAGCTTTGATATTGCGTTAATGTCTAGAGAACTTTTAAATAACCATCCAAGTATAACTAATTATACAACTATTTACATGGATAGTTTAAGAAATGGAGAAACTGGTCTCGTAAATACAAATAAACTTGTTAGGAATTATAACGGATGTACCGGATTAAAAACTGGTTCTACTTCTCTTGCATTATATAATTTGTCTGCAAGTGCAACTAGAGACGGTTTATCTTTGATTGCAGTAATTATGCATTCTCCAAGCTCTGATATAAGATTTGCTGAAGCACAAAAGCTATTAAATTATGGTTTTTCAAATTTCACCAATATTTCTTTTGGCCATAAAGGTGATACAATTGGTACAGTTAGTGTTAATAAAGGAGTTAAAAATTCAATAAATGCTATTCTTAGTGAAGATGCTTCTCTATTTATTGCAAAATCTAAATCTAGTCAAGTTGTTCAAAATATTTCTTTAAATGAAAAAATAAATGCTCCAATTAATGAAGGGGACATTATTGGAACTGTAACATATTCTATTGATAATGAAGTTGTAAAAACTATAAATGTTATAGCAAGTGAAACAATTAAGAAATTAAATTTAATAAATATGACAACTAATCTTTATAATTGTTGGTTTAATCTACTAAGATGAGGGGATTGCATAAAAAAATCCCCCACATTAGCCGTAGTTCTTAAGAAATTTTATGGACCTGTATATATACAGGTGGGTGCTTACCTAAATACTTGTGGGTTTCTTGCTATCAATTTTGTGCAAGCATACACGCCATATTCAGAGATTCGGCTCCCATATCCATTGCTTTGTAGGTTCTAAAATTTCCTTCTTGTTACGCACCATGCAGGGATTTTGTTTATCTCTTTATGTTATATTTATTATAGCATATTATCAGTATTTTTTCAAGTATTTTTCATAACTTTATACTGACATTATTCAGCATTATTTTCAGTATTTTCTGACACATTTGATACATTTTCAGAATTCGTATTTTCTACATTTGATTGTTCTACATTTGTATTTGTTTCATTGTTTTCTGTAGTATTAGTATCCTGCTCTGTATTTGTATTTTCCTGATTATCGTTTTCTTCCTCATCAACAATTCCTAATTGTTCTTTTATTAATCTTATATATTCAAGAGCATCATATTCTTGTTCATTATATAAAAGATAATATGAAGTTTGTCCAGCACTTATTACAGAGTAGATTCCATCAAATGCTACTGGAATTAATATATTTCCTTTTGTATCTACTCCTCCGTATTTTTTATCTTTTTCTAGTATTACGACTTTTGAAGGTTCTATCAATACAGTACTATTTACTACTTTGTCTTTTATATTTCTAGGTATGCATCCGAAGCCCATCATATTCAGCTTCTAGTATTTTTTGTCCTTGGATATTAAATAATCCCCATTTTCCATTTTGCATTACCGGAATATAAGTACCATATAATATATATGAATTTGTTATATTGTCTGTTGGGTAAAGTGTTGTATCTATTCCTATCTTATCATACTCTATATGAATAATTAAATCTTCTTGTGAATTTATTATTCCATATTTATCATTGCTTTTTACTAAATATAATCCTAAATCGCTATCTATGACTTTTATTTCATCATAAGATACTGATATCTTTGTTTCGCTAGTACTATATACTATTCCAACTTTTTTACTTGAATTTGTTATTATAAATTCTTTAGAATTTTCGATAAATTCTATGTTATCATATCTAGGGCTTATTATCTCGTTTCCTGTTAAAGATATTACTCCATATTTTCCACTATTTTCTTTTGATGCAACTATCATTCCATAAATTATCGCTTTTTGATTATTAAATTCTTCACTTATTGCTGCATATCCTAATTGATTTATTATAGATGAATAATATTCATACAGATATGGAAGTGTTTGTATTGATATATTGTTTGTATTTTTATCATAAGTAAATGTTGAATTAAATGCTGGTGTAAATCCTTCTGATGTTATATACATCTTACCATTTATTTCTATAATAGGTTCATCAATTGTAATATTCATATAGTTATCAGTTGTATTTGGTACCACTTTGCTTATTGTAGTAGAATTTAGATAAAATGATGTTGTTTCTGTTTCATCTACTGCTTCTACATACATTTTGTTCGTATCTTCTGTATCCACTTTATATTCACCATTATGTGCTTCATAATTTAACTCTGGTGCAATATCTCTAATGGATATATAGATTTTTCCGTTATCATCAAATACAAATGTATCTTCAGCAAACCTTGCTCTTAAACCATTAATTGAAACTGTTAATGGTTTTTCTTGTAAAGACATAATTGCAATAATAATGCCTACAACTGCTATTATTATTATGACCATCATAATAATTAATACTTTCATTATGTTTGAACTCTTTTTTGTATTTGTCTGATTAAAGTCATTTTCTATCTGCATCTTTTGTCCCCCTTTATTATTTTATGTATCCATATTTTTTATAAAATTCATCTCTAAAATTTAATAGATTATCATTTTCTATTTCTATTCTAACTCTTTCCATAAGTTTAGTCAAGAATCTTAGATTATGTGTTGATAATAATCTTACACCTAATATTTCATTTGCTTTTACTAAATGTCTTATATATGCCCTTGTATAATTTCTGCAAGTATAACAATCGCATTCATCATCAAGTGGAGAGAAATCTCTTGCATAAGTTTGATTTCTAACAACCACTTTTCCATGTGATGTAAGTGCTGTACCATTTCTTGCAATTCTTGTTGGTAATACACAATCGCACATATCTATTCCAGCAATTGCCGCTTCTATAAGATAATCTGGCGTTCCAACTCCCATTAAATATCTTGGTTTGTTTTCTGGCATAAGTGGTGCTGTATAATAAAGCATTCTTAAAAATTCCTCTTTTGGTTCTCCTACACTAATCCCACCTATAGCATATCCTGGGAAGTCAAGTTTTATTAAATCTTCTGCTGATTTTTTCCTTAAATCTTCATAGAAGCCACCTTGTATAATACCAAATAGCGACTGTTTTTCTGTATTCTTATGTGCTTTTTTGCATCTTTCTGCCCACCTTGTAGTTCTTTCCATTGACTGTTTTGTATATTCATAAGTTTCAGGGTATTTTACACATTCATCAAATGACATTATTATATCTGCTCCAAGTGAATTTTCTATTTCCATTACTTTCTCTGGTGAGAAGAAATGTTTACTTCCGTCTAAATGAGATGTAAATTCTACTCCTTCTTCTGTAATAGTTCTTAAATCACTTAAGCTAAATACTTGGAATCCTCCACAATCTGTAAGTATTGGTCTATCCCATCTCATAAAATTATGAAGTCCACCTGCTTCTTCTACTAATTTATGCCCTGGTCTTAAATATAAGTGATATGTATTTGAAAGTATTATTTGTGCTTTTACTTCTTCTTTTAATTCTTCTGGAGTCATTGACTTTACAGTTGCTTGTGTACCAACTGGCATAAATATTGGTGTTTGAATATCTCCATGTGGAGTATGTATAACTCCTCTTCTTGCTCCACTTTGTTTACATACATGTAAAAGTTCATAAGTTACTGCTTGTTTTTCCATTTTGCTTTCCTTTCTAGTTACTTTCTGCTTTTTCTGTTAAATCTGATGCGCAATGAGCACATTTTGTTGCCTTATATGGAATTTCTGATAAGCAATATGGACAATTTTTTACTGTAGGTTCTACTACTTCCTCTTTTTCTCCTTTTGCTTTCATTATTTTTTGTTTTGCCTCTTGATTTAATTTTTCTAACTTTGCATTTATTTTATTAATATATTTTAGTGCTATAAATATAGATAATGCTATTATTAAAAAGTTTATTATTGCATTTAAGAAAGATCCTATACCTATTTGCACACTTCCTCCTGCTAAACTTATTACCCACTTTGAATAATCTACATTTCCTGTAAACATTCCTGTAAGTGGCATTATTACATCATTTACTAATGAATTTACTATTCCTTGGAATGCTCCTCCTATTACAACACCGACTGCTAAATCAATTACATTTCCTCTCATTGCAAATTCTTTAAATTCTTTAAAAAATGCCATTTTATTTTCCTCCACAATTTTTACTTTATTATATTGTAATATATTTTCTTTAAAAAATAAAGTGAAATACAAAAATTTGTAATTTTTTGTAATATTTTTTCATTTTTTATTTATATTTATATTGAATTTATTTTTTTTTTGATATATGATATAAGAGTATAGTTAACAAAAGATATTTAGAGCATTTATTGCTCGATTGGAGGTTTTTATGGCAAGAGTGTCTAATAAAAATTCTAAAAAAGAACTTGAAGATAAAAGTAATGTGAAATCTGTAAAAGCAACTGCTAAAAAAGTTAGTAGTAAAAAGACCGATACTAAAAAGGTTGGTACTAAAAAAGTAAGTAGCAAAGAAACTACTGCTAAAAAAGCTGATACTAAAAAAACAAGTAGCAAAAAAGCTACTACTAAAAAGACTGATACTAAAAAAGCAAGTAGCAAAAAAGCTACTACTAAAAAGACTGATACTAAAAAAGTTAGTAGTAAAAAAGCTACTACTAAAAAGACTGATACTAAAAAAGTTAGTAGTAAAAAAGCTACTACTAAAAAGACTGATACTAAAAAAGCAAGTAGCAAAGAAACTACTACTAAAAAAACAGTTGCTAAAAAAATAAAATCTACATCAAAAACAAGCTCTACTGTTAAACCTATGCTTGAAGAATATTATGACTTGCCATATAGATATAATGAAACTACTGTTAAAATTCTTGCTCAAACTCCAACCACTTTATTTGTTTATTGGGATATATCAGATGAAGATAGAAATTCATTGATGAAACAGCATGGAGAAAATGTATTCTATGACACAAAACCTATTTTGATTGTTCATAATACTACAAAGAATTATTCTTTCGAAATAGAAATAAATGATTTTGCAAATAGCTGGTATATTAGAACTCAAGAGCCAGATTGTAACTATGTTATAGAACTAGGCAGAAAAGATTTTAATAAACCAGAAGAATATATACACATTTATTCTTCAAACAATATGGTTTCTCCTAATGACCACATATTATTTGAAAAAACAGATTTAGGAAATATTTTATTTAGAAATGTTAAAACAAATGTCTTGTCTTCTAAAGATTTTGGTAGTTTAAGATTTATAAATGATATTGATAAATTATATGGTAATGTTTATGATATATATAATAAATTATATAATGATGAATTAAATAACATATCTAACCCAACTTCGGGTGAATTTATGTTTAAGAGATAGAAAGAGGAAATACAAATGACTAGTAATCCAAAAGGATATGTAAGTTTTGTTTTGCATGCACACTTACCTTTTGTTCACCATCCAGAGAGTGAAAATTATTTAGAAGAAGAATGGCTTTTCGAAGCTATATCTGAAACATATATACCTTTACTTACAAATTTCAAGAAATTAGAGGAAGAAAAAGTAGACTTTAGAATTACAATGTCTATTACTCCCCCTCTTCTTTCTATGTTAGATAATAAATTATTACAAAAAAGATATATAAATTATTTAAAAAAACATATAGAATTATGTGAAAAAGAAGTTGTAAGGACAAAGGATAATGAAAGAATAAATATATTATCAAAATATTATTTAGATAGATATTCTTCTGACTTACATATTTTTAAAGATGAATATAATTGTAATATCATCCAAGGCTTTAAACATTTTCAAGATATAGGAGTGCTTGAAATTATAACTTGCTCAGCAACACACGGATACTCTCCTATTCTATATGTTAATGAAAAAGTTGTACGTGCTCAAATTGCTGTTGGCGTTCAAATATATGAAAAATATTTTGGAAGAAAGCCTCGTGGTATTTGGCTTCCTGAGTGTGGATACATACCTGAAATTGATAAATACCTAAAAGAATTTGGTATAGAATATTTTATATCAGAATCACATGGTATTTTATATGCAAATCCTACTCCAGTATATGGTACTTTTGCCCCTATTGTTTCTCCTGAAGGAATTGTTGCTTTTGGAAGAGATTTAGAGTCTTCTAGGCAAGTTTGGAGTTCTGTTTGTGGATATCCTGGAGATTATAATTATCGTGAATTTTATAGAGATATCGGTTATGATGCAGATTATGAATACATTAAACCATATATAACTTATAATGGAGTTAGAGTTAATACTGGTATTAAGTATCATAGAATTACTGGTAAAACTGAGGATAAGGATATTTATAATATACAATGGGCAATGGATTCTGCAGAAAGACAAGCAGGTCATTTCTTTGATTCAAGACAATCACAAATAAATAATCTTTCAAAATATATGCAGACTCCACCAATTATTCTTTGTCCATATGATGCTGAACTTTTTGGACATTGGTGGTATGAAGGTCCTTATTGGCTATATATTTTGTTTAAGAAAATTTATTATGATAAATCTGATTTTAAGCTTATAACTCCTTCTGAGTACATAGATAAATATCCAGAAATGCAACAATGCACACCTTGTCGTTCTAGCTGGGGTGCTAATGGTTACAGCGAGGTTTGGTTAAATGAGCTTAATGACTATTCTATTAGACATTTGCATATTTGCGGTGATAGAATGATAGAACTTGCAAACGAATTTGCAAATGAAAAAGATAAAATAAAAATAAAAGCTTTAAACCAATGTGCAAGAGAGCTATTACTTGCTCAAAGTAGTGATTGGAATTTCATTATTACTAATGGTACAATGGTGGATTATGCTAAAAGAAGGATAAAAGATCATGTTGGAAGATTTACTAAATTATATTATCAACTTAAAGAAAATAATATTGATACTAAGTTTTTAGAGGATATATCAGAGAAAGACCCCATATTTCCTGATATTGACTATAAAATATATATGTGACATTAAACAAGTTGCAAAATGGCCCTTTTTGAATAAGATAGTATGTATATCTATTTTGTTTTTGCAAATAATATATATGCAATTAAATTCGAAAGGGGTCTTTTTTTAAGTGAAATCTTTATGCATAAAAAATAATAATGACGATATCATTTCTTCCTTATTGCAAAAACTATCTGACTTAAATTTAGACTCTTTATTTATCTCACATCATCATTTTAAAGTCTACAACAATGTTATTGTGCACTTTAATAATACAAATTATGAGCTTTTTTATGATAAAATATCATCTATTCTTACAGATACTATAATTGAATTTTATCAAGAGAAATTATTAAAAAGGATTCTTGAATATAATTATTTTTATTTTACAAATAAAGAAAAAAGAAAAATTATGGATTTAGCTGAGCAATTTATAAAAGATGATAATTTGTCTAATGAAGATAATTATTTTTCAATCTACTACCCTATTCTAGATTATATTACTGAAAATAAATCTATTATATTAGATGGTTTTGTTAACTTTAGATTGCAAAATTATATGAAAAATTTAGACTATATTATAGATATTTCTGTTAATAAATTTTTGATTGAAAAAGAATATAATGAATTTATAGATATTTTAAAAATGTACGTTTCTTATACCCCATTTAACTCACCTCTTATACATTTAATTTATTATAATGGAGAAAGTACTTTGCTTGACATAGATAAAAAAGTTATACCAACTGATGATACTATATTTCAAGCTAAATACTTATCTGATATAACTTTTTCTTCTAATGATTATGCACTCAATACTTTACTTAATTTGACACCTAAAAAAATTATAATTCATTTGGTGAACTGTCAAAAAGATGAGTTTATTAATACCATAAAGCTTATTTTTGAAAATAGATATGAAATCTGTACTGATTGTAAAATTTGTTCATCATATAAAACTAATTTAATAACTAAATAAATATTAAAAAATTGGAATAATATTATTCCAATTTTTTAATATTTATATTTCTTGAATCAAAGTTGCACCAATTATTCCTGCGTCATTACTAAATTTCGCAAGTTTTATCGTGGTTTTTTCTTTTTCGAGAGGAGACATTATCCTGTCTAATTCGTTTTGTAATCTTTCAAATAGTAAATCTTTATAATGTACAAAACTTCCTCCTATTACAACTGTATCTGCTGAACATAGTCTTGCCATATTTGAAATTCCTATTGCAAGATATTCTATATATTCTTTGATAATATTCTCTACTTGGTTTAAATTTTCCTTATTTTTCAATAGCTCTACTATATCTTCACTTGAGAGTGTCTCATTTTTAAAATATTTTCTTATATTTGCTTTTAATACTCTCATAGAAGCATACGCCTCATAGCATCCATTTTTGCCGCAGGTACATGCTTTTCCGTTTCTTTCTATTATAATATGTCCGCGCACTTCTTATTTCTTCCATAAGTTTGCCATTAATAAATACTGCTGTTCCAATTCCAGTACCTACTCCTAAAAACACTCCATTATTGCTTTCTTTTAAATTTCCATATTCTTTTTCTGCAAGTCCTGCACACATTCCGTCATTTTTTACGTATATAGGTAAATCTATATTCTCTTTAATTAGGTCTTTTATATTTAATCCATTTATGCTTAAATTTGGCGAATGTGTAATTATTCCATTATTAATTCTTCCGTGGAACTGAAACCCCTACCATTTCTATATTTTCTAATTTTTCTATTTTTAATATATTCTCAATTCCTTCAGATATATATTTTTTAATAGTTTGCTTTATATTTTCTTTATCTTCCTTTGTAAAAATTTTTTCATATTTATATAATATTTTTTCTTTATTAACAAGTCCTATAGCAATATGGCTTCCGCCTAAATCTATACCTATATTCATATTTACATCTCCTTATAAATTATTGATTGCATTTCTTGCAAGTTCATCACATCTATTATTGAGCTCATCATCACTATGTCCTTTAACTTTTATAAATTCTACTGTATGTATATTAGTAAGTTTGATTAAAGCTTCCCACAATTCTTTATTCTTTACTTCTTCTTTTTTAGAATTTTTCCAAGAATTTTTTTGCCAAGATTCTACCCACTTTTTATTAAATGCATCTACAACATATGCGCTATCACTATATAATTCAACTTCACATGGATATTTTAATAATTTTAGTGCTTCTATAACAGCTGTCATTTCCATGATATTATTTGTTGTTTGGCTTGAATTACCTGATATTTCTTTTTTATTTTCTTCATATATCAGTATTGCTCCCCAACCTCCTGGACCTGGGTTTCCAGAACATGCACCATCTGTATATATTGTGACTTTTTTCATTATTTTTTCCTCCGTTTTAATAATTATTTACATAAAAGGATTGAATTATTTATTTTTTTATGATATTATATCAGTAAACATGAAAATTGTAAAGGAGATAGAATTAATGGATACTGTTCTTGGTATAGTCGGTGAGTATAATCCATTCCATAACGGACATCTTTACCATTTAAATGAATCAAAAAAAATTACTGGAGCAAATTATACTGTTGCAGTTATTTCTGGTAACTTTGTTCAAAGAGGAAATGTTGCACTTATTGACAAATGGACAAGAGCTAAAATGGCTATTCTAAATGGTATTGACTTAGTTTTAGAATTGCCTTGCATATATAGTATATCTAGTGCTGAAAACTTTGCATCAGGTGCAATTAAAATACTTAATTCTCTTAAAATTGTAGATTCAATATCTTTTGGATCAGAGATTAATGATATGTCAGTTCTTAAAGAATTTGCAACAATTCTTACAGAAGAACCTGATGAATATAAATCATTACTTGCACATGAACTATCTAAAGGTATTTCATTCCCAAAAGCAAGAGAGAATGCACTTTTAATGTATTTAAATGATATAAGAAAATATGCAAATGTACTATCATCTCCAAATAATATTCTTGCAATAGAATATTTAAAAGCATTACAATTAAGCGAATCTACTATACAACCTATTTCTATAAAAAGAAAAGGTCCTGGATATAACAGTAATATGGTTATTGACGATTTTGCTAGTGGAACTGCAATTAGAAGATTTATCAGTGATCGAAACTTCTATTCATTAGATAAAGTACTTCCAAAAGTTTCTTATGATATTTTAGCTGAAGCAGTTAAGAAAGGTCATTATGTAAAAGGAATAGAAAGTTTTGAAAAAGAAATAATGTTTACTTTAAGACGTATGACAACTGCAGATATTGCAAACCTTCCTGATGTTTCAGAAGGTCTTGAAAATACTATTAAAAACGCAGCTAATTCTTGTAATAATCTATCTGAATTCATTAAATTGGTAAAATCTAAGAGATACACTCAAACAAGAATTGATAGAATTTTATTGTATGCCCTTTTAGGTTTCACCAAAGAAGATATGGAAGATTCTAAAAGGATTGACCCATATATTAGAGTTTTAGGATTTAATTCAAAAGGTCAAGAATTATTATCTGAAATTTGTAAATCGAATAAAAAATTGCAAGTTGTAACTTCTGTTAAAAATTTCATGTCAACTTGCAGAAATAAAAAACTTTTAATGATGCTTGAAAAAGACATACAAGCAACAAACACTTACACTCTAGGATATGAATATGATTCTCTTTCAAACCTAGATTATACGACAAAATTGATTACTTATTAAAAAGATTTATAAATACATTAAAAAAGTGGATAACATTTATCCACTTTTTTAATATTTTTATTCTTCTTCAGATTCATCTATAAAATCAAATTCGTCTTTAAATTTTTCTTTGAACATTTCAAATACTTTGTTTAAAATTTCTTCATTTTCAACACTGATATATGACTCTTCATCTTCTGAGTCTGTGTCTTCAACTTGAAGAATAACAACTTCTCCTGGTTCATTTTCATCTTCATCAGTAGGTAGTAATATTACATATTCTTCCCCATCTAATTCAACTAAGTCAAGAAATTCAAAGCTTACTTCATTTCCATCCTCATCATTTAATATTATAACATTATCTAATTCTTCATCCATTTTAAATTTTCTCCTTTCAATTTTTTTATATAAATAATTGTATTTAACAATTTTAATGACTTTGTTTATTCATATATGTTTCTAAAATATACACAGCTGAAATAGTATCTACTATGTTTTTTTTCTTAGATCCATCTACATTAAGAAAATTCATCGTTTTATGTGCTTGTACTGTTGTCAATCTTTCATCGACAGTTTCTATATTTATATTATTAAATTTGCATTTTAATTTATGTATGAATTTTTTAGTAACTTCTACTCTTTCTCCTGAGGTGCCATCCATATTGATTGGCATTCCTATTACAAATGTAGAAATATCATACATATTTAAAAGTTCTTCTATTCTCTTTAATACTATTTTATCATTACCTTTATGGTGGATTGTTTCTAACCCTTGTGCTGTTATGTTTAGTTCATCTGATATGGCTAGTCCTATTCTTGAATCTCCATAGTCTATTCCTAAACTTCTCATTATTCTATTCCTATATATGTTTTTACCATTTTTTCTAGTAATTCATCTCTTTCTACTTTTCTAATTATTGTTCTTGCATCATTATGACTTGTGATATATGTTGGATCTCCTGATAAAATGTATCCAACTATTTGATTTACTGGATTGTATCCTTTCTCTTCAAGTGCTTTATATACTTCTTTAAGTACCTCTTTGTATTTAACATTTTGATCATTTTCTACTTTAAAATTCATTGTTTTGTCAAAATCCATATTTCTCTACCTCCTAATTATATTTGATTAATATCATTTTCGTCTTCCTTTGCTGTATCAAGATATTCTTCTAGTTTTTTAAGTACCGCTTCTAAAGCTGTTCCTTTATAATATGTCGTAAGAATAAAATTCAATTTTGGATGTGTAATAGATATTTCTTTTTTCTTCTTTTTAGCATTTTTTTCATTTTCCTCTAATGCAACTACATCTTCAATTTCTAAATTTTCAACTTCTCTTTTTATATCATTTAAAAATTCTACAACTCCGTCAATTTCAACTCCTGAAAATGCTATTACAAATTTAGGACCCATATATCTAACAAATATATATTCATCAGATAATTTTTCTTTTATATAATCACATACATCTATTATCGTTTGATTTCCAGTATCTCTATTTATATTCTTATTAATATCTTCTAAGTTAGTAATTTTAAACATACATATTGTAGATGTAGTATAGCTATCTATTATTTTTCTTCCATCTTCATATAAATATTCTGAACTTTTTAAATCAGAGTATAAATCTTGTCTTGTCAAACTTTCTACTATGTTTTGATAAGATACTATTTTAAATATAGATATAATATTTTCCTTAACTACCTCTAATATTGTCGTATCTATATTGTCAAATGCGTGCATTTTACCACTTTCGATTATCCAATATCCTATATAGACATTATCTATATACAATGGGAAAAACATGGCTGATTTAGCTCGTCCAAATTCCATTTTTTGATATGGAAGTCTTTCCTCTTCTTTATTAACAGTTACATATTTAGGTTTTGCAGTTGTTATACTGTCTTTAAAAATTTCTTCATTCTGTAAATTTCTTAATGTCTCCCAATGTTTTCTATCTACATTTGATGCTTTTATTACATACTCTGTACCATTGAACATAACTATAGTTGAATATTTAATTGCATATTGTTCTATTAGTATTTCATTTATTCTAACTATTTTTTCGTCGACTGTCATAGTATCTCCAACTGTACTCATGAAGTCTTGCAAAACATTTAAGCTTGTAACTTTTTGATTTATATCCTTAAATGTTTTGATTTTTTTATTAATTACTATATTGTATACTAATAATGCTATGATTATAAATACTAATATTATTATTACAGCAAATACCATATCTTTTTCCCTCTCTGATTATTTCATATTTCCCTTCATTTTAGCTAAAGTACTATTCATACTATTGCTAAAATTATTTTCTTGGTTTTCATTTGCAAACTTATTATTTTTAGAATAATCTTGTCTGTATTTATTTGTAACTAAAGGGTAAACATCATCTGCTAAAGTTTTTAACTCTGACATAAATTGTTTTGAATATCCATTTGTCGTTACAATACAATCTACTATCCCTGACAAATATTTTGACAATGCGTCTTCATCAAATGGTATAGTAATTACTTGTATCTTATCTCTGTTAAATAAATCTCTCATATATGACATTTCTGGATCATTATAGCAAGACATTCCACCAACTATCGCTTTTTCGCTTAATCCTCTAACCCTCATTGCCTTGTTTAATACTATTTTAAATTTTGATTGAATATTCATGTTGATTGTTTCTAGATCTCTTAAAAATGCTGTTAATGGCTGAATTGTCAATATATCCATACTTTGTACTAAATATATTTCTTGAGCTATATTAAAGTATTCATAAGCTGTTTTAAAATCACAATCTAATATTACTAATGAATATTTTTTTAATAATGCTCCAACTATGGCTTGTACATCATCTGCTTCTATTTTTTTGCCTGGAACTGATGTAAATACTGTTAGATTTCTACTTACATTTATTCCATTGACAACGCCCTGTTCTAGTGCTTCCATGCATCCTGATGCTTTCTTTCTTAATTGTTCTTCATTTTTAGTATATATATAATATGAATTTTTATTAGATGTAACGTCTAATATTGCTGTATTTATATTTTCATTTGCAAGTACATCTGCAATATTATTTACTAAGAAAGATGTTCCACATTTTGTTGTACCAACAAATGCTACTACCTTTTTATCTCTCGATAATAATCTTGTTAAGTCATTTTCTTGTGGTTCAGAAGTATCCTCGATGTATTTATCTTCTGGTTCTTCAAAATCATTAGCACTATAACTTGTTTCATTTAAGTTTTCAAATCCTGGTAAAGTGTTTTCTTCGATTTCATCAAATCCAGGAAGAATATTATCATTCTCTGCAGGTTCTTCTACCTGTTTTTTAGGTCTTCCTCTTCCCCTCTTTACTTTTGTCTCGTTTTCTAAAGCTTCAGCAGGGTCTATTTGTTTTTTAGGTCTTCCTCTTCCTCTTTTTACAACAGGCTCATTAACTTCTTCCATAATATCAGAAAAAGCATTCGCATCTATACTTGAATCTTGTTCTTCTGTATCTTCTGGATTTTCTATTTTCCTTGTAAGCTTACTTACTGCATTTTTATTAACAGCTGAAGGAATAACTACTGGTTTTGTAGGTCTTCCTTTATTAGATTGAGTTTCTATAAATCCTATTTTCAAATCATCTTTTGGTTCTTCTTTTTGAACTCCACCTTTATATGTTCCTTCTCCAAAAGTCATTATAGACTGATATTTTGGAGATTCTGCTTCAAGAACTGCTCTTACATTTATTGGTAAAAATGTAGATATTATTCTTAATTGTGCATCATTATATTGAGCAGCTATATTATCAAAGCTTTCTACATATCTATCAGTATTTCTTCCTAATCTTTTATAATATGTTAAAATATTTTGTATTTCAGTTTCACTTACACTATCTTCAGATTCTGCTTTATACTCAACTTCTTCTGTTTCTATTTTATAATATACTTTTGCCTCTTTTTTTGTACGAGGTTTGTTAAGTAATTTACATACTTCTGGAATACTTCTATCTGATCCAAGAAGTGCATCGTATACACCTATTGAAAATAATTTAGATAACAAATTGTCTGATTTTGAGCGTCTATCAGTTGCTATAAATATGATTGGTATATCAGCTCCCGTATCAGTTGTTGCTTCATCACTAATTTTATCCAATTGTTCAAATAAAAATTTATCTATGAAATCAATATTACTATTTGTATATGGCTCTAAATCTTCACTTATAACCACTCTATCATAGCTTTGATCCCTTTGTAATTCTTTTATTATTGCATTAAAATAATAAACATTCTTACCAGATATTATTTCTCTATATTCTTTTTGATATAATTTAATAATTGATTCTGATATGTTTTCATTATTAACAGCAAATAAAACTTTCATTCGTTAACTCCTTCCAAATCCTTTTATTACTATTACAAATACAAGTGGTAATACTTGTGCAATAACAAATAATGTAATAAAGGCTATCATTGTATAAAAACCTTTATATCTTACATCTAGTTTCCTTATACCAATTACATATTGATATACGGCACTTATTACTACTCCTAAAAAACAAAATGGAATACTAAAGATTCTTATTTTGTCTAATACAAATGCTGTGAATCCGTAAGTTTCTGAACCATCATAAAGGTCAATAAATCCTTGCAAATCTTTCTTTTGATCTTCAGAAATTTTAATTAAGGAACTTGTTGTAGATGAATTTAAAATCTCATCTGTAGCAAATACTTGACTTGCATATAACATTACTATTGACAAAATTATTAATGTAAACACTATTATTTTTTTCATTTTTGTTTCCCCTTATTCCTAAATATATTTTTAGTTTTAATTTTACATATAATATCATACAATAATCTTCAAAAAATATCAAGTAATTTTTGTTATTTTTTTGTTATATTTCTATATTTCCGTCAAATTTTTTATTTATTGCTTTTTTTAGTAAAATATTTTCATCTTTTTCTAAGTTTTCATCATAATTTATAATTTTAATGGCTAATGATTGAACTTTTTTTAAAATCTCCATATCCTCAAAAAGATTTGCTACTTTAAAATCTGGAATTCCATGTTGTTTAGTTCCAAAAAACTCTCCAGAGCCTCTTAATTCTAGGTCTTTTTCAGATATTACAAATCCATCATTCGTCTCTTGCATTACTTTCATTCTCTCTCTTACATTATCAGATTTTCCTTGATATTTAAGTATGCAATATGATTGATATTCTCCTCTTCCGACTCTTCCTCTTAATTGATGAAGTGCAGCTAATCCAAATCTTTCTGCATTTTGAATTACCATTATAGTAGCATTTGGTACATTTACGCCAACTTCTATAACTGTTGTCGAAATTAAAATATCAATTTCGCCATTTTTAAACTTTTCCATTATTTCGTCTTTTTCTTTTTGTTTTAATTTTCCATGTATATATTCTACCCTATATTCGCTAAAAACTTGAGTTTTATATTTTTCAAATAATTCCAATACAGATTTTGCATCAATATCCTCGTTTTCTTCTACAAGTGGGCATACAATGTAAGCTTGTCTTCCCTCATTAACTTGTTTTTTTATAAAGTTATTTACTCTATCCTCAAAAGAAAGTCCAACTGCGAATGTATCTATTTTCTTTCTGTTTGGTGGAAGTTCGTCTATGATAGAAATATCCAAATCTCCATATAAAATAAGAGCTAAAGTTCTTGGAATTGGAGTTGCTGTCATTACTAATTTATCCACATTTTTCCCTTTTTTACTTATAATTTTCCTTTGATTCACTCCAAATCTGTGTTGTTCATCGGTAATTACAAGTCCTAAGTTTTTAAATTGAACATTCTCTTGCAAAATTGAATGAGTTCCAATAACTACATCTATTTTTCCGTTTGCAATTTCTTCCAATACTTTTCTTTTCTTTTTAGCAGGCATATTACTTATTAACAATTCACATCTTATTCCAAGAGGTTCAAGAATTTCTGTAAAACTTTCTAAATGCTGGGATGCAAGAATTGAAGTTGGAGCCATTATTGCCATTTGATATCCTGATTTCACTGCTTTATATGCTGCAATTATTGCAACAACTGTTTTTCCTGAACCTACATCTCCTTGAAGAAGTCTATTCATAGACCTATCAGATTCCATGTCCCTATCTATTTCTTCTATGGCTCTTAGTTGTGCTTTTGTTAGTTTAAATGGAAGTCTATTTATAACATCAGACATTTTTATATTTTTATCAAAAGCTATTCCACTTTCTTTTTTCATAGCCTTGTTCTTTAAATTTAAAAGTAATAACTGCATTATTAGCAATTCTTCAAATGCAAGTCTATACCTAGCCTTTTCAAATTCTTCAAAAGTTTCAGGAAAATGTATTTTATGTACTGCTGAGTTTATATCTAATAAACCATATTCTTTCAAAATGTACTCTGGCATAGTTTCTTCTAAATTGTTTTGAACTAAGCTTAAACCGTTTTCTATAATTTTTCTTATCTGATTTTGGGAAATTTTATATGTAAGAGGATATATTGGTATTATTTTTCCTGTATTACTACTGATTCCATCTTTGTCAAATACAGGTGAATTCATTACTATATGACCATTTCCTTTTGATATTTTTCCAAATAAGTTATATTCCTCTCCTATTTGAAATCTTTGTTTTAGATATGGTTGATTATACCAGACTACCTCACAAGCATCTGTTTCATCTCTTACTATCATTTTACAAATTTTCATTCTTCTATTTCTTGTGGAAATAACTTGCATTTTAGTCACAACAGTTGCTTTAATTAAAGTTTCTTCTCCATCTATCGTGTCCTCAAGATTCTTTACCTTACTTCTATCTTCATAGTCTCTTGGATAATATGTAATTAAATCTTCTAAAGTAAATATTCCTAATCTATTTAATACTTTGCTTCTTTCTTCTCCAACGCCTTTTATGTATTGAACATTTTTACTTAAATCCATTTTTCACCTCTTTAGCTTTGTCTCTATCTTTGTTTATCATAGATATTTATCTAAATTTAGGTCTATTTTTTTTAATTATTACACTTGATACATAAATAACTTTCATGTATGCTTGCAGGTTATATTATCCCTTTCATCAATAGTTTAATTATACTTATTTTCAAACTAGTTGTCAATGTATATTTGGCAAGAAAAAATACCCTAAGACCTTTAAGTCTTAAGATATTTTTCTTTTGCTATATATCCATTTGACTTCCTAAAAAACCTGCTGCTGATTGGGCAACCTTTGCCTCTGTTTCTCCCATTTTTGTCTTTGGATCTTTTGATAAAAGAATAACACTTCCTATAACATCTCCTTGGGCTATTATTGGGTATACAACTTGTGAATTAAATCTTCTTTCCTTATTGTCATTTTTTACAACTGGAATAGATACTTCATTATTATCTTTGCTTATATATATTTCTTTATCATCCATTAACTGTTCTAATTCTTTAGATAAGTCTTGCTCTAAAAATTCTTTTTTTGAGCCACCAGATACAGCAATTACTGTATCTTTATCTGTTATACAAGCTATATGTCCTGTTGTCTTCGATAATGTTTCTGCATATCCAGTTGCAAATTCTGAAAGTTCACCAATAGGAGAATATTTTTTTAAGATCACTTCTCCTTCTTTATCAGTGAAGATTTCAAGTGGATCACCGTTCTTTTATTCGAAGTACTTTTCTTATTTCTTTTGGAATTACTATTCTTCCTAAATCATCTATTCTTCTAACTACACCTGTTGCTTTCAAAACTATTCCTCCTTTTAATTTACTTTAAAACTATTATTTGTCATAAATAAAAAATTATGCATTCAAAGTTATATTTTGTCCAAAACTTGTATATACTGTTTTTAAGGACATATTTTATTTAAATTAATGTTTTGAAAAATTTTTAAATTAGAAAGCAGAATTTTAATATGCTTTTATTTTAGGAGGTTTTTTTATGAATATTCAAAGAATACATGAAATTTTAAAAAACAAAGAAAAAAGTGAAGTTTTGTATGATGATAGACCTGTCTGGATACAAGAAGTAAATGATAACATTGCAACTGTTGGTTTTATTGATGGTTCTGGTGATAAAGATGTTTATATAGAAGATTTGTACGAGCCTGATTTGTATGAATAAAATTCAAATCATTTTTATAAAAATTTTAGCAAACTAAAAGAGTGCTTAATATCTTTACTTAAAAGTAAAGTTTATTAAAGCACTCTTATTCATTAGTCCTTATTCATTTCTTTGTTTTCAATTTTCAATTAAAATTCATATTTTTTATATTTTCTAGCAAAGAATATTGCAACACTAATTGCTCCAACTACTGATATAGGAATTAATACTGCTTGTCCTGTTTGTGGTAATGTTCCTGGCATTTGTGTATTATCACTTGAACCTGATTCAGCAAAATCCGCCCATTTAAAATCTTCATCTCCATAGAAGAACATAAACCAAGTTTTTTGTTCTGGGAAAACCTGTGCTGTTGCTAATGTAACAGCTTCTTGATCAACATATTTTCCATTTTCATTATCAGCTTTTACATATAAATAGTAATATGCTCCATCTGTCAATTCGTTTCCTATATCTATTAGAGGTAGTTTGCTTCCAGATGCCGATGTGCCAGCACAATATTCAATTGCATATGAATTAGCTTCTAATGTTGAAGTTTTATCGTAAAATCCTTTATTTGATTTTGCAAATCTCATTAAATCTCCAAAACCTGAACTATCTTTATTTTTTATCTTTTTTAAAATTGATGTGTCTGTAATTTTCCCTATCTTTATTTGCAATTTTCTATCAGCTGTTCCGGAACTAGTAAATTTTGTTACTATTTGATCTCCTTCACTTGTTATATGAGTTGCAAAAAATGCATCTGAATATTTAGGCTCTTCATATCTTGTCAATTTTGTTCCTGATAATACAAATTTTTGTACTTTTCCAGTTCCTGCTACATATTGCCTTTCAACAACCCATAAATATAAATCTTGATTTAATTCTACATATTTATCAAGCGCCGTATGAGATAATGTATCAAGTTTAGTAAGATCATTTTCATTATGTTTTAAATTTATAATATCTTTTGACATTTCTGGTATTTCTACAAAATCTGGTTTACTATTACTAGAAGTAATAATAGCATAATAGTCACTATCTTCTTGTAGCTTTACATCTGTGATTGTTAATTCGGCTGAAGATATTAATTCTTTGTTAGCTGTTAAGCTTACTTTGGCTTTTGAAAAATCTGCCCATGTTAGTGTTTCTTCTGGTTCTTCTTTTGCTTCTACTGTTACTGTGCAAATAGCTGTTGCTGTTGTTCCTTTCGCAGTAATTACTGCTCTTCCTGGACTTATTCCTTTAACTGTTCCACCTGTTACTGTTGCAACTGTGTCAGTATCACTTTCCCAAGTTATCGTTGCTTCTTCATCAGATGATGTTGCAGTTAATGTCTTTGTTTCGTCTACTTTTATAGTTATTGCACTTTCACTTATTGTAATTGTTTCTTCATCTTCTTCTTCTGGACCTGAAGAAGCTTCAGGTAATGATGCACTCGTAGCTATTACATTTGTGCAAATTCCTAAAATTACTGCTATAATTAATATAGCACATAATAATCTAATCGTTTCTCTCATTTTTTATCTCCTTTGTATTCTTTTATTTATAATTACAACTAAATACTATATCAACCAATTAAAAAAGTCAACATTTTTTTGTCATTTTATGCATTTTTTATTAGTAAAATGACGAATCTTTATTGATTCGTCATTCTGCTTTATTTTTCTTATTTTATCTGCAATATTTATCATATAATTTTCTTAAATTTTTCTTTGTAATAACTTCATCTATCCCTTTTTTGCTTACTTCTGTGAATACTTCTGTCACAAAATTATTTATTTTTGGATGAACATATTTTTTATTACTTTCCTTTTCATTCCAATAATTTATTTCAAATTCTTTTGTCCAATTTTCGCCTTGATAAACTATACCTGCTGCTAGCTTATCGCAAATCATTTCTACACTATACTTATATGGCATAACTATCGGTTTATCTACATCTATATCATACCAATATTGCAAATGATGTTTATTTCTACCTGCATGATGTAACCAAGCTTCTGAATATCCTTTATCATTTCTTGCTCCAACAATTGGACTTCTTTTACCTCCTTGATAATATTTTACAGATTCAAAGAATTCTGTTGGAGAAAATTTTGATAAATCATGAACTATACCTCTTATTGGAATTCCAGCTTTTACACAAAGTTTAAATACTACCCATTTATGTTTAATTACTGTTTTTAAATGCCCTATTAAATTCTTAAATTTCATTATTTATTAATCATTCCTTTCCAATTTATATAATAAGTTTGAAAAAGAATTAGTTGCTTATTTTTTCTAATAACTCCTTCCAAGCTTTTTGTCTATGTGTATGTCCTATTTCTTCTTCTGTTAAGTCATTCATTACTTTATTATATCCATCTGGAATTAAAACTGGTCCAAAAGTTAATTTTCCCATTGTTCCACATTCCATAGCAATTCTTCCTTTTGTTTCGCCTTTGCATACAATCTTGCTTCCATCTAAAAGTATTGCTGTTAGTACACATTTAAAGCTTGCATCTCTTTTTCCTTCTGGTACATCTTTCATTTCATCTAATAATTTATCTAGAACTATTTTTTGTGGAGCATGATCCCCTCCATATCTTGCAGTATGCACTCCTGGTCTTCCACCTAATGCCTTTACTTCAAGTCCTGCATCATCTGCAACTACTATTTTTTCTATATTATTTTTAATACAAAATTCTTTTACCGCTTTTGCTTTTATAAATGAGTTCTCTTCAAAAGTCTCTCCATTTTCATCAATTTCTTCATTAAATCCTATTTCCTTAAGTGTAATTAACTTTACATCATAATGATTAAATTGCAAAAATGACTGCACTTGATTTCTTTTTTCTTGATTTGTTGTTCCGATATATAATTTCCATAGCTTTCCTCCCTTGCGTTTTTTATTCTAGCACAAAGCTTTGATATTTTCAATATTAAAAATTGACTTTAAATCATTTATATTTTAAAATATAAATATACATTATATAAGGAGTGATTTGAATATGAGAAAATATACAAAAATATTTTGCCTAATTATTGCTTTATTGATACTTATCCCTTCTGTATCTTCTTTGGCTCTTTCATCTTCAATGATAAAAAATATTAATATAAATGCTCTTGATTTAAATAGTATTGATGAATCAAAAAAAGATGATTTAAAAAAAGCTTTAAGTAATATAGAAGAAAAACTTAGTGAATCGGAGATAAAAGAAATTGTCTCTGAGGTTAATAAAGTTTCTAATAATACAGTAAATACCAATTCAGTTAATATGGATACATTTCTTGATATTTATAATGAACTATCAAATGTTGTTTCAAATGAAGAAATCGCTAACTTAATTGAGGATAATTCTAATCTTTTAAATAGAGCTGGAATGAGTGACTCAGCGCTTTCTGCTGCAGAATCAATATTTAGAAATTTTGATACTGATGCAATAGTAGATGTTGTTAAAAATGATTTAGATATGGATGAAATTGTATCTCTTTATAATAATGATGCATCATTAGAAGATATAATGTCTAGTGTAATTACTGGTACATCAATGCAAGCTAAGATAAATATTATTTTCAAATTACTATTATCTAATAAATATGTTAAAGGTACATTGATTATTTTATTAATTGTAGCAGTATATTCAATATTTGTAACTGCACTTATATTTAAAAAGGCCGGCAAACATGCCTTTGCTACAATCATTCCAATTTATAGAGATGTAGTACATTTAAAAGTTTGCCATCTTTCACCTTGGCTACTTTTACTTGTTTTAATACCTATACTTGGCTGGATTATGCTTTTGGCTGTTGCTATAATTGCAAGATTCGAGCTTAGTAAAAGTTTTGGGCATGGTTTCTTCTTCGGATTAGGACTTCTCTTATTCCCAATATTATTTAGAAGTATTATTGCTTTTTCTAAAAATGAATATGTGGAAAATCTTGACTAATATATAATTTACAATAATATTTTTTATTTAAGCTATTTGTTATTTTGAATTTTCTAATTTTATGTAAATATTTAGAAAAAATACTTTATTTTTCAAGAAAAATGTAGTATAATAGATATTGGAGAATTTTACAAGCACTTTAAATATATTATAATAGAGCTTACCTTAGCTCACTCAAGGGGGATTTATTATGTGGTATATTTGGTTAATAGCAGCAGGTGTTTTCTTTATTGCAGAAATGATAACTGTTGGTTTTATGATCTTTTGGTTAGGCGTTGCTGCAGTTATAGCTTGTATAGTCAGTTTATTTACATCTAATTTATTTATTCAAATGACAGTATTTGTAATTGCATCTTGTTTGCTTTTATTACTTACAAGACCATTTGTAGATAAATTTGTAAATGATAAAGAAACTAAACTTACAACTAATGCCTATTCTATAATTGGCAAAGAAGCTATTGTTACTAAAAGCTTTGATCCTGCAACAAAAGTAGGACAAATACAAGTTGGTTCTGAAAAATGGACTGCAACATCTAAAAATAATGAAGAATTTGTTGAAGGTGATAAAGTAAAAGTTGAAGCAATAGAAGGTGTAAAAGCTATAGTTTCTAAATAAGATATTAATATTTAATTAATATATAAAAGGAGGATTTATTATGTGGTTTTTAATAGTATTACTTGTAATTGTTTTAATAATTGCATTTAAATCAATTAAAATCGTTAAACAATCTGAGGTATATATCATTGAAAGATTAGGAAAATATCATAAAATAGCTGATGCTGGTCTTACAATAATCATTCCTTTCTTTGATCATGTTCGTTCAGTTGTTAGTTTAAAGCAACAAACAATGGACATTCCACCTCAAGGAGTTATTACAAAAGATAATGTTACAATAACTATAGATACTGTAGTTTTCTATAAAGTTACAGACCCTGCAAAAGCAGTTTATGAAATTCAATCTTTAAGGAAAGGTATTGAATATTTAGCAATCACAACTATCCGTGATATCATTGGTAAAATGGACTTAGACCAAACATTTAGTTCAAGAGATATGATTAATGATAGACTTAGAGTTATCCTTGATGAAGCTACTGACCAATGGGGTTGTAGAGTAGATAGAGTTGAAATTAAAGATATTACTCCACCAGCTGATATTCGTGATGCAATGGAGAAAGAAATGAATGCAGAAAGAAATAAAAGAGCTGCTATTCTTCAAGCTGAAGGTGAAAGACAAGCCGCTATTCTTCAAGCTGAAGGTCAAAAAGAAGCTGCTATTCTTGAGGCTGAAGCTGATAAAGAAGCAAAAATTAGACGTGCCGATGGTGAAGCTGAAGCTATCAAAAAAGTTGCTGATGCTAAGGCTCAAGAAGTTCAAATGGTTTATTCTGCAATCAAAAAAGCTAACCCTGATGATAAATTAGTTCAATTAAAATCACTAGAAGCTTTAAAAGAAGTTGCAAATGGAGAAGCAAATAAAGTATTTATTCCTTTTGAAGCAACAAAAGCTTTATCAGGACTTGGAGCTGCTGCAGAAGTTATTAAAGAAAAAGAAAATAAAAATAATTAGTACATAAAATTAAAATAAAAAATAATCTGGTTTATTATAAAACCAGATTATTTTTTATTTATTTACATTTTTTCATTATATTTTATATATTTTTTAGCAAATATAATTCCAAGTATAAATACTAGTACTATTGCTCCTATTATCATTATTCCCTCACCTGTTTGTGGTAATTTTCCTCCTAGTGTTGTATCATCTTTGTCATTTCCACCTTTATTGTCATTAATCGCAGGAGCTGTATATTTTACATCATCTACATATACTTCTGCTTTATCTACTTTTGATTTTATTTCCATTCCTTTAGATATTGTTGTCTTTTGGTTTTCTCCCTTAGATACTACTTCTTTTATATATAAATATACTGTCTCTGCATCTGCTATTTTATCATAATTCTTAATGTCTTTTGAATTTATCTTTAAAATAAGTGAATTATTTGATGTTTGATTATCATTAATCTTTATCCAGTCTTTTATATCTGTTTCTGAAGAATTTGTTGATATATAGTAATAATATTCATAACTATCATTATTTAAATCTCTTACTAAATTTGTTATTTCTACCTCTGCTAATACATAATTTTTACTTGTATCATTAGTGTACGTATATGTTTTTAAACTTTTTATACTACTATTAGCATCATAAAAATTTGTTCCTATTGGTCCTTCTACTACTTTAGTTACCGTTATAGCTTGTGTTGCCTCTTTTCCATTATATTTTATTTTAACTGATGTTTGTCCCTCTTGCAAAGATGTTGCACCTTCTAATATATAATTTGTTATTTCCTCTGATGTTCCATCTTCGTATATAGCAACAACTTTCATTCCCGCAGTATTGAAATCTTCGCCTTCTACATATGCAGTTTTTGTTGGAGGAGTTTGTATCTCTATTCTTGATAATACCTTCTGTACTTCAACATTTGATATTGTAAAGGCCTTAATTGTTGAATCGACATCCGTTCCTTCTTCATTATCTTCAGTTACCTTTGATAAATCTAGCCACTCTCCATTTTCTATATATCCATCTGCTGATATAAAGCATTTACCGGTCTTCTATTTCAATTGAATCAAATATACTTTCTGGTATACTTCCCTCAACTGAATATGACACTTTATCTTCTCTAGTTCCTTGTATTTCAATCATAACTACAAATGAAGTACCTGTAATTTTTATAGGATTTAAAAATTCTAATGTATGATATCCTGCGTCAAATGTTTCTGATTCTCCATCCTGTAATTGTACTTTTTGTAAATTAGCTGAATCTAAACTGCTACCATTTGGATTAACAGATACTTTACAAGTAACTGTTTCTGGAACATTTAAAGCAACTTGGTTGATATATTCATCTGAGTTTGTTTTTTTATTAAAGATGTTTGCTAAATATACCTTTTGTCCTTCGTATGACATAGATCCTACTGATCCATTATAGTTATATTGATAAATATTATCATAATTTACTTCATCTATAGCTTTCGTTATTCCTTGTAATTGTGAATATATATTTACATCTTCATAAGAAATATGCCAGAATCCATTATCTCCTATATTTATGCTAGCATCATCTCCATTTACAGTATATCCAGATTGAGTTAACACTTGTTTTATAAAATCTCCTGTAACATCAGATGTTTCAGTCCATTCTTGTTGTTCTTTATATAATGAAAATACATCTTCTCTGAAATCTTCTACTTTAAATTCTCTTACAGTTCCGTATGAATTTTTTACTATCCATGCTCCATTGTTTGTAGGTTTATGAGCTTCATTAAAATTGTCTTTGCTATATTCATCATCCCAACCTATTATTGTAACAGCATGATTTATCGGACATTGTTCAGTATCATCACAATACATTGCTCCAGTTTTATTATTATAATAATCCGAAAATAGTGGTGCTCCAAATACAGATGCTGTTAATCCACCATAATTCTTTATATAGTCTTTAATTTGTTCTTTTATTGTGCTATCTTCGTTGGTATATTCTGCAAATTCTTTTGTATCTAATACTTGGCTTGTAACAGTTTTATTTTGTATTTGGCTCAATTCTATCTCATCAACTTTATTATCAAAAACCATTGAATCCTCGTTTACTGCTCCTAATCCATTTGTTAGATATGCAGAAGCAAGAGTATAATTTCCTCCGGAATTTAATTCTCTATTAAATCCATATATATTTACTTGATCATTTAAAAATTTTCTTGTTACACCATATTCCATATGCTTTTCTGAAAAGTCATAAACTTTATTTGGAATATGATTTTTATAATTTCTAAGTGCTAGGTTTGTTTCTAAAGAAGAAATAGCAGCAAATGCCCAGCAAGTATCTGTATCTCCTTGATCTTTTACAATCAAATTGTCTGGTATAATTGTTTGTAATGTGTATGATGTTTCTGCTGTTGCTCCTAATATTCTAGCTAATTTAAAAGGATTTCTATTTGCTGTTTTTATTATCTCATATGGTCTTGGCACAAGAGATATTTTTTCTTTTTCTTCCTCATTTAAATTAAGATAATTTTTAAATTCTTCCGTATATTCTGTAGGATGAATTAAATCTGCAATTCCTTTTGCATCTACATTAAATTGTATGAGTAATATCGTTACAAATATAATTATTGCAAATATTGTTTTCGTTCTTTTCACTTTTAGTTCCTCCTTTTGTTTCTTGCTTTATTTTTTCACTTGTACAATTATATTATATATAACCAATTTTTTGTTGTCAATGGAATTTGAATAAAAAGAAAAATCTGGCAAACTTTTAGTTCCCAGATTTTCCCTTTATTTTATACCATATTTCTTCTTAAATTTATCTGCTCTACCACCTGTTGTATTTTGTTTTAAATTACCTGTCCAAAATGGATGACAATTTGAGCAAATATCAACACTCATAGATTTTTTTGTTGACTTTGTTTCTATAACATTTCCACATGCGCAAGTTATCTTTGCATCTGTAAATTCTGGTTGTATATCTGTTTTCATTATGCTATTCACCTCTTTCTATCTTTGTTATCTATCAGAAATTAATCTTTCTTTTCTTGTTCCGAAACATATTGTGCTGATTGGGTTAATTGGTCTTTGTATGGTATTTTTTCTACTAACTTTATAACTATATTAAATAAGCAAGCAATAATTATTATGATCATTCCTATTTTTTTCCAATACTTTGCTAGCATACAAATCCCTCCCATTATTAGACTGTACTATTTATTATACATTGTTTTTTTGCATTTGTCAATGATAATATCTGATATTTTTGGATAACATGTTCACGTCATCTTTTGTTTTCATCCATGTTTTTACCATTGTTTATCTTAACTATTATTTACTTGCATCTTTTATTATTTGTATCACTTTTTGCACTGTTTCTTCTTGATTTACATTTTCTATTACATAATCATAGTTACCCATTTTTGACTCTTCAAAATCAAATCTGCTAAGTCTTAGTTCTATTTCCTTTTCATCAGGCTTGTCTACTCTATTTTCTAGTCGTTTGCGAAGTTCTTCTCTCGATACTCTTAAGAAAATTGTTATAACCTTCATCTCTTCTTTTAAAATTCTTACTAGATTTTCTGTTCCATTAACATCTACATCTTTTATAACTATTTTCCCTGCATTTATTTTTTCTCTTAAATATTTTTTAGGTACTCCATAATAATGATTATGATGTATGTCAAATTCAAACAATTCATCATTTTCTATCATTTTTTTAAATTCATCAGTATTTACAAATATGTATGTCTCCCCTGCAACATCTCCAGGTCTCATAGGTCTATCTGTCATTGATGGGATAGATACTACATTTTCCATTCTTTTTATAACTTCATTTTTTACAGTATCTTTTCCTGCCCCTGCAACTCCTGATAATATAACTAACATTAGCTACCTCCTATTCCTCTGCATACACTTTTCCTTCTGCTATTTCAATAGCAGCAAGTGTAACTACTGAAGGTTCTTTTTTGTTTGTAAGTGGTTGTGCTCCATTTGCGAGTTGTCTTGCCCTTTTTGATGTCACTGAAACTAATTCATATCTATTATTTACCTTTTCAAGAAGTTCATTTACTGTTGGTTTTACCATCATAATTAATCTTCCCCCTTTTCTGAAATATCTTTATTTAATCTACTAACTACTGTTTCTGGCTGTACTGCTGAAAGTATTATGTGCCCTGTATCCATTATAATAACTGCACGAGTTTTTCTACCTGATGTCGCATCTATCGCAAGAGATTTTTCCTTTGCCTCTTGTATTAATCTTTTAATAGGTGCAGCACCTGGAGCTATTATTGATATTATTCTATTTGAAGATATTATATTTCCATATCCTATATTAATGAATCCCATATACTACCTCCATATTTTCTTTGTTCCCTATATTTTACTACATATTTCTTAGGAAGTCTAGTAAATTTACAAATTTTTCTTGACATTTTCAAAAAAAAGTGTATAATAATATATGTGTTTAAGAAGAAGTTATCCACTTCTCACCTTGACCTCAAGTTTGGAAAAAGGTTATTTAATTTATATATTAAATTATAGTGGATAGGTTTGTCTTTTTAAAGCAAATCTTTTTTTATTGAATGGAGGTTTTAATTATTAAACAAGAATTACTAATTAATGAACAAATACATTTAAATGAAGTTCAAGTTATAAGTGAATCTGGTGAAAAATTAGGACTTATGTCTTCTAAAGCTGCTACTGATGTAGCTATGGAAAAAGACCTAGACTTAGTTTTAGTTTCACCAAATGCCAATCCACCAGTTTGTAAAATCATGAACTATGGTAAATATAAATTTGAACAAACAAAACGTGAAAAAGAAGCTAAAAAGAAGCAAAAATCTTTCGAAATTAAAGAGATCAGAGTTACTCCTAATACTGAAGAACATGACTTTAATTTTAAAGTTAAAAATGTTAGAAAGTTTTTAGAGAGTGGTTCTAAAGTAAAAGTTACTGTACGATTTAGAGGTAGAGAACTTAACTATGTAAAACTTGGAGAAGATATTTTAAATAGGTTCATAGAAGAACTTTCTGATATTGCAACTCCAGAGAAAAAGCCTTTCTTAGAAGGTAAGAATATGTTTATAATTTTTTCATTAAATAAATAGAAATTATAATTATGAATTTAAAGGAGGAAAAAAATATGCCAAAACTTAAAACTAACAAAGCTGCAAAGAAAAGATATAGTATGACAGCTACAGGAAAAGTTAAAAGAACAAAATCTAATAGAAGACATCTTTTAGCTAACAAAACTAGAAGACAAAAGAAATCAGGTAAGATTCAAGATGCATATGCTGACAAAACTTGTGAGAATGGAATCAAGAAATTATTACCATATAATAATTAATGAATAGGAGGAATTTAAAATGGCAAGAGTAAAAACAGCAAGAATAACACGTAAAAAACATAAAAAAGTATTAAAACAAGCTAAAGGTTATTATGGAGCTAAACATTATAGATTTAGAATGGCTAAACAAGCTGTTATGAAATCTGGTATGTATGCTTACATTGGAAGAAAAGATAAGAAAAGTAATTTTAGGAAATTATGGATTACAAGAATTAATGCTGCTGCAAGACAAAATGGTTTAACTTATAGCAAATTAATTGCAGGTTTAAAAAAGGCAAATGTTACTATAAATAGAAAAATGCTTGCAGAACTTGCAGTTACAGATAGCGAGGCTTTCGCAAAATTAGCTGAAACAGCAAAAAAAGCATAAATTTAAAATGTATATTAATTATAAAAAAGTAGACATTAAAGTCTACTTTTTTTATTTAAAATTTACTCCTACAATTCCCCCTATCATTCCTGCAATAATTCCTATTCCAATCATCATAATTGAATACATATTTAAAGTAAATTCATTTCCTAAAATACTTGATAGTAGGTATATAACAAGCATATATGTAAGTCCTATAATTCCTCCATTTAATATTCCGTTTTTCTTAATTGAACTTGTTGTCATTGAACTCCCTGCGAGTATGCTTACTCCAGTGATTGCAATTATAACTGGTCCGATAGTATTTTCTCCTAAATTAGTATAAGTAAGTACAATTGCATATATAAATAATAATACAAATGTAATTATGCAAGAAATTATTATTCCTTTAAGTACTTTTATCACATTATTACTCTCTGATACACTTCTAGTTTCTGATATTTCCTTCATATTTAGCCTCCCCTTTATTTCTATTTTTTCTAGTATAAATTATTCATAAAATTTTATATTTAGAATAAAATTTTATAAATTGATTTTAATTGGAGGTTTCAATATGAAAGAAAATACTGATTTTAACAGTTTTTCTCCTTATGATAATTTAAATTTTGATGCTAATTTAAATGATATGTACAAAGATCCTATGTTTAATCCTATGATGCAATATGAACAAGCATACATGTATTATAGATATTTGTGTATGCAATTAGATTACAAAATCAAATGTAAAGAATATGAAAGATTAACTTCTAAAGACAATCGAAAAATTGAATAAAATAGTTAATAAAATGGATATATATTAAATTATTTTGCACCTTGTTGTTTGCAACCTACGAAATTTCATTTTAATGTAGGTTGCAAAAATCGCCCTACGCTTACGCGCTCCGGTTGGTCGCTACGCGGTGCTACAAAATTTAATATATATCCATTTATATTTTTACTAATCGACTGTATCGTCTTTTATATAATATTTTGTTCCAAGCATTTTATCTGGCAAATATTGTTGTTCTACTACATGTCCTGGGTAATCATGAGGATATTTATATCCATTTCCATAGCCAAATTCACTCATACCTTCTGCTGGAGCATTTCGTATATGCATAGGTATTTCTCCTGTATCTTTAGTAGTCACATCATTTAATGCTTTATCTACTGCAAGATATGCTGCGTTTGATTTCTTTGATGTTGCAACATACACAGCAGCCTCTGCAAGTATTATTCTAGCTTCTGGCATACCAATCATAGTTACTGCCTGCATAGCTGAAGTTGCAACAACAAGTGCATTTGGGTTTGCCATTCCAACATCTTCTGCTGCCGCAATAGTTATCCTTCTTGCTAAAAATACTGGATCTTCTCCCCCTGCTAATGCTCTTGCTAAGTAAAATACTGCTGCATCCGGATCACTACCTCTCATAGATTTTATAAATGCACTTATATTATCATAATGAGAGTCCCCATTTTTATCAAAAATTACTTTTCTATTTGATACACATTCTTTTGCTATTTCTTCTGTTATGTTTATAAATCCATTTTCATCCATTTTAGTTGTAAGTACTGCAACTTCTAGTCCATTTAATGCATTCCTTACATCTCCATTTGCAGTCTCTGCAATTTTTCTTAATGTTTCATCTTCTATTTTTACATTAAAACTTTTTAGTCCATCTTCACTTGTTAATGAATTTTTTAATACTGTAAATATATCATCAACTGTTAATGGCTCTAGTTTGCATACCATAGACCTTGAAATAAGAGCTTTATTTACTTCAAAATATGGATTTTCTGTCGTTGCACCAATTAAAATTACTGTTCCATTTTCTACAAATGGAAGAAGTGCATCTTGTTGGAGTTTATTAAATCTATGTATCTCGTCTATGAATAATATACATTTTCCTGTTGGATTTAGAAGTAAATTTTGAGTATCTTCAACAATCTTTTTTATATCTGCTACACCTGATGTTACTGCATTTATTCTATAAAACTTCGTCTTAGTAGTATTGCTGATTACCTTTGCAAGTGAAGTTTTTCCACACCCTGGTGGTCCCCAAAGTATAATACTAGATAGCCTATCTGCTTTTATGGTTCTATATAAAATTTTATCTTTTCCTAGAATATGTTCTTGTCCAACATATTCTTCTAAAGTTTTTGGCATCATTCTATATGCCAAAGGTTTAGTCATATCCATTTTATACTCCCTATTCAAATCATTACTCTCTTGCAAGCAATGCTAATCCTTTCCTTATCATATCTTCAATCGACATATTTTTAGTATCTAACTTTTTAAATACCTTTTCTATTTCTTTTCTATTATATCCTAATACTTGAAGAGCTGATATTGCCTCTGATACATTTTCATCTTCGTCCGTATTTTCCTCTACTTCTCCTTCTAGCTTCTGCTCTTCCAATTCTATTTTCATTTTATCTTTTAGTTCTAATATCATTCTAGCTGCAGTCTTTTTGCCAATTCCTGGAATTTTAATAAGTTTCTCGTCATTGTTTGTTATAATTGCTAATGCAAATGCGTATGGTTCTATATTTGCAAGTATTGTTAATGCAGACTTTGCGCCTATTCCGCTAGTCTGTATCAATAACTCAAACATTCTTAATTCTTCACTTGTAATAAATCCATACAAACTTATATTATCCTCCCTAACATAATAATGTGTATGAATTTTTACAATATCGCCAATATTACCTACTTTTTCTATTGCATTCTTTGCCATATATATCTTATATCCAATTCCACCTGTCTCTATTACTATCGAATCTGATAATTTCATTTCTATACTACCTTTTATATATGCGTACATGTTTTTCCTCCGTTTTTATTTATTTTTAAGTTGTAATCAATATACTACATTTCAATTTAAAATACAAGCGAACAAAATAAATTAATAATTATTCCTGTAATTGCTCCTAACAGAAATAGTAATGTTACTATTTTTATATTTTCTTTTACATTTTTATTTATTCTAAATAGCATAAGTAAACCTGCTCCTGCTCCAACTAATAGTCCTGCGATTAGTGAACCAAAACTTATTATTCCTGATAAATACAATTCTGTTATAATTACAGAAGATGCACAATTTGGAATTAGCCCTATTAGTGATGCGATTATTGGTTCAAAGATAGAAGTTTGAGTCATAAAGTTCTTTAAAGTGTCTTCTCCTACAACTCCAACAATTATATTAATTATTAGTGTTAATATGAATATATATATAAATACATTTATTGTATGTTTTAAAGCTGATTTTACTATTCCATTTTCACAATGGCAATGTTCCTCTTCACATAGATCTACAATTTTTTCTTCTTGCATTTTTCCCTTTTTAAATGTCCTTACAAATAAATCTATCAAAAAGCCATATACCATACCTATTATAAATTTTACTGCAAGTATTTCTAATATTATATTTATTGGTACTGCTTTAGATATAAGTATTGGTAGCATTTCATCTGAAGTTGACAAATATACTGATATTAAAGTTCCTATTGTTATTATTCTTGCTGCATAAAGATTTGTTGCAACTACTGAAAATCCGACATTGTGGAAATATACCAAATAAGCTACCTATAGCTGGTCCAAATTTTCCTGATTTTTTTATTCTTTCCTTAGACTTTTCGCTAATTTTATGCTCGATGTATTCCATTATTAAATAAGCTATAAACAAAAATGGCAATAGCTTTAAGCTATCAATTATTGTGTCTTGAAGAATATCTAACATACTTATTTCCTTTCTTTTTATAAATCTACACATTTATATTACTATATTTTTCCAGAAAAATCAATATTGGTAATTAAAAGAAGGTAATAAACACATATATAACTATTCCTACGCTTTCAATAATAAACAAATTTAGCATATTAGATGTAAAAAGATTACTTGTTGCTTCTATTACCCCTTGTGTACTTTCTTGATTTTTATTATGATGTTTCTGCGATTCTATAAAAGTTATTAATTCTGGTATACTTGTTACAAATCCCAATATTATACCAATTATTATTTCTGGTATTTTAAAAATATAACTTAAGTTTTCCAAAGTACTTCCAAGTAAATTACCTATAATAAACAATATTCCGCCAGTTATAATTAATTCTATACTTGTTATAATCGCAAGCTTTGTTTTTCCTCTCACCCACTTTTTTTCTTCTTCAATTTTTTGTAATTCCTTATTATCTATATCCTTTATCTTATATACTTTGTATGCATTACTTCTTATGTAATACAACATTATAAATGTTAAAATAAATATTGGCACAATGGTAATACTTATTTCTAAATTTGTAATTACCATTAATATTGGAATTATAATTGTTGCAATGACTATTCCAATCTCCACCTTTATTGCTTTATTCTTTAGTACATTTCCATTCTTATTTATTATTATTGATGCATAATATTGCAAAAAATTTATTACATTTGAACTAATAATGTTATATATACTTGTCTGAATTAATCCTTGCAAAGATGAAAAAAATACTGTCAAAAGCTCTGGCACAGATGTCGCAAAACCTGCAATATTTCCAACAGTCTTAGCTTTTAAATTTAGTATTTCTGCAAGTTTTCTTAAAAGCTTTACAAGTATTTGTTTTGATATATATACTATTGCTAATGAATAGATTATAAATTTTATTATTTCAAATAATAGACCCACATTATCACCTATTGCAAGTATACCTATTTTTTTAAATATTTAAAACTCTATCTAATAATAAATTTAGATAGAGTTTTATATTTTCTTATAATCTTTTTAATTTTGTACCACTTATATTATATTTAATTTTCTTTTTTGTCTAACCAATCTTTTCCGTCAACCACTCTCGTTACCATCATTGATGATACCGTATCTCCAACAACATTAAGCATTGTTGCAAGAGGATCTATAATTGTTGCAATTATAGTAAGTATTGGAAGGCTTGCTACTGGAAATCCCATCATTGTTATTATTAACATTTCTGAGATTGTTCCTCCACCTATTGGGACTCCTGCGATTAGAAGGTTAGCTAAAAGTGCTATTCCTAATATTTGCAAAATAGCCCCTGGTGTACTTAAAGATGTTCCAAATAAACATACTAGGAACATTATTTTAAATACTGATCCGATTGCTGAGCCATCCTTATGGAAGCTTGTTCCCATTGGTATAGTTGTTTCTGCTATATCATTTGGTACTCCCATCTTTTTAGCACATTCTATATTTACTGGAATTGATGCTGCACTTGAACAAGTTGCAAGTGATGTAAATGTTGAAGGCAATACATTTTTCCAGAATAAAGTTATTCCTTTCTTTCCTCCAGCAATAAATGCATAAAAAGTATAAATTATAAAATAGAATAAGACTGCAACAATTGTATATATTATAAATGTTTTTAAATATCCTAAGGCAATTGATGCTCCAAAGCTTCCAACTAAAGATGCAAAATAACATCCTAATCCTATTGGTGCATAATACATTATTATTTTTACAATATTTTGAATAACATTATTTGCAGAGTTTAAGAAATTTAAAAATGTCTCTCCTTTCTCTCCTGACATTTTAGTCGCAATTCCACATATTACTGAAAATACTAGAATTGCTATTATATTATTTTTAGATAGCAGATCACTAAAATCACTAACCGTAAGTAATTGAACTGTTCTTTCTGCTATGCTTAAATCTTCTTCTTTATCTTCTGTTACTTCTTCATCTTCTAAAGAAGCTCTTATCATTTCTCCGGTCTTCTGTATCTACCAGTTTTGTAAATGATGTTACTCCAAATCCAATTAATAGTGCAATTACCGTTGTGATAACAAATACACAGATAATTGTCACCATTATTTTTCCAAATCTCTTTGGACTTTTCATCTTCGCGATTGAGGTGGTTATTGTTAAGAAAATAAGTGGTACAATAACAACAAGTAGTAAATTAACAAAGATGTCGCCTAAAGGTTGCAAAATAGTTGCTTTTTCTTGGAATATAATTCCCACGATTGCACCAACGATAATAGCAACTAAAAGAATTATCGTTGACTTGTAATTTGATAAAAATTTTTTCATAATACTACCCCTTTATTTAAGTGGCAACGAGAATATAATTATATTCTTCGGATTTTCTAATATTATATTCTATATATATGTTTTTTGCAAGTATTTATGAATTTTTTTATCTTCTTCTTTTCTGCATCATATACACAGCTCTTGCAGTTATATTGTTTGGAGAAATTTTGGCTATAACCCTTAATATTTTTATTCCGGATTCCTGGTACAATTAGAAATTTATTTTGAAGCATCTTTTTTACTGTATATTTTGCAACTTTTTCACTGCTTAAAGAATATAAACTAAACTTTACCCCTGCTACACTATTGAAATTTGTATCTACTGGTCCTGGACAAAGCACACTTATTTTTACATTAGACTTTGCCTTTTGAAGTTCTGCTCTTATTCCTTCAGAAAGTCTTACTACATAAGCTTTTGAAGCATAGTAAGCTTCCATAAGTGGTCCTGGCATAAATCCTGCAATTGATCCAACATTTAAAATATGTCCGCTATTTTTTTCCATCATATCTTTTAAATATAACTTAGTTAAAATGTGAACAGCTGTTATATTTGTGTTTATTAAATTTATCTCTTTTTCTAAATCTGTTTCAGTGAATTTGCCAAATGCTCCAAAACCTGCATTGTTAATTAATATATCAATATTTTGTGCCATCTCATGTAACTTTTTACAATTCTCTGCATTTGATAAATCCATTGATATAACTTCTATATTTTTTCCTTTTAAACTATTTTTAACTTGTTCCAATCTTTTCTCATCTCGTGCAACTAAAACTAAATCATATCCTCTTTTATCAAGTTCCCTTGCTATATCTCGTCCAATACCTGATGATGCTCCTGTAATTAGTGCTTTCATATTTTTTCTCCCCTTTTATACAAATTCCTGCCATACCAAATTTGCTAAATCTAAACCTTTATTTGTAAGTTTTATATTATCTCCATCAATCTCAAGTAAATGCTCTTGTATTAACTTATTTAATTCTTGCTTATACTCAAATATAGGGTTTTCTCCAAATTTACTTTTATATTTTTTTATACTAACTCCATCTATTTTTCTTAATCCAAGCAACATATACTCTTTTTTAATATCTTCATCTGTTTGTGTTTCGTTTATAGTTATATTTTTATCAAAATCTCCATTATTTATGTTATTAATGTATTTTTCTAAATTGGGAGTATTTGAAAATCTTGTCTTATCAAGGTAAGAATGTGCAGCTACGCCAATTCCTATATATTCTTTTTGTTCCCAGCAGTCTGAATTATGCTTTGACTTATATCCTTTTTTTGCAAAATTTGATATTTCATAATGTATATAGCCTTCTTTTTCTAATAACTTTTTAATCTTCCAATACATTTCTCTTTCTATGTCTTCACTTGGAAGCTTTAATTTTCCATCATTTACCATGTTCCACATTTTTGTATTCTCTTCTAATATTAAAGAGTATACTGATATGTGCTCTGGTGATAATTTTATTATTTCTTTTATACTTTTTTCTAGCACTCCTATAGTTTGATTTGGAAGCCCAAGCATTAAATCTACATTTATATTATTAAACCCTAGTTCTCTTGCTAAATTATATATATTTAAAAATTCTTCAAAAGTATGTATTCTTCCTATTTCTTTCAAAATATTATTATCTGCACTTTGAAGTCCTATACTTAGTCTATTTATTCCTATTTCTTTATAATTTTTAAGCTTCTTTTTATCTGCTGTTCCTGGATTTATTTCAATTGTGATTTCTGCATTTTCTGAAATATTAGGTTTTAATTCATTTATTATGTCTAAAATATACTCGCTATCTAAAATAGATGGAGTTCCTCCACCTATATATATTGTTTTTATATTATATTCACTTATATTTTTATTTTTTATTTCTTTAATTACCGCTGTTTTGTATTTTTCAACAAGATTACCTCTATCAGAAAAAGATACAAAGTCACAATAACTACATTTTTGCTTGCAAAATGGTATATGTATATATAGTCCTATATCTTTTTTCAAATTTTAATCCTCCGAAATTTCAATTATTTTTTTTAGTCTATGATTTACTCCTGATTTTCCTATCGGAGTTTTGAGCATTCTTCCAAGTTCTGCAAGCGTTGCATCTGGATTTTCTAATCTTAGACTTGCTATTTCTTGTAAATTTTTAGGAAGTCCATTAAATCTTTTTTGTTTTATTATCCTTTCTATTGCTTGAACTTGAATAATAGATGCAGTAACTGTTTTATTTAAATTTGCAGTTTCGCAATTTACTTTTCTATTTACATTATTTTTTGTTTCTTTCAAGACTCTGATATCTTCATATTTAAGCACAGAACTATTTGCACCAATTAAAGCTAAAAATTTTGATATTTCCTCTCCATCTTTTATATAGATTGAATATGAATATTTCCTATCTAAAGTTTTTACTTCTATACCAAAATTATTTATTATTTCTACTAACTCTTTTCTGTTTTCTTCGCTTTCTAGTCTTATCTCTAAATGATATCTTGTATTTGGATCTGTGATTGAACCGCTTCCCAAAAAAGCTCCTCTTACAATTCCTTTTTGAATATCTGCATTTTCTAAATTTTTTAATTTTATTTCACTTTTATTAAAAGTTATTAAATAATTCTTTCCTTGCATTTTTATATCATAATTTATTTCTAGTTTATTTAATAACTTGTTTAATCGATTTATATTATATTCATTTTCTGTCAAAAATTTAATTTTTTTATCTTTTATATTTGTTGTAAGTAAATATCCATATAATTCTGCTTTTACAATTTCTATATTTCCAAAGATATTTATCTTACTTAATTCTTCTTTTACATTCGCAGAAAAAGACATATTTTACCCCGTTTTCTAATAAATTACAGTTTAATTACCTGTTTCTTCAGTACTTGTTTCATTGTTTGCTACATTATCTGTTTTATTATCTTCTTCAGTGCTTGTATTGCCATCTGTTTCTTGGTCTACTATTTCATTCTCTAATTCATTTTGTGCTCTTTCACTTTCTATTCTTTTTATTTCTTGGTATGTTGATTCTACATTATTTACATCTTCACCATAAAGTTCTTTTATTCTTTGTTCTGATTGCAAGACGGTAATTTGGTTATTCGTACTATTCCAATATAATGCTACTAACATTATCATGCAAAATATAAATGCAACTATCATAAATAATGTAATTGAACCAGTTTCAGATTTGATTTTTTTCATATGTTTCCTCCAATTTTTTATTACATTTTATATTGTATCATTTATATAATATTTATTCAAGTATATTAATCTAAGATATTATAACTATCCTATCATTTCCAAATAAATCTTTTTTGCAATATATATTTTTATATTTTTTTTGTTTTTTTGCAATATCTATCACTTCTTCTTTTTGGTCATATCCTATTTCAAGCGCAATAATGCCATTTGGATTTAAATATTTGTATCCTTCATTTATAATAATCCTATAAAACTTTAATCCATCTTCTCCACCGTCTAAAGCAAGTTTTGGTTCATACATAAGGTTATACTCTTTAATGACTTCAGATTTTATATATGGCGGATTTGAGATTATCATGTCAAACTTGTTATTAATATTTTCAAACATGTCACTTTGTATGAATTGCATATTATTATCTTCTAGTAAGGTATCTGCATTTTTCTTTGCTATTTCTAATGCCTCCTTACTTATATCTGTTGCTATAATATTTGCATTTTTAGTATATTTTGCAAGTGATACTGCAATTGCTCCGCTTCCTGTACACAATTCTAATATATCTTTTTTATTATTTTTAATTAAATTTATTGCTTCTTCTACTAAAATTTCAGTATCACTTCTTGGAACCAATACATTCTCATCCACAAAAAAGTCCATTTTCATAAATTCTTTTGAATTTGTCAAATATTGTAATGGATATCCTTTTGCAATTTTATTTATTCCTTCTTCAAATTTTTTTAAATCATTATCGCTTATTTCTTGATCATATCTAATTATTAAATCTTCTTTTTTGCAATTAAGTATATTTGATAAAAGCATCCTAGCTTCTAGTGATGCTTCTTCTCTTTTATATTCATTTAATGTTTTTATACCATTTGTTAGTATTTCCTTGATTTTCATACTATTTCTCCGAATTAAATCGTAATCTTTAACATCTATTATCTTGCATTTTGCAAATGTTCCAATAGGTATTTCTTTTTTTCTTTTTATAAATACTACACCATCTTCTTCTGGCACATCCATATATGTTCTTCCGATATAGTATTTATTATCAAAGCTAATGCTTTCAATAATTATATCATATTTATTATTTATTTTCTGTTCTAGGTTTTTCCTAGATATTTCTTTTTGAATACTCATTATTTTTTTATGCCTTGATTTTTTTGTCATATAATGTATCTGCTCTTTTAATCTTGCTGCAGGTGTTCCGTCTTCTTTTGAATACATGAATACACCTAATTTATCAAATGCCGTATCTTGCACAAAATTATATAATTCTTCAAAATCTTCATTAGTTTCTCCAGGAAATCCAACAATTAGAGTAGTTCTCAAAATCACATCTGGTATTTCTTTTCTAATTTTTTTAATTACATTATTTATGCTATCCTTATCACTTTTTCTATTCATTCTTTTTAAAACTTTGTTAGAAATATGCTGAATTGGCATATCAAAATAATTGCATATTTTATCATTTTTCTTAACAACTTGAATTAATTCGTCTGTTATTGTTTCTGGATATGCATATAAAAATCTTATCCATTTTATTCCATCAATCTTGCAAAGTTCCTCTAAAAGCCCAGCAAGGCAAGGTTTTCCATATATATCTATTCCATATTTTGTTGTATCTTGTGCAATAACTATTAGCTCTTTTATTCCTTTTTTAGCAAGCCCTTTTGCTTCTTCTATAATATCTTCTTTTTTTCTAGATATATACTTTCCTTGGATATATGGTATAGCACAATATGTGCAATTATTACTACATCCTTCTGCAATTTTTAAGTATGCATAGTTATTTCCCGTTGTAATTACTCTATTTTGAAAATCTAACTTTGCTTTATCTAAATTATCTGCCTTAATTAGAGCTTTTATTTTATCCCACATCTTGTCATATTCTTTAATTGGAATAAATAAATCTACTTCTGGAATAAGCTTTTCTAAGTCTTCTTTATATCTTTCTACCAAGCAACCAATTACTATTAAATATTTGCATCTTTTATTTTTATATTCTGCCATTTCAAGTATTGTGTCTATTGCCTCTTGTTTAGCACTTTCAATGAATCCACAGGTATTTATTACAATAATATCTGCCTGTGTTTCATCATTTACTATGTTAAAATTATTTTCTTTAAACATGCCAATTACTTCTTCGGTCACAACTAAATTTTTTGAGCAACCTAAAGAGATAAATCCTACATTCATTTTTTTCTCCTTTTTAATGTAATTTTTTCCATTCATTAAATACAAATATCAGGTGGCTAACATATCTTATTAGCCACCCAAAATAATTTTATTCTTGACTTAAATTATATTTTTCTCTTGGTGCATAACTTGTATGTAGAAGCTGATGTGCTATATGTCCTCCTGGCTCACCTATATATTCTTTATATGCTTCTTTTAAGTATGGATTTTCATGTGATTTTCTAATTGTGCTTTTTTCATCTATTTTATATATTGATTTTGCACGTTTTTCAAACACATTTACATTGCTTCTTGTTTTTGAAGATTTTATAGGTTGACCTCCACCTAGTATGCATCCTCCTGGGCAAGACATTACTTCTAAGAAGTCGTAGTCTGCCTTTCCGTTTTTTAAGTCTTCCATAACTCTTCTTGCATTGCTAAGTCCTGAAACTACTGCAATTTTTACATCTTTTCCTGCTATATTTACTACTGCTTTCTTTATTCCTTCTTCCCCTCTTACATCTTCGAAATCTATCTTTTCTAAACTTTTTCCTTCCAATAGCTCTTTTGCAGTTCTTAAAGCTGCTTCCATAACTCCACCAGTTACTCCAAAAATTGCTCCAGCTCCTGTTGCTTCTCCCATAGGATCATCAAAGTTTGAATCTTCAATTTCTGCAAATTCTATATTGGCTTGTTTTATCATTCTTGCAAGTTCTCTTGTTGTTATTACTGCATCTACATCATCTAGTCCTTCTTCTCCTTGCATATCGTCTCTTGTTCTTTCAAATTTCTTTGCAACACAAGGCATTACTGATACAACAAATATTTTGCTTGGATCTATGTTATTTTTCTTAGCATAATATGATTTAATAATTGCTCCAAACATTTGATGTGGAGATTTGCAAGATGACACATGGTCTAAGAATTCTGGATAATTCATTTCAATAAATCTTATCCAAGCTGGGCAACAAGATGTTGTCATCGGTAGCACCCCACCGTTTTTAATTCTATCAATGAATTCTGATGCTTCTTCCATTATTGTAAAATCTGCACCTGTATTTGTATCAAATACTTTATCAAATCCAAGTTTCTTTAAAGCTGTTACCATTTTTCTATCTACATTTGTTCCTATTGGCATACCAAACTCTTCTCCAAGTCCTACTCTTACTGCTGGTGCTGTTTGTGCAATTACTATTGTATCTTTATCTTTTAATTTTTGCCAAACTAGTTCTGTATCATCTTTTTCATGAAGAGCTCCTACTGGACAATTTTGAATGCATTGTCCACAAAATGTACAGTTTACATCATTTAAGCTATGATTTCCGAACTGTTGATATACAAGATGAAAAACCTCTATTTGTCGATTCTATCGCAGCTATTCCTTGTACTTTTTTACAAGTTGCAGTACATCTTCTACATAATACACATTTATTAAAGTCTCTTACTATACTTGGTGATTTATCATCTATTTCATATTTATTTCTCTCACCTTGATATTTGATATCTTGAAGTCCAAATTGTTCTGCTAATTTTTGCAATTCACAATTTCCGGTTTCTTACACAAGTTAAACATTCTCTTTCATGATTTGAAAGAATAAGGTCTAATACCATTTTTCTTGCTTCTATTACCTTTTCAGTATTTGTATGAACTATCATTCCCTCTTCTACCTTTTGAATGCAAGATGTTGCAAATCCACGCCTTCCTTCTACTTCCACAAGGCACATTCTACAATCACCTATTTCATTTATTTCCTTTAAGAAACAAAGAGTAGGTATGTCGATATTTACTTTTTTTGCTGCTTCTAAAATTGTAGTTCCGTTCTTCTACTTCTATTTCTTTATCATCAATAGTTAATTTAATTAATTTTGACATATTCTTATCTCCTTTCAGTCAAAATATATTATCTGGCTGACTATTTTTTTAAAATTAAAAAGAATTAGTATATTGCTAGGCATTTCAAATCAAAAAAGCGGAGGTGTACTATTGTACATTGAGCATTTTTTGATTTGAAATAACGACGCAAGATGCTGATTATTTTTAATTTTAGCTTATTGCTTTGAATGGACAAACACTAATACATGTACCGCATTTAATGCATTTTGTTTTATCTATAACATGTGGCTGTTTAACTTCTCCAGATATTGCCTCTACCGGACAGTTACGTTTGCACATTCCACAACCTTTACATTTTTCTGGGTCTATCTGAATATCTGCTAATGCCTTGCATTCTCCTGTCTTACATTTTTTATCTATAACATGATCTTTATATTCATCAATAAAATATTTCATTGTACTTATTACTGGGTTTGGAGCTGTTTGGCCAAGTCCACAAACTGATGCATTTTTAATATTCTCACACAAATCTGCTAACTTTTCTAGGTCTTCTTCCTCTCCTTCTCCTTCTGTAATCTTTTGTAAAATTTCAAGCATTCTCTTTGTTCCAATTCTACAAGGTGTACATTTTCCGCAAGATTCATCAACTGTAAATCCTAGATAGAATTTTGCAAGATTAACCATACACTTTGTATCATCCATTACTATAAGTCCACCTGAACCCATCATTGAACCAATTTGAGCAAGTGATTCATAATCTATTGGAACATCCAAGTATTCTTTTGGTATACATCCTCCGAGAAGGTCCACCAGTTTGAGCTGCTTTGAAATCTCTTCCGTTTGGAATTCCTCCACCTATGTCATATACAATCTCTCTTAAAGTAGTACCCATTGGAACTTCTACAAGTCCTGTATTTACTACATTTCCTCCTAATGCAAATACTTTAGTTCCTTTTGATTTTTCTGTTCCTATTCCTGCATACCAGTCTGCTCCATTTAATATTATTTTTGTAATATTTGCATAAGTTTCTACATTGTTAATAAGAGTAGGTTTTTGCCATAATCCAACATTTGCTGGGAATGGTGGTTTTAGTCTTGGTCTTCCAGCTCTTCCTTCTATTGATTCAAGTAAGGCTGTCTCTTCTCCACAGACAAAAGCCCCTGCTCCTAGTCTTATATTTAAATCAAATGAGAAATCTGTTCCCCAAATATTTTTTCCTAAAATTCCATATTCTCTTGCTTGTTCTATTGCCTTGCCAAATCTTTGAACAGCTATTGGATATTCTGCTCTAACATATATGTATCCTTGGTCAGCACCTATTGCATATCCTGCAATCATCATTGCTTCTATTACTGAGTGTGGATCTCCTTCTAGGATACTTCTATCCATAAATGCACCTGGATCTCCTTCATCGGCATTACATACTACATACTTTTGGTCACCTTCGGCCATTTTTGTAAATGCCCACTTTTTACCTGTTGGGAAACCAGCGCCTCCTCTTCCTCTTAATCCAGATTTTGTAATTTCTTCTATAACTTCATCTTGAGACATAGAAAATAATACTTTTTCTAATGCTAGATATCCATCAAATGCTATGTATTCATCAATATTTTCTGGATCGATTTTTCCACAGTTTTTTAAAGCTATTCTTTCTTGTTTTTTATAGAAACCAAGGTCATCTAATCTCTTAACTTGTGTTCCATCAATATCTTTGCAAAGTAATCTATCTACAGTTTTTCCTTCTATTAAATGTGTATTTACAATTTCCTCACAATCACCTGGTGTTACCATTGCATAAAATGTATCCTCTGGTCTTATTATTACAATTGGACCTTTTGCACATAAACCAAAACATCCAGTTTGTATAACTCTTACATTTGGTATATTTTTTTCTTTTATCAATTTTTTGAAATTATTAATAATATCTTCTGATTTTGAAGAAGTACACCCTGTACCGCGACATACTAAGATATGTTTCTCATGAGTATCTGCTTTTAAATTAACTCTTAAATCGAGTTCTTTGCGTTTTTCTTCTCTTATTTTTTTTATCTCTTCTAAAGATTTCATTTATTTTACCATTCCTCTCTTTTAAATTAGTCTTAGAATTAAAATTCGTCTGAAGCTTAACAAAATATTATGAGATTTATTATTCCTTTTTCATGTATTCATCAAGAACTTGATCAACTTTTTGTACAGTTGCTTTTCCGTAAACTTCTCCGTTTATTGTAAATACTGGTGCTAGTCCGCAAGCCCCTATACATCTTGTTTCCTCTATGGAAAATTTTCCGGTCAGGTGTTGTTTCTCCTGCATCTATTTTTAGTCTTTCCTTTACTCTTTCTAATATTTTTTCTGAACCTTTTACATAGCAAGCTGTTCCTAAGCATACTGCTATATTATATTTTCCCTTTGGTTTTAGAGTAAATCTTGAATAAAATGTAATTACCCCATATACCTCTGCAAGTGTAATTCCTAAATATTCTGCAATACGCATTTGTGCTGGTGTTGGTATGTATCCATAGTGTTCTTGTACTTCATTTAATATCTGAATTAGGTTATCTTTATCCTGTTTGTATTGCAATAAGATCTTTTCTAATTCTTCATCTTTTTTACAGTTTTCACATTTCACTTCTTCCATTTTATTAAATCATTCCTTTCTTTTTCTCTATATTACAAGTTTGGAAAATAATTTACGGAAACTTATTCTTCAAACTTTATTATTCCTTTAATTCTATAGTACATTATATCAAAATATTACTTATAACACAATAGAATTTATAAACAAAAATGTCATATTTTGTAGATTTTTAGTTTTAAAAAACGGATTAACAAATCTTAAATCATACTTTAAAATTTGTTAATCCGTTTTTTATATTGCCTACATTATACATCCAACAATCAAACCAATTAACGCCCCAACAAATACTTGTACTGGTGTGTGTCCAAGAACCTCTACAAGTCTTTCTTGTACTTGTGGAATAGAAAGACCTGGAGTATTTACTATTTTATTTAGTAAAGCTGCCTGTTTTCCTGCAGCTCGTCTTATTCCTGCTGCATCATACATTACAACAATTGCAAACACAGAAGATAACGCAAAAATAGATGAACCAAATCCATATTCTTTTCCTATCATTACTGCAAGGCAAACTACAACTGCTGAATGTGAACTAGGCATTCCTCCTGCTCCTAATATTCTTTTAAAATTAAATTTTTTCGTTGTTACTAAATCCCATATAACTTTAAAGCTTTGTATGAAAAACCAAACCAACAATGGTACATATAAATATTTATTTGTTACTATATCTAAAAAGTTATTCATTTTTTCCCCTTCTATTCTTCTGGTATAAAGTTTTCTTCTTTAATTTCTTCCCCATTATCTATCAATATATTAATCTTTTTTTCTGCTTCATTAAGCATTTTATTGCAATCTTTAGAAAGTTTCATTCCTTCTTCAAATTTTGCTACACTTTCATCTAGCCCTAATTCTCCACTTTCTAATTCTTTTGCTATATCTTCTAATTTCTTAATTGCATCCTCAAATTTTAATTTTTCCATATTTAAACTCTCCTTGAATATATTGCTCCATAAAGCTATCTTTATATTTCTAATCTACTGTAGCAACTTTTTCCCCATCACTAAATCTAATATTAATCTTATCTCCAGTTTTTAGATCTTTTGCTTTCTTTACTGTCTTGTTATCCTTTGTAGTTATACTATATCCCCTTGACAATGTTTTTAAAGGACTTAAAGCATCTAATCTTGATAAACTATTTAAGAAATCCTTCTTAGCCATAATAAGCTTTTTGTTCATATCATTGCTAATGTTTTTAATAAATGAATCTACTACTAAATATCTATCATTAATTGCTTGCAATGGTTCTTTATATACTCTAGATTGCATACATTTTTCATATCTTAGTTTGACATACTCTATTTTTTTCTTTAAAGCAAGTCTATATCTATTTTGATAATTTCTTATTCCTTCTTCAACCTTGCTAATTTCTGGCACTGCAAGTTCTGCTGCAGCTGATGGTGTCGGTGCTCTTAGGTCTGAAACAAAATCTGCTATTGTAAAATCGGTCTCATGACCAACAGCAGATATGAGTGGTATTTTTGAATTGAAAATTGCTCTTGCAACAACCTCCTCATTAAATGGCCATAAATCTTCTAATGACCCTCCTCCTCTTGCAATTATTATGACATCTGCTAAATTTTTATCATTCATAAGCTTTATTGCATCTGCAATTTTATCTCCTGCTCCTTCACCTTGTACTGGAACTGGTAATAGTCTTATATATACATTTGGATTTCTTCTTGTACTAACATTTATAATATCTCTAATTACAGAACCTGTCTTTGATGTAAGAACTCCTATTCTTTCTGGCATAAAAGGTATTTTCTTTTTATATTTTGCATCAAATAGTCCTTCTTTTTCAAGTTTTTCTTTTAGCTGATTATATGCTGTATATAAATCCCCTATACCATCTTCTTTCATAGCTTTACAATATATTTGATAAACGCCATCTCTTTCAAAAACAGATACAGTTCCAAAAACTATAACTTTCATACCATCTTTTGGCATAAATTTTAGTCTTTCAGCATAGCCTTTGAACATTATGCATTTTATCAATGAATTTTCATCTTTTAAAGTAAAATACATATGCCCTGTATAGTGATTCTTAAAATTTGATATTTCACCTTTTACATATACATTTTGTAAAAATTCATCATCTGCTATTTTTTCTTTTATATATCTATTTAATTCCGTTATTGTTATTGGAGTAATTTCCATTATGAATTCTCTCCTAAACTTTTTTCTTTTACTATACTTGCTAAAATTCCATTAATAAATGAGCTTGCTTGTTCATCAGAATATTTTTTAGCAAGTTCTACAACTTCATTTATTGCAACTTTATATGGTAAATTGCAATATATCATTTCATACAATGCAAGTTTTAATAAACTCACATTTACTTTAGATATCCTGTCAATTGTCCAATTTTCTTTTAGATGTTTTTTTATCAAATCATTTAATTCTTCTTCATTCTTTGAAACACCAAAAAGAATATCATTAAGATATTCTTTTTGATCTTCATCTTCAATTTCATTAGATTCATAAAATATTGCTAAATTTTCATCTTCTAATTCTTTTTGAATTTCTTTTTCATATAATAATTTAAATGCTAATTCTCTTGATTTTGTTCTGTTCATATCACTTGTCCTTTTTCTAAATTTTGTTAATGAAATCTAATAATTTTTGTTTTACTTCATATTTGTTTTGTTGCACATAGTTTCCTAAAAATACACCAACACTGAGTATTATCAATCCAAGTACTAATTTTAAAAGACCTGTGCAAAGTATTACAATTGAGATCAATCCTCCAATTATTGCTCCTCTATATTCATGTATAAAGCTTTTTAGATCTTTCATTTTAATTCACTTCCTTTAAATTTCATTCTTTACCTCAGGAGCTATTACATTTTTTATCTTTACATCTATAGCTCTTACTTCTAATCCTGTGGCATTTTTAACTACCTCTTTTATTCTATTTTGTAAATTAACAGAAAGTTCATTAATTACTGTATTTTGTAATACTACTAATGATACAAATACTTTTAATGTATTTTGTTTATCAAGAATAACCTTAGTTGTAACGCTTTGAGTATTTTCAAATCCTTTGGCAACTCCATTTACTAGATTCTCTATTGTATCTCTAGTTATTAACAATTTTCCTGATTCGTTCTCAAGTAATATCCCTTCTCCTGTCATTCCCTCTTCTTGATCATTACTTCCTCCAAAAAAGATTGCTCTTATTGCAAGAATTGCACAAACTACACATGATACAAGAATAATTCTTGTTGCCATTTCATTTGCTAATGCTTCTGCAAATAAACTCTCTATCGTTCTAAAATTTATCCAACCAAACATTAGTAGTGATAAAATTATTGCTATAATTAATATTAATGTAGAAAATAAAATTAGTGTTATCTTATCTAATACTTTCATAATCTCAACTCATTTCTTTTTTAGTTTTCGCTTTTTTCTTCTGTGTCTGCTGGTGATGTTCTTACACCTTGAACATGTACATTTACTTCTAATACATCAAGGCCTGTCATTTCTTTTACAGATTTCTTTACTCTATTTTGTATTTCAAAAGCAACATCAGGTATTCTTGTACCATATTCTACAATAATGTTTACATCTATTTTTGTTTCTTTCTCTCCTACTTCTACTTTTATTCCTTTTGATAATTTTTTCTTTCCACTTAATACTTCTGAAATTCCTCCTGCAAATCCTCCTGCTGTATCTACAACGCCTGGAACTTCTGATACTGCTATTCCAGCAATTACTGAAACTACTTCTTCAGATATTACAACACTGCTATCAGCTGTAACATTAATTTCTTCTACTTTCTCATTTTCTTCATTTTCCATAACAAAATCCTCCTTTTTTTCAAGGTAGTAGTAAAATATTTTTTACTTTGGTGCCTTGATATAAAATCATATATACAGTATATCAATTTTTTGAAAATTTTACAACTATTTTTTGAAAAATATATTTTAATGTTAAGCATTAAATAAGAATAGTAATATTACTTACTATTCTTTAATAATTGAAAAATATTTTTCCTCAAATCTATTTAAAAAACTCGTTAATATTGCATATTTATCAAAGTCTTTCTTGTATTCTCTTTTTAGCGATGTTGCAATTTCTTTGATATCTTCATCAAATTTTTCTTGATTAATATCTAAGCCAATTCCTATTACAATTTGTTTTACATTTTCTTCACACAAAACTGATTCTGTGAGTATTCCACCCATTTTTTTATGATTTAAAATTATATCATTTGGATGTTTTATTCCTAAGTCATATCCATACATTTCTTTTATAGTATCTACTATTACTTCAGCTATGGTAACAGTTAGATTTTCTATTTTCTTAACATTACAATTTGGTTTTAGTAAAAATGAAAAAGTCAAGTTTTTATCCTTTTCGCTATACCACACTCTTCCATTTGTTCCTTTCCCAGCTGTTTGATTTTTAGCTATAACTACTAATCCATTTTGTAATTCACTTGCTCTTTCTTTTATATAAGTTTGCGTCGAATCTATTTCATCAAAAATAATTAGTTTTTGTCCAAGAAATTGTGTATGTAAATTTTTTGATATTTCTTCTTCCATGATATCTCCTTCAATTTAGATTAGTATAATAATAATACAAAAATAGAAGCAAGTCAAATACTTGCTTCTATATCTTTATATATAACTTTGGGTCTAGATATTCTCCATTTTTTAAAATTTCAAAATGTAAATGATAATCATCAAGAACCTCAAATGATGCTGTGTTTCCAACTGTTCCAATAGTTTGTCCACAAGTTACTTTTTCCCCTACATTTACAAACTCTGCTGTTAAAAGATTTGCATATCTTGTTTCAAATCCATTTGCGTGTTCTATAATAACTGTTGTTCCATATCTAGGGTCATTTTTTATTGCAGTAACAGTTCCGTCAGCTGCAGATTTTACTACTGTGGTTTTATCAGCTTTTATATCAAGAGCTGTATGTGTTACCCATTCTTTTAAAGTTTCTGAATAAACTAAATTATCTTTCGCATATTCTTTCATTATTTCTCCTTCAACTGGAGATTTAAATTCTGGATCTTTTGTCTCAGTTTCTTTGCTATCTTTATTATTATCTTTGCTTGTTTGATTGTTTGTATTTGTTTGCTTATTACTACTTACTTTATTTTCATTTTTCGTCACTTCTTCTTTCTTAGTTTCATTTTTTGGAGTTGCACTTGTCTCATTTGTATTTATTTGATTTGTCGCTTTATTTTCCACTATTTGTTTATTGTTTTCTAATTCTTCCAAAGTTTTTCCTAAATTTGTACTAGTTTCTTCCGTTTCTCCGTTTGTTTTTTCTGTTTGAATAGTATTTTTATCTCCTTCTGTTAAAGTCATTCCTAATTTTTCAGTATCTAAATCACTATATAATTTTTCTAGATTATTATTATATATCATTATGGTTACAAAAAATGCGATTAATCCCAATAGTACAATCGATCCACCTATATATAAAGCATTTTTTATATTAAATCCATTTTTGTTTGCTTTATATGCTGTTTCCCTTCTTTTTCTATCTTCTCTCATAACATACCTCCATAATTTTTCTTGGGTTTTTAGCCTCTATATTTATTATAATTATTTCCGGTTTTTGAATATTTATACAAAATTAATTAAATTTTGTTATATCTATACCTGTATAAAAATGTGATAGAATTTCTTTATATGTTTTACCTTGCTTTGCTAAAGCATCAGCACCTGTTTGACTCATTCCTACTCCGTGTCCATTTCCTGTCACTTTGAATGTTATTTTTTCATCTTTTATAGTCACATTAAAATTTGCAGATTTTAATCCGAATATTCTTCTTGCTTCTACCCCTGACAATTCTTTATTTCCTAATCTAATAGTTTTCACACGATTTCCGTCTGTTAATTCTAATATTTTAATACTTTCATTATTTCCAAAATCTATCTGAATGTCTTTATAGCTTTCCTTTAATTTATTTAACAATTCTTCTTTTGTAAATGTTACCTCAGAACTATATTGTGAATATTCTTCTTCTCCTGCTGTTTCAACAGCTTGAAGATATGGGAGATCTGTTCCTCCCCATACATTTGATACTGTCTCTGTTTTTCCACCGCTATTAGAATGAAAAAATGCATTTATTATTTGCCCTTCATATGTTATAACTTCTCCAACAGTTGCATTTACTGCTTGTATTATTTTATTCATATTATCTATTCCATTTTCTCCCCATTTTTCTATTCTATTCTCCCTTGAAATCCATGCTTGGCAACATGATGCATCATCACATATATCTGCATTTTCGTGTTTTGAGCCATGTATTATTTTATATATAGTATAAGTTCTTGTTGCAACGCTTTGTGCTTTTATAGCCTCTATATCATAATCTACTGGTATCTCTGCTGATACAACTGCTGTAACATATTCGTCTAAAGGTACTTCTTCTATTTCAGAAGTATTTTTGTGTAGTAATCGTATTGTTCCAAAATCACTATAAGCATATTTTTCTATATCTAAAATGATTTTATTTTCAGTTGCAACTTCTTTTACTTTAAATTTAACTGTCAAAAATATAGGTATAATAAAACATATACCTATTACCAAAGCTATGTATATAATTATTTTTCTCATATAGCCTCCAAATTCATTCTCATCTTATTTAAAATACTTTTTTCTATCCTTGAGACTTGCACTTGCGATATTCCAAGCATTTTTCCAACTTCGCTTTGAGTCTTATTTTTATAAAATCTAAGAACTATTATTTGTCTCTCTTTTGGTTCTAAAGCTCTAATTAGCTCATTAATTGTAATCTTATCAATTATGCTATTTTCTTCATTTTCTCCTGAAGGAATTCTATTTATTAAATCTATTCCTTTGTCATCGCCACTACTATTATCTTCTTTATATATTGATTCTACTGGTTTTCTCGCTTCCATAGCAGCAATAATTTCTTCTTTTTCTACTTTTAGTATTTTTTCTAGTTCTGTTATAGTTATATTTTTGCCTGTTTTTCTTAAGTAATCTTCTTCTAATTTACTAATTTTTACATTTAATTCTTTTATGCTTCTACTGATTTTTATTATTCCATCATCTCTTATAAATTTTTTTATTTCTCCTAATATGTACGGTACTGCATAGGTTGAGAGTTTTACATCATAGTCTGTTTCAAATCTTTTAATTGCTTTAATAAAACCCATGCATCCTATTTGATATAAATCCTCGGCTTCATATCCTCTTGACAGAAATCTTTTTACTATACTCCATATTAGTCCGTTGTTGTCATTTATTAGTTCTGTCATAGCCGTCTCATTGCCTGCTCTTGCCATTTTTATATTTTCAATATTTTTATCATACATTATGGACTTTTATCTCTCCTTTAGCCTAAAGTGTTTTCTTTAATTGTTTTTGTCATTGTTACTTTAGTTCCAAGTCCAAGTATTGATTCTATTTTTAATTCATCCATAAAACTTTCCATTATGGTAAAACCCATTCCTGACCTTTCAAGTTCAGGTTTTGTTGTGTACAATGGTTCTTTTGCAATATCAATATTTTCTATTCCTTTTCCTGTATCTGATATTTCTATTATTATTTTTCTCTTATCTATCTTGCAATTTATTTTTATTATTCCTTCATTATTTTCATATCCATGTATTATTGAATTTGTAACCGCTTCTGAAACTGCTGTTTTTATATCTGATATTTCTTCGATTGTTGGATCAAGTCCTGAAGCAAATGCAGCAACAGTTATTCTTGCAAATGCTTCATTACATGATTTGCTTAAAATTTCAAGATTCATTTCATTGTCATATTTCGTTTTCATAAGTTATTCCTCCTTTAACTTATTTTAATAATCTTAGGTATTCCGCTCATTTCAAAAATTTTTCTGATATTTGGTTTTACATTTATTAATTCCATATCACTGCCTAGCATCTTTGCAACTTTATATCTCCCGAATTAGCATTCCGATACCTGCACTGTCCATAAAAGAAACTTTATCAAAATCAAATATAATGTTTTGAGGAACATATCTTTCAATCTCATTATCAACCCTCCTTTTTATTTTTTCTACTTTACAATGGTCTATTTCCTCTGTTATTTCAAATTTCAATAACTTAGATTCTTTATCATAATTAATATTCATATTAATTTCCTTTCTAAAAGCTTGTCCAAATTTCAATTCAAATTATATATCATTTGGTAATATTTTCCAATAGCGAAACTTGGGAAGTTTTGACGATTAGCAAGTTTCGTTCGACAAAATTCTACAAAAAAATACCTAAGATTATCTCTTAGGTATTTAAAAAATATTATTCTATTATTTTTTACATTATTTTAGCTTTTGTATATAAAACAGGTAATAATATTTATTACCTGTTTTACTCCAATATCTATCTAAAAAACTCTTCAAATTCTTCTTGTGAAATAGTTTCTTTCTCTAATAACCTATTTGCGACTTGTTCAAGTATGTTTCTATTTTCACTAAGTATTCTTATAGCTCTTTCATAAGCTATATCAATAAAGTTTCTTATTTCTTTTCCAGCTTCATCTTCTATTTCATTTCCATATAATTCTAATTCCCTTACATCATCTACTTTTAAAGAAATAGGTCCTATTTTATCACTCATTCCATAAACTATTACCATATCTCTTGCAAGTTTTGTTGCAACTTCTAAATCGTTACTAGCTCCTGTTGAAATATCATCTAAAGCAAGTTTTTCTGCTGCTCTTCCTCCAAGAAGAGATATAAGTCTTTCTTCCATTTCAGTTTTTGATATATAAAACTTATCTTCATTTGTTTTATACATTGTATATCCACCTGCAACTCCTCTTGGAATTATAGATATTTCTTTTACATCTAGACTTGTCTTTAAAAATCTACTTACTATGGCATGTCCTGCTTCATGATAAGCTGTTAATTTTTTATCTTTATCAGATATGACTCTGCTTGTTTTTTGAAGTCCAACTGTTACTTTCTTTACAGCATCTTCTATATCGCTTTTTTGTATTTCTTCATGCTTATTTACTGTGGCAATAATTGCAGCTTCATTTAATATGTTTGCAAGTTCTGCTCCTGTAAATCCTGCTGTATCTTCTGCTACATCTTTTAAATCTATTTCGTTTGAAAACTTCTTTTCTTTGCTATATATTTTAAGTATTTCTTCTCTACCTTTTAAGTCTGGTGGGGCTATTGTTATTTGTCTATCAAATCTTCCAGGTCTTAAAAGTGCCTTATCAAGCATTTCTGGTCTGTTTGTTGCAGCAAGTACTATTATTGTATCATTAGTCTCAAAACCATCCATTTCAACTAACAATTGATTTAAAGTTTGATTATTTTCAGACTCAGCCCCACTTGCATTTGTTCTTCTTGATCCTATTGCGTCTATTTCATCTATGAATATGATACAAGGTGCAAGTTTCTTTGCTTTTTCAAACAATTTTCTAACACGAGATGCTCCAAGTCCTGCAAACATTTCTATAAATTCAGAACCACTCATAGATATAAATGGAACATTAGCTTCTCCTGCAATTGCTCTTGCAATTAATGTTTTTCCAGTTCCAGGTTTTCCACAAAGAAGTATTCCTTTTGGTATTTTTGCTCCCATTTTTTGAAATCTTTCAGGCTCCTTTAGGAAGTCTACTATTTCAATCATTTCTTGTTTTTCTTCCTCTAATCCCGCTACATCATCAAAATTTACTTTTGTTTTATTTTCTACTCCGTCATATACCTTTCCTTTATCTCCCAAGCCTTGCATTTTAAATACCATAACTACTATTGTAATCATTAATGCTGTTGATATTATAGAAAGGAAATTATCACTTATTTTAGCCAATACTCCTGATGTTACTATATTTAATTCTACTTTGTTTCCTTCTGCCTGTCTTGCTTGAACATATTCAACAAATACTTCTGTATTTGGAATTATTACTTTTTCAGTATCTTCTTCTTTTTTTCTTTCTTTATAAGTTACTTTTAATTTTGCACTTCCTACTGTCATTTCTATTTTTTCTACTTTTTCTTCCGCAATATCTTTTAGAAGTTCAGTATATGCAATTTCATCCTTCTCTTTATTATTATTTTGCATAAAATATATTGTTAACAAAATTGCTGCAACAATTAGCAATACACATAATATTAAAATATACATAGTATTATTGTTATTATTATTTTTTTTGTTTTTATCTTTTTTCAATCTTTTACTTCCTTTCTATACTGAATATTAAGCATTAGATCCTTCAGGTGCTTCCTCATCATTTTGTTTGTCTTTTTTGTTTTTCTCATTTTTTTCTTTATCTTTTTCCTTATCTTTTTTGTCTTCTTTTTTATCCTCTGGTTCTTCTTCAGGTTCTTGCTTTTTAATCTCTTGTTGTATTTGTTCAAGTCTCATTAATTGTATTTTTTGATTAGTTATTTCTGTCTTTATCATTAATATTGCAACTGCTACATAAATATATGAAATAGTTGTGTACATCCATTGGAAATATTCAATAGTAAATCCTGTAAAGGTGTTTATCAATGTATATATTAAGCTAAGTATTACTGGTAAAGTTAAAGCATATATTCCTATATTAAATGTTGCCTTAAATTTTAATCTTAGTCTTACAACTCTAGCAAACAAATAGCCAAGTACTCCTAAAACAAATGCATCAATTAAGTTTGTTGTTAAATATATTATATATAGATATATAAATATGGTCATGAAAAATACTAAATATACATAGTAAATATTTGAATTTGAAAATAGTCTAATTAATTCCTCTTTATTTGCTATTTCACTATTAGTTATGTCTGAATATTTTATACTTTGTTCTTCTTTAACTAAATTACTTAGAACCACTGCCCTATCAGATAAAAATACTATGCCTGTATTATATAGTTTTGCTTTATCTAAATATTGCTCATTTACTTCGTTAGATAATGTATCTACAATGATTATAGGAACAACATTGTCTTCATTTTCAATTATTATAGGCTCATTTTGTGATACTTTTAAATTCCCTTCTTTTAAGCTTATTTCTTCAAAATTAGTGTTTATATAATCTTTTATATCTTGTAAAACTGTATGAAATTTATATGTATAAGAGATAGAAATTATCGTTGTAAATATTAAAGTAATTAATAATATATATTTTATTGCTTTTGATAATTTCTCTGCAGCAAATTCTTCATATTTCTCAAAATCTTTTATGCTTGTCCATATTTTTTTAAAGAAGTTCATATTTTTTTCTTCCATATAAAATCTTCAATCCTTTCTTAAGTAATAAACTAATTTTCAAATTTTTCCACTGTCATGCCATTTTTAGAATCTTTAATAATATACCCTTTTTCTTTTATTATATCCCTTATTTTATCTGATAATTCCCAGTTTTTATTCTCTCTTGCAGTTTTTCTTTCTTCTATAAGTTTTTGTATTTCTTCTGGGATCTCGTGTAATTCTTGTTCTTTATCTATATTTAATCCTAATACGCTATCAAATTCAAGTAATAACTCTGCCATTTCTTTTGACTTCTTAGGATATCTTACAACATCCCATACTATACTCATTGCTATTGGCATATTTAGGTCATCATTTATTGCAGTATGAAATTTTTCCTCAAAATCATTTATAATTCCTTTATCTACTTCATCTGTGCCTTCAAGATGCTTTTTATATCCATCTCTTAATCTTTGAAGTGATGTATGTGCTGATATTGCTCCTTCAAAAGTAAAGTTTAGTTTATTTCTATAATGTGACGAAAAGCAAAGTAGTTTATAGGCAAGAGGTTCAATATTCTTTTCTTGTAAAGTGTCTAATGTATAAATATTTCCTAGACTCTTTGACATCTTTCCTCCGTCAATTGTTAGGAAATTACAATGCATCCAAAAACGAGCTGGAATTTTTCCGCATTTTCCTTTACTCTGTGCTATTTCATTTTCATGATGTGTTGGTATATGATCTATTCCTCCTGTATGAATATCAAATTCTTCTCCTAAATATTTTTGGCTCATTGCTGAACATTCTATGTGCCATCCTGGATAGCAAAGCCCCCAAGGACTCTCCCATTTCATTAAATGTTTTTCAGGAGCTTTTATCCATAAAGCAAAATCTTCTGGATTTCTTTTTTCTTTATCTACTTCTACTCTTGCTCCTGCTATTTGCTCCTTCACTTTTCTTTCTGACAAAATAGGATATTTATCTAATTTCGATATATCAAAATATATTCCTTTTGATGTTTCATATCCATAACCATTTTTTACTATTTCAGATACAAATTCTATCATTTCTTGTATATGATCTGTGGCCTTACATATAATTTCAGGTCTATCTATGTTTAATCTATCAAAATCTCTTAAAAATATATCTGTATAATATTTTGCTATTTCATAAGGATCTTTGTTTTCTTTTCTTGCTGCTTTCGCTATTTTGTCCTCTCCTTCATCTGCATCTGACTCTAGATGTCCTACATCAGTTATATTCATAGCATGTCTTAGTTTATACCCGTTATATTTTAATACTCTTCTTAATGTGTCCATAAAGACATATGCTCTAAAATTACCTATGTGAGCATAGCTGTACACAGTAGGACCACAAGAGTAGATCCTAACTGTGTCATTTATTGGTTTAAATTCTTCCTTGCTTCTTGTAAGTGTATTATATAATTTGAGTTTCAATCCTTCTTAGTCCTCCATTTCTAATATGTCCTTGGATTTATCTTTTTATAAATCTATTAATTGGCTGTATTTGTACTAGTGTTTGTATTTGGTTTCTGTGTTTCATTTGTATTTGGCTTTTGTGTTTGATTAGTGTTACTATTTGTGTCTGTGTTTGTATTAGTATTTGTATTTGTATTTGTGCTAGTATTAGTATTAGTATTCGTATCTGTGTTTGTATTAGTATCTGGGTTTACTGTGTTTCCTCCCTCACCATTTGGATCGTTTTCCTCTGGGTTAGGTGTATTTTGGCATACATCACAACTTTCTGTTGGTAACATATATTTAGCATCTGATGCTTTTTGCCAAGATTTATCTTTATCTGCATTTTCCCTTGTTATAAATATATTCTCTGATACTTCCTTGCAATTATCTGTTGCAAGTTTTCCTGATACATTACATACTTTTGCTTTTTGGTGAACATCACAATATTCTTTTGGCTTAGTTCCAGTTGCAAAATATTCTGTATATGCCATATTTCCAGTTCCGTGTCCTGCTTTGCAAAGATCAGTTGCAAGTAATCCTGATTCTTTACAAATTACTGCTGTTTCTATTCCATCTGGTTTTTCGAAATCTGCTTTAGGAAGTTTTGCATGTACATCAGTCATAACAGCTCCCCAAAGCGCAGCTGCTAATCCAGATCCTCCAGATGCTTTTCCGTCAGTTTCTATATCATATCCTAGCCAAACTGCCCCAGCATAATATGGAGTAAATCCACAGAACCATAAAGCTCTAGATTTATTTGTTGTTCCTGTTTTTCCAGCTGTTGCTTGATTTTTCACTCTTGCTCTAGTTGCTGTTGCTCCTGATGAACCTGTCATTCCAGTTCCTGTTGGTTCTTTAAGTAAAGTTTGTAATATCCATGCATTTTGCTCTGATAATACTCTTCTTGTTTCTTGTTTCGTTTCCATTACAGTATTTCCATCGGCATCTGTAATTTTTGTATAGAAAGTTGGCTCTATATATGTTCCATCATTTGCGATTGCAGCATAAGCTGCTGCCATTTGTAAAACAGTTGGTCCATAACTCATTCCGCCAAGAGCTAATGACAATCCGTCATTCTTTTCGTTTGTTATATCTAATCCAAATTTGTCTAGATATTCAAGTGATTTTTCTACAGTAAGTTTTTGCATCATCCTTACTTCTGGTATATTTCTAGATACTCTTAAAATATATCTAATATTCATAAGTCCATAGTAGCCAGGTGTATCATTGTCTGGAGTATATTTTCCAACTGTTAATGGTGTGTCATCTACAACTGTTCCTGCTGTTATTTTTCTTTCCTCTAAACTTGGTCCAATAACTGCAAGTGGTTTTATAGATGAACCTGGGCTGTGTATTACATCTGTCATTCTATTTATGCCTTTTGTATCTTCCTCTGTTTTTTCTCCAAATCCACTGTATCCTGCAACAACTTGACCTGTTTTATGATCTATTATTACCATTGCAGATTCTTGTCTTACTTTTTCCTTTGTAGTTGTTCCGTCTGGATTTTTCCTTGTTACAGTTTTGTATGATGTAGTATATTTTTTGCTATTATCTATATATTGTTTGTTTACAGCCTTTTGGATATCTGGGTTATATGTTGTATATATTTTATATCCGTCACTGTATAAATGCATTTCTGCAACTTTCTTTTCCCAACCATTCTTTTCCATCAAATCTTCTACTATCTCTTTTAGTGCTGCTTCCGTATGGTAGGTTAAATTATTCATTTGTGATACTTTACCTTGTTTAAATTTTATTCCAGCATCTACTTCTTTAATTGCAGAATCATATTCTTCTTGACCTATTTTTCCAAGATCTTTCATCTTTTTAAGCACTGCTTTTACTCTTTTAGTTATTCTTTCTGTTCTATCTGTTGTTCCAAAAGGATTATATGTACTTGGTGCCTGTGTTATTCCTGCAATATATGCTGATTCCACTAATGTTAAATCTTTTGCATCTTTATCAAAATAATATCTAGATGCCATTTGAACTCCATATACATTTCCTAATGGAATTAGATTCAAATATAACTCTAATACTTGATCTTTTGATAATATATTTTCTACTTGGTATGCTCTTATAATTTCTTTTACTTTTCTTAATGCACCTGCAAATCCTTTATCCTCTTTTTCATCTGTTAGATTTTTTACTAACTGTTGAGTTATTGTACTTCCACCGAATGAAGATTCTCCACTATGTGTAGCAAATGTCAATATTGCACCAGCTGTTCTTTTCCAGTCAACTCCATGATGCTTTTCAAATCTTTCATCTTCTATTGAGATAAATGCTTTAGGTAAATATTCAGACATATCTTCTTTACTAATTATTTGCCTATTTTCTGTTCCTGCTAATGTTGCAAGTAAATCACCATTTATGTCATATACAGTTGAATTTAAATATTGTATATTTAAGTCTTCTTTTGATAATGCCCAATCTCCCCATATACATCTATATAGTATTGCTCCAAATATGCCTCCTCCAATTACTGCAAGTATAGCAAATGTTATTAACATTATTTTAATAAACAACCTTAGTTTTGGGTGTTTTTTCTTTTTCTTTTTATCTTTTTTTGGTTTTTTATTTTTCTTAGATACTTTATATACTATTGTTTCATCATTTGATGTGTCTTCACTTGTACTTTTTTGTTTCTTTTTATCGTTTTTCATATATTATCCTCCTTAGAGAGTTTTGCATTTTGTTTTAACACAATTTATGACATTAATATTATAATACAAAACTTCCAAAAGATAAAGTACTTTTGTTAAAATATTATTCTTAAGATTTTGTTAAGTGTTTTTAGCTTGCATTATCTTTTCTTGTATATTTTAATTTAGTTGCCATCCCTCCTCTTATATGCCTTTCTGCCTTGTTTTCATCTAGTATTTTTCTAACTTCTAATGCTAGTACTGGATTTATTTTTAATAGTCTCTCGCTGACATCTTTGTGTACTGTAGACTTAGATATTCCGAAATTTCTTTGCGGTTCCTCTTACTGTATCTTTTGAATCTATTATATATCGCGCCAAATTGCAGGCACGCTCTTCTATGGACTTTTTACCTGCATGTATATTTTTATGTGCAGACAAATTGTGTGAAACTATTCCTCCCATTACACTAACCCCCATAAAGTTTACTTTTTTGTTTAATTGTATTCGCTTGGGGCTTGGGTTAGAACTCTAATAATTTAGATTTAATTTGATTTTTATGTTAATATGTGATATAATTCATTTGTAATTTTTTATGGAGGAATTAATATGTCAAAGACTACTATTTCTAATTTTCATATACCAAGATGGTCTGAACTTCCAAATTTGGATTTGTATTTGGATCAAACTGTAACTATACTAGAAAAATATCTTAAAAATTATATAGGTAATAAAGAAGAAAATATTATAACTAAAACTATGATTAATAACTATGTAAAACAAGGACTTATAAAGCCACCTAGGAAGAAAAAATACAATAAAATACACATAGTTACTTTATTTGTTATTTGTATATTAAAACAAATTTATAGTATTAATGATATTTCAGAACTTATGACTCTTGCTATAAAAACTGCTAAATTTAATGTAGCATATGATGAATTTTGTGAAGCACTAGAAAGAGCTATTTTATATACATTTGAAGGAGTAGAATATACTGTACCTGATAATATATCTTTTGAACAATCACTTCTTCAAAGTGTAGCTCAGTCTTTTGCAAGTAAACTTTACGTTGAAAAAACTTTTTTGCATAAATAAATTTTAAAAAATTATTATAATGATATATAAAAGGAGTGTTTGGAAATCCAAACACTCCTTTTGAGCTAATTTGCTAAAATTTCAGACAGATTATCTATGAATTTCTTCATAGACTCTCTACTCCTTTTGATGTCTTCTTCAAAAATTCCCTCATCTTCTGCTTTTTTTATCATTGCATCGAAATCTTTGCTTAAATCTTTCCGTAATTGATCAAAGTCAATTTCTTTTGCAGAAGCATATTCTGCAAACTTTGCCTCTTTCCAGTCCTTGACCTTTTTTTCATATACTGGTCCGCTATACCACCTTATACGAGCTTCAAATCCATCATACTCAACAGCAGCAGCTATAACTGCTTTCAGATAATTTTCCTTAGCATCTACTGCTTCTTCGTCTGTATTAGGCAAGGAATCATAGCATGAATAAACGGCTGCATCATCAGTTGAAAGAGATCCAGCAGGAATTTCTCCTTTGCAAAGTTCTAGATTTGCAAAGCAATTCAGAATGAGGCATTTTATTTTTATTGCGTACTTCTCTGGGAAATTCCGTTCATTACACACTCTTACCAGTTCAGTAGCTGGCGCAATCCAATTATAGTTAGATTTGCTATCAGATAGCACCCGCTCATAAATCTGTTTGGCTGTCATTCTGTATTTTGCATTCCTCCAGCTTCTAATCTGATACTTTTTAGCAATACTACTCATAAATATTTCCTCCTCGTATAATATGTTTATAAGGTTTATTTAATATAGATTTTATAAACATATCCTTTCTTTTATATTTTTTTAAA
>CANQPK010000001.1 GCA_947625685.1 uncultured Clostridia bacterium | reverse complement strand
GAAAGCACCAATATATAATTCAATGATACTACAAATTTTTTTATAGAATTTTGTTTCACATCATTGACATATATACAGATAAAATTAAAATATTTTAAAAATAATTGTAGACTTTTACCAAAAAATAGGATAAAATAATTAGGAGAAAATAGATAAAAGAAAAGGAGGAAAATTATATGCTTGTAGAAAAAATTGTATTCAGTATTCTAGCTTTTTATCTATTTATTGCAATGTTTTTCAAAATGATAAAGAAAATAGATTCTGCATATATAGCAATACTTGTACTTCAGGCCTTAGGAATAACAATTAGCTTTGTAGAAATTATATTTAGATTAAATTATAATATTTTTGTAAAAATATTAGTATATATATTATCAATCATTATACCAATAATAATCATGTACATAGAACACAAAGGTAAAAATTTTTCAGAATTTATATTTATCGCATTAGCAAAGTTTTATGCATTGACACGGAAATAGTAAGAAAAGTAAAGACATATTATTATCACTTATAGAAAAGTATCCAGATAGCTATTCAGCACACAAAATGCTTGGAGAGGTATACGAAAAAGAAGGTGGAATGAGAAAAGCTATTGACGAATACGTAAAGGCTGTTGATTTAAATAAAAAGGACTATGATTCATATTATAAAATATCATATTTGTTAAATGAACTAGACAAGCCTGATGATGCAATTGTAATGCTAAATACACTACTTAGCAAAAGACCAGAATATAGAAATGCAACAATGTTACTTGGAGACATTTTATGCACACAAGAAAGATATAAAGAGGCATTAAATGTGTACACAAACGGACTTAAATATGCACCAAATGATTATGATTTATATTATAATATGGGTATAGTATATACAATGTTAAATGATTTTCAAAATGCGAAAATTTGCTATGAAAAAGCAGCAACAATCAATAGTTTACTTTACCATGCATACTATAATTTGGGACAGATTAATCTAATAGAAATGGATTTGGATGAGGCAGAGAAGTATTTTACTAAAGCATTGGAAGATAAAGACCAAGAACCAGATGCATATTATAAACTTGGAAAAATATATATGTTAAGAGGCGATCACGATAATGCAGTTAAGTTTGTAAATCTTGCAATTGAGCTTGATAACAATTATATAAAAATTGCAAATCAAGAGCCAATATTTATACCAGTTAAAAGCAAATTTCAAATACCACTTATTGATGAGGAAGATATAAAACCAAGAAAAACAAAACATAGTAAAAAAGAGTTAAAAGCAAAAGAACATCTTGATAAAACTTATAACATTGTTGGAAAATTAAATATGCATAAATTAAAACCAAATATGAAAACATATGAGGATTTACAAAATGAAAATGAGAATCAAAAGGAAAGATAGGAGAGATTAAAATGTCAATTTTACAAGCACTTATTTTAGGAATTGTACAAGGACTAACAGAATTATTGCCAATTTCTAGTTCAGCACATCTTTACATAATACCTTGGGTGTTAAACTGGACTAATTCTGCAACATTCAATGAAGCTTTTGAAGCATTTGATGTTGCTCTTCATGCAGGAACTTTACTTGCAATAGTTTTATTCTTCTTTAAAGACTGGATAAAATTAATTGTAGGAGGATATAATCAAGTTGTAAAAAAGAAAAAATCTTTTGAAGGAAAAATGTTTTGGTACTTAGTAATAGCAACTATTCCAGGAGGAGCAATAGGATTTTTATTAGATAAATTTTTAGAAGATGCATTAACAACACCAATCATTATAGGTATTGCTCTAATTGTAATGGGAATTATTTTATATGTTGTTGATAAAAATGCAAAATCAGAGGTAGAATATAAAGACATGACATTTAAACAAACATTTTTGATAGGATTATCTCAAGCCTTAGCATTTATTCCTGGTGTATCACGCTCAGGAATAACAATGACAACTGGTAGATTACTTGGAATCAAGAGAGAGTCTGTTGCAAAATATTCATTTTTACTTTCAACACCAATTGTTGCTGGAGCAACTTTATATAAACTTAAAGATTTTGTTGTAAGTGTTCCATTTTTTATAGGAATTTTAGCAAGTTTTATTGTAGGAGTACTTGTAATTAAATTTTTAATGAATTACTTAAAGAAAGGTAGCTTTAAAGGATTTGCAATATATAGAGTAATTGTTGGTATAGCTATTATCTTATTATGGATAATAAGGTTGTAATAAAGAAGGGAGAAAAAATATGGAACCAATCAAATTAAATCATCCATTAATAGAACACAAATTAGCAATATTAAGGGATAAAAGAACAGGAACAAAAGAATTTAGAGAATTAATTTCAGAAATAACATTATTTTTATGTTATGAAGCAATGAAAGATGCAAAATTAAAAGATGTGGAAATAGAAACACCTATAACAAAAACTAAAGCAAAAATGATAGATGAAAATGACTATGTATTTGTACCAATATTAAGAGCAGGAACAGGAATGATAGACGGAATCATAAAAATGATACCAAATGCTAAAATTGGACATATTGGACTTTATAGAAATGAAGAAACATTAAAACCTGTTAGATATTATTATAAAATGCCAAAGGGAATAGAAAATAAACAAGTAATAATTATAGACCCAATGCTTGCAACAGGAGGATCTGGAATAGATGCTATAACTTTACTTAAAGAAGACGGAGTTAAGAATTTAAAATTCTTAAGCATTATTGCAGCACCTGAAGGATTAAAGAAAATGCAAGAAGTACATCCAGATGTTCAAATTTATTGTGCTACAATAGATGAACATTTAAATGATGTAGGTTACATAGTTCCAGGTCTAGGAGATGCAGGAGACAGAATATTCGGAACAAAATAAAGGAGGACAAGGTTTTGAAAATTACTGATGTTCAAGAGTTAAAAAATAAAGCAACTGATGTAAGAATAGGAATCATTGAAGCTGTGCACGGAGCAAAATCTGGACATCCTGGTGGTTCACTTTCTTGTGCAGATATTTTAACTGTATTATATTTTAACCAAATGCATATAGACCCGGAAAAACCAAAGGACGAAGCAAGAGACAGATTTATTTTATCAAAGGGACATGCGGCACCTGCACTTTATAGTACTCTTGCAAATCGTGGATATTTCGATAAAAAAGAACTATCAAATTTAAGACATATAGATAGTAATTTGCAGGGACATCCAGATATGAATAAAGTACCTGGAGTTGATATGAATACTGGTTCACTTCGGACAAGGACTTTCTATTGCAAATGGAATTGCAATGAGTTCAAAATTAAGTCGCAGCGGAATAAGAGTTTATTGCCTACTTGGAGATGGCGAGTTACAAGAAGGTCAAGTTTGGGAAGCTGCAATGACAGCTTGTCATTATAAACTAGATAATTTATGTGTAATTGTTGATAATAACAATTTACAAATTGATGGAACAGTTGATAAAGTAATGAATCCATATCCAATAGACAGTAAATTTAAAAGCTTTGGCTTTAATGTAATAAATATAGATGGACACAATATTGAAGAAATAATAAATGCTTTTACTTTAGCTAAACAAACTAAAGGTAAACCTACTGCAATAATTGCAAAAACTATAAAAGGAAAAGGTGTATCTTTTATGGAAAATCAGGTTGGATGGCATGGTAAAGCTCCAAATGATGAAGAATATAACATTGCAATTGAAGAGCTTAAAAAAGAATATACTTTATAAATTAAAAAGATATAATATTTATAAACAATATTATATCTTTTTGATTTTGTTTAAAATAAATATAGAAAATTTAAAAAATATGTTGATTTTTTTAGAAAAAAGTGTTAACATTAAAAAGTAGATTAAAAAAAAACCCCTTTTTTAAGGTGGCGAAAATTTTAATCTATTTTTTTTGGTTATGGAGGTTAAAATGAACAAAAAATTTATATTTGTAACAGGTGGAGTTGTATCAGGACTAGGAAAAGGAATAACAGCTGCATCACTAGGAAGATTATTAAAAAATAGAGGATATAAAGTAGCAAACCAAAAGTTTGATCCATATATAAATGTAGACCCAGGAACAATGAGTCCTTATGAACATGGTGAAGTTTTTGTAACAGATGATGGAGCAGAAACAGACTTGGACTTAGGACATTATGAGAGATTTACAGACGAAAGCTTGACTAAAAATTCTTCTGTAACATCAGGTAAAATATATCAAAGTGTTATAGAAAAAGAAAGAAGAGGAGACTATCTAGGAAAAACTGTACAAGTAATCCCTCATATCACAAACGAAATAAAAGAAAAAATTTATAGTTTTGAAAATACAGATGTAGATATAGTAATAACTGAACTTGGTGGAACAGTTGGAGATATGGAAGGAGTAGCTTTCATAGAAGCAATAAGACAAATAGGACTAGAGAAAGCAAAAGAAGATGTTATATATATACATGTCACTCTACTTCCATATATATATGGCTCAAATGAATTAAAATCAAAACCAACACAACACTCTGTAAAAGAGTTACAATCTTATGGAATTAAACCAGATATATTAGTTTGCAGAAGTGAAGCAGAAATGACCGATGAAATGAAAGCAAAAATAGCATTATTCTGTAATGTTAGAAAAGAATGTGTAATCCAAAACTTAACAGCAGATAATCTATATGCTGTACCACTAATGCTAGAAAAAGAAGGATTAGCAGACGCAGTTTGCAAACATTTGAATTTGGAGAAGAATAAACCACATAATGAAAAATGGCAAGAAATGATAGATCATATAAGAAATATAGGAAATGACACAGTTAAAATTGCAATAGTTGGAAAATATGTTAGATTAGAAGATTCATATCTTTCTGTTGCAGAAAGCTTAAGACATGGTGGATATGTAAACAATGTAAATGTTGATATAAAATATGTTGATTCAGAAACAGTTACAGAAGAAAATGTACACGAGATATTAGGAGATGTTCAAGGAGTTATTGTACCAGGAGGATTTGGAAATAGAGGAATAGAAGGAAAAATACATGCTATAAAATATGTAAGAGAAAATAATATACCTTTCCTTGGAATATGTCTTGGAATGCAAATGGCAGTTGTTGAATTTATAAGAAATGTTTGTGGACTTGATGATGTGGATTCAGAAGAATTTAGTCCAAACTGCAAAAATCCTGTTATACATATTATGGATACGCAAAAGAATGTATCAAAAAAAGGTGGAACAATGAGACTTGGAGCATATCCTTGTGTACTTAAAGACGGTAGTTTAGCCCAAAAATTATATGGTAAAAAAGAAATATCAGAAAGACATAGACATAGATATGAGTTTAATAACAATTATAGAGAAATGATAGAAGAAAAAGGCTTAATGATTTCTGGAACATCACCAGATGGGCTACTTGTAGAGATGGTAGAATACACAAAACATCCATATTTTATTGCAGGACAATTCCATCCAGAATTTAAGTCAAGACCTGATAGACCTCAGCCTTTGTTTGTAGGACTTGTAGAAGCAGCAAAAAAATGTAAAAGATAGAATATTACAATACTATTAAATTTATGTTACAAATTAGCAACTTTTGTTGACTATTAACGAAAAATATCCTACAATAAAATTAAACACATAAGTTAAAATGTGAATTTTGGAGGAGAACGAAAGATGAGAGAAGCTAGAACCTTAGAGGCTCTACACACACACACACACACACACACACACACACATAATATATTAGAAGAAAAAGATAATATAAGGACACACAGGACTTATACTTAATTAAAGTATAAGTTTTGTGTGCCCTTTTGTTATATAAAATAAAAAAAGGAAAGGAAAGGAAGGAAAACGAATGACAGGGAAAGAGAAAAGAAACATATTGATACTATTAGTAGTAGGAATAGCAATCATAGTCGGACTAAACATATTTGTAAAAGTAGCTGCAAAATCACAAAATGAGCAAATAGCTTCAGGACAAACAGGAGGAAATGAAATAGGAAAAGGACAAAATCAAACAACAACAGATCCAAAAGAAGAAATAGAAGAATATGTACAAGTATTAGAGGATGGTAGCAAATTAAATATAAGTGATGAAGTAGCAAAAACAAAAACATTAGATGGACTAGAAATAAGCAACATACAATTAAAAGAAAAAGAAAAAGGAAAAATGACAACATTATTAGCAGAAGTAGAAAACAAAACAACAAGAAGAACAACAGAGAAAAAAATAAAAGTAGAAATATTAGATAAAGAAGGAAAAGTAATAACAAGTGCAATGGGATTCATAGACCCAATAGAAATAGGAAAGAAAGTAAAATTAAACGTATCAATATCAGGAGATGTATCAAATGCATATGACATAAGGATAAGTAACTTCAAGTAAAGAAAAGCAAGAATAAAAAACAAAGTAAAAATAAAAAAATGAAAGGAAAGGAAGATATGAAAAAAGAAAGAGGAATAACATTAGTAGCCTTGATAATTACAATAATAATACTAATTATATTATCAATAGTAACAATAGGTACATTAAGATCAGGTAACTTATTAGATCTAGCAAAGGGAGCAGCAGATTCATATCAAGTAGGAGAAGTAGAAGAAAGATTTGTAATACCTCAAGCTACAGTAACAGCAGAGGCGGGACAAGAGGGAAGAGAACCAACAATGGATGAATACATTGAAGAATTAGAGAAGAAAGACGTAATAGATCCAAATGAAACAGTAGAAAATGAAGATGGAAGTAAAGAAGTAGTAACACCAGATGGATGGGTAGCAAGAGTAGTACCAACAGAAGAAGATAAGAGCAAAGTAGACCATGTAGAAGTAGAAGGAAAAGCAGAAGACTTAACAGTAAAAATAGTAAAACTACAATTAACAGCAACAACAAGAAGTATAAAAGCAGACATAACAGTAAAAAGAGGAGAAGGAGCAACATATGCATACTACTATAAAGAAGGAGCAATAGGAGAAGCAGGAGAATATAAAGAGGCAATAACAGGAACAGAAAATTTAAGCTATACAATAGATGGACTAGATCAAGATAAAATATACACAATAAAAGTAGAAGCAACAAATAAAAACGGAACAAGTGAAAAATATGCAGAAGCAAGAACAAAAGTAATAGAATATGGAGAGGGAGAATTAGACTTTGAGAATACAACATGGAAGAATGGAATAGCAAGTGTAGTAATAAAAAAGACAAGTCAAGATAACTATACAGTAAAATATGATGTATATGACGAAAAAGGAAGTATAGTAAATGGAAGAAAAGACATAACAATAGAAAATGGACAGGTAATAGACAATTTACAATTAGGATATACAGTAAAAGCACGATTAACAGATGGATATAACTATTCAGGAAACACTGCAACAGTGACAATAGTAGATTTGGATAAACCAATTGAATTTACACCAGTAATAAAAAATATACAACCAACATCATTTACAATAGATGCAAGTTCAGCAAAAGATAACGAATCAGGAATAGCATATTATAATTATTATATAGATGGAAAATTAGTATTAGGCAAATCAACAAGTGCAACATATAACGCAACAAACCAAAAAGATGGAATGACACACAAAGTATATGTAGAAGCAGTAGACAAAGCAGAAAACCTAAGAAAAAGTGCAAATGCAGATGCAGTATTACCACTTGCAAATGTAGCACCAGTAATAAACAGTGTATCGGTTGCAAGCAAAACACCAACAACACTTACAATAAGAGTAAATGCAACAGATCCAGATGCAGCAGACCAAGGAAAACTAACATACAAGGTATATATAGATGCTGAAAAAACACCAAAAAGGACACTAGAGAATCAAGCACAAGGAAAAAATATAGATTTAGAAGTAACAGGATTATCTAATTACACAGATTATACATATCATGTAGAAGTAACAGACACAGTAAATCATACAGCAACTAAAAGAGATAACAAAGCAAAAACACAATGTACAGGAACGACGAAGTACTGTAGTGGGGGAGGTTCTGAGTGGTGCAGTGGAGGAAGTTCTTACACTTGTCCTGGTGGTACAACTACCACTACCCAATGCTCTGGAGGACGTGTTGATCACTGCCCTGGTCCTGACCACAACAATGACGGTTTCTACGACAAAACCTGCCCACATGGATACTCTAGTTCACATACAATAGACTCACCTTGCATACATGGTAACATGAGTGCGCATACTGTGACTACAACAAGTCCATGTTCACACGGAAACACATCTCCTCATACAGTTACGGAGACATGCGAACATGGTAGAACTTCTGCTCACTCATATGGTCGTTACAACTGTGGTCATGGTTACTACAATGGTCACTATTACTGCGCGCACAACTATGGCGGTGTAGCACATGATTAATATAGGATTAAACTAAAGAAGGGAGAGTAAAATGAGAGATTCGGAGAAAAAAGGAATAATAATATTAATAGTGGTTGGAATAGTTATAATAGTTGCATTAAATATTTTAGGTATAAATAATGAAAAAGAAACATTACTTGCTCAAGGTGAAGAAAATACACAAGGTAACAATGTTGAATTAAATACTTTAGCAAGTGATTCAAATAATATAAAAAATCCAGAAGAAAATAAAGATAATAACGAAAACACAATTAATAAAGAAAAAACAAATGAATTTATGATTAGTTCAGATGGAAAAGTATTAGATACGAAAACAATAGAAGGAATGGAAATAAGCGGAATAGATTTAAATTATAAAAATGGATTGACAGATATAGTAGGAAATGTAACAAATAAGACCCAAGAAGAACAAGGAGGAATTATTCTAGATGTAGGGTTAATAAATGCGAATGGAAAAATAATTACAAAATTACCAGCATATATACCAGTATTAAAACCAGGAGAAAGTACAAAACTTAAAACAAGTGATATACAAGATTTAACTAAAGCAACCAAAATACAAATAACTAGACAGTTATTGAATTAATAATTCGTGTTTTTCTTTCCAAATATATAAAAATCAGTCAGAAGATATTTTTCTCTGACTGATTTTGCATTTTTTAAATTAAACTAAGACTAATTTGAAAATCTCTACAATTTTTTATTTTGCTTGAATATTATGAATAAAGGTTCAATAAATATAAAACTTATATCAAATCTAGTTTATTTTATACTAATTAGATATAAATTGTATTAATTAATTATAAAAAAATATGATTTTTTTGTAAATTCTATTGACAATAGAATTAAAAAGGTGTAAATTATATTAGCAGTCGGAAATAACGAGTGCTAATCAAAGGAGGTATGTAAAATGATTAAACCATTGTGTGACAAAGTTTTAATCAAAATGTGTGAAAGCGAAGATACAACAAAAAGTGGTATTATTCTTTCAGCAAACTCAAAAGAAAAACCACAAATTGCAGAGGTTATTGCAGTAGGACCAGGTGGTAAGGTAGATGGAGAAATGGTTGAAATGTACATCAAAGAAAAAGATAAAGTAATTGTAAGCAAATATTCAGGAACAGAAATAAAATATGAAGGTGAAGAATATATCATTGTTAAACAATCAGATATTCTTGCAAAAATAGTTTAGAGTTTAAAGAAAGGAAATGATTTTAAATGGCAAAAACAATTTTATATGGCGAAGATGCCAGAAAAAAATTATTAGAAGGTGTTAATAAATTAGCAGACACTGTAAAAGTTACATTAGGTCCAAAGGGAAGGAATGTTGTACTAGATAAAAGTTTTGGTGCTCCACTTATAACAAATGATGGAGTAACAATTGCAAAAGACATAGAATTAGATGATCCTTATGAAAATATGGGAGCAAGACTTGTAAAAGAGGTTTCAACAAAGACGAATGATATAGCAGGAGACGGAACAACAACAGCTACTGTTTTAGCTCAAAAAATGATAAAAGAAGGAGTCAAAAATGTTGCTGCAGGTGGAGATCCGATGGCTATAAAAAGAGGAATGGATAAAACTGTAAATGTAGCAGTTTCAGCTTTAAAGAAAATCAGTTCACAAGTTAATGGTAAGGAAGATATAGCAAGAGTTGCAAGTATTTCTGCAAATAATACTGAAATTGGAGAACTTATTGCAGATGCAATGGAAAAAGTTTCAAAAGACGGAGTTATAACACTAGAAGAAAGCAAAACTTCAGAAACAAAAGTTGATGTAGTAGAAGGAATGCAATTTGATAAAGGATATGTTTCTCCATATATGGTAACAGATACAGAAAAAATGGAAGCAGTATTTGACACACCATATATATTAATTACAGACAAAAAAATAAGCAATATCCAAGAAATCTTACCATTATTAGAAACATTAATGCAAAACTCTGGAAAACTTTTAATAATTGCTGACGATATCGAAAATGAAGCATTATCTACATTAATATTAAACAAATTAAGAGGAGTATTAAATGTAGTAGCTGTAAAAGCTCCTGGATATGGAGATAGAAGAAAAGAAATGCTAGAGGATATAGCAATCTTAACAGGTGGAGAAGTTATTACATCTGATTTAGGATTAGAATTAAAAGATGTAACAATAGATCAATTAGGTAGAGCAAGACAAATAAAAGTTCAAAAAGAAAATACTGTAATAGTAGATGGAGCAGGAGATAAAGATAAATTAAAAGCCAGAATAAATCAAATCAAAAAACAATTAGAAGACACTTTGAGTCAATTTGATAAAGAAAAATTACAAGAAAGGCTTGCAAAACTTGCAGGTGGTGTTGCTGTAATCGAAGTTGGTGCTGCAACAGAAATAGAAATGAAAGAAAAGAAACTAAGAATAGAAGATGCCTTAGCTGCAACAAAAGCTGCAGTTGAAGAAGGAATAGTTGCAGGTGGAGGAACAGCATATATAAATGTTATACCTAAAGTAGAAGAAGCAGTAAAGGGATTAAAAGAAGATGAAAAATTAGGGGGAAAAATAGTTCTTGCAGCACTAGAAGAACCAATGAGACAAATAGTTTTAAATGCTGGACTAGAGCCATCTGTAGTTGTAGAAAAAGTTAAAACAAGTGCAGAAGGATTTGGATTTGATGCAAGCGAAGAAGATTATGTAGATATGAAGAAAGCAGGAATTGTTGATCCAACAAAAGTTACAAGAAGTGCTTTACAAAATGCCTCAAGTATTGCATCTATGGTACTTACAACAGAAAGCATTGTAACAGATAAGAAAGAAGAAAACTGTGGATGCGGACATGGACATAATGAACAAGCAGGAGCTGGAATGGAAGGAATGTACTAATGTCGTATTTTGTCGAAAAGTAATCCTTGACAATAAAATTATATTATTATATAAAATAGGTAGAAGTTTTGAAAATTTTGTAATCGAAACTTTCTATCTATTTTATTTTTTTAAAATTACATCTTTTAAGTCAAAACGAAAATAAATTCTATTGGAAAATCATCCAAAGAAACTCAAAAGTATAAAATTAAAAAAACAATTGCATAAATTGCATTTTATATGCTAAAATAAAGGAGGAAAATATTGAACGAAGAATTGTTAAACATTGAAAATATAAGAAAATGTATTTTAAAAAGAAATATCGTATGGACTAAGCATTGCCTAAACAGATTAAGCCAAAGAGATATATCAATATCTGATGTAAAAATAGCTATAAATAATGGAATGATATTAGAATATTATTATGATGATTACCCATATCCTAGTTGTTTAATAATAGGATATAGTACAAATAAAAAAATATTACATGTAGTTTGTGGAATTAAAGATTATACACTTTATATTATAACAGCATATTATCCTGATACAAACAAATGGGAAGATGATATGAAAACAAGGAGGAGAAAGTAATGAATTGTTTTAAATGTGATGGAGAATTAAAAGATAAAAAAATAAATTATGTGGTTGATATGGATGATACAATTATTATTATAAAAAAAGTACCAGCAAAAGTTTGTACAAAATGCGGTGAGCAATATTTTGATGATCAGACTTCGCAAAATATTGAAAAAATTGTAAATAAGTTGAAACAAATAAGTGCAGAAGTAACAATTGTTAATTATCAAGATAAAGTAGCATAATAGTTATGTTATCGGCTAAAAGATGATAATGGTAAATTAAAAAAAGAAACACTGGGAATTATTCCAGTGTCTCTTTGGCATCATTCTAGTTGCACTTGTAGGCATTATCAAAACCCTAGCTTCTTAGGATTAATTGCATAAGGATCTAGATTATCCATAGTACTACCAGAGTCTTTTATCCTAACATTTTCCAAGTCAATCTTGGGATGCACGGATTTTTTGCCCTGATTTACGTACAACACAGCAGAGACAACAGCTGCAATTGCAATGCAAACCATAAGTGTAAGTACAATGATCATAAGATGCCCTCCTTTACATAATGTACAAATATTATATAACACAAATATCTAAAAATCAATAGTATGCATAAAAATTAACAAAAAGTATTGACATTACTGGAAATACAGTATATAATAATTATGCTAAATATGAGACTAGAAGAGTGGAAGCAAATTCCACTCTTTATTTGTGGAAAGAGGTGATAAACGCTTGGCGAATATCGAGACAAAAGTTGAAGAACTAATAACTCCATATATTAGAGATTTAGGCTATGACTTATATGATGTAGAATATGTAAAAGAACGGAAAAGATTATTTTTTAAGAATATATATAGATAAAGAAACTGGAATAGATTTAAATGACTGTGAAAAAGTATCAAATGCAATAAATGATGTTCTAGACGAAGCAGATTATATACAAGAACAATATTTTTTAGAGGTTTCTTCACCTGGAATAGAAAGAGTTATAAGAAAGAATAAGCATTTAGAGCAAAACATAGGAGAAGAAGTAGAAATAAAGTTATTTAAAACATTAGATAACTCAAAGATTTTGCAAGGAACACTTACAAAGTTTGATGAAAATAAAATTTATATACAAACTGAGAAAGAAGAAAAAGAGATAGATAGAAATCAAATAGCACAAATAAAAACAAAATATAATTGGTAAAGAAAGGATTGATTAAAAAAATGAAAGCCATTGATAACAACGAATTACAAATTGCACTAGAGACATTAGAAAAAGAGAGAGGAATAAAAAAAGAATATTTAATTGAACAGATTGAGTCAGCTTTAATGGTAGCGTACAAAAATAATTATAAGGATAGTGAGAATGCAAAGATTGCTATAGATAAGAAAACAGGAGAGACACATATTTATTCTGTAAAAGAAGTTGTTACAGCAGTAGAAAATCCAGTTTTACAGATAAGCAAGTCTGAAGCTGTTAAAATTAATAAAAAACTTAAAGTAGGAGATACTGTTGATGTTGAAATAAATCCTAGAAACTTTGGAAGAATAGCAGCTCAAACAGCCAAACAAGTTATTATACAAAAATTAAGAGAGGCTGAAAGAGATATAGTATTTGGAGAATTTAATGAGAGAAAAGGTGAAATAGTTTCTGGAATAGTTCAAAGGGCAGACACAGGTGTTGTAATTTTAGATTTAGGAAAACTAGAGGGAATAATGCCTGCAAAGGAGCAAATACCAACAGAAAAGTATAAAGTAAATGACAAAGTAAAAGCTTATGTACTTGATGTAGTAAGAGGAAATAAAGGTACACCACAAGTTATAGTTTCAAGAACAGCAGGAGATTTTGTGAAAAAGTTATTTGAATTTGAAATTCCAGAAATATATGAAGGATTAATCGAAGTAAAAAGTGTATCAAGAGATCCAGGCAATAGATGCAAAGTTGCAGTTCATGCTTCAAATGAAAATATAGATCCAGTAGGTTCTTGCGTAGGACAAAAAGGTGTAAGAATACAAAATATAATTAATGAACTTAATGGAGAAAAAATAGATGTTATCGAATGGGATGAGGATCCAGCAATATTTATATCATCAGCTCTACTTCCTGCAAAAGTAATGGCAGTAGATATAGAAGATGAAAAGTCTGCAAGAGTAATCGTTCCAGATGATCAATTATCACTTGCAATTGGAAAAGCAGGACAAAATGCAAGACTTGCAGCAAGACTTACAGGTTGGAAAATAGATATAAAATCAGAATCTCAATTTAGAGAGATGTTAATGAAAATGCAAGAAGAGCAAGAAGGAGAACAAGAAAAAACGAAAACTGAAGAAATAGTAGAGGAAGATAATGAAGAATAGTAAAGAGATAAGAACATGTATAGGTTGCAGAAATAAGTTTCATAAAGATAATTTAATTAGAATTGTTAAATTAAATGATGAGGTAATTATTGATTCTAATAAAACTTCAGGAGGAAGAGGCACATATCTTTGCAAAGATATAAAATGCTTTGAAAATGTTGTTAAGACAAAAAAATTAGAAAGAGTCTTAAAGACAAATATTAGTGATAAAAAATATAACGAATTAAGAGGTGTAATTTTTGACAGATAAAGAAAATGTTTTAGGATTACTAGGACTTCGGAGCAAAAGCTCGGAAAGATAATTTCAGGAAATGATGCAGTAATAGAAGGGATAAAGAAAAATAAAATAAAATTAGTTATACTGGCACAAGATGCATCAGATAAAACCAAAAAAAATATAGAATATGTATGTACTATGAATGACATAAAAGTAATAGAATTTAATACAATAGAAAAATTAAGTAGTGCAATAGGAAAGAAAAATAGAGCAATAATTGGAGTAACAGATAATAATTTTTCAGAAGGGATAATGAAAAAAATAAACGGGGGTGACTTGCTATGGATAAAATAAAAATACATGAATTAGCAAAAAAATTAAATAAGTCAAGTAAGGAAATTCTAGATATAGCAACAAAACTAGGCTTAGAAGTGAAGAGCCATTTAAGTATTATAGATGAAAAAGATGTTAAAAGAATTGAAAAAGAATTGACTAATAAGAAAACTGAAAAAAGTATTTCACAGACGCAAAGACAAGAAGAGCCTAAAAAGGATAAAGCAAATAGCACACCTGTAATAATTAGAAGAGAAGTTATTATTTCAGATGATGAGATTGCAAGAAGGGAGCAAGAAAAAAGAGAAAAAGAGCAGAAATCAAGAAAAGATCTTGGATTCGTTGAAAGAAATAAAAATAAAGAATATAATATTGTCTACAGAAATAAGCCAACAAAACCAATGACAGCAAGTGAATTGTTTGGTTTTCCTTCTAAAGCAAAAAAAGAAGAAATTAAAAAAGAAGAAGTAATTAAAGAAGAAGCAAAAAAAGAAGTAGAAATTAAAGAAAAAATAGAAGAACCAAAACAAGAAGAAAAGAAACAAAATCTACAAGAACAAAGCAAAAACTATTCAAATAAGCCAAAATTTGAAAATAATAAAAGAAATTTTGGTGATAATAATTATAGACAAAATGATTTTAATAGACACAATAATGGAGAACATAATAATCATAATAATTTTGATAAAAATAACAGATTTCAAAATAAAAATAATTTTGGAAATAGACAAGGAAATAATGATAATTTTAAGAATAACAATGGAAGAAGAACTCTTGATGAAAAAGGTATAGAAAAGAATATTAAGAATATTATGGCACAAGATTTAGGAGAAAAAGAAAACACTAGAGAGTACAACAGAGGTATGGGCAAACAAAGAAATAATAAAAATATGCAAGATGAAAGTAGACAAAGAAAAAGTGCAAAATCAAGAAGAGATGAAAGCTTTGATTCTGGCAAATTAAAAAATCTAAAACAAGAAAATAGACTTTCAAATATGTTTTCTGATCCAGAAGGTGGAATGTTAGATTATTATGATCTAACAACAGTTAGAGGAAAAAGAGGCAAGAAAAAGAATACTCAAGACGAGGAAAGAACAAAGCAAAAGATATTTAAGTTAACAGAAATAACTATTCCTGAATCTATAACAGTAAAAGATTTAGCTCAAGAAATGAAAAAAACAACAGGAGATATTATTAAAAAACTTTTAGATTATGGAATAATGGCAACAGTAAATAATGAAGTCGATTTTGATACAGCATTCCTTATAGCACAAGAGTTTGGAATAAATGCAATTAAAAAGGAAGTTGTAACAGAAGAAGACATATTATTCGATGATTCTGAAGATAGACCAGAAGATTTAAAACCAAGGCCACCAGTTATAGTAGTTATGGGCCATGTAGATCATGGAAAAACATCACTTCTTGATGCTGTTAGATCTACAAATGTTATTGAAGGTGAAGCAGGAGGAATAACACAACATATAGGTGCATATAAAGTTGAAGTAAATGGAAGAGAAATAACATTCCTTGATACTCCAGGACATGAAGCATTTACATCAATGAGAGCTAGAGGTGCGCAAGTAACAGATATAGCAATACTTGTAGTCGCAGCAAATGATGGTGTAATGCCTCAAACAATAGAAGCTATAAATCACGCTAAAAATGCAAATATACCTATTATTGTTGCAATAAATAAAATAGATGTAGAAGGTGCAAATCCTGAAAAAGTAAAACAGGAATTGATGAAATATGATTTAGTTCCAGAAGAGTGGGGCGGAAATACTGTATTTGTTGAAATATCTGCTAAAAAAAGAATAAATATAGATGGACTTTTAGAGATGGTACTACTAGTTGCAGATGTACAAGAGTTAAAAGCAAATCCTAATAAACAAGCAAAAGGTGTTGTTATCGAAGCAAGACTTGATAAAACTAGAGGACCAATAGCCACAATGCTTGTACAGCGTGGTACATTAGATGTAGGAGATACAATAGTTGTAGGTTCTGTTATAGGAAGAATAAGAGCAATGGTAAATGACAAGGGAAAGAAAGTTAAAAAAGCAGGACCATCTACTCCAGTTGAAATAATAGGATTAACTGAAGTTCCAGAAGCTGGTGAAACTTTCTATGAAGTAGAAGATGAAAAAACAGCAAAACACTTGATAGAAAAGAGAAAACGCCAAGAAAGAGAAAAATCAATAAATGCAACTTCTAAGGTTACTTTAAATGATTTATTCTCACAAATAGAAAAGAATAAATTAAAACAATTAAACTTAATTGTAAAGGCAGATGTACAAGGTTCTGTCGAAGCTGTAACAAGTAGCTTAGAAAAGATTTCAAATGATGAAGTGCAAGTAAAAGTAATTCATTCAAATGTTGGTGGAGTTACTGAATCAGATGTTACACTTGCAAAAGTTGCAAATGCAATAATTATAGCATTTAATGTGAGACCTGAGCCAATAGCTAAAGATATGGCACAAAAAGAAGGAATTGAAATAAAACAATATTCTGTAATATATAAAGCAATAGAAGATGTAGAAGCTGCTATGAAGGGTATGTTAGACCCTACATTTGAAGAAAAAGTAATAGGTAATGCTGAAATTAGACAAACATTTAAAGTAAGTAGCTTAGGTACAATTGCTGGATGCTATGTATTAGATGGTAAGGTTACAAGAAATGCAGGAGTAAGAGTAATAAGAGACAATGTAGTAATACATGAAGGAAAACTTGCATCACTTAAGAGGTTTAAAGATGATGTAAAAGAGGTTGCAGCTGGATATGAGTGCGGTCTTCAAATTGAAAACTTTAATGATATACAAGAAGGCGACACACTTGAAATATTTGTTATGGAAGAAATAAAGAAGTAAGGAGTAATTTGAAATGGCAAATCATAAAGTAATGAAAGAATTTTATAAAAGAATACAAGCAGGCTCACCAACTCCAGAAGAACAAGCAAGAAAGGTAAGAGAAGACCTAATGAGACATAAATATAGACCAAATACAAGAAAGGAAAAATTAGATGGCAGGGAAAAATAATAATCGTTTGGGAAGAATAGACGAGGAGTTAAAAAAAGAAATTAGTTATATTATAAATTATGAGCTAAAAAATCCTAATATAACAGGCTTAATAAGTGTAACAAAAACTAAAATTACACCAGATTTAAAGTATGCAAAAGTGTATGTAAGTATTTTAAATTCTAAAAATATTAAAACTACTTTTGCAAATTTAAAAAAGGCTTCAGGATTTATTAGAAGTGAAATTGCAAAAAGAATAAATTTAAGAATAACACCAGAATTGATATTTGTATTAGATGATTCTATGGAATATGGAGAAAGAATTGATAAGATACTTAAGGAAATTATCCCACCAGAATACAACAAAGAAGATTAATCAAATTTAATCTAGCAGTTTTGTAGATATTGTTTAAAACTGTTTACTAAATAAAAAATAAAAGGAGTGCATTTAATGACTTTAGATAATATAAAAGAAGAAATAGAAAAAGCAGAAAATATAGTAATATTAACACATGAATCACCAGATGGAGATGCGGTAGGAAGTTCTCTTGCTATGTATCAAGCTCTAAAGCAATTAGGAAAAAATGTTGATTTAGTAATACCAGAACATCCAAAAACTTTTGACTTTTTACCTTGCGCAGATCAAATAAAAAAAGAAGGAAAAGATACAAATTATGATTTAGCAATAGCATTAGATTGCGCAGATACAAAAAGATTAGATGGATTTGAAAATTGGTATCATGAAGCAAAAGTAAAAGTGTCAATAGATCACCATGGATCAAATACAATGTTTGCAGATTATAACTATGTAGATCCAGCAGCTCCTGCTTGTTCACAAATTTTAATAATTGTATTAACAAGTATAGGTGTTGAAATAAATAAAAACATTGGAGAATGCTTACTTGCAGGTATTATAACAGATACTGGTGGATTTAAATATGAAGGAGTAACAACCGAAACATTTGAATTTGTCGCAAGTTTACTTAGAATAGGTGTAAATGTTTCTGAAATATATAAAAAAGTTTTACAAGTAAAAACTAGAGCACATTTTGAACTTACAAAAATTGTAATGGATAGAATGGAATTTTTTGAAAATGGAAGAATTGCTTTTACATATGTAACTTTGGATGATATTGAAAAAACAAAAGCAGAAGCAGGAGATCATGAAGGATTAGTAGAAATAGGAAGAGATTTGGAAGGAGTAGAAGTTGCAATTTTACTTCGCGAAACTGAAAATGGATACAAAGCTTCAATTCGTTCAAATGAATATGTAAATTCTTCAGAAGTTTGTTCAATATTTAGTGGAGGAGGACATTTAAGAGCAGCAGGGTGCACAATTCCTTATTCATTAGAACAAGCAAAAGAAAAAATTATAGATAGAGTAAAAACATTTTTAAAATAAGAAGTAAATAATATGAATGGAATTTTAATTATTGATAAAGAAAAAGGATATACATCACATGATATAGTGAGTAAGGTAAAGAAAATCTTGAATGAAAAGGTTGGTCATACAGGAACGCTAGACCCTTTGGCAACTGGCGTTCTTCCATTACTTATACGGAAAAGCTACCAAAATATCTAAATACCTTATAAATCATGATAAAATATATGAAGCAAAAATAAAACTCGGAATTGAAACAGATACATTAGATATATCTGGGAATATTATAAAAGATGAAGATATAGATAAATCTATCTTAAAAATGCAAAATATAGAAAAAGTCATTAAAAACTTTATAGGTAAGCAAGAACAACAACCACCAATTTATTCTGCAATAAAAGTAAATGGTAAGAAATTATATGAATATGCAAGACAAGGTAAGAAAATAGAAGTAACACCAAGACAAATAGAAATATATGATATAAAGATTAACAAAATTAATATTGAACAAAATACAATTGATATAATTATTAGTTGCTCAAAAGGAACATATATAAGATCACTTGCAAGAGATATAGCAAAATCACTTGGCACTGTAGGATGTATAAGTGAACTAAATAGGTTAAAGGTTCGGAGAATTTGATATAAAACAAACTGTAAAATTAAGCAAATTACAAGAAAATATTGATAATTTAGAATTCTTAAAAGAGCATATAATTTCAGTAGAGGATATATTTAAAGATAAACAATCTATAATATTGAATAACAAAAAGATAGAATTATTTTTAAATGGAGTAAAACTAAAAACTAATTTACAAAATGGGATATATAAAATATATAACGAAGATAATGCATTTATAGGAACTGGAGAAATAAAAGAAGAAAAACTAAAAAGAGATGTTATATTATAAAATATGAATCAAAAATAGCTTCTAAAATATTAGAAGCTATTTTTGATATGGAATAATTTTAATTACATTTCCTGTTCGCCAGGTATGAAATAATCAATTATACCATATATTACAGCACCTATTATTGCGGCTATCCAAGAAATTGAATATCCTGCAACAAAATATTGTGTTACATATAGAGTTATAGCAGCTAAAACGAAACCAACGAAGCCTTTACCAAAAGGAGTTGCTTGCAATCCTGTAAATTTAACTATTAAATAATCTATAACTGTTAAGACTACAGCAGCAAGAGCTAAGGACCAAATATTATTTATAGAAAATCCAGGCGTAAAGAAAGCTGTTATACCTAAAACTATTGCAGCTACAACAAGCCTACCTACTATTTGCCAAACAGTATTACCAGTATTTGAATTGCTTCTAGAATTTGCTTGATTATTGTCCATTTTTTAAAACCCCCTTAAATTCAATCTGCAATTTTTTAATGAAAGAAAAAACTTTCTTCAGATATATTATGAACGAAAAAAATTTTTTTATTCAAAAGTAGAATATTTTAAAATAAATTGAAAAAAATATAGATGTATGCAAAATTTTAGATTTTAAATGGAGGTTTTTATGCTAATTACATTTTTAAGATCAATTGTGCTATATATATTGATACTAATAGTAATGAGATTGATGGGAAAAAGAGAGATTGGACAACTACAGCCATTTGAACTTGTAATTGCAATACTGATTGCAGATTTAGCATCAATACCAATGTCAGAAATTGGAATTCCAATAGAAAATGGAATAATTCCAATTCTTGGACTTTTAGTTATGCACCTTTTTATTTCTGTATTAAATATGAAAAGTATACGAGCAAGAGAAATAATATGTGGAAAACCACGAATTCTAATATATAGAGGAAAAATAAACGAAGATGCTTTAAGAAGAGAAAGATTTACTCTGAGCGAATTAGAAGAAAGATTAAGAGGAAACAATATAACTTCTTTGGGAGATGTAGAATATGCAATACTTGAAACAAGTCGGAGGACTGACAGTAATTCCTAAACCAAGTAAAAGAAATAGTATACCGGAGGATTTTGGAATTGAGCCAGAATATGAAGGAATCCCATATGACTTAGTAATTGACGGAAGCATAATGGAAGATAATTTAAAAAGGATAGGAAAAGATTATAATTGGCTAAAAAAGGAAGTTTCAAAATTTGGAATATCGCCAGAGCAAGCATTAATTGTAACTTTTGATGGCAAAGAACAAATTTTTTGCCAAAAGAAAGGAAAGGCAGAAAAATGAAAAGAGAAATAATAATAGCATGTATCATTATTATTTTAATTATTATTTTGAATATTATTACATCAAATTATACTAATGAAGTTATGGAAGAAATGACATCAGATTTAAATAAAATTAGAGGACAATTAGTTTCAAATAATAATGAAAATTTAGAAGATAGTGTTGACAATGTAATTGAAAAATGGAAAGAAAAAAAGGATAAACTTGCGTATTACATTGAACATACCGAATTAGAAAAGGTAGAATTATATCTTTACGAGATGAATAGTAATGTAGAAACAGATGAATTTAATATTGCAATTCAATCATTAGATAGTTGTAGCTTTATGGTATCACATATAAAAGATAAATATAAAGTTGCACTAAAAAATATATTTTAAAATATGAATTATAAAGATTATAATTTAATTAAATATTTTCTTTGGAGTAAAAGGTCTAAAAGTGATTTTTTAGACCTTTTTCCTTGATTTTTCTAGCTCTTTGATATATAATATTAAATATTTATAATTTGGAGGTAAATTTTATTTATGAACGAAAATGAAAACAATGAAATGGAACAAGATGTAAACCACTTAATGCAAATAAGAAGGGAAAAATTACAAGAACTTACTAATAATGGAAAAAATCCATTTGAAATAACTAAATATAATAGAACACATACAAGCAAGGAAGTTAAAGATAATTATGATGAATTAGAAGGAAAAGATGTATCAGTTGCAGGAAGAATAATGTCAAAAAGAATTATGGGGAAAGCATCTTTTTGCACAATACAAGATAGTCAAGGAAAAATTCAAAGCTATGTTAGCACTAATGATCTAGGTGAAGAAAACTACAAAGAGTTTAAGACTTATGATGTAGGAGATATAATAGGAATAACTGGATTTGTATTTAAAACAAGGACAGAAGAAATTTCAGTACATGCAAAGGAAATAATCCTTCTTTCTAAATCTTTGAGACCACTTCCAGAGAAATTCCATGGATTAAAAGATACAGACTTAAGATATAGACAAAGATATGTAGACTTAATAGTAAATCCAGAAGTAAAAGATACCTTCATAAAAAGAAGTCAGATAATAAGTGAAATAAGAAAAGTTTTAGATGAGAAAGGATATCTAGAAGTAGAAACACCTATACTTAATACTATATCAGGAGGAGCTACTGCTAGACCATTTATAACACATCATAATACTTTAGACTTAGACATGTATTTGAGGATTGCAACAGAGTTGAACCTAAAGAGACTTATAGTAGGTGGATATGATAAAGTATATGAAATAGGCAGAATATTCAGAAACGAAGGAATGGATATAAGACATAATCCTGAATTCACATCAATAGAGCTATATTCGGCTTTTGAAGATTACAATGATATGATGGACATAACAGAAGAATTGTTTAAAAGATGTGCTGAAAGAGTTTGTGGAACAACAAAAGTAACTTATCAAGGAACTGAAATTGATCTTGGTACAAAATGGAAAAGAGTTACAATGATAGACAGTATAAAAGAGGCTTGTGGAATTGATTTTAATCAAATAAATACTGATGCAGAAGCAATAGCTTTAGCAAAAGAAAAGAATATTGAAATCCCAAATGGTAAAGAGACAAGAGGACATATAATAAGCTTGTTCTTTGATGAATATGTAGAAAAAACTTTAATACAACCAACATTTGTATATGATTATCCAATAGAAATATCTCCACTTGCTAAAAAGAAAAAAGAAGATCCAAGACTTGTAGAAAGATTTGAAGCATTTATTTGTGGAAGAGAATATGGAAATGCATTTTCAGAATTAAATGATCCAATTGACCAATATGAAAGATTTAAAGAAGAAATTGCTGCAAGAGAAAATGGAGATGAAGAAGCTGGAATGATGGATGAAGACTATGTAAATGCACTAGAAATAGGACTTCCACCAACTGGAGGACTTGGAATAGGAATAGATAGATTAGTAATGCTTCTTACAGATTCAGTATCAATAAGAGATGTATTGCTATTCCCAACTATGAAACCATTGGGATAGAACTTTTTAAAAATCTTAAAAAGTTTTAATAAGTCTAAAAACCAGTAAAATTAAGAAGTGTAGCTCTTTAAAAAATAATATATAAAAAGATAAAATTTTAATGAATTTTAATAAATTTTTCTAGTAGCCGTAAAATAGCAGTAAAAAGATCAATAGATTCTAATTGATTTTAAAGCATCCAAAAAAATAGCATTATAAAATTAAATGCAATTATTGAAATAATATCTAACAGTTAAGAGTTGATTAAAAAATTAATCAGCTCTTTTTTTGCCTCTAACAAATAAAAAAGGAAGTAAAAAATAAAACTTTCAAAGTTAGATGATTTATTAAATGAACACGAATTATATTCCAAAAATGTCAAGAAGGACTCTGTTTTAAAATATTTCATAAATATTACATTTATATTACAAATTAATTACCCCTATTGAACGAAGTAAAAAAACGCATTATAATAAAATAAAATCAAGAAAAAAATAGAAATTTAAAGGAGAACAAAAGATGACAAAAGCTAGAACCTTAGAGGCTCTATATATATACACACAGGTATATTAAAAGAAAAAAGTAATATAAGGACACACAGTACTTATACTTTTTAGTGTAGGTTTGGCGTGTCTTTTTTGTTATATATAAAAAAGAAGGGAAAAGAAGGCAAATGAAAGATTCAGAGAGAAAAAAAATAATAATATTAATTATTGTCGCAGTATTAATAATAGGAGGAATAACCCTACTAGCAAGAAACAAAGGAGAAAATGAAAACCAATCAGGAGGGAATGAAACAAATACACCAGTAGAAGAATTTGTAGATGTCTTAGATGATGAAACAAAATTAAACACAAGTGAACAGCTACATAAGACAAAAATGTTAGATGGATTAGAAATAAGTGACTTACAATTAACAGAAAGAGAAAATGACACAGTGTTATTAGGAACAGTAAAAAATACAACTAGTGCAGTACAAACAGCAGTATTCAATATAACGCTAATAGATAATACAGGAAAAGAGATAACAACAATACCAGCATATATAGAAGGATTAAAGCCAGGAGAGAGTACAGAATTAAATGTAAGTACAGCATTAGACTATGCAAATGCATATGACTTCAAATTAAGTAAATAAAACTCAAGAAGGAGAAAAAAGAAATGAGTAAAAAAGAAGAGAGAAAAGATAATATAGGCACAATAAAAGAAAAAGGAATAACACTAATAGCACTAATAATAACAATAATAATACTAATAATACTAGCGTCAATAGGAATAAGAGCAGTAATAGGAGACCATGGATTATTTCAAATGACACAAGAGGCAGCAGAAAATATGAGGATAGCAGAATATAGAGAAGGGCTAGTAGAAATAGGAGCAGTATTAGCAGAGAAACAAATATTTGATGATTTGAAAGGTAGAGCATACCTAGAAGAATTTAAAAAGAGAGTAGAAGAATCAGAACAATTCAAAGGTATGAGATCAGCAGAGATAATAGGAGATACAGGAGAAGGAGAAGAAAAATTAAGGGTAGTAACAAAGGAAGGATATGTATTTTATGTAACTGAAAAAGATGTCAAAAATGTAGGAAAAGTAGGAGAAGGAGAAGGATTTAAACCATTACCAGATATAAAAGAAGGAAGTATAATTATAGAACTAGACAAAAATGAGTGGACACATGAAATACCAATACATGCAACAATAACAGTAAATGATGTATCAGAAGAAGATTTATCAGGACTAATTGTAGAATATACCAAAGATCCAAAAGCACAAACAGGATGGACAAACTATATAAAAGGAAGCAAGATAGATATAACAGCAAATGGAGTAATAATTGTAAGAGTAAAAAATAATATAGGAGAAATATTAAAAACAGCAACAAAGAAAATAAATATAATAGACACAGTAGCACCAGATCAACCAACTTCACAAATAACAGAGACAACAACAAATAGTATAACAGTAAAAGCTATAGCAAAAGATGGAATAGCACCAACAGACAAACCAGAAGAAGAAAGTGGAGTAGCAAAGATAATATTTGCATTACAAGGAGAAGGAGAACCACAGGAAAAGGCTGTAATAGCCAATAAAACAGAACAAGCATCAGCAGACTGTACATTTACAGCCTTAAACGAAAATAATGAATATACAATAATAGTAAAAGCAGTAGATAAAGCAGGAAATGAAAGTGAAGTAGATAATATAAAAATTGTTCTAGCAAAAGCAAATTACAGTATAAGTAATAATGGCAAAAAAATATATTATGAAAAACTTTCTGAAGCATATAAAGACGCGATAGATAAAGGAGGAGAATTTGGAGGAGGAACTATAGTATTAGAAAAAGATGTAACAGAAGTATTTGCAACATCATTTGAAATAGCAAAAACAATACAGATAGATACAAATAACAAAACATTAAAAATAGAAGCAACAGAAAATTTTCAAAATTCTGAGGACCGCAACGGACTTATACTTATAAATAGTGGAACATTTACAATAAAAGGTCCAGGAAACATAGTATCTGAAGCAGCAAAGTGGTTTATGACTGCGTATGGAGGAAATATAAACATAGAAGGAGCAGTAAATATTCAAACAGCAGGCCACGCTGTTATTTTGCAACATGGTTACACTTCAAATCTTACTATAACTGACTCAACAATTAATGTATCTAGTATGCGGAGCACTTCGCTTGCAAGGAATGGGAAATGCAACGATTACAAACTCAAAAATATATGCTAAATCAAACAAAAATTGTATCGTTAGTGATAAGTATGAAGATAATAGGCAGACATTAACAATAAATGGAGAAACATTACTAAGAAATGTAGAAGAGACAACGAATGACAATGGGGTTATATCATGGCGTAGTCCGGGACAATTAACTATAAACAAAGGTGTTACAATTGATGGAATGGTTGGAATAAACATCTATCAAAATGATGAAGGACACTCAGCAAATGTAAGTATTACAGGTGCAAGTATATCAACAAAAAATACAGCAATAAGTATTAAAGGAGGAGATGGAACATTAAAACTACAAAATGCAAAAGTAATTGCGGGAAAAGGTAGTGCATTACACTGTGACGGAAATTACAATGTGGAAATATATGATTCCAATCTTGAAAACACTGGGAAGGCCTATGGTATAAAAATGATGGATACGAGTAGTTTGAAGGTAGAAAGATCGACATTCAAGTCAAATATAGATGTTCCACTACATATTGAGACTTCGACTCCAGTTCAAATCTTAGATACTCACATTTACGGGGTTGACAGGGTACTAGATTGTCGGTATTACTAACCACACGGCTAACGTCACGGTGCTAGGTAAAAGTTTCTTAGGTACGAGCAATCCTATGAGTAGCCACGGCGCGTCTGTCCAACCGGGTTCTTTATTGAGTATCCAGGGGGACAGTGTGTTATGTTGCAATGTGGGCGTATATGGACATATGGATTTCTCCGATAATTCATCACTCTATGCATGGAATACCAATAGCACCAGTATGGACATCGGGGAAAATGGAACGTTGTCCGTCAATACTACAGGAATGATAAGTTGTTGCAATAACAATCTTCCTATAATAAGTTTATATTCAGTGTCAGGTACAGCTTCAGCAGTTATTTCTAAAGGAAAATTTGCTGCTTTGGATTCACCTCTAAAGGGACTAGAACAGTTTGTAACAGGTAAACTATCTGCCGAAAAGACTGAAGTAGTTCATGCCCCATATTTGAATGAAGCTGGTGAGGTTACCTATAAAGATGTTACACTAAAAGTAGTGGAAGTTACAGAATAATAAAACCATTGGGATAGAATACATATTAGTTATAGCTATATTTTAATAGTAATAGTTAATTGAATATTAATCTATAAAATAAAAATAGATAAGTCATAAAAATTTAATGCATGAATTTGAAGCAAATTATAATGAATCTGAATATTTATAAATGAAATTTCAAATTGATATTTTATATAAGATATGTTATATTATAAGAAAGAAATCACTAAAATTGAAAAAATAAATAAAGTAAGAGAGATAATAAAATGGGTATTATTTATTGTATAACACTAATTATACTGTTTATCAATTATCTATTGATAAGAAAAACAGAAGAAAAAATAGATATATTAAAGCAAATTGCGTTAGGATTTATATTACTTTTTTGCTATAATGCATTTATATGTTATGTATTAACATTTTTCACTATTCCAATTACTTTACTAATTTTAAGTATTATAAATTTAGTTTTTATAGTGATATTATCAATTTATATTATAAAAACTAAAAAAATACAAAGCTATAAAATTCAAAAGATAGATATATTGTATATTGCTATATTAGGAATTGCTTGCCTACTTGTAGCATATATAAATTTTGGCTTTCCATTTGAAATTAAATATGAAACAGGAGATCCATCTGTGCATTATTTAACATCAGAAAAATTTGCAGATGGAAATGGACTACTTATGATGTCTCATCCAGATGATGTATATGGAGTATCTTTACGCACCAAAAAAATATTGTCATATGTAAATTCTGGACTTATTATGAAAATCTGTTCAGGTAATGAAACTAGTTCATTCTATAATTACAACATATTCATAGGATTTGCAATTTTTGTATTATTTTTAACTGCATACATGTTTTATAGCACACTTGCAGGATTTGCAAAAAATAACAAAATAAGATTTTTAGCATTTATTGTTTCATTATTGTATACTATGGGATATCCATTAAATAGTTTCTTGTTTGGATTTGAATATTTCAGTATGGGAATTTTAATACTAGAAGCAATTATTGCTAGCGTAGATATCTATCGTAAAAAAGAAATTACATACAAACATAATCTACTGGTATTTTTCTTATTAAATTTTGGATTATTTAATGCTTACTATATGTTTGTACCTTATGTATATAGTGCTCTATGGATTTATTTTTGCTATGAAGAATATAAAAGGCAAAATAAATTATTCACTAAAAAAACATTTGTTATTTTATTCGTTACATTATTATTACCTTTTGCATTAGGATATATATATAATATTGAATATAGTATATATGGAATAATAATATCAAGGACCATAGACCTATCAAATTTATTTAAAAATTCAGATAATTTAATAAATGAAAAATTTGCAGTTGAAGGATACATATATATAAATTTATTCTCTAACATGATTTTACTATTGCCTTATTCAATAATAGCTATATGGAAAAATTGGAAAGAAAATAAGGCAGTTGCATTAATGACAATTTTTAATATTTTATTTATAATTTTACTTTTTATAGGTAATAAATTTGATAAAGTATCAGACTATTATTTAAGTAAAAACTATTTTGCATTATCATTATTCTTATTTTACTTAACATATAAGGGATTGCTTATCACATATGAAAAGAGTAGATATATACCAAGTATATGTATTGTAGCATATATAGTAATTTTAATTATTACATTATTATTTGGAAATACGGAGATAACAGATGAAATAAAAAATATAAAAGAAAATGCATTACAAGTGACTGATATTTATGTAGCAAATAAAAAAATACTTCTAGAAAGTCCAAAAGATTTGACAAAAGAAGAAATAGAAATCTTAAAATATGCAAAAGAAAATATATCAGAGGATAGATTAATTGAAGTGGCTGGTAATCCAGAACAAGGTTATTGGGCTTATTCAATACTACAAAGGATTAATAATGATGAACCAAAATATAGTCGGAGAAAGAAAGTTAAGTATAAAGATGATGTATGTTGGAAAAAGAGCAGGAAAAGTAGACTATATGATATATTTTAATCGTGGGTATTTCTATAATTACTATAAGGATGTTTTAACAGAAAATGCTGAAATTGTTTATGAAAATGAAGCAGGAGGAATACTAAAATATATCAATCAATAATATTATCAAAATTTAGAATAAAATATTTATAAAGAAATGATAGAATAAAGAACATATCGCGTGATGTGATATGTTTTTTATTATTTATATTACAGTTTCTTTACATTTCTGTGAAAGTAATTGACTAGGTTTAGTTATAAATGTTATACTATAATTGTCGGAATTTGTGATATAACTTGATAATAACAAGAAAATAATCACAATTTGTAAAGAAGGGATACATATGAAGGTAAAAAGACTTTTTATGAAAAAAATATTATCTATGCAATTACTTTTAATTGTAATTTTAGCAATGATATTTAATATAATAGTTGGTGTAAATACAAGTTATGCAGCAACTACCTATAAACAAGAAAAAAAACAAGGAATTGATGCTTTCCCTGAAAGCTATAAAAGCTATTTAAATGAACTAAAAGAATTACATTCAAATTGGACATTTACAGCATTTAATACAGGAATGACTTGGAAAGATTTCATATCGAAAGAAACAAGCACACATTTGAGAAATACAGTGCATAAATCTTCAAATTCTTTATGGAAAGATGACTGTGGGAAAATAGAAAGCAGTTATGCTTGTGCATCACAGGCAATCATTGAATATTATGCAGATCCTAGAAACTTTTTGACAGAATCTAGTGTGTTTCAATTTTTAGAGATGACATACAACTCATCAGTACATACAAAAGCAGGAGTAGATAGCATCTTAAAAGGCTCATTTATGGATAAAACAGTTACTCTAGCTGGAAGTAAAGCTGATACTTCTGTTAAAGCAAAGATTAGCGGAGAATATATATTAGCAACACCAGGGAATAAAATTCAAGATATCGCTAATAATTTAAATATATCTCAATATAAGATAAAAGATTCATCAAATAAAGAAATCTCTAATTCAACAAATGTTGCCACAGATTATATTTTTATAGACAGTTCAAATAATAAAACATACACAATAGTAACTATAGGAGATATAAATAGTGATGGTAATATAGATGCTGTAGATTATATAAGGTTAAAAAATAGAATTGCAGGAAGAACTAAATTGTCAAAGACACAAGAATTAGCCGCTGATACATTGATAGATAATACCATTGAAGCAACTGACTATATTAGACTTAAAAATTTTATTGCAGGAAGATCTAAAATAGAACTATCATCAACTAAAGTAGAAACAATGTCATATTCAGAAATAATAATGAAAGCAGCAGAAGAAAGTGGAATAAGCCCATATAGTATAGCAATAAAAATATTCCAAGAAGTAGGAAGACAAGGAAGCAACTCAGTTACAGGAACTTATCCAGGATATGAAGGATATTATAACTTCTTTAACTATGGAGCCTATGATTCAGGAAATGCTATTGCAAATGGATTAAAATATGCAAAAGATAAAGGATGGAATAATCAATACATATCAATTGTAGAAGGTGCAAAACTTATGGCAAACTCATATGTAAGTGTAGGACAAAATACAGCATACTTTTATAAATTTGATGTAGTAGATGAAGGCAAAAATGGAGTTTGTTCACATCAATACATGACAAATATAGAAGATCCAGCAAGTCAAGCAAAGACATTATATAACACATACGCAAATAACAATATGCTAAATGTAACATTAAATTTCATTATTCCAGTATTTAATGATATGCCAAGTAAGTGCGGTTTACCAGGCTCAATTGATCCAAATCAAGACACATCATATTATATAAATGGTACTGGAGTTAATTTGAGAAGTGATCCAACTACATCTGCAAGTTCAATTGGTACACTTTCATTTAATGAAGTGGTAACAGTAGAAAATTTCAATGCTGGAAGTGCAGATGGATATAATTGGGCTAAAATAAAAAGAGCAAATGGAACGACAGGTTATGTTGCAAATAAATATTTAACAAAATGTAAGTAAAATTTAAAATGAAAGGAAAGAAAAATTAATGAATAAAAAGATATTATATAAGGCAATTTTAATACTATTTTTAGTAGTTATATTTACAACTACTGCTCAAATGAAAATATATGCAGCTAAAGGTAGTGCATCCGCAAGCATAGGTACAACTAACCTAGAAGTAGGGAAAACTACGAAATTAACAGTTACAGCAACAAATTGTTTTATTGGATATGAAATAACATCTTCAAATCCAAATATAGTAAGTGTTAGTTCATCAAAAGATGAGTTTGATACTGAATATGAAAAAACAGATAGTAGAAGCTATACAGTAACTGCAAAACAAGCTGGAAGTGCAACAATTACCGTCAAATCATATACAGCTTCTGGATATGATGAAGGAAAATTCTCATTATCAAAAACTTTCGAGATAACAGTTAAAGCGCCAAGCTCCAGTGGTAGCTCAGGAGAAAAAACTTCTAACGCTAATTCTTCAAAATCATCAGATGCAACACTAAAATCTATTACAGTTGGTGGTAAAACCTATTCAAAACCAAGTACAAATATTACTGCACCTAATGTAAGTAGTAGTACTTCATCAATAAAAATAAGTGCTACAGTAAATAATTCAAAAGCAAAAGTTTCAGGTACAGGAACGAAAGATTTAAAAACAGGAACTAATAAATTTACTTTAAAAGTTACAGCAGAAAATGGAAGTACAAAAACATATACAATTACAGTAGTAAAACTTGCAGAAGAAGTAGAAGAACCAAATTTACCTGATGAACCTAATAATGAAGAACAAAAACAAGAACAAGAACTAAAGCTTACATCTCTTCAATTAGAGGGAGTAGAGATCTCACCAGATTTTAGAGAAGATTTATTTGAGTATTCTGCATATATCTTTGATTTAACTGAATTAAAAGTAAATGCAGTTTCAAATGATCCAGAAGCTAAAATAGAAATTACAGGTAATACAGGTCTTATTGAAGGCGAAAATATTATACTTATAAAATTAACTAAAGGTGAGACTTCTGTAGAATATAAAATAAAAGTAACAAAAATGCAATTAGAGGCACAAGACGAAACACAAAATACTATAGTGGAAGAAACGAAGACATCTAAAATAGGTGAATTATGGAGTAAGTATGGTGCTGTAATGATACTATATTCTACTATATTAATAACTACACGGAGTTGCTATTGGATTTGGAATAACAACATATAGAAATGGCAAGAGCGACAAGCCTATTTCAAAGCATAGCAAAATAGATTTTATAAAAGAAGATACAGAAAATGATAAAAAGTTATAAAAAGATACAAAAAAATGCAAAAAACACTTGCAAAAATTTTAAATATATAGTATAAATATAAATAGATAATTTATAATATATTATAAAAGGAGAGTCATATGAAAAAGATTAGTTTAAGTAAAACATTAGTAATGATAGCTTTAGTTGCTATAATATGTTGTATATCAACAATAAACTTTGCATCTACTGTTGATTTAAATCAATTACCAACTACAGGTAATGATAATAATATTCCTAGAATAAATCAATTAAATAATAGCAGCAATACAGCTGGAAACAACACAGCAAATAATACTACTAATATAATAAACACAATAGGAACTACTAACAGAGCAGGAAATAACACAAATGGAACTTTACCAAAAACAGGAGTAGATGATACAATTATGTGGGTAATTATTGGAGCAAGTGTTGTAGCTGCAATATATACTTATAAAAAAGTTAGAGATTATAATGTATAATTAAATTGTAAATGTATAAAGATGTTTATATAAAAGAACAATTCAAAAGAATTGTTCTTTTTGTATTCATATTACATTGATTCGGCTTTTACAATAGTCCTATAATGATTGTCAAAAGTGTTACAAGTAACGAGAGTTAAAATCCTCTTATTATTGGTATTTTGGTTTATGCAATCTAAATTTGTCGAAGCTGACTTATAAGTATTATATACAATATAATCTAAAGAATTACCGCTTGAATCATATATAGTTATTAAATCACCATTTGTAAGATTTGATAAATTACTAAAAAAGGATGAGTTTTTATAATTATGAGCTGCTATGCAAAGATTGCCAATTTCATTTGGATTAGGACCATAAAATCTGCAAGTAGCAACTTTTAGTAATTTATTGCTTATTTCTGATGATATTGGATAAACTATATTTATCTTAGGAATTTTTATTATACCTATAACCGAAAAAGTATCTCCTTCATAAAAATATATATTTTTATCAATTAGGTTTGCTGTATAATTAGAATTATTTGAATAAAGTTTAGAAATATTAAAATTATCTATTAATTCAGCAGAGAATTTTTCGGTCTTATACAAATTGTATCTAAAGCACATGTAGCATAAAATAAGAACAATTGCGATAAAGGTTAAAATATAAAATTGAAGTTTTAATAAATGCTTTTTCTTAAAATAATTATCTGCAAATTCTATATTTGAATGATTAGTACATATAATTTGATTCATACAAAATACTCCTAAAAAATTAAATTTACAACAAATATTCTTTACTTTTATTGATAAAAAAATTCGTTTATGATAGAATTATATAATAAAGGAGGAAAAACATATGAAAAATTTAACCACATATTTACTTGTAATATTTATGGTAATGTTTTGGATATTTAGAATAATAGTTGCAGTATGCTATAATTTAGGAATTGATTTTATTGCTCAGCCAATGGATTTAAATTTTGAAGTAATATTATTGTTTTTAACATTTGTGTCAGTAATATTAGTAATAAAAAGAAGCATGCTAGGAGCAATAATCTATTTAATAGGAAATGGGTTATATTTTGGAACTAACATATTTAATGCAATAAATGCACAAACAGGAAGTATGCTTAATTATATGGACATATTATTTTCATTTATTGGCATAATATTACCAATACTTGTACTATTTGATATATTGCTAGATAAAAACAGAAAAGCACACCCAGTTGACAAAAAGACAGATTGGTTTTATAAAAATAAGGAATATGACAGACAATTTGATGAAAGAGCAGATAGAAACGAATATAAATTTTAATTAAAATATATACATCTATCTAGAAAAATTAAATTATAAAAATTTTAAAATTATACTTACAAAAAGAATAAAATTATGTTATAATTAATTTCACTATAAAAAGTATACTAAGTCAAATTATAAACAATGAGTAGCAAAAAATGCGTAAGTCCAATTGTATAAGGACTTACGTATTTTTTGTGCCTTAAAAATAATTAGTAGGAGGTATAATCATGGAAAAATTGGATTTAGGAAAAGAAAGAATTCCTAAATTAATTAAAAAGTTTGCAATACCATGTGTTATTAGTATGATAGTTGCAGCCTTGTATAATATTGTTGATCAAATATTTATAGGATGGAGTGATGCTGGAGCTTTTGGCAATGCAGCAACTAATATTGTTTATCCATTTACAGTAATATCACTTGCCTTCGCATTGTTGATAGGAGATGGATCAGCAGCATTATTTAATCTGTCATCTGGAGCAAAGGATAAAGAAAAAGCAAATAAATCAATTGGAAATGGTTTAATATTCTTAGTATTTATATCAGTGATATTAACGATTATTGGTTTAACATTTAGTAAACAAATATTAGCATTATTTGGTGGTAATCCTAATGAGACAGAATGCTATCAATATGCAAAAGATTATTTAAGAATTATTTGTTATGGATTACCATTTTATATTATTGGTCAAGGATTAAATGCTTCCATTAGAAGTGATGGTAGCCCTAAGTATGCAATGATTGCAACAATTATTGGCGCAGTCTCAAATATTATTTTAGATCCTATATTTATATTTGTATTTAAAATGAGTGTTAAAGGTGCAGCAATAGCGACTATAATCGGTCAAATATTAACATTTATAGTAAGTATAGCATATTTAATAAAACCTAAATCATTCAAAATAAATAAGGAATCAATTAAACTAAATAAAGAAATTTGTAGGCAGATAATATCTTTAGGTCTTGCTTCATTAATTACTCAGCTTGCAATCGTTGTTATAATCGCAGTTGCAAATAATTTAGTTGGAAAATATGGATATATGACAATGTCATCTACTGGTGTAGCCTATGGAGTAGTAACACCACTTGCAGTTATTGGTATATGCATGAAAGTATTTGGAATAGTTGTATCTGTTGTTATAGGAGTATCATTAGGAGGAATGCCAATTATTGGATATAACATAGGAGCAGGTAATATAAAGAGAGTAAAAGAAACAATTAAATATATTTTAATAAGTAATTTAATTATTGGATTTATAGCATTTATATTATTTGAATTATGTCCAACATTGATTATTAATATTTTTGGTAGTGGAAACTCTGCTGAATACTTAGAATATGCTAAATACTGCTTAAATACATTCTTAGGTGGAATTATACTTACATGCTTAATTAAGTCTATGTCTATATTATTACAATCAATGGGCTCTGGCTTAAAATCTACATTATTAGCTCTTGCTAGAGATGTTATATTCTTTGTACCTGCAATTACAATAATAGCAACTTTAACTCATAGTGTAGTGACAATGCTATGGAGTGCAATAATAGCAGACGTGATGGCATTTATTACAGGAGCAATACTTCTTATAAGTGAGATTAAGAAGATAGAAAGTTTAAATAGTGAGTCTGAGTATGTTCTACCAAAATGATTAAAAATATTTTCTGAGGGTAAAGAAGAAATGAAAAGACTAAATAATTTAGATTGAATTAGAATTCAATCTAAATTTATCTTAAAGCAAGTAATTAGTTGAAAATTGCTTGCTTTTGTGTTAAAATAATAAAGATAAAATTAATAGGGTCATAGAAGGAAGTAAAATAATGAATGATAATAAAATAAACATTAACTGGTATCCAGGACATATGGCAAAGGCTAAAAGAGAAATAGTTGAAGATTTAAAACTAATTGATGTAGTCATAGAAATATTAGATGCCCGTATTCCTATATCTAGTCAAAACCCAGATATAAAAGAAATTATTAATAAAAAAAAGAGAATAATAATTTTAAATAAATATGACTTGGCAAATGAAGCTGAAACAAAGAAATGGCAAGAATATTTTAAAAAGCAGGGAATTGAGACAGTACTTGTAAATTCAAATACAGGTTCAGGGATAAGGGAAACAATTAGCAAAATAGAAAAAATAATGCAAGATACAAGAGAAGAAAATGCAAAAAAAGGTCGCATAAATAAAACTATAAGGGTATTAGTCTTAGGAATACCAAATGTACGGAAAATCATCTTTTATCAATAGAATATCAAAAAGAGTAACTGCAAAAGTTGGAAATAAACCAGGAGTCACAGTAAAAAAACAATGGATTAGAATTGCAAACAATATAGAATTATTGGACACACCAGGAATTTTATGGCCTAAGTTTGAAAACGAACAAGTTGGATTTAATTTAGCATTTACTGGTACAATAAAAGATGAGATTATAGATAAAGAAGAAATTGCATTTTATTTGCTTAAATATTTAGTAAATAATCATTTAGATTTACTATCAGAAAAATATAAACTAGACAAAGATACTATAGAAGAAAGTCTTCAACAACCTGAAGAAAATAAAGCGATTATTGAAATAATGGAACAAATAGGAAGAAATAGAGGAGCATTGATTTCAGGGGGAAGAGTGGATAATAAAAAAGTCTCTAATATAATATTACAAGATTTTAGAGAAGGAAGAATAGGAAAGATTACATTAGAAAAATGTAATTAGCGAAAGGAAATAAATTGGACGAATTAGAAAAAAGAATAAATGAATTATCACCACTAACATGGGCATATATTGGAGATGCTGTATATGAATTATATATAAGGGAAAAGCTAGTGAAAACAACTAAATACAAACCTCATAAGTTACATATTGAAGCAATAGAATATGTTAAAGCTTCAGCACAAGCAAAGATATTGAGGGAGATAGAAGATGATCTTACAGATGAAGAAAAGGAGATAGTAAAAAGAGCAAGAAATACTAAAAATCATCATCTACCAAAAAATGCAGAAGTTAATGAATATATGTATTCTACAGCTTTTGAGGGTTTGATAGGATATCTTTACTTAGCTAAAAAAGAAGATAGATTAAAAGAGATTCTAGATAAATGTATTTAAGTTATATAAAAAATAACTTTATATAACTCAAGCTTATTTTATGAATTTAAGTAAAATAAAAAAGTTTTCTTCATTTATATTTTGAAGAAAACTTTTTTATATAATTTTGGTGACCCCTACGGGAATCGAACCCATGATTCCACCTTGAGAGGGTGGCGTCTTAACCGCTTGACCAAGGGGCCATAAATTATATTAATTGTAGCATAATATATGTGAAAATGTCAAGAAAAAAATAAGACTATTATAAGTCTTTCTATTTTTATTTTATAATTTTTTATAATTGACAAAAACTTAAACAATTTTAGCAAAAAGTATTGACAAGTGCTAAAAAAAGATGTATCATATTAGCAGTCGAGAATATTGAGTGCTAAACGGAGGTGCAAGATATGTTAGATGAGCGTAAGCGAAAAATACTGAAAGAAATAGTAGATGAATATATAGACAGTGCAGAACCAGTAAGTTCAGCAATAATAGTGGAAAAATATGAAAATAATATAAGTTCAGCAACAGTTAGAAATGATATGGCAGAGCTTGAGAAACTTGGATATCTTGAAAAAACTCATACATCAAGTGGTCGTGTTCCATCAGCAAAAGGATATAGATTATATGTAGATGAATTATTAAAATATGACAATATAAGTTTAGAAGAGATTAAATATATACAAGAAAAATTAGAAAATAAAGCAGATAGTATAGAGGAACTTACAAAAATTGCAACAACTACATTGTCAGAAATTACTCATTATACAACAGTTAGTGTGGGACCAAAAACCTCAGGACAAAATATTGAGGAAATTAAATTTGTGCTTCTTGGTGCAAGAATGCTAATGGGAATAATAGTAACAGATACAGGCTTAGTTAGAGAAACCATTATAAAATTTGATGAAGATGTTACAGAAGAACAAGTGGAAACATTAAACTATTATTTCAATAATAAACTTCAAGGAGAACCAATTGAAAAAATAGATGCTTCACTTGAAGAATATATTTTTAGAGAATTAAAATATAGTATAAAAATTATAAGGCCAATAATAGATCAGATGAAAAAATTAATTCAGGATGAAGAAAAAATATATCTTGAGGGTGCAAATAAATCATTTGAGTTACCAGAATTTAAAAGTTTGGAACTTGCTAAAAACTTTGTAAATATACTAGACACTAAAGAGGTAATGTTAGACATCTTAAATACCGGATTTGCAGAAGATATACAAATATATATAGGTGATGAAAATGACAATGAAGATTTAAAAGATTTTAGTATAGTTACATTTAAACATTCAGTTGGAGATAAAGATTTAGGAACTATAGGAATTATAGGACCAAAAAGAATGAATTATTCAAAAGTTATTTCAGTTATGAAGTATATTAGTAAAAAGTTAAATGATAATTTTGACAAAAAAGAATAATAATAAAACCAAAGGAGGACATGATATAAGTGGAAGAACAGAAAGAAAATAACAATGTGAATGAAGAAATTAAAAATTCTGAAAATTTAGAAAAAGAAGTTAAAGAAGAAAAAATAGAGGTTAAAGATGCAAAGACAGAAATCAAAGAAGAAAAATCAGATGTAGAAGTTCAAAAAATGCAAGAAGAATTAGAAAATACGACAGATAGATTAAAAAGACTTATGGCAGAATTTGATAATTTCAAAAAGAGAAATGCTAAAGAAAGAGAAATGCTATATTCATCAATACTTGGAGATATAGTAAGTAAGTTACTACCAGTATTAGATAATCTTGAAAGAGCAGCAGATGCTGAAACGCAAGATACTAACTATAAACAAGGTATAGATTTAGTATTAAAACAATATATGGATGTACTTACTTCTTTTGGAGTTACTCAGATTGAAAGTGTAGGAAAAACTTTTGATCCAGAATTACACGAAGCAATAAGTATGGTTCAAGATGATTCTTTAGGAGAAAAAGAGATAAAAGAAGAATTTAGAAAAGGTTACAAATTAGGAGACAAAGTTATTAGACATTCTATGGTTATTGTAAATCAATAATAATTCAGCTATTAATTTTAAAATATATATTATACAAAAGATTTTAAATTAAATTTTATTGTAGAAAGGATGAAAAATTATGGGAAAAATAATAGGAATAGACCTAGGAACAACAAATTCATGCGTAGCAGTTATGGAAGGAGGAGAACCAGTAGTTATAACAAATGCTGAAGGAAATAGAACAACTCCATCAGTAGTTGCATTTTCAAAAAATGGAGAAAGATTAGTTGGACAAATAGCTAAACGTCAAGCTGTTACAAACCCAGAAAATACAATAATGTCAATAAAAAGAGATATGGGTTCAGATAAAAAAGTAAAAATTGAAGGAGATGAATTTACTCCTCAGGAAATATCAGCAATGATACTTCAAAAATTAAAATCAGATGCAGAAAATTATTTAGGACAGAAAGTAACTCAAGCAGTTATAACTGTTCCAGCTTACTTTAGTGATAGCCAAAGACAAGCAACAAAAGACGCAGGAAAAATAGCAGGGCTTGAAGTTCTAAGAATAATAAATGAACCTACAGCTGCAGCTCTTGCCTATGGAATGGATAAAGAAGATACAGATAAAAAAATAATGATATATGACTTAGGTGGAGGAACATTCGATGTATCAATACTAGATATTGGTGACGGAGTATTCGAAGTTCTAGCAACAAGTGGAAACAACAGATTAGGTGGAGATGATTTCGACGAAAGAATAATAAATTATTTAGTAGACGAATTCAAAAAATCACAAGGAATTGATTTAAGACAAGATAAAATGGCAATGCAAAGACTAAAAGAAGCAGCAGAAAAAGCAAAAATAGAATTATCAGGAGTAGGACAAACAAACATTAATTTACCATATATTTCAGCAGATAGTACAGGACCTAAACACTTAGATATAACATTAACAAGAGCAAAATTTGAAGAATTAATAAGAGACTTAGTAGACTCAACGATTGAACCTGTTAACCAAGCTCTTAAAGATGCTGGAATCTCTGCATCAGAATTACACAAAGTGTTGTTAGTTGGTGGTTCATCTAGAATACCTTGTGTACAAGAAGCAGTTAAAAAGATTACTGGTAAAGATGCAGACAAAGGTATAAATCCAGATGAATGTGTAGCAATTGGTGCTGCAATTCAAGGTGGAGTATTATCAGGAGATGTTCAAGATTTGTTACTTCTTGATGTAACACCACTTTCACTTGGAATTGAAACATATGGAGGAGTATTTACAAAATTAATAGAAAGAAATACAACAATACCAACAAAGAAATCACAGATATTCTCAACAGCAGCAGATGGCCAAACAAGTGTAGAAGTACATGTATTACAAGGTGAGCGTGAAATGGCTGCATATAATAAAACTTTAGGAAGATTCCAATTATCAGGAATACCTGCAGCTCCTCGTGGAATACCACAAATTGAAGTAACATTTGATATAGATGCAAATGGTATAGTTCATGTTTCAGCAAAAGATATGGCAACAGGAAATGAACAAAATGTATCAATAACTGCAAGTTCAAATCTTTCTGATGAAGATATTGAGAAAGCTGTAAAAGACGCTGAAGCACATGCTAGCGAAGATAAAAAGAAGAAAGAAGAAATAGAAATCAGAAATAATGCAGAAAGCTTAGTATATAATTGTGAAAAAACAATGAATGAACTTGGAGATAAGATAAGTGGAGAAGAAAAAGCCAAAATAGAAACAGAAATTGACAATGTAAAGAAAGCACTAGAAGGAACAGATAATGAAAACATTAAACAAGCAACAGAAAAGTTAACACAAGTATTTTATGAATTATCTGAAAAACTATATAAACAAGCAAATCCAAATGCAACAGCAGGAGCAGGAGCTGAAACAAATTCAAATCCAGAAGGACCAACTGAAGATGCAGACGGAAATGTGTATAACGCAGACTACAATGTAGAAGATAATAATGATAATAAATAAAGGGAGAAAAAAGAATGGCTGAAAAAAGAGACTACTATGAAGTCTTAGGTGTTAGCAAAACAGCAACAGACGAGGAAATAAAAAAAGCATATAGAAGACTTGCTAAAAAATATCATCCAGATGCAAATCCTGATAATAAAAAAGAAGCAGAAGCAAAATTTAAAGAAGTAAATGAGGCCTATGAAACTTTATCTGACAAACAAAAAAGAAGTATGTATGATCAATTTGGAGCAAATGGGCCTCAGGGATTTGGCGGAGGAACTGGAAATGGATATTATTCATATTCTACCTCTGGATTTGACGGATTTGATATAGATTTAGATGATATTGTATCTTCAATATTTGGCGGAGGAAGAAGAAAATCATCACGAGCATCTAATGGACCAAGCAAAGGCGCTGATTTAAGACATGATATAGAAATTACATTTGAAGAATCGTTTTTAGGAGTAAAAAAACAGATAAATATTTCTAGAGAAGATATATGTGATGTTTGTCATGGAAGTGGAGCTAAGCCAGGTAGTAAAGTAGATACATGTTCTGTATGCGGGGGAACAGGACAAATAAGACAAGTGCAAACGACTCTATTTGGACAAATGCAGACATCAAGAACATGTACAAATTGTGGAGGAACTGGAAAAGTAATCCGCGAAGTTTGTGAAAAATGTAGGGGTAAAGGAAGAATAAGAAAACAGTCAAAAATAACCGTAAGTATACCAGCTGGAATAGATGATGGTCAAACTGTCGTTTTAAGAAATGAAGGAGCACCAGGACAAAATGGCGGACCTAAAGGTGATTTATATATAGTGGTACATATCAAGCATCACCCTATATATATAAGAAAAGATGAGCATATATTATGCGATATTCCTGTTACCGTAACACAAGCAACACTTGGGGCTGAAATTGAAATCCCGATGGTAGATGGAACAAATGAAAAATTTAAGATACCAGAAGGAACTCAAACAGGTACAAAATTTAGAATAAAACAAAAAGGATTTACTAGTATAAATAGAAATTATAGAGGTGACTTTATATTTACAGTTATTGTTCAAACTCCAAAAAGGCTTTCAAAAGAACAAAGAGATTTGTTTGAAAAATTAGCAAAAACTATGAATGAACAACCACCTGTAAGAAGAAAAGGAATATTTGGATAAAAAGAGACACTGGATAACCAGTGTCTCTTTAATAATAAAATAAAATTTCAATAAAAATCAAGAAAATAACTTGTAATTATTTTTATTATTGATATAATAATAAGAGCGAATAAATTAAAAAAGAAAAGAGGACGATAAAATGAAAAAAGTTGCAATACTTGCAAATGGTGGAGATGTTTCAGGATTTAATGCTGTTATTAGAGGAATTGTAAAAATGGCAGAATTAAATGGGATTAAATGTTATGGATATATAGAAGGATATAAGGGATTACTTGAAAACAATTATATAAAACTTGATTCTTATACAAATGCATCAGGAATTCTATATAAAGGTGGATCAATAATAGGTTCATCTACAAATGCAAATGTATTTAATTATAAAGTAGAAGAAAACGGAAAAACAGTTTATAAAGACTTATCAGATGTATGTGTAAAAAATGCTAAAAAGGATGGCTTTGATTGCATATTTACATTAGGAGGAGATGGAACTCAAAAGTCAGCAAGAGATCTATATTTAAAAGGATTAAATGTAATAGGAGTTCCAAAAACAATAGATAATGATGTTGCTTGTACTGATGTAACATTTGGATATAATACAGCCGTATCTGTTGCAATGGAAGCATTAGACAGACTTCACTCAACAGGAGAGACGCATCATAGAATAATGGTACTAGAAGTTATGGGAAGATATGCAGGTTGGATAGCATTAGAGTCTGCAATTGCAGGTGGAGGAGATGTAGCACTAATCCCAGAGATACCATTTGATTTAAAAAAGGTAGCAAAGAAAATTAAAGAAAGAATAAAGAAAGGCAAAAGATTCAGCTTAGTAGTTGTTGCAGAAGGTGCAGTTCCAAAAGACCGGAACAGTAACTGTAAAAGATGTAAGAGATAATGGAATAGGAGTAGATAATACTAAACTTGGTGGAATTGGAGAAAAGGTTGCACAAGAGCTTCAAAAACTTACAGGATTGGAAGCAAGAAATACAACACTTGGATATATGCAAAGAGGTGGAACTCCAACAGCTTATGATAGAGTACTATCAACAGAATATGGAACAAAGGCAATGGAATTGGCATTAGAAGGAAAATTTGGAGTTTTGGTAGTTATGAAAAATGGAAAGTTAAGTTCAGTTCCACTAGAAAAAGTAGTAGGTAAAAATAAAGAAATAGGTGCAGTTTCTGGAAATACAAAAGAGAGTAATTTAAGAAGAGTTACAATGGATGATGACCTAGTAAAAACTGCTAGAAATATAGGAATTTCGTTAGGAGATTAATATAAGTATTAGAATTTAAACAAATACATTTAAGAGATAGGAGCTAAACTTTTATGATTGACTTTAAAGAGGTTATAGCAAAAGAAATTGCAAAAGCAGTAGAATTGAACTACGAAGAATTAATAATTGGAATAGAAACTCCAAAAGAAAAAGAACAAGGGGACTATGCTTTCCCTTGTTTTAGGCTTGCAAAAGTTTTGAAGAAGTCACCACAAATGATAGCTGAAGAAATAAAAGGAAAGATAGAAATAGATGATAGATTAATTGATAAAATAGAAGTAGTTGGTGGATATTTAAACTTTTTCGTAAAAAAAGATGCTTTAGTTAAAACTGTTATAGATGAATTTAATGAAAAAGATGGTGAATATGGAAAATCAGATATAGGTATCGGAAAAAATATTATAGTTGAATATTCATCACCTAATATTGCAAAGCCTTTTCATATAGGACACTTAAGAACTACATTAATAGGCAACGCTTTGTATAATACATATAAATATTTGGGATATAATACTATTCGGAATTAATCATCTTGGCGATTATGGAACTCAATTTGGAAAAATGATAGAAGGATATAAACTTTGGAGTGATGAATATACTTTTAAAAATCCTATTGAAGATTTAACAGATATATATGTAAGAATAAATGAACTTTGCAAAAAAGATGAAACTGTACTTGAAAAATGCAGAGATAATTTTAAAAAATTAGAAGAAAAACAAGAGTATGAAGTAACTCTTTGGAATAAATTAAAAGAACTTAGTTTAAAAGAGTTTAATAAAATATATGATTTGCTAGATATAAAGTTTGATTCATTAAATGGTGAAGCATTTTATGCTGACAAGCTACAAGAAGTTATAGATATACTTGAAAGTACAGGCAAACTTATAGAATCAAACGGGGCAAAAATAATTGATTTAGAAGATAAGGGAATGACCCCTTGTATAATTTGCAAATCAAATGGCTCAAGCATATATGCAACTCGTGACTTAGCAGCAATACTTTATAGAGCAAGGACTTATGATTTTGATAAATGCTTATATGTAGTTGCTTATGAACAAAACTTACATTTTAAACAAATTTTTGAAGTAGCAAAGTTACTTGGACTAGATCAAAAATATATAGATGGTTTAGAGCATGTTTCTTATGGCATGGTACATTTAAAATCTGGTAAAATGTCTACTCGTGAAGGAAATGTTATAAAGGTTGAAGATTTATTAAAAGAAGCAATTGAAAGGGCTGGAAAGATCCTAGAAGAAAAGAACCCAAATATTGAAAATAAAGATGAGATTGCAGAGAAGGTAGGAATTGGAGCAATAATTTTTAATGATTTATCAAATAGTAGAATAAAAGATGAAACATTTGACTGGGATACTATTTTAAATTTTCAGGGCGAAACTGGTCCATATATACAATATATGTTTGTAAGAACTAAAAGTGTATTAGATGGAGCAAATAACAAAATTGATGCTAATGAAATTGATGTTAATAACTTACTTGATGATGAAGCAATAGAAGTTATAAAAAATATTTATAATTTTGAAAATATACTTATAAGTGTTACTGAAAAAAATGAACCATATTTACTTAGTAAATATTTAATAGAACTTGCAAAAAATTATAGTGTTTTTTATAATAATCATAAAATCTTAGTAGATGATAAAAAAATAGCAAATAGCAGACTATATCTAACATATATGACAAATAAAATACTTGAAAAAGGTGCTGGAATATTAGGAATAAAAATGCCTAATAAAATGTAATTGTAAAATTTATGTGTATTTTGTTGATTTTTAATAAAATATGGGATATAATTTAAAAGTAAAATTTATAGTAATCAAAAGGAGATATTATGGGAGCAAAAAGAATGAAAACAAAGGAAGATGAAGAATATACAAAACCTAAGAAAAAGAATAAAAAAAGAAAAAAGAATTTATTCTTAAAAACAGTAATTATATTGATAATGATCATTGTTATTTTAGCAGGTATACTTGTAGGATATGTATACAGTAAATTTGCAAAAATAGAGCATGAAAATATAGATAAAAATGAAATAGAAATAAATGCAGATGTTCCACAATATGAAGGCTACTTCAATGTTCTTTTACTTGGTGTAGATTCTAGAGAAAATGAATATACTGGAACATTGAGCGATTCCATAATGATAGTAAGTATAAACCAAGATACTAAAGATGTTAAAATTGCTTCAGTTTATAGAGATTGCTATTTAAAAATTGGAAATTCATTAGATAAGATAACTCATGCATTTGGAAAAGGAGGAGCTAAGGCTTCTTTAAGTGCAATTAACACTAACTTAGACTTAGATATTACTGATTATGTTGCAGTCAATTTTGAAGTTGTTGTAGATGTCGTAGATGCCGTTGGTGGAATAGACATGGATATAACAAATGAAGAATCAAAATATATAAACACATATATTAAAGAAATAAACAGAGTTACAAAACATTCTTCTAAACAAATAACTAAAGGTGGAAATTATCACTTAGACGGTGTACAAGCATTAGCATATTCTAGAATTAGATATACAGCAGGTGGCGATTATAAGAGAACAGCAAGACAGAGAACAGTATTAAATAAAGTATTTGAGAAAGTAAAAACAATGAATCTTGCTCAATTAAATACAATAGCAGATAAAGTATTAGGAGAAATATCAACAAATATTCCAACATCACATATATTATATTTGCTTAGCCAAGTAGGATCATATAATATTAAAGAAACAAGAGGATGGCCTGATGACGAAAATGGTGGTATTAAAGGATATCAACCAGGGAAAGTATGGTATGGAGCACCAGTTAATCTTGAAAATCAAGTTAAAGACTTACATCAATATCTATTCGAAGAAGATGATTATGAACCATCAGCAACAGTTAAATCAATAAGTGATTTGATTATAAAAACGACTGGATATAAGTAAAATAAACACAATAAAATCTCACATGCATGTGAGATTTTATTGTGTATTTTTTAATGTTATGATATATTATAATAAATTATGAAGTTATAGGAGTAATTATGGGAAATAAGGAAGATTGGGAAGAATTAGAAAAATGGCAGGAGAATCAAAATACAGATGTGGTAGATAAATATGGAATAAATATTTATGATAAAGACAGAACTAAAGAAAATAAGAAAATAGAGATGATAACGAAAGTAATGAATAAAATACTAAAAGTAATACTAGGAATCATTATTTTTCTTTTAATTATTGCAATTATTGCTGCATTTTCATTTATAATTACAAGATTTTCTACTGTAAATAAAAGTGTAAATGCAGATATAAATGATATAACTAGACCATTTGGTGAAAAAGTTGAAATAGTATCAAAAGATGTAGACGAAAAAGAAAATGGAGAATATATTTTAAGGATAAAGAGCAACAAGAATATTGTCTTTAAGGCAATAAAAAATTTCGGAGATATGCAAGATGATTTTTTAGAAAATGCTAAAAAATATCATTTTGAAAATTGGGAAGATAGTGATAAATCAAGCTTTATAGTAGATGAATCGACAGATGAAAATGGCCTATTGGATTATGATATATATATACAAATTACAAGTTATAATGAAATTGATGAAGCAACGAAAAAAGTTGTGAAATTAGCAAATTATTTTGAAGAAAGAGGAATGTATTATTTAGCTTTTGGCTTGCCTATAAGAACTAATTTACATATTCCAGATGTAGAATTATCAGATAATAGTATTATTTTATCTCCATACAATAGATATCCATATCCTAAGGATTTTGACCCTGTAGCAGAAGTTAAAAAACAATATTTGTTTTATATTGACTTTTACAATATAAAAGAAGATATACCACAAGAAGAATTTGAAAAATATTTATAAATATTAATTCTTAAAAAAATTTTTATAGAAAAATTTCTATTGACTTTTTTCTAATTTTAATAGATAATTAATATGTTGAATACAAAAGAATTTTTTTTAAAAGAAACGAAGGAGGAAAATTTTATGTATTTATTCAATAAAATAACAGTAAATCCACAATTACCAAAAAGAATAGAAAAACTGTCAATTGTTGCAAATAATTTATGGTGGTCATGGAATTCTGATTTTCTAAAATTATTTAAAATGATAGATATAGATTTATGGGAAAATATTGGCAAAAACCCAGTTAAATTCTTAAAAATGGTACCACAGGAAAAATTAGAAGAATATGCAAAAAATTCTGATTTCTTAAAAGAATATGATAGAATTGTTGGAAATTTTGAAGCATATATGGAGAGCAAAAACACTTTATTCTCAAAAAGATATCCTGAAAATAAAGATGATTTAATTGCATATTTTTCAGCTGAATATGGATTAGATGAGACAGTTCCTATATATTCAGGAGGTCTTGGAATACTTTCTGGAGATCATTTGAAATCAGCAAGTGATCTAGGAATTCCATTAGTTGGCGTTGGACTTTTATATAGAAAAGGTTTCTTCCATCAAGTAATAAATAGAGAAGGAAGACAAGAAAATGTATATAAAGATATAGAACTAGAGAATCTTCCAATTACTCCAGTTAAAGATGAAAAAGGAAATGATCTAATAATAGATTCAAGAATACAAAGAAAAAGATTATATTTAAAAGTATGGCAAATAAATGTAGGAAGGGTTAAATTATATCTTTTGGATTCTGATATAGATGAAAATACAGACCAAGAATTTAGAGACATAACTCAAGTCTTATATGGAGGTAATCAAGAAACTAGAATAAGACAAGAAATAGTTCTTGGAATGGCAGGAACAAACTTGCTTGATAGATTAGGATTAAAACCTACAGTATACCATATGAATGAAGGACATTCTGCATTTATGCTTCTTGAACTTGCAAGAAAATTAGTAGAAGAAAAACAAATTTCTTTTAGAAATGCAATGACAATAGTTTCTTCAAAGACTGTATTTACAACTCATACACCTGTACCAGCAGGAAATGACATATTTCCAATTGATTTAATGGAAAAATATTTTAAGAATTTCTGGCCAAGGCTTGGCATAGAAAGAGAAGAATTTTTAAGACTTGGAATGAATCCTAAAAAAGAACTAGAGCCTGGATTTAATATGGGAATATTTGCACTAAAAATTTCTGGAAAGAAAAATGGAGTTAGTAAACTTCATGGAGGAGTTTCAAGAGAATTATTTGGAGATATTTGGCCAGACATTGCAGCAAACGAATCTCCAATTACTCATGTGACAAATGGTATACATACATGTTCATGGCTTGCCCCTTCAATAAAAGAACTATACAATAAATATTTAATGCCATATTGGCAAGATAATATTCATTTAGAAAATACATGGAAAAGAATTAATAATATACCAGATAAAGAATTATGGGATGCACATTATCAAAGAAAAGTTAAATTAATGAAACTAGTTAGAGAAAATACAATAAATAGACTTAGAAGAAATGGTGTAAGATATGAAGAAATAATGGAGATAGTTTCTAAATTAAATCCTGATATATTAACTATCGGTTTTGCAAGAAGATTTGCAACATATAAAAGAGCTACTCTAATATTTAGAGATTTAGAAAGAATAACTCAAATATTAAATAATAGTAATACACCTGTACAAATAATATTTGCAGGAAAAGCACATCCACATGATATAGAAGGACAAGAATTAATTAGACAAATACATGAAATATCAATGAAACCACAGTTTAAGGGAAAGATATTTTTACTTGAAGATTATGATATAGCTATGTCAAGACATTTAGTAAGTGGAGTTGATGTATGGCTAAATAATCCAAGAAGACCTATGGAAGCTTCAGGAACTAGCGGACAAAAGGCTTCTATAAATGGAGTAATAAACTTCTCAATACTAGACGGTTGGTGGGTTGAAGGATATAATCAGGAAAACGGTTGGATAATCGGTAAAAATCAAGACTATGATTCATACAATATACAAGATGATGAAGATTGCCAAAGCATTTATGATACTTTAGAGAATAAAATCATTCCTATTTATTACAATAGAGAAAATAACTCAAATTACTCTAAGGATTGGGTAAAGATAATGAAAAATTCTATATCATCTACTGGCTGGCAATACAGTACAGCTAGAATGTTATTAGACTATACCGAAAAATTATATCTACCATTGTGTAATTTATATAATAAATATTATTCAGATTTAGAAAATGTTGCAAATTTAAATGCATGGGTAGACGAAATTAAGAACAGATGGGATAAAATTAAAATTACACAATTGGATAATTTAAATAATGTAATATTAGATGCAGGAAATAATATAGAAGTAAGATGTAAAGTTGATATGCAAAATATTAATCCTGATAATATTTCTGTACAAGTTTATTCTGGAAAAGTTTTAGACAGTGGAGTATTAGAAGATATAAAAATTACAGAAATGGAAAGAATAGATAAAGATTCAGATGAATATAAAGCAAAAATAGAACTTACAACTGGTGGAAATTATGGATATACATTTAGAGTAATGCCAAAACATGAGATGATACTTGATGTACAGAACTTAAATCTTGTAAAATGGATAACTTCAGAAATGCAAGAAAATTAAAAAAATTTCATGAAACTATTGCAAATAATATGGTAAAACATATATAATATTATCATAAAAACAAAAGAAATTTAAAGGAGTGAAAAAATATGCTAGTAATAGATTTAACACAACCATTAAATACATTTTTATGTTTAGCAGTAATAGTTTGCTTAATATTCTTAGGACATGAACTAAAAAGATCAATTGCACCAGCAATTGCATTAGGATTATCGACTGTGCTTATATTAATGCATGCAGTACAATTATATGCATTTACTGATTTTTATGCAAATTATCAAGTAGCATTATCTACATCATTAATTTATGATTTTGCATTTATCTTAGTAAGTTATTTAGCTTATCTTTGGATAGATGACATTGAAGCAAAAGTAAAAAATAAAAAAAGCTTAGATGATAGTCTAGAGTGGTTCTGGAAAAAAGTATAGGTTTTATGAGAAAGGACATTTTAAATGAGTGATAAAACATTTTACATTACAACGCCAATTTATTATCCAAGTGGCAAATTTCACATAGGTACAGCATACACAACTGTACTTGCAGATACTATAAAAAAGTATAAGAAGCTTAGAGGCTATGACTCTAGGCTTCTTACTGGGCTTGACGAACATGGACAAAAAATAGAAGAGGTAGCAAAAAAACAAGGAAAAACTCCACAAGAATATGTTGATGAAATGGCAGATTATGCAAAAAAAATATGGAAAACAATGGAAATAGACTATGATGACTTTATTCGTACAACAGAGGAAAGACATACAAAAATTGTTGAAGAAATATTTGATAGACTAATGAATAATGGAGATATCTATAAAGGAGAATATGAAGGATGGTATTGCACACCTTGTGAAACATTTTTTACTGAAACACAATTAGTTGATGGAAAATGTCCAGACTGTGGAAGAGATGTCCATAAAATGAAAGAAGAAGCATATTTTTTCAATATGAAAAAATATACTGATAGTCTTATAAAATTTTATGAAGAAAATCCACATTTCATTGAACCAGAATCTAGAAGAAATGAGCTATTTAATAATTTTATAAAACCAGGACTTGAAGATTTATGTGTTACTAGGACAAGTTTTGATTGGGGAGTAAAAGTTAGAAAAGATCCAAAGCATGTTGTATATGTTTGGCTAGATGCATTAGTAAATTATATAACTGCACTTGGATATTTATCAGATAATGATACTTTATTTAAAAAATATTGGCCAGCGAATCTTCAGATAGTTGGAAAAGATATAATAAGATTTCATGGAATATATTGGCCAATCTTTTTAATGGCATTGGATCTACCACTTCCAGAGAAAATATATGCTCATGGCTTTATAATGATGAAAGATGGAAAAATGTCAAAATCAAAGGGAAATGTTGTATATCCAGATATGCTAATAAATAGATATGGACTTGATGCAACAAGATATTTTTTACTTAGAGAATTTGCATTTGGTCAAGATGCAGTATTTTCACCAGAAGGTTTTGTAGAAAGATTTAATTTTGATTTATGCAATGACTTAGGAAATCTTTTAAATAGAACTATTGGAATGGTTAATAAATATTTTGGTGGAACTATTCCAAAATACAATGGATGTGTAAACGAAGCTGACAGTAAATTAGAAAAAGAAACAATTGATTATATAAAAAAATACGAAGAATATATGGATAATTATCATATTAATAGTGCATTAGAAGAAGCTTGGAAAGCAATTTCTATAACCAATAAATATATTGATGAAACTATGCCTTGGGCTTTAGCAAAAGATGAAAAAAGAGATGAACTTATATCTGTAATGTATCATCTAGTTGAGAATTTAAGAAAATTTGCAATAATGTTAAAACCAGCTATTGAAGATACATCAAATAAAATACTAAAGCAGTTAGGCATAGAAAATGATGAATTGATTTCTTATAATAGCATATATAAGTATGATATATTACAGGAGAATACTAAAGTCATAGAAAAGGGTGAACCTCTTTTTGTAAGGCTAGATGCAAATGTTGAAATAGAATATATAAGAAACGAAATGAAAAAAACAGGGGTTTAGTTATATTAAATGGGAAAATAGGTATTATTGTCCCATTTTTTATTAATACAAAAAGGACGGATGTATATGGGAAAATTAATTGTAATAGATGGAACAGATGGTAGTGGAAAACAGACTCAATTAGAAATATTAGAAAAAAATTTACAAAGGGAGAATATAGAATATAAAAAGGTGAGCTTTCCTAATTATAATTCACCTTCATCTAGTTTAGTAAAAATGTATTTATCAGGTGAATTTGGACAAGATGCAAAAGCCATTAGTCCATATATCGCATCAACATTTTATGCAGCTGATAGATATGCTACATACAAAAAGGATTTTGAAGAATATTATGAAAATGGAGGCTTAATATTAGCTGATAGATATACAACAGCTAATATGGTACACCAAGCTGGAAAGATAAAAGATAAAGAAGAAAGAAAAAATTTTTTGGAATGGCTTTGGAATTTGGAGTTTAATATATATAAGATTCCAATTCCAACGAAGGTTTTCTTTTTAAATATGCCAATAGAATATTCTATGAAATTAACTCAAAATAGAAAAAATAAATTCGACAGTAATGCAAAAAAAGATATACACGAAAGAGATATAAAACATTTAGAAGATAGTTATAATGCAGCATGTGAACTTGCTAAAACATATAATTGGTCTGAGATAAAATGCATAAGAGATGGAGATATAAGAACAAGAGAAGATATAGGAAAAGAAATTTTTGATATAGTAAAGGAAATATTATAAAGTATGAAAATAGGTTTCTTTGGTGGATGTTTTAATCCTCCTACAATTGCTCATATAAATTTAGTAAAATTGGCAAAAGAAAAATGTAAACTTGATAAAGTTATCTTTGTGCCTGTTGGTGATTTTTATTATAAAAAAGAATTGGCAAAAGCAAAAGATAGATATAATATGCTTAAAATCTTGTGCAAAAATGAAGATTCATTAGAAGTATCGGATATTGAACTGAGAGAAAATAGGGAATTATTTGCTATTGATGTATTTAAATTAATAGCGAAGGAATATCTAAATGACGATATATACTTTATAATGGGAGCAGATAATTTTATAAATATATCAAATTGGAAAGATTATGAAGAATTGATAACAAAATATAATTATATAGTCTTTAATAGGTCATATATTGATTTGGAAAAATATATTAGCGAAAATAAACTTATAAGCAAACATAAAGATAGAATTCAGATAATAGAAAATGTCAATTATAAAAATTGTAGTGCAACTGATATTAGAAATAAAATTAAAGTAAAAAGTATTAAAAATAGCGAAGTGATTTCAAAAGAAATTTTAGAATATATATTAAAAAATAATATATATGGTTGAATTTTAAATAATAATTTTAAAATAATATTTTAATAAAATTTGAAAAAAATTGACAAAAGTATGCTAATTTATGGTACAATAAAAAAGTAATTAAAATGTAGAAAGGATGAGTAATAAGATGAGTGAAGCAAAATACAAACGAATTCTATTAAAATTAAGTGGAGAAGCATTAGCAGGAGATAATAAAACAGGAGTATATGCAGATGTAATTGGAAGTATATGTGACCAAGTAAAAAAAGTAGTTGATTTAGGCGTACAAGTAGGAATAGTTGTAGGAGGAGGAAACTTCTGGAGAGGAAAATATGGACATCAAATGGAGAGAACAACATCAGACTACATGGGAATGCTTGCTACTGCAATGAATGGATTAGCTCTTCAAGATACTCTTGAAGCAAGAGGAGTTAAAACAAGATTACAAACAGCAATTGAGATGAGACAAATAGCAGAGCCATATATAAAAAGAAAAGCAATAAAACATTTGGAAAATGGCAGAGTAGTAATATTCTCTTGTGGAACGGGTAATCCATATTTTACAACAGATACGGCAGCAGCATTAAGAGCAGCTGAAATAGATGCAGAAGTTATTTTGCTTGCAAAAACAATAGACGGTGTATATTCAGCAGATCCTAAACTAGACCCTACTGCTGTGAAATATGATAAGATTACATATTTAGATATATTAAATAAGGATTTAAAAGTTATGGATTCAACTGCAACATCATTATGCAGAGATAATCATATCCCACTTAGAGTGTTTGCAATTGCTGAACCAGAAAATATTGTAAAAGTAGTCAAAGGAGAAAATATTGGTACAATAGTTGAATAAAATGATAATTTTGTACTAATTTATAAATTAAAATTAATTAAATGAAAGGATTAATTTATATGGATTTTAGTAAAATTGAAGAAAAAATGGATAAGACTATCAGTGTCTTACAAGAAAATTTTGCGGAGGTTAGAGCAGGAAGAGCAAACCCAGCAATATTAAACAAAGTAAAGGTGGATTATTATGGAACTCCAACTCCAATAAATCAAGTTGCAGGAGTTTCTGTTCCTGAAGCAAGATTAATAGTTATACAACCTTGGGATATGAGTGTTTTAAAGGAAATAGAAAAAGCAATCCTTGCATCTGATATTGGAATTACTCCAAACAATGATGGAAAGGTTATTAGGTTATCTTTCCCAGAACTTAATGAAGAAAGAAGAAAAGAAATAGTAAAAGATATTAGAAAAACTGCCGAAGAAGCAAAAGTATCTATTCGTTCAATAAGAAGAGACGGAATTGATGAAGCAAAGAAAGCTGAAAAAGATGGAGAAATGACAGAAGATGATTTAAGAAATGCCGAAAATCAGATACAAAAAATAACAGATAAAAAGATAGAAGAAATTGATAAAATACTTGAAACGAAAGAACAAGAAATTATGAAAGTTTAAATAAAACATGGCGGAGATTTGAACAAAAAATGGATTTTAAAGAAGAATTAAAAAAATATGTAGATATTGTAAATAGTGAATTAGAAAAGTATATAAAAAAAGATGAATGTCCAGAAAAGACTTTAAATAGTTCTGCAGAATATAGCCTAATTAGTTCTGCAAAAAGATTAAGACCTATACTTATGATATCGTCATATAAGTTGTTTAAGGATGATTATAATAAAGTATTTCCATTTGCAATAGCAATGGAAATGATACACAATTTTTCACTTATACATGATGATTTGCCTGCAATCGATAATGATGATATAAGACATCGGAAAACCTACAAATCATAAAAAATTTGGAGAAGCAACTGCCTTGCTTGCTGGTGATTTGCTATTAAATGATGCATATTTGGTTATAAGTAAAGAATTGAATAACTCTTTAAATAGTAGTGAATTAAATAATAAAATTCTTGCTTTCAAAGAAATAAGCTATGGAACTTATAGAATGATAGCTGGCGAATATGTAGATACTGAATTCGAAGGACAAGAAATTTCAAACGAATATCTAGAATATATGCACAATAATAAAACAGGGGCTCTAATAAAAGCTTCTGTTAGAATTGGAGCAATACTTGCAGATGCCACGGAAGAGGATTTAAATATTTTGACGAGATATGCTGAAAAAATAGGCTTAGCATTTCAAATAAAAGATGATATACTCTCTGAAATCGGAGATGAAAAAATACTTGGCAAACCTGTTGGAAATGATAGAGAAAAGAATAAAGTAACATTTGTTACAAAATATGGATTAGATAAAGCAAAGGAAATATTAGAAAAAATTACAAAAGAGGCAATAAAAGAAATAGAAAGTTACGGAGAAAATGGAGAATTTTTAAAAGAATTAGCACTATATATAAAAAATAGAGAAAAATAAAAGCCAGAAGGGAATGAAATAAAACTTATGAATGATATGCCAACACATATAGCTATCATAATGGATGGAAATAGAAGATGGGCAAAGCAAAATGGAATTAGCGTTAGTATGGGACATAAAGAAGGTGCAGAAACTTTAAAAAAAATAACAAGATATGCTAATAAAATAGGAATAAAATATCTTACTGTATATGCATTTTCAACTGAAAACTGGAAAAGAAGTGAAGAAGAAGTATCAGCTTTAATGCTACTTTTTAAAAATTACTTAGATGATTTGGTATCAGCAGTTGATCTCGAAAATATTAAGGTAAAGATATTTGGACATATAGAAAGTCTTCCTAAGAATTTGCAAGATTCTATAAAAAAAGCTATGGATAAAACAGAAAAAAACACTGGAACAGAGCTTTGTATAGCATTTAACTATGGAGGAAGAGACGAAATAACTAATGCAACAAAAAACATAGCAAGAGATGTAAAAGAAAATAAAATTAATGTAGAAGATATTAATGAAAAACTAGTATCTAGCTATCTTTATACAAAGGATGAACCTGATCCTGATTTATTAATTAGAACCAGTGGAGAAATAAGATTAAGCAATTTTTTACCTTGGCAATTAGTTTATTCAGAATTTGTATTTGTAGATAAATATTGGCCTGATTTTTCTGAAAAAGATCTAGATGAGGCAATAGAAATCTTTGAAAAAAGAAATAGAAATTTTGGAGGTAAGTAATTCGTGGATATTAAAAGAGTTTTAACATCATTATTCGGATTACCAATGGTTATATTAATAATGGTATTTGGAAATAATACTGTTATTGATATAGTTTGCGCATTGGTTGCATTAATCCGGAATACAAGAATATTTTAGTGCATTTGAAAAAAGTAGAAAAGCAAAACCAATCAAATGGATTGGATATTTAGTGGCATTGAGCATAGCAGTACTTAGATTATTTCATTTAGAGTCATCGCTACTAAGTGTAGATGCAGATATGATTAATATGATGTTTTGCTTAGTAATATTTGCAGTATTTGTGGTATTCTTTAATATTTTAAATTCTGGTATGAGGACAAATATAGTTGACGGAGCTGTTACAATTTTTGGAATACTATATATACCAGTACTTATAATGTTTATTCCAATAATTTATGCTCAAAAAAATGGTGAAATCTTAATATGGTATGTATTTATATGTGGCTGGGCAACAGACATATTTGCATATCTTGCAGGAAAAATATTTAATACAAAAAAACATAAATTTAGCAAGATAAGCCCAAATAAATCTATAGAAGGGTGCATTGCTGGAGCAATTGGAGCAGTAGTAGTATCATTAATATATACAATAGTATGTAATACATATTTTTATACTAATATATCATATATATATATTATACTTATTTCTTTAGTATTAAGCATAGTTGGGCAAATAGGTGATTTTTCAGCATCAAGTATAAAAAGATATAATGAAATAAAAGATTATAGTAATTTAATACCAGGACATGGAGGAATTTTAGACAGAATAGACAGTATAATATTTATAGCACCATTAGCCTATGTTTTGCTAATGAATATATGATTTTAATATTTTAAGGAGGAAATGTTGCATAAATATGAGCATTATAATTACAATCATAAAAACCTTAATACTTCTTGGAGTTTTAGTAATTATTCATGAAGGTGGACATTTTATTGTTGCCAAACTTTGTAAAGTAAAAGTTAATGAATTTAGTATTGGTTTTGGGAAAATACTTTGCAGTAAACAAATCGGAGATACAAAATATTCTATACGACTAGTTCCACTTGGAGGATTCGTCAGTATGGAAGGAGAAGAAGAACCTTCAGATGAGAAAGGTTCTTTTAGTAATGCTAGTTTTTTAAAAAAATTACTAATTGTTTCAGCAGGACCAATTGTTAATATAGTTTTTGGATTATTAATTTATTTTTTATTAGTAGCATTCTTGTACGATATTCAAACAGCATTTTCAATGACTTCAAATTTCATTGGAGCATTAGCTGAAAGCATAAAAATATTAGTTACTGGAGGAACAACTATTAATGATTTAACAGGTCCAGTAGGAATAGCAAATATCGTATCACAAACCTCAGGATTTGTTGATTTTATGAATTTATTTGCAGTTATTTCATTGTCACTTGGAATAACAAATCTTTTACCAATTCCACCATTAGACCGGAGGAAAACTATTGATATACATTATAGAAGCAATTAAAAGGAAACCATTAAAAGAAGAAACGTCATATAAAATACAGATGTTAGGATTTATGTTTATTCTAGGACTTTCTCTATTTGTTATGTGCAATGATGTCATTAGAATATTTTAGATATATAAGAAAGGTAGTAATTATAAATGAAACAAAAAATTGGAGTATTTTTGTCCAGAATGCAACCATTGCACATAGGGCATTTAGGTATAATAGATACAATTTTAAAAGAAAATGATAAAGTTATAATATTAATTGGTAGTGCAAATAAAAAAGAAACTCTAAGAAATCCATTAGATATAAATTTAAGAAAGATGATGTTAGAAGAAACTGTTATAGAAAAATATGGACAAGCATACAATGAAAGAATAATAATTGTGGAACTTCCTGATTGGAGCATGGAAACAGATACTAAATCAAATAAAGAATGGGGAAGATATTTATACTATAATGTTGTATCAAGAGTAGGACAAAAACATTTCTCAATTTATTTTTCAGATGATTCAGAAATAATAAAAGATTGGTTTGATGAAGAATTAATGCAAAGAATAAATTTTAGATTATTCAAAAGAAAAGACATGTTTGAAGGAGTGTCATCTACAAAAATAAGAGAAGCATTTCTAAAAGACGATAAAAAATACATAGAAAAAAGTTGTCCGGTTGCGGTAACAAAAAGATATGAAGAAATAAAAAAAATAATTGAAGAAGTTTATAAGAATCCAAAGGATGATTATATATTAGAGTAGGAAAGGGAAAAAATGAAAGTTACAGATTTTGATTATGATTTACCAGAAGAATTAATAGCACAAGTGCCTATAGAAAAAAGAGATATGTCGAGACTAATGGTATTAAATACTAAAAAACAAACAATAGAACACAAAATATTTTCAGATGTGATTGATTATTTAGAAGAAGGAGATTGTCTTGTAATAAATAATACAAAGGTAATACCAGCTAGATTATATGGAAAAAAATCAACAGGTGCAAATGTAGAATTTCTTTTATTAAAGCAACTTGAAGGAGATATTTGGGAATGTATTGTAAGACCAGGGAATAAATTGAAACCAGGAACTAAGGTTACATTTGGAGATCGGAATATTAAATGCTGATGTTTTAGATATTTTAGCTGATGGAACAAGAAAAGTAAAGTTTACTTATGAAGGCATCTTTAATGAAATATTAGACAAAATAGGACTTATGCCACTTCCACCATATATACATGAAGAGCTTAAAGAAAAGGATAGATATCAAACAATTTATGCAAAATATGATGGCTCAGCAGCGGCTCCAACAGCAGGATTACATTTTACAGAAGAACTTTTGAGCAAAATAGAGGCAAAAGGTATTAAAATTGCAAAAGTAACACTTCATGTTGGAATAGGGACGTTTAGACCAGTAAAAGAAGAAAATGTTGAAGAACACAAAATGCATTCAGAACATTTTTATATAACGAAAGAAGAGGCAGATAAGATAAATAATGCAAAAAAGCAAAATAAAAGAATAATATCAGTTGGAACAACATCTTGCAGAGTATTAGAGAGTATATCAGATGAAAGCGGTATGGTACATCCTTGTGAAGATGATACAAGTATATACATATATCCAGGTTACAAATTTAAATGTATAGATGGCTTGATAACTAATTTTCATTTACCTAAATCCACATTACTTATGTTAGTTTCAGCATTTGCAGGAAGGGAATATATATTAAAGGCATATGAAGAAGCTGTAAAAGAGAAATATAGATTTTTTAGCTTTGGAGATGCAATGTTAATAATAAAGTAATAACTAAACGGAGGAAATAAACATCAATGACAGAAGAAATAAAATTGGTAAAAGATGTATTTAAAGATTATGATGAAAAGGGGCACATTTTAGAATGTCAAATTATAAAAGTGAGCCTTCTAAAAAAATCTAATAAATTAATTATAGAATTAAAATCTAACAATAATATACAAATTGGTGAAAAATTAGCATTTGAATTTTATTTAAAAAATAAATTTAGAGTTCAAGAGGTAGAACTAAATATTGATGTAAATGAACAGAAAAACAAAAAAGACATAAAAGAATTAAAAAGTGCAGAAACAGAAGATGTAACTTCAAATGTTATAATAGGAAACAAAAAAGCCAGAATAACAGATAAAATAATAAAAGTAAAAGATGTAGCAGTAGATACTGGAAAAGTTACGATTCTTGGAAAAGTTATAAAAAAAGATATACGCGAACTTAAAACTGGCAAATTTTTATTTATGCTTAATGTATATGATGGAACTTCAACAATAACTTGCAAAGCATTTGTTGAAGCAAAAGATAAAGACAAAGTGTTAGATAGAATTAATTCTGCATCAAGAATAACCGTCATTGGAAATGCACAATATGACCCATATTCAAAGGAAGTAACAATAATTGCAAGAACCATATTAGAAGCTGAAGCTCAAGCAGAAGATATAAGAATGGACAGGAGTAAAGAAAAAAGAGTAGAATTGCATATGCATACACAAATGAGTCAAATGGACGGAGTAAGTGATGTAGTTGATTTGATAAATAGAGCAAGAAAGTGGGGAATGAAATCCATTGCAATAACAGACCATGGTGTTGTTCAATCTTTTCCAGCAGCAAATCATGTTGTAGAAGATAACAATAATGATATAAAAGTTATATATGGAGTTGAGGCATACTTAGTTCCAGATGGACAAACTAGTGTATATAATTCTAAAAATCAAGAACTAGATACAGAATATTGTGTGTTAGACATAGAAACAACAGGACTTTCGTATAGAACGGAAAAAATAACAGAATTTGGTGCTATAAAAATAAAAAATGGTGAGATTATAGATACATTTGAATGCTTTGTAAATCCAGAAAAGCCAATACCTTATGATGTAATAAAAGTTACTCATATTACTGATGATATGGTAAGAAATGCTGAAACAATAGATAAAGTTTTACCAAAATTTTTAGAATTTGCAGGAGATAGTGTATTAGTTGCACATAATGCAAATTTTGATATTGGATTTATAAGACATTTTGCAGAGCTTCAAGACTTAACACTTAATAATACATATATTGACACTTTAGCTATTGCAAGAGAAATGTTTCCTGAATATAAAAGACATAAATTAGGGTTAATTGCTGAAAATTTAGGAATAAGAGTAGATGTTGCACATAGAGCTTTGGATGATGTAAAAACATTAGTTAAAGTTTTTGAAGTCATGCTTAGAAATTTGAAAGAAAAAGGCGTTAAAAATTTAAGTGAAATAGATAATATTTTTAAAGAAGATATTAACTTAAAACAACTTCCAACATATCATGCGGTTATATTAACTAAAAACTATGTTGGACTTAAAAACTTATATAAGCTTATTTCTTTTTCACACTTAGATTATTTTTATAAAAAACCTAAGATACCTAGAAGCCTATACAAAAAATATAGTGAAGGATTAATGATAGGAAGTGCATGTGATAGAGGAGAATTATATCAGGCAATTTTAGAAGGATTACCGGAAAATAAAATAGAAGAGATAGCATCTTTTTATGATTATTTGGAAATTCAACCTTTAGGAAATAATGAATACTTAATTAGAAATGGAAGCATTGAAAACAATGATGGTTTAATAGAGATAAATAGAAAAATAGTGCAGTTAGGTGAAAAATTAAATAAACCAGTAGTTGCAACTTGTGATGTACATTTCTTAGATCCAGAGGATGAAATATATAGAAGAATATTAATGGCAGGTCAGAAATATGATGATGCTGATTTTCAAGCGCCTCTTTACTTAAGAACAACTGAGGAAATGCTAGAAGAATTCTCATATCTTGGAAAAGAAAAAGCTTATGAAGTAGTAGTGACTAATACAAATCTGATTTCAGATATGTGTGAAGCAATTAGTCCAATATCTAAAGAAAAATGTCCACCATACATTGAAGGCTGTGAAAAAACAATAGAAGATATAGCTATGAATAGAGCAAAAGAATTATACGGAGATCCTCTTCCAGAAATTGTGGAAACAAGATTAAGAAAAGAATTAGACTCGATTATAAAAAATGGATTTTCAGTTATGTACATAATAGCACAGAAACTTGTTGCTAAATCTAATGAAGATGGCTATTTGGTTGGATCAAGAGGATCTGTAGGTTCATCACTTGCGGCTTATATGACAGGAATAACTGAAGTAAATGCTCTAAAACCACATTATAGATGTCCTAATTGCAAGTATTCGGATTTTTCTGATTATGGAGTTAAGAATGGATTTGACCTTCCTGATAAATTATGTCCTAAATGTGCAACAAAACTTATAAAAGACGGGGTGGATATTCCATTTGAAACATTTTTAGGATTTAATGGGGATAAAGAACCAGATATAGACCTAAATTTTTCAGGGGAATACCAACTAAAAGCACATAAATATGCAGAAGAAATTTTAGGAAAGGGAACAACATTTAAAGCAGGAACAATAGGAACAATTGCAGAAAAAACTGCTTTTGGATATGTGAAAAATTATTTTGAAGAAAGAAATATAAGAGTAAGTTCAGCAGAAATTGATAGATTAGCAGAAGGATGTACTGGTGTAAAAAGAACAACGCGGACAACATCCAGGAGGAGTCGTAGTTGTTCCAAAAGGACATGAAATATATGAATTTTGTCCTGTACAGCATCCGGCAGATGACCCAGACTCAGATATAATTACAACACATTTTGATTATCACTCAATAGATAAAAACTTACTTAAATTTGATATGTTAGGACATGATGATCCAACAGTTATAAGGATGCTTCAAGATATAACTGGAATAGAGCCAAAAAGTATTCCACTTGATGATAAAGAAACAATGTCTATATTTTCTTCAACGGAGGCATTAGGAGTAACTCCTGAACAAATAGATTCAAAGGTAGGAACTTTTGGAGTGCCTGAATTTGGAACAAGATTTGTTAGAGATATGCTTGTTGAAACATTGCCAAAAACTTTTGAAGAATTAGTTAGAATATCTGGACTTTCACATGGTACTGATGTTTGGAATAATAATGCTCAAGATTTAATTAAAGAAGGAAAAGCAACTCTAGCAGAAGCAATATGTACTAGAGATGATATTATGACATATTTAATAAGTATGGGACTTCCTGCTCAAAATTCATTTAAAATAATGGAATGCGTTCGTAAAGGCAAAGGATTAACAGAGGAACAAGAAACTCTTATGAGGGAAAATAATGTACCTGAATGGTATATTGAATCCTGCAAGAAGATAAAATATATGTTCCCAAAAGCACATGCTGTTGCGTATGTAACTATGGCATTTCGTATTGCTTGGTTTAAAGTGCATAAACCACTTGCATATTATGCAACATTCTTTTCAATAAGAGCAGATGAATTTGATAGTGAAGTTATGATTTTTGGAAAAAGCAAAGTAAGAGAAAAAATGGCAGATATAAAAAAACTTGGAAATGATGCAACTGCAAAAGATAAGAATATGTATTCTATTTTGGAATCTGTTCTTGAGATGTATGAAAGAGGTTTTAATTTCTTGCCAATAGATTTATATAAGTCTGATGCAACCAAATTTAAAGTAGAAAACCGGAAGCATTCGTCCGCCACTAAGTAGTATTGCTGGTATGGGAGAAGTTGCAGCTATTGGTATTGCTAGTGCTAGAGAAAAGCGGAGAATTCATTTCTAAACAAGATATAAAAAAACGTGCAAAAGTAGGAGATGCGACAATAGCACTTTTAGAGAAATTTGGATGTCTTGAGGGGATGAGTGAAACCAACCAAATGAGCCTTTTTGATAGTATGTTTTAGGCGAACAAATTTGTAATTTTACATAAAATATGGTATAATTATATTATACTAAGCCAAGTGCTTATTATAATATAATTAATTCCGTTTTACCACTGATTAGTGGAGGAATGCTCCTCTTACTTTTTGGTGTTTACAATATAGAGAAAGACAACTATAAAAATGGAGGTACATTGAAAATGAAGAAAGTTATCGCAATCGTGCTTGTTCTCGTCATGTTGTTTATAATTATTGCTGCAACTACTCGGCAGGAGGACAATATAGCAGAAGAGGTCACACCGTATGTCAAGACAGCTGACAACCTTAATGAGTTTGATTATTATCATCGGTCAATTTCATCTGTGGACTTCATCATGAACATTGACCCCTTAGAGCCGATAACAGATACTGCATGTTCTTATAATCAAAGCACTTGCGTGGCAAACATTCAGTTTGCCTACGCAAACGGTCAGGCGGAAGCCTGGGATATATATTTCTACAATAATGACGGGATCATTGGTACGCAGATTGTAAATCAGCAGGGTGAATACATCAATTTCTATAGTGATGTATTGACAGAAATTAACAGCAATTACAATGTGTGCATCGGCAAGAGGGTATATGTATACCCCGCAGGTGATGACTTGTCAACGTTTACGTTGGTATTAGAGCATGGATGATGAGATTAACACTTCTTTTTCACACAAGGGTTCAGCTTAATTGCTGAACCCTTTGCTATTGAAAAACATATAAATTTATGATATATATAAATTTATGATATATATAAATAGAAATAGGAGAAGAAGATATGAGTATAGAAACATTTTTACAAATATTTCCATTAAAGTATGTAATAATATATTTAGTAGCAATAAATATAATTGGTTTTTTAGCTATGTTTATTGACAAGCAAAAAGCAAAGAGAGGTTCATGGAGAATACCTGAAAAAACTTTATTTCTTTTTACTTTTTTAGGTGGAGGAGTAGGAACTATTGCTGGAATGTATTTATTTAGACATAAAACTAAAAAAATGAGATTTACAGTTGGTTTTCCAGTTATTTTAATTACAGAAATTGCATTAGTTATATATTGGATAATGCAATAAAAAGACAATTTGGTTGCTGGGACGCGTATTTTTTAAATAAATATTATTGTCTTTTTAATTAAACTGACAAAGTATAGAGGAGAGCAGATTTCCTCTATTTTTTACGAACAAACGAACAATACACATAATGAATTGAAAAATAAAATAAAAAATTCACATAATAAAAAAATTATTGCAAACCAAAAATAAGTTTAGTCAAAAAAGTTTGATAAATACTTATTCACAAAGTTATCCACATTTTATTTTTTTGAGTGGATAACTAGCAAATGTAAACCTGATATTACAAAAATGTTTTACATAAAACTATAGATAGTAACACTTTTGAAAAACAATTGTAATATTACAGTAATAAAACTGTAACAACAGTAATGGATTTAATAATTAATAAGAACAAATTAAAAAATATGTCATATATTGTAATATAATAGTAAAGAAGGATGACAAAATGAGATTAGAATATATATTAAATAAAATAATAAAAAAGTTAAGGACAACTAAAACAAGATTAGTTGAAGAAGATAGAGAAATAAGTTATGATACTGCTAAAGAAATGATAAAAATCAACCCATGCATTAAATTAGTTGATGTAAGGAGTCCACAAGAATTTATGGAAAATAGATTAAATTCTGCGATAAATATCCCATTATATGATCTTAATAAAAAAGCAGAAAAGATTCTAAAAAATAAAGATGATACTATAATTCTTTATTGTCAAGTAGGAATAAGAAGCAAAAAGGCTTATGAAATTCTAAGACAAAAAGGTTACACAGATTTATATATGCTTGAAGGAGGACTAGATAATATATAATTTTCATTTTTCTTACAATTTTCTTACAATTTCTATGGACATTTATCTAAAATTATTATACAATTATCAATGATAATGGAGGAATAAATGAAGAAAAAAAGAAAATTAAATAAGAAGAAATTTATTAAACGAATTATACAATTGATTATAATTGTTGTATTAATAATTATACTTGTAAAATTCTTAACTCCTAAAGAAAATACAGTAGAACAAAACAAATTAATTGTAAACAATGTAGATGTGACTCAAAGCTTAGCATCAGCTATATATTTTGACGGAGATAATGATATATATCTTTCTGTTGATGATATAAAAAATATATTTGATGAAAATTTATATTGTGAAGAAAGTACTAATAAAATAATTACAACTTGTCGAACTAAGGTAGGTGCTCTTGATTTAAGTAGCAATATATTAGAGATAAATACCGCTTCAATTGTGCTTTCTAAAGGAATACTTGAATATGATTCAATGAAATATATTCCCTTATCTGAGCTATCCAGCCTTTATAATATAGAAATATCAGCAAAAGAAAATATGGCTATAGTAAACTCATTGTATAATGAACTTATAACTGCAAAAGTAACCAAAAATATATCTTTAAAAGAAGACACAAGTAGTTTTTCTAATACAATTGAAAAAATACAAAAAGATGATACAATAATTTTTATAGAAAATGCAGAGAAGAAAGGATGGATAAAGGTATTAACATACAATGGAAATTTTGGATATATCAAAGAAAATAATATAACTGAAAAAACGCAAGTAAGGGCAAATATGGATAATACGGAGCTTACAACAAAAACAGCTGACTTAGAAAATGCTATAGAAATAAACAAGAAAGATGTTACAGCAGAGAAACTATCAGATTTTAATAAGAGAAAATCACTGATAAACAATTTAGTAGATAAAATAATTTCAAAAGAAAAATTTACAATAAATATGAATTTGAAGGATGTAAATATAGAAAATGAAAAGTTAGAAAGATTTATTATAGAATTGTTACCTAGAATTAGAGAAATTGGTGGAGTACTTGTTGTAACAAATAATAATATTTTAGAACAAAGTTTTTTAACAAATAATAATATTCAAATAAATTAAAATAGGAGATGTAAAAATGGAAGAAGAAAATAAAGTAGAAACAGAAAGACAAGAATATGAAGTAGGACCAAGAAGAAGTAGAAGAGAAAGAAGAGAAGAAAAGAAAAGTCCAGTCCTAAAGATATTATTAATTATATTAGTATTAATAATTATTATAGCAATATCGTCAGTTTTGTGGTATAATATGTCTTTATCTGGTACTGGTGAAGAAAATGAAAATGTTTCTGTCGAAATTCAAATGGGTTCAGGTTCAAGCTCAATTGCAAATATTTTAAAGGAAAATGACTTAATTAGAAATGTTTTAGCTTTTAAAATATATGTAAAACTAAACCATGTAAATTCTTTCCAAGCTGGAACATATAATCTTACTAAAAATATGACCGTACCTGAAATTGTACAAGCTTTGCAAACTGGAAAAGTATTTAAAGATGGAATAAAAATAACATTTGTTGAAGGAAAAACTTTTGCCAATATTGCAAAAACTATAGCTAATAATACAAACAATACAGAAGAAGATGTATATAACCTTTTAGAAAATGAAGAATATATAGATGGATTAATAGAAAAATATTGGTTTTTAACTGATGAAATAAAAAATAAAGATATATACTATTCATTAGAAGGGTATTTATTCCCAGAAACATACACAATAGATGATAAAGATGTTAGTGTTGAAGAAATATTTGAAATGCTTTTAGATCAAACGGAAAAGGTACTTGATAATTATAAAGAAGATATAGAAAACAGCAAGTATTCAGTACATCAATTATTGACTATTGCATCTATAATAGAAAATGAAGCAATATTTGACAAAGATAGAAAGGATATATCAAGTGTATTATACAATAGATTAAATATAAATATGAGTTTAGGTAGTGATGTTACAACTTATTATGCATTTAAAATTGACTTAGGATCTAGAGACCTATATAGATCTGAAATCAATACATATAATCCATATAATACTCGTGGCCCAAATATGAATGGAAAATTACCAGTAGGACCAATATCAAATGTAAGTAAGGCATCAATAGAAGCAGCTATTTATCCAAATGAAACAGATTATTTATATTTCGTTGCAGATGCTTCTGGAAATGTATATTTTACAAAGACAAATGAAGAACATAATCAAAAAGTAGAAGAATTAAAAGCTAATAATGCTTGGGCTCAATTTGAAAAATAAGCATTTAATTATTTGTTTAATATAGAAAGGGGACAACAATGAACGAGTACAGAACACACAATTGTGGAGAAATTAGAAAAGAAAATGTAGGACAAAAAGTAAAAATAGCAGGATGGGTACATGCTGTAAGAAACCTTGGAGGACTTGTATTTATGCATGTAAGAGATCAATATGGTATCACACAAGGAGTAGTATCAGGAGAAAGTGACCTTGTAGACGAGGTTTCTCATATTCCTACAGAATCTACAGTTTCTGTAGAAGGAACTGTAAGATTAAGAGAAGAACATGATATTAATAAAGATATGCCTACAGGAGAAGTGGAAATTGTAATTGAAAAAGTAGAAGTTTTAGGGAAGAGATTAAAACCTTTACCTTTTGAAGTAAATTCTGATATAGAAGCGAGAGAAGATTTAAGATTACAATATAGATTTTTAGATTTAAGAAATGAAAAACTAAGAAATAATATTTTATTAAGATCAAAGATTATTCAATTTTTAAGGGCTCAAATGATTGAGAGAGGATTTACAGAAGTCCAAACTCCAATACTTACAAGTTCATCTCCAGAGGGAGCAAGAGATTATCTAGTACCAAGTAGAGTACATCCAGGAAGATTTTATGCACTTCCACAAGCTCCACAGCAATTTAAACAACTTTTAATGGTTTCTGGAATTGATAAGTATTTCCAAATAGCTCCTTGTTTTAGAGATGAAGATGCAAGAGCGGATAGGGCACCAGGAGAATTTTATCAACTAGATATGGAAATGGCATTCGCAACTCAAGAAGATGTATTTGCTGTTATGGAAAAAGTTATGTATGATACTTTTGTAAAATTTTCTAGTAAAAAGGTATCAGAATATCCTTTCCCAAGAATTACATATAGGGATGCAATGCTTAAATATGGATCTGATAAACCAGACTTAAGAAATCCTTTAATTATACAAGATGTTACAGAAATATTTAAAGATACAGAATTTAATGCATTTAAAGATAAAATTATAAGAGTTATAGTAACTCCAAATGCAGCAAATAACTCAAGAAAATTCTTTGATCATATGGTAGAATTTGCAACAGAAGAGTGTAATGCTAAAGGTTTAGCTTGGATTAAAGTAAATGAAGATGGAACATATCAAGGCTCTATTGCAAAATTTATTACAGAAAAACAAGCAAATTTATTAAATGAAAAAACAGGTTTAAAACCAGGTGATGCTATATTCTTTATAGCTGATGAAAAAGATAAGGTATCTGGAATTGCAGGAGAGATAAGAAAAGAATTAGGAAATAGATTAGATTTATTAGAAAAAGATGTATTCAAATTCTGCTGGATTATAGATTTTCCTATGTATGAAATTTCAGATGAAGGAAAATTAGAATTTAGCCATAACCCATTTTCTATGCCACAGGGTGAAATGGAAGCTTTAGAAAATAAAGAACCATTAGATATACTTGCATATCAATATGATATAGTATGTAACGGTATAGAATTATCTTCAGGAGCAGTGAGAAATCATGATCCAGAGATTATGATCAAAGCCTTTGAAATAGCTGGATATTCAAAAGAAGTAATAGAAGAAAAATTTTCAGCATTATTCAATGCATTTCATTATGGAGCACCACCACATGCAGGAATTGCACCAGGAATTGATAGAATGATTATGCTTATAACCGATGAGCCAAATATAAGGTCAGTAATCGCGTTCCCTATGAATAGCAAAGCACAAGATTTACTTATGGGTTCACCTGGAAGAGTAACAGAAGAACAACTTAAAGAAGTTCATATAAAATTGGATTTAAAAGATAATAAATAAGACATCACCCGAATAAAATTTATTCGGGTGATTTTTTGAAGTCTGTATACATTGATGAAGAAAAAAATGTAAATGCACGAAAAGCAAAGAAAATTGCAAAAAAGCTATATAAAATAAATAAAAAAGAGGAAATAGCTATAGCTCTTTCAAATAAGATGCAAGAAAATGGTGATTTATTAGAGCAACTTAATAATTATAAATTATGTATTCTAAATGGAAGATGGATACTTAAGTTTTTAATTTATGATATACTGGAATCTATTGTTACAAGCAGAAATGAAAAAATTGAAACACAAAATGTTGCAATTTTAATAGATAAGGCAGATGATGTATTATTATCACAATTGTTACGCATTGCAGAAAAAGTAAAAAGCTTTAAAATCATAACTAGTGAAACGAATAGATATTCATTTCTAGAAGATTTATGCGAAGAATATGGGATTGCTCTGCAAATCACAAATAACAAAAGTAAGAGTTTAATTAAAACGGATATAATTATAAATTTCGATTTTGACGATGAAAAAATTGATAGATATAAAATTAATCCTTATGCTACTATAATTAACATACAGACGAAAATAGAGATTAATAACAGCGATTTTAAAGGAAAGATTATAAATGATTACTTAATAAACTATAATAAAGAAAATTATCAAGAATTTTTTAACAAGAAAAACTTTGATCAAAATATTCTTTATGAAAGTTATATTTATAGAAAAGATACATTTGCAAATATATATAAACAAATGAAAGAAGATGGGGTGAAGATAGAATTGGTAGTATAAAAGGTACTTTTAAATATGTTTTGAAAAGTACCTTTAAAATAGATATATAATTTATATAAAATTTTATTTTTGCTTCATATATTTTAAGACTTCTTCATCTGGTATTTTTAAGGTGTTTATTATTTTCTTTAAAGTCGTAATTTTAGTTTTTTCTTCATCTTTTTCTATCCTTTGGAGCTGTCTTGGACTTATTTCTAGCATTTCAGCTAATTTTTCTTGAGTATAATTTCTTTTTTCTCTATTTTCTTTTATCATAGTATCACCACGACCAATTATGTCATACCAAGTATAAAATTAACACGGTATAATATGTCATATTGCACAAAAAATACTATTGACATCGCATGTCGTATTATGATAATATAAATTTATAACAAGAAATGTCACTTCATATATGATATAGATAAAGGAGAAATAAACGAATGAAAGAAAAAATAGAAAGAAACCAAGGAATAACACTAATTGCATTAATTATCACAATAGTAATCTTAATCATATTAACAGCAGTAACAATAAATAATGTAATGAATTCAAATCTATTTAATTTAGCAAAAGGAGCAGCAGAGAACTATGTACAAGCAGGAAAAGAAGAACAAGAAGAAATAAATGAAATAATAGGTATGACAAAAATAGAACAAGGATTATCCCCAATTTCTCCAGAAATAGTAACAGATGGAACAAAAGGAGCTATAGATGATTCATACACATCGATAATATCAGTAACAATAACAGCTCAAACAAAAGATACAAATGTAAGTAAAATAAGATACAAAATAACAGGAAAACAACAATCAGAAGAAAAAGATTTAGATTTACAGCCAAATCAAGAAACAGGAATTATATCAACAACATTTAATATAGAAAACTATGGAACGAGCACAATAACAGCATATACACTAGACGAGGAAGGAAAAATATTAGGACAGGAATCAAAAACAGTAAGCAGAAGATCAGACTATGTAGATTATCCTGTTGATATAGATGGAACAGAGGGAAATAATGACTGGAAGATATTTTACAAAGACAATACTAATGGCAGAATATTCATTATATCAGATGATTATATACCAAACACATGTGAAGCTTTATTGCAGGCAACTGAAAGTGCTGGGCTCGTAAATTGTTCAGACAATTTGTCTAGGTATTGTTGGCGTTGGACCACTGTACCGGAATATAAAACAGTTTCAGATGAAGTAGAAAATCTCTTTTGGTTAAAGGAATGTAAAATAAGTAAAGATAAAGATTTAAATAACTCAAAATGTGTATCAGCATTATTAGATACAAATATTTGGAAAGGATTTTTGGATGAAGAAAATTCAACAGGATTAGGACAATATGCAGTAGGAGGACCAACAATAGAAATGTTATGTAATAGTTGGAACAATGCACATTCGTATAGTAATATATATGTAGAAACAAATGATGATTTTACAGGATACAATATATTAGGAACTGGAAAATTCTTAGAGGACTATGTTTTTCTACCTGACAGGGTGAGTACTCATGACTATTCGCTATGGTATCCAAGACAAGGCAATACATTTGAAGATAATATGTATTGTAGTGGATATTGGGTAGCATCTCCTTCAATGAAAAGTAATGATCATTTATTATTGGTTGGATGTGGAGGAGACTGGCGTGACGCGCCTTGTACTACACGTGTCGATTTGAATCTCCGTCCTGTAATTTGCTTGAACTCCAATGTTTCTGTAACCTATGATGATGAGAAAAATGTATTCCATTTAGAGAAATTAAAATAATTCTTGTATTTACAAAAATTATCTTAAAAAATTCTATATAATGTCTTGACAAATAAAAAATATTAGCGTAATACATTAGTTAATTAATTACATTTGGAGGTAACTAATATGGAAAATAAAGAGATAATTTTAACACAAGAAGGATATAAAAAGAATTAGAATATTTAAAGATACAGAATTGAAAGAAGATAAAGTTAAGGTAGAATCAGTAATATAAAATGGACATCAAATTTAAATATTTGATGTCCATTTTAGTTATGATTTATTTTTCATTTTCTTTTTACTAATGAATGTAATTATCATTAAACTTGAAAGGAGAATGATTATTAATTTACTTGTTAAACCTAATCCAGTTGGTGGTATTATAAACACATTATTAGTTGTGTTACCTGAGTAATCAATATCTTTACTATCTGCAGGATATAAACTTGTTAATTTTTGCATTGTATAATTATTTATAGTATCTAATCCATCTTTTTTCAATGCTCTTCTATTGCTAGTATTTCTATAAACCATAACTTCTGCATAAGCCATTGGACTAGGATCTAAAGCTTCAAATCCACCTATTATTCGACTTGCAACGAATTTTAAAGTACAAGATTGATTTGATCCTAATTTTCCTTCTTCATCCAATCTAGCCAAAATAGATCGAGTGTTTTGGAATCCTTCAAGTGTATTTGCACTTACATATTCTTCGGCAGAGAGTTTTGAAAGAGAAACTTCTTCCCATCCATAATTTTCATTTAGTTTATTTTCATTTAAAATTTTTGTGTTAGATATATATGAGTAACCAATTGGCAGATGAGCAAGTATTTCTAAGTAACTGTTTTGAATAGCTGATGTATTATGAACTGTAATTGTATACTCAATTTCTATTGTAGCTCCATGCACTAATTCATAATCTATTGGTGCAAGAATATGTTCTAATCTTTTTATAGGGTCATTAGCATCTATTGTAGTATTTGGAACATCATATATAGTTTGACCATCAACTAAAGTGATTTTTAAACCTGTTATAGTCATTTTAGTTTGAAGTGTTGCTTCAGGTATTCTTGCTAGATAGAAGTTTTGACCGTCATATCCTACGTTATGATGATATATTTCTAATGTTAATTCATTCTCACCAGTATCCTCATTTTTTGTATAATACTGTTCTGGATTAACACCGGGTGTAAGGACTTTCAATTGCATAATTGCTTCCACCTATAACACGCATTTTTGTTTTTTCACTTAGCCAATCTGCATCTTTTTGAGATTCATCACTTCCATTATATTCATCTATCATTTTAAATGGTCTTGTATTTCCATAATAGAAAGATTGGAAGTTATTAAAAACCTCATTTCTACGATCTTTATCTTCATATCCTGCATATACAATAGATCCTGATTCGAATTCTTTTATTTCTGTAGTTTCAAGTAAATATTTTTTTAAATCCTCAGTTATTCCTTTTGCTAATTCTTCACCGTCTTGTTTACTTAAATATAATGTAGAAGTATCTCTATAGATACTATCAACATACTCGTATTCTTCTTGATCATTAGATTCTATAAGTAGTGAAATCATATGTATGCCATCATTTTTTAAATCTGTTATTTTATTTATAGCTGTGCTTTTTAAAGGTCCATATAGTTTATCTAGAGTTTCTTGTTCTGTTTCATTATTATATACTTGTACATCACCATTAGATGTTGGAATACCATCTGAAAGTAATATAATATATCTATTTGAAGAACCTTTAGCATTATTTGCAAAAGATTCATAAGCTTTATCTAATGCACCAACTATATTTGTGTTAGGAGTTTGCCATCCATTATTTACAATTTCTGTCAAAGCATTATTTAATAGTGTTTTGTTTTTGCAAAGATAAACTGCTCTATAACTTGTACCTGAGAAAAATATAAGTCCAACATAAATATTTTCGCCACTATCTAGTAATGAATCGATAAGTCTACTAGCTGCTTCTGCCTCTATTTGTAATCTTGATTTTTTAAATCCATATAAATCTATTATAGTATTACGACTACTTGCAGAACAGTCTATTGCTATATATACCTGGGCTGCTCCTTTTCCACTATTTGTTATTTCAATTTGCTCGACATTAAGATAATCTCCTCCGCCAGGTATTCCAACTGTCATATAATCTTGTCCATTATATTTTAAAACATTTCTAACACCTTGTATATCTGTTTTAGAAACGGAACTTAAATCTCCATACCAAATTTCTACAGAATATGTTCCGGGGACCTGGCTCAAAACGGTAGTTGCCTTCTGCATCTGTAGTTGTCGTAGAAACTATGTTGTCACCTTGTTTTAATACAACTAAGATATTAGAGATTGGAAAATTAGTTTTTTCATCATCTTTATTAAATTTAGCTCCTCCGCTAGTATATCCTAAATCTTCATATACATTTCCTTGAATATATGTATAATGATACACATCTCTTCTTTCTGGACCAGATGGAGTAGATGGATCAGATGGTTCATAAGGAGGAGGAGAAGTACTAGTAGGACCATTATCCCCTGGAGTTACTGGAGATGGCTTAGATCCAGACTCAGCTTGTGCAGAACCAGCAAGAGAAGCATAAACTGAAGTAGCTGGTATGCACACAATCATTAATATTAAAATTAAAAATAATATTTTTCTCTTCATAGGAACACCTCCTATTTTATATATATAATTATACCATTTTTTCCTAAAAAAAGCAAATTTCAGGGGTTTTAGAATATAAAAAAATAAACAAATATAAATTTTTCATGCATACAAAAAATTATCTAAAAAATTTATATATAATATCTTGACAAATAAAAAATATTAGCGTAATATATTAGTTAATTAATTACATTTGGAGGTAACTGATATGGAAAATAAAGAGATAATTTTAACACAAGAAGGATATGACAATATTGAAAAAGAATTAGAATATTTAAAGACAGAAAAAAGATCTGAAATTGCAGAAAGAATAAAAGTAGCATTAGGATTTGGAGATTTATCAGAAAATTCTGAATATGATGAAGCAAAAAATGCACAAGCACAAAATGAAATAAAAATAGCAGATCTTGAAAATAAATTGAGATATGCAAAAATAATTGATGAATCAGAAATAGATACTAAAGTAGTTCAAGTAGGAAATACTGTAAAAGTAAGAGACTTAGAATTTAATGAGGATTGTGAGTATACAATTGTTGGATCTACTGAAGTCGATTTATCACAAAATAAAATATCAAATGAATCACCAATAGGTCTTGCACTTCTAGGTGCAAAAAAGAACCAAATAGTAGAGGTTCAAATACCTGATGGAGTTGCAAAATATAAAGTGCTTGGTATATCAATTGCTAAATAAGAAAGATAGAATAAAAAGTTCTCTAAGATTTTATCCTAGGGAACTTTTAAGTTTTTTGCGAAAATTTCAAATAAATATTGAATTTTTTGTGAATTTATTATAAAATCTATAAAGTATGTGGAGGTCATTATGATAACTCTTGAAGATGTAAAAAATAATGAGGATGTACAAGCTTTGATTCAGGCAGCACAAAAACAACTTAATAGCTTAGGATATACAGAGCATTCTGTAAGACATGTAGGTATTGTATCACAGAGAGCAGGATATATTTTGGAAACTTTAGGTTATCCAGGAGATCGTGTAGAACTTGCTAAAATTGCAGGTTATCTACATGATATAGGAAATTGCATAAATAGAAAAGATCATGCACATTCCGGAGCATTACTTGCATATAACATTCTAAAAGATATGGGAATGAATGTTAATGATAGAACAGAAATTATGATGGCAATAGGAAATCATGATGAGGAAACAGGAACTGCTGTTAGTGACATTTCTGCAGCATTAATTCTTGCAGATAAATCAGATGTTCATAGGGATAGAGTTGTTAATACAAATTTAGGAACATTTGATAAACATGATAAAGTTAATTATGCAGTTACAAATGCAAATCTTATTTTAAATGCTGAAGATAGAAAAATCACTTTAAATTTACAGATAGATACGGAGCTTTGTCCAGTACTTGATTATTTCGAAATTTTTATAGATAGAATGATAATGAGCAAATATGCAGCTAAGTTTTTAAAAGTATGGTTTGAATTAATAATTAATAATACAAAATTATTATAATAAGAAAGGATTGTGAAAACATGAAAAACAAGCTAAAAATGCTATTATATGTACTAATAATTGCATTGATTTTGATAGTATCTTTTATTGGTGTATATACAAGCAAAACTCAATTTAAAGATAATGTTTTACCTAAATATTCATTATCTTCAGAATTTACAGGAAAAAGGATTACATATCTTAAAGTAGATGATAGCACTGTAGATGTAATCAAAGATAAAGATGGAAATGTAGTTGATAGTATACCAGAAGATGCAAATAAAGATGACTATACAACAGAAAAAGTGCCTGTCAATGAAGAGGAAACATTAACTTCTGAAAATTATAAAAAAATAAAGGAAATATTAGATAGCAGACTTAATCAATTTGGGGCAGAATATTATTTAGTTAAAGCCGATGAACAAAATGGAGATGTTGTAATAGAACTAGAAGATAATACTACAACAGATAGCTTACTTCAGAAATTAATATCAAAAGGTGATTTTTCTATTGTAGATTCTGAAAGCAAAGATCTTTTATTAGATAGAAGCAATATAGAAAAAGCATCAGTTGTTTATGGAAACAACGATGATGGTTCAGTAGTTGTATATCTTAGAATAAAGTTTGATGCAGAAGGAACAACAAAATTTGCAGAGATAACTAGAAATTATGTTGAAGAAGAGGAAGAAGAAACTTCAGAAGAGGAAGAATCTAATGATCATAAACATGTATCAATTATTTTTAATGGAGAAACAATGTTAACAACAGGATTTGAAAATGAAATAACAAATGGAGAACTAACTCTTTCAATGGGAACAGCAACAACTAACAATGCTCTATATACTCATATTGCAAATGCAAGTACATATAGCATATTGCTAAATAGTCCTGAACTCCCATTAACGTATGAAGTTCAAACAAGCGAATATATACAAAGTTCTATAAATACTAATGCTATCTATTTTGTAATAGGTGTGATAGGTATAATTTGTGCTATTATAATTGCATATTTAATAATTAAATATAAAACGAATGGATTAATATGTTCATTAGGATTAGTGTTAGAAATAGCTATATTATTAATACTTGTTAGATATACATCAACTATAATATCTTTTGGAACAATATCAGCATTATTAGTTCTAATAGCTTTTGAAACTTACTTTATAATTAAAATATTAAATAACATAAAAACGAATGAAACATACGAAAATGCAGCAAGTGTAACTATAAAAACATATCTTGATAATTTAGATGTAATTATAGTATTTTTAATTATTGCAATAGTATTTACATTTATGAAACAAGTAGCAGTATATTCAATTGGTATGACATTATTCTATGGAATAATAAGTATAGCAATTACAAATTTAATATTTGTAAGAGGTATGTTGCTTACAAAATATAGTACAAAAAATAATTAGCATCTTATACAATAGTTAGAAAGGATTGATTAGGAAATGAAAAAAAGATTGATAATTTTAGGAATTGCACTAGTTATTATAATTGTAGGACTATTTATGATATTTACCAAAGGATTTAATCTTGGTGACGAATATAATAGTTATACAATGATAAATATATATATGGCAGATACTTCAAATATAGAGGATATTAAGCAAATAGCAAATGAAACTATCGGAAATGATTTTATAGCTTCATATACTGATGAATTTAATGATACAGCTTCTATAAAAGTAAAATCAATAACTGATGAACAATTAACAAATTTAAAAAATAAGTTAAAAGAGAAATATTCTTTCGAAGATGTTGATAATAATATAATAGCAATAAATGTACCTAGTACAAATCTATTTGACTTAATAAAAGTTTATATAGCACCAATGATTGTAGCTTTAGCTCTAGTATTAGTATATTTTGTTATTGCATTTAGAAAAGTAGGAATTATAAAAGCGTTGATTTTACCTATAATTACAGTAATTGCCGTAGAAGCATTATATGTTAGTATTATAGCAATATTTAGAATAGCTATAACAAGTTACATAATTCCAATTGGAATACTTTTATTTACATTAACATTACTTGGAAATGCAATATATTTAAGATCATGCAAATAATTTAGGAGGGAAATTTAGCTTATGTTAAAGGATATGGACACAATTGTAAATTTGTGCAAAGCAAGAGGATATATATATGCAGGTTCTGAAATATATGGAGGCCTTGCAAATACTTGGGATTATGGTCCACTTGGTGTAGAATTGAAAAATAATATCAAAAGTGCATGGAGAAAAAAATTCATCCAAGAAAGCAAATATAATGTAGGACTAGATGCTGCAATTTTGATGAACCCAGAAACATGGGTTGCATCTGGGCATGTAGGAGGTTTTACAGATCCTCTTATTGATTGTAAAGAATGTAAAACAAGACATAGAGTAGATAAATTAATTGAAGAATGGATGCATGAACATCACTGTGAAGAAATAGTTGATGGTTGGCCTGATGAAAAAATGATAAAATATATGAAAGACAATCATATAGCTTGTCCAAACTGTGGAAAAGAAAACTTTACAGATATTCGTAAATTCAATTTGATGTTTAAAACATTTCAAGGTGTAACAGAGGATTCTACAACACAAATATATTTAAGACCAGAAACTGCTCAAGGTATATTCGTTAATTTTAAAAATGTAATGAGAACAACTAGAAGAAAAATACCTATGGGAATTGCACAAATTGGTAAAGCCTTTAGAAATGAAATAACACCTGGAAACTTTACATTTAGAACAAGAGAATTTGAACAAATGGAACTTGAATTTTTCTGCAAACCAGGAACTGATTTAGAGTGGCATAAATATTGGAAAGATTTCTGCAAAAATTGGCTTATATCTCTTGGAATGGACGAAGAAAAAATACGTTTAAGAGACCATTCAAAAGAAGAACTTGTATTTTATAGTGCTGCAACAACAGATATAGAATTTGCTTTTCCATTTGGTTGGGGAGAACTTTGGGGAATCGCAGATAGAACTGATTATGACTTAAAGCAACATTCAAATCATTCGAAACAAGATTTAGACTATCTAGATCCAGAGACTAATGAAAGATATACTCCATACTGCATTGAGCCTTCACTTGGAGCAGATAGGGTAGCTCTTGCATTCCTTTGCAATGGTTATGAAGAAGAAGAAATAGCAGAGGGAGATACAAGAACTGTTTTAAAATTACATCCAGCTTTAGCACCATATAAAGCAGCTATTCTTCCATTATCTAAGAAATTAAGCTCTAAGGCAGAAGAAGTATATGAGATGCTTTCTAAAAAATTCATGTGCGATTATGATGAAGCAGGAAGTATAGGAAAGAGATATAGAAGAGAAGATGAAATTGGAACTCCATATTGTATAACAATAGATTTCGATACAGAACAAGATGAGACTGTAACAATAAGAGATAGAGATACAATGGAACAAGTAAGAGTAAAAATTTCAGATTTAACTAATTGGATTGAAGAAAAAGTTGAATTTTAATAATCTTTAATAAATATTACATTTGTATTACAAATTAGTTACTTCTATTGACCGAAGTAAGAAAATAAGATAAAATAAATTTAAATTAACTTTCAGGTTAAGCAAAAGATAATATTTTTGGAGGAAAGCAAAAGATGGCAAAAGCTAGAACCTTAGAGGCTCTACACACACACACACACACACACACACACACAAGTATATTAAAAGAAAAAGGTAATATAAGGACACACAGGACTTATACTTTTTAAGTATAAGTTTTGAGTGTCTTTTTGTTATACAATTTATCTTAAGGGTAATATATAAATAAAATAAAAGGAGAGGAAAACTTATGAGAAAGAATGAAGGTATCACATTAATTGCACTAATTATCACAATAATAATATTAATCATATTAACAGCAATAACAATAAGTAATGTAATGAATGCAAATCTATTTGGACTTGCAAAAGGAGCAGCAGAGAATTATATACAAGCAGGGAAAGAAGAAGGAAGTGCAATAAATGAAATAATGAATACAGTAGCTGGCATAGAAAATGGAGGAGAAGGAGGAGAAACAACACCACAAGAAACATTAGAAGTAAAACTAAAAGTAGAAGAAGCACAAGTCACGGGAGATACCATTCCAATAAGCTTAGAAACTTTAAAAGGTGAAGAAAAAGTAGAAAATGTAACCTATACAGCATATTTACAACCAGAGGGTGAAAATGAGCAGGAAGGAGTACAAATAACAGGTGATACGCATACATTTAATAGCTTAGATGAAACGAAAGACTATACTATAAGGGTAGTTGCCTTAGGTCAAGATGGAGTGCAAGGAGAAAATACAGTTACCGTCAAGGCACTTGCAATTAAATACACGACGGCTTATCAGAAGTTCGAAATGGTTTATAGGCGATACACTAACGGTATGACATGGAGAGAGTGGGTTGAATCCAAATATGACCATTCGGTAGACGGAAACACTGGGCTTGGACTGGTTGAATGTTCACGCAAGCCGTCATTATATGATTCCTATCATCCTATGGAGGGTTGCATAGGGATTAACGGATCTACTTGGGATGACTACCCTCGGAAGTATCAACGGCTCCGACCCAAAAGGCGTTCTGTGGTTGCGTAATCTTAATACCTCGTATACTAGAAATTACGATGATCAGGGTTTAAGAATACTCATCGATCACGCCGATCTTACTATGCCACAAGCCTACACAGACGTCTCCCGTTACAAAACTGTCCAGGATCCTCGGACTACCCGATACACTACCTGCGGGAGTCTACTCTTCCACTGATGAAGGTGTAGATATATGCTTCAATAGCCTTGAGTCATGTCTTGCCGAGGGAACGTTAATTACACTAGCAGATGGTTCGAAAGTTCCAGTAGAAAATCTAACAGGTGACGAAAAAGTACTCGTGTATAATATGTATAGTGGAGAATATGAGGCATCAGATATAGCGTTTATAGTAAATCATAACGAACAGTCTAAAACGAGAAGAATAATACATGCATATTTTTCAGGAGGAACTGATATACAGATAATAAAGGATCATGGATTCTTTGACTTAGATTTAAATAAATTTGTATCAATTAATGAAACAAACTATAAGGACTATATAGGACATTGGTTTGTAAAAGAGAATGTAAAAGGAGATAAAAAATACGAAAAAGTACAATTAGAAGATGTGCAGATAGAAACAAGAGTATGTAGAGTATATGAGGTTGAAACGCCAAAGAACTTGACATGTTTTACAAATGACTTACTATCGGTAGCATCATTATCAGACAAGTTATGTAACATATTTGAAGTAGATAGAAATACATTAACATACGATAAAGATCTAATGGAAAAAGATATAGAAAAGTATGGATTGTTTAGTTATGCTGAGTTTGCAGACAGAATGTCAAAAGAATCGTTTGACATGCTTAATTTACAATATTTAAAAATAGCGATAGGAAAAGGAGTAATAACAGAAGAAGAGCATGCATACTTGAGGAGTTTCTATGTAGCTAATATGGGTTCGTTTAAAAGTAAATTTAATTTAAGATAAGAAAACAAATTCACTTTATTTTCATAAAATACTGTAAATAATCATACATTTGTGGTAAAATATACCAGAAGGAGCATTTTATGGAAATATTGGAAATGTTAAGAAAAAAAATAGGCGAAAAGAATGTATTTTTAAATGAAGATATGTCAAAACATACTACTTTTAAAACAGGTGGCAAAGCTGATATTTTTGTTAAAATAGAAAGTATAGAAGATTTAAAGTATGTTTTAAAAATATCTAAAGAAAATAATATACCATTATTTATATTTGGAAATGGAAGTAATATTTTGGTAACAGATAAAGGTATAAGAGGTATTGCGTGCCAAATTGATATTAAAAAACTTGAAATAGAAGAAAAAGGTGAATATATCTTTGTAACTTGTGGTAGTGGAGAAAAAAATAGTTTTATTGCTCAAAAATTATTGGAAAATTCGATTGAAGGTTTTGAATTTGCAAGTGGAATTCCTGGAACAATTGGTGGAGCAATTAAGATGAATGCAGGAGCCTTTGGCAAAGAAATGAAAGATATTGTATATTCAACAAAGTATATAGATTATGATGGGAATTTATACGAAATAGATTTAAATGGACATAAGTTTGAATATAGAAAAAGTATATTTGATTCTAAAAAATACATAATAATAGAAACAATTTTCAAATTAAAAAAAGGCAATAAAACTGAGATAGAAGATAAAATGAAAGAATTTTTGAAGCAAAGAAAAGAAAAGCAACCTTATGATAAACTATCAGCTGGAAGTACTTTTAAAAGAGGTAAAGACTTTATAACTGCTAAACTTATTGATGAATGTGGACTAAAAGGAAAACAAATAGGAGGAGCAAAAGTTTCTGAAAAACACGCAGGGTTTATTGTAAATGAAGGAAATGCTACTTCTCAGGATATTTTAAATTTAATAGAATTTGTGCAAAAAGAAGTATACAGACAAACTGGAAAGAATATTGAACTTGAAATTGAAGTGATTGGTGAACAATAAAATAGAACACAAACTTACTGTATAGTGAAATATATTGATAAATAAGCGAAAAACACTTGCAATTATTTACCAAATGTAGTAAAATATAGTAGTACCTATTTCTTGGCTTAAGGAGAATCACACCACTTATGCTAGGAAATTGGCAAATTAAAATAAAAATGGAGGTGTAAATATGACAAAGGAAAGAAAACAAGAAATTATTTCTACATTTAAAAGAGATGAAAAAGATACTGGTTCTCCAGAAGTACAAGTAGCTCTTTTAACAGAAAGAATTAATGAACTTACTGAGCATTTAAAAGTTCATAAAAAAGATAACCATTCAAGACGTGGACTTTTAAAAATGGTTGGTAAAAGAAGAAACCTTTTAAACTATTTATCTAGAAAAGATGAAGAAAGATATAAAGAAATAGTTGAAAAATTAAATTTAAGAAAATAATTTTAAACTTTGGGGCGTTTGATTTTATATTAAACGCCTTGAAATATGTATATTAACTATTTGCGTATACATTTTAGTTTCAGTAGCTTGAATAATGTGTTATTTTTTTATAAATAATATATTATTGAAGTTACCAAATTAAGATTTATATGCGAATGTATAATATAAATCAAATTAGAAAAGAGGTAAAAATATGTTTAGAACATTTGAAACAGAACTTGCAGGAAGAAAATTAGTTATCGAAAATGGAAAAATTGCAGAACTTGCAAATGGAAGCGTAATGGTTAGATACGGAGAAACAGTTGTAATGGTAAATGTTACCGCTTCAAAAGAACCAAAAGAAGGAATAGACTTTTTCCCATTATCAGTAGATTATGAAGAAAAGCTATATTCAGTTGGAAAAATACCAGGAGGATTTACAAAAAGAGAAGGAAAGCCAGCAGATAAGGCAATTCTTACTTCAAGAGCAATAGATAGACCAATAAGACCACTATTTCCAAAGGATTTTAGAAATGATGTATGTGTAATTGCAACAGTTTTATCAGTAGATCCAGATTGTTCTCCAGAAGTTGCAGCAATGATAGGAACATCTTGTGCTCTTGCTATATCTGATATTCCATTTGGTGGACCAACTGCTGCAGTTAATGTTGGTTATGTGGATGGACAAATAATTATTAACCCAACATTAGAGCAAAGACAAAAAACTGATTTAGTTTTAACAGTTGCAGGAACTTTAGAAAAAATAACAATGATTGAAGCTGGTGCAAATGAGATACCAGAAGATGTTATGCTTAATGCAATAAAGGAAGGACACAAAGAAATAATTAAGATTTGTGAATTTATTTCGAATATACAAAAAGAGATTGGAAAACCAAAATTTGAATATAAATCTTTTGCAGTTTCTGAAGAATTATATCAAGAGGTAGAAGATAACTACAAAGATAGAATGTATCAAGATGTACAAGCTCAAGATAAAGAAGTAAGAGATGCAAACATTGATAAATTAACAGAAGATATAACAAATTATCTTTTAGAGAAATATGGAGAAGAATTTGTTGAAGAAAGAAAACAAGAAATTGGTGAAATAATTTATAAATTAGAGAAAAAATGCGTTAGAAAAATGATTTATGAAGAACATAAAAGACCTGATGGAAGAGCAATAGATGAAATAAGACCTTTATCTTGTGAAGTCGGAATTTTACCAAGAGTTCATGGAAGTGCAATTTTCACAAGAGGACAAACTCAGGTAATGTCTATTGCAACACTTGGAATGCTTTCAGAAGCACAAGAATTAGATGGAATTGATGAAGATGTAGAAAAAAGATATATGCATCAATATAATTTCCCTGCATATAGTGTTGGAGAAGCAAGAACTTCAAGAGGACCTGGAAGGCGTGAAATAGGACATGGTGCTCTTGCTGAAAAAGCATTAGTTCCTGTACTTCCTTCAAAAGAAGAATTCCCTTATGCTATCCGTGTTGTATCAGAAGTTTTAAGCTCAAATGGTTCTACTTCACAAGGAAGTATATGTGGAAGTACACTTGCCTTAATGGATGCAGGTGTTCCAATAAAAGCACCTGTTGCAGGTATTTCTACAGGACTTGTAACTGATCCAGAGGATCCTTCAAAACATATAATGCTTACTGATATACAAGGAATAGAAGATTTCTTCGGAGATATGGACTTTAAAGTTGGAGGAACTCATAAAGGAATAACTGCAATACAAGTAGATATAAAAATCGATGGCTTGACATATGATATTATAGAGGAAGCCTTTGCAAGAACAAAGAAGGCAAGAGAGTATATATTAGATGAAATAATGCTTAAACAAATTGCAGAACCTAGAAAAGAATTATCAAAATATGCTCCAAAAATAACTAATATTAAGATTAGCGTAGATAAGATAAAAGATGTAATTGGACCTGGCGGAAAAGTAATTAATAAAATTATTGATGAAACTGGCGTTAAAATAGATATACAAGAAGACGGCAATGTATTTATCTATTCACAAGATGCAGAAAGTGGCAAAAAAGCTTTAGATATGGTTGAAGAAATTACAAGAGAAATAGAAAAGAACGGAATATATACAGGAAAAGTTACAAGAATAATGAGTTTCGGAGCTTTTGTAGATGTAGGTGGCGGAAAAGAAGGACTTCTTCATATATCAAAGATTTCTAATGAAAGAATAAATAAAGTTGAAGATGTACTAAAGGTAGGAGATACTATAAAGGTTAAAGTTTATGAGATAGATGATCAAGGTAGAATTAATCTTACTGCAAAAGATATTGATTAGTCTTAAGGAAAAATTAAGATTGTGAACATGTCCAAAATTTGCTTTTTTTAGTAATTTATAGTATAATTAAATTTAGTGTAAATTTAAGAATAAATTAGAACATACTAAAATATAATTTCAAAACAGGAGGTTTATTGTGGAATACTTATATATCTTACAGCAGGCAATTGTATGGATTATAACGCTATTTTGGCTTTATCAAGTATTAATTAGTATTTGTTCTTTAGTAAAACTTAAAGATAAGCCATTATTGATAAATAAAGAACATAAATTTATGACAATTATACCAGCACATAATGAAGAGTCTGTTATAGGAAATTTAATAGAAAGCTTAAATAAACAAAATTATCCAAGAGAATTATATGATATTTATGTAATTGCAGATAATTGTACTGATAGAACTGCTGAAATTGCAACAAATTTAGGTGCAATTGTTTATAAAAGAAATGATGAAGAAGGACATACAAAAGGTCATGCATTACAATGGTTTTTATCTAAAAAAATCAAAGAAAATGCTAATTATGATGCTTTTTGTGTATTTGATGCAGATAACATAGTTGATAGAGATTTCCTTAAAAATATGAATAAAAAACTATGTCAGGGAGAAGAAGTAGTTCAAGGATATAGAGATATAAAGAACCCAACGGATAGTTGGATAGCTTCTGGATATGCAATTTTCTATTGGATGATGAATAGATTTTATCATTTAGCAAGATACAATTTAGGATTATCTCCATTGATAAATGGAACAGGCTTTATGGTAAAATTTGATGTTATAAAACCTGATGGATGGCAAACATGCACTTTGACAGAGGATATAGAATTCTCACTTCAAAGAATAATAGCAGGAAAAAAACTTGGTTGGTCAACAGATGCAATTGTATATGATGAACAGCCAGTAGGATTTAAGCAAAGTTGGTCACAAAGATCAAGATGGACAGTAGGTCATATACAGTGTATGAGCAAATATACAAAAGGACTTATTAAGTCAGTAAAAGAAAACAAGACACTAGTTACATTTGATGGATTACTATATATAGTTGGAAGTATTCCAATGTTTATAACTACTTTAATATTATTATTAATAAATGCAATTATGTATATGGGAAAAGGAATGACTCGATTAGCACTTATACAAAACTATTTAATGTATATAATTCCTACATTTCTTTTACCTATAATTACTGGTATTATAATAATGAAACTTGATAAAAAACCTATAAAACCTATGATAAAAGGACTTCTATGCTATCCACTATTTTTAGGCAGTTGGCTCGTAATTAACTTTAAATGCTTGTTCAAACGAGAAACTAATTGGGAAAAGATTGAACACGTTAGAGATATAAAAATAAATGAAGTAATTTAAAACAAAAAATATAGCGTGTATGAAAATGCACGCTTAATTTTATCTTTTGGAGGTAATTTTTTATGTGGTCTTTTAAAACTATAAAGATGTTTGCATTTGTTGGACCGTCAGGCACAGGGAAAAGCTATAGAGCACAATATGTAGCAGGAGAAAATAATATTAATTATATTATAGATGACGGACTATTTATAAAGGATAATGAAGTTATAGCTGGCAATTCTGCAAAAAAAGCTCCAACTAAAATAGAAACAGTTAAACATGCTCTTTTTCAGACACCAGAAGAAAAGAAAGAAATAAAAAATGCAATAAAAAAATACAAACCAGAGGCTATAATGATACTTGGAACTTCTGATAATATGGTACATAAGATTGCAGAAAATTTAGGACTTCCTCCTATTTCTAAAATAATATACATAGATGAAATTGCAACAGAAGAAGAAATGGAAACAGCAAAAAGAATAAGAGTAACAGAGGGAAAACATGTTATACCTGTTCCAACATTTGAAATTAAAAAAGATTTTTCGGGATATATATTAGACCCGCTTCAAATATTTAAATCAAAAGGATTAGGAAAAGATCCATATGTTTCAGAAAAATCTATAATCAGACCAACTTTTAGTTATATGGGAAATTTTACAATATCTGATCAAGTCTTTAGACAAATTGCTGAGTATTTGGCTGAAAAAACTCCAGCAATACATAAAATAGCTAAAATGAGAATAAGTAAATACGATGAAGGACCTAATATATATATGGAAGTAATCGTTGTTTATGGATATAACATATTAGATAGTTTAACAGAATTTAAAAATAAATGTAAAAAAGAAATAGAGCAATTAACTGCAATGAATGTAAATGATATTGAAATTGTTGCTCGTGCAATAGAATTTGAACAATAAATTTTATTAGTAAAAGGAAGGATTAATTATGGCATTTGTTGTAGCAATAGATGGACCAGCAGGTACTGGAAAAGGAACTATAACTAAGCTTTTAGCAGAAAAATTACATTTAATAAATATTGATACAGGCGCTATGTATAGATGTGTTACGCTTGAATGTATAAATAAAGGAATTTCTGTTAGTGATGAAAATAAAATTTCAGAGGTACTAGAAAAAATAGATATAAAATTAAAACATGATAATGGAAGGCAGAAAGCCATATTAAATGGAGTAGATGTGTCTGAAGATATAAGAAGTCCTAAAGTGGATGGTGAAGTTGCAAAATTTGCAGCACTTAAAATTGTTAGAGATAAAATGACACCTCTTCAAAGAGAAATGGAGAAAGACGGAAATATCATAATGGAGGGAAGAGATATAGGAACAGTTGTATTTCCAAATGCAGATGTAAAGATATTTTTAGACTGTTCTCTAGAAGAAAGAGCAAGAAGGAGATATAAGCAAAACATTGAAAAAGGTATACAAACCACGTATGAAGAAGTATTAAGTAGTATTATCAAAAGACACAAACTAGAAACAGAAAGAGAAATTGCACCACTTGTTAAAGCTGAAGATGCAATTGTAGTGGATAGCACTAATATGAGTATTAATGAGGTTGTAGATAAAATAGAAAATATAATAAATTTAAAACTAAAGGAGAAAAATAATGGTTAGAGCAATAATTAAATTTGCACTTAGAATAACAACTTTATTTCTATTTAGAGTAAAAGTTGTAGGAAAAGAAAATATAGAAAAAGATAAGCCGTATATATTATGCCCAAATCATATAAGTAATTGGGATCCGCCTACAATGGTAGCTTCTTTAAAAAGAAATGATATTTATGTCCTTGCAAAAGAAGAATTGTTTGTAAATGGTTTTATAAAATGGCTTGCTGTAAAAGTACATGCAATTCCTGTAAAAAGAGGAAAGCAAGATACTGCATTACTTAAAACAAGTTTAAAAGTCTTAAAGGAGAATCACTTATTGATGATATTTCCTGAAGGAACAAGACATGGAATCGAAAAGAGGGGAAAGATTCAAAATGGTGCAGTTCTTATAAGTTTGATGTCAGGTGTTCCAATTATACCTATTGGAATACAAGCAAAATATATACCATTTACTAAGGTAAAAATAAATGTCGGTAAACCAATGGATTTAAGTGAATATAAAGATAAAAAAAATGATAAAGAAACTTTAGAAAATCTAAGCAAAACCTTGATGGAAGAGATTATAAGATTGACAAATGAAAAAATCTGATGTATAATATTCGTTTGTGAATATACAAAGCTAGGAAAGGATTGAAATTAAAGAAAATGAACAATAAAAATATAAGAAATATAGCAATAATTGCACACGTAGACCATGGAAAAACAACTCTTGTGGACGAGCTTTTAAAACAAAGTCATGTTTTTAGAGATAACGAGCAAGTAGCTGAAAGAATAATGGATTCAAATGATTTGGAAAAAGAAAGAGGAATTACGATTCTTTCTAAAAATACGTCTGTTATGTATGATGGAGTTAAGATAAATATCGTAGATACACCTGGACATGCTGACTTTGGAGGAGAGGTAGAAAGAGTTTTGAAAACAGTTGATGGTGTACTATTATTAGTTGATGCATTCGAAGGAACTATGCCACAAACAAGAGAGGTTTTAAAGAAATCTTTAGCATTGAATTTAAAGCCAATTGTTGTAATAAATAAAATAGATAGACCAGGCTCAAATCCTGAAAAAGTAGTTGACGAAGTATTGGAACTATTTATAGAATTAAATGCAAATGACGATCAACTAGACTTTCCAGTAGTTTATGCATCTGCAAAATTAGGAATTGCTAAACTCAATATGAAAGATCCTGATGGAAGTATGGACTGTTTATTTAAAACTATAATCAATACTATCAACCCACCAAACTGTGATGAGGATGGACCTATGCAAATGCTAGTTTCTAATATTGACTATGACGATTATGTTGGAAGAATTGCAGTTGGAAGAATTGAGAGAGGTAGTTTAAAAACAGGAATGCAAGTTGCTATATGTAAAAAAGACGGTAAAACACAAACTGGAAAGATTGCAAAGGTATATACTCATATAGGACTTGAAAAGAAAGAAGTAGAAGAAGCAAAGGCAGGAGACATTGTTGAGTTTTCAGGAATTACTGATATAAATATAGGAGAAACAATTTGTGACCCAGAACATATAGAAAAAATTGATTTCGTAGATATAGATGAACCTACAGTCACAATGACATTTAGTGTAAATAATGGACCATTTGCGGGAAGAGAAGGAGAATTTGTTACATCAAGACATATTAGAGATAGATTATTTAAAGAGCTTGAAAGAAATGTAAGCCTTCGAGTGTCTGAAACAGCAACACCTGATTCTTTTGAAGTTGCAGGTCGCCGGAGAATTGCATTTATCTGTATTAATTGAAACAATGAGAAGAGAAGGATTTGAGCTTTTAGTATCTCGTCCAAAAGTTATTATAAAAGAAATTAATGGAATAAAATGCGAACCAATAGAAAGACTTGTTGTAAATGTTCCAGATGAATTTGTAGGAAATGTAATTGAAAAATTAGGAAAAAGAAAAGCTGAAATGGTTAATATGGAACCTGCAGAAGAAGGACATACAAAAATAGAGTTTAAGATTCCAGCAAGAGGATTAATTGGTTATCGATCAGAATTTATGACAGATACAAAAGGAAATGGAACTATGAATCATATCTTTGACTCATATGAAGAATACAAAGGTGATATCACTGCAAGAACTAGAGGAACTATTGTTGCATTTGAAGCAGGTAAAGCTGTAACATATGGATTATTCAATGCACAAGATAAGGGAGAATTATTTATAGGACCAGGAACTGAAGTATATGAAGGAATGATTGTTGGACTAAATTCAAGAGGTGAAGATTTAGCAATTAATGTATGCAAAGAAAAGCATTTAACAAATACTAGAGCTTCTGGTTCAGATGATGCACTTCATCTAGTTCCACCAATTCAAATGTCTCTAGAAAAGGCTATTGAGTTTATACAAGATGATGAATTAGTAGAGGTAACTCCTCAAAATATAAGATTAAGGAAAAAAATATTAGATAGTAAAGAGCGTGAGAGAACAGCAAGGAGAAACATGCAATAATTATGGATGATATAAAACTTGAACAAATAAAGCAAAAAGCTTTAGAAGAAAAAATACCAATTATAATGGATGATACATTAGAATACTTAGATAGTTTGTTTCTTGGGAAAAATATTAATAAAATATTAGAAATAGGAACGGCAACTCGGATATTCTTCTATATGTTTCTCAAGATATTTGTCAGACAATGGGAAAATTGATACTATTGAAAGAGATGAAGAAAGGGCAAAAGAAGCAATAGAAAATATCGAGAATATGAATTTATCAAAAAAGATAAATGTAATAATTGGAGATGCAGTAGAAATTTTACCTAGCATAAATGAAACTTATGACATGTTTTTTATAGATGCAGCAAAAGGTAAATATCCTATATTTTTAAATGAAGCATTAAAAATGTCAAAAATTCGGAAGCATAATTGTTGCAGACAATATTTTATACAAAGGCTATGTTATGAGTGACTATAATAAACATAAGCAAAGAACAGCAGTTAGAAATTTGAGAGAATATATACAAAAAGCTTTGGATAATCCAAAGCTAGAATCTCAAATTTTAGAAATAGGTGACGGGATCTGCATAAGTAAGATTATTTAGAATATCCCTAGATAAAAGATAGTAGATGCTAATGTATCTAAAATATGCAAAGCTAATAATATATTTATTGAGATACTCTGTATTTTTACAGGTATCTTTTTTAATATTTTTCCTACAATTTTTGTTACAAATGGATGCAAATATTTTATAAATAGAATACTACCAATACCCCAAATCAAACTAAAGGATAATGTTATTCTTGAATTTAGATTTAAGAAATAGCCAGTGTAGTCCCACCATCTTATACCAAATAGTGCCTGCAAAAAGAAATCTGTTATATATTCAAAAAAGCTAAATACAACTGCAGATAAAAAGAATAACTGGATAGGTTTTTTCTTGTAGTTTTTGAAGAAAATAATAAGTATAATTGCTCCATAGCCATATATAGGACAAATAGGTCCAAATAAGAAACCTCTTTTTACAAATGTATGTGTAGAAATCAAGCAAAATATTTCTTCAGCAATCCAACCCAAAAAAGCATATATCATAAAATATATGACTGTTTTTTGAAATTTAGTTATATTTTTTTTAGATTTATTTTTATGATATTTCTTTGGCATTATCAAGATTCTTCCTTTATATTTACTTTTGTTTTATATAAACATATATAAATTATACTATAAAAATTTATTAAATGCTACAAAAAAATAAAAATATATATAGAATCAGGCAGTGAAATTCACTGCCTGACTTTGATAAAGTAAGAAAATTAGGTCCAAATACAAGTCAACAATCGGGCCATTTAAGGCTCACTCCCGAAAAGATCGGGATCTCTGCGTTTATATAAAACCCCTAGTAGACATTTTCCCCGTCCTGATGTGTGCAGAGCTTTGACTATTAGACTTGTTTTCTTACCTCCCACGACGCACGTGGGCTGCGACTACATCGTGGATGCATCAAAAAATCCATCCACTGAGGGCGAGAGCAGAAGGCATACTTTTGTGGAATTACCACTGAAATCAGTTCAAATATCCGAACAATGTGGATTTTCATCCAAGCAAGGCGGATTTTTGCAGACTGCATTTTCATAAGCCTTAGCCGTTCTAGCCCACATAAAGTGGTGAACATTTCGTTCCCCCTTTCGTAAATAATAGGACACCCAAGGAGGTACGGGTAGTACGACTTCCAATTCTTAGCTAAGCTCCGAAAAGCAAAGCCGGTGAACCTATATTCCTGGGAGGTTCCCAGATATGTAGATTATTATATATTGTTTAACATAAAATGTCAATAGTTTTCATAAAATAGGCTATTGAAATTTAAATTAATATATAATATAATAATAGCGAAAAAATAAATATGGAGGTTTGTATGAATAAGCCAGAATTACTAGCACCAGCAGGTTCATTCGAAAAAGCAAAAATTGCTTTTTTATATGGTGCAGATGCAATTTATTGTGGAACCGCTTCTTTATCTTTAAGAAGTAGGGCAGATGTAGACAATATTGATTTAGAAAATATCATATTATATGCACATAATATTGGAAAAAAAGTGTATGCAACAATAAATATTTATGCATTGGATGAGCACTATGAAGAAATAAAAAAACAAGCTAGAATGCTAAATAAACTTAAAGTAGATGGCATAATTCTATCAGATGGAGGAGTACTTGACATTGTAAAAGAAGAAGCTCCAGATGTTGATATACATATAAGTACACAGGCAAATACAGTAAGTGCACATTCAGCTATGTTTTGGTATAAAAATGGAGCTAAAAGAGTAATTCTTGGAAGAGAACTAAACAAAGAGCAAATAAAAGATATAATTAACAATACTCCAATGGGGCTAGAAACTGAAATATTTATCCATGGCGCATTATGCTTTGGGTATTCTGGTAGATGCTTCTTAAGCGATTTTTTGGCATCTAGAAGTGCAAATTTAGGTGATTGTGCACAAAGTTGTAGGTGGGCATACAATATCTATGCTGAAGAAAAAAACAACCCAGGAAATTTAATGCCTATTGAATATGATGATAAAGGAACATATATCTTTTCTTCAAAAGATTTGTGCCTTATAAAAGAGCTACCTGAAATTATAGAGATGGGTGTAGATAGTTTAAAAATAGAAGGAAGGCTAAAAACAGAATACTATTTAGCAAGTATTATAAATGCATATAGAACAGCAATAGACGATTATTTCAAAGATCCAGATAAATATGATTATACAAAATATCTTGCAGAGATTGATAAAGTTAAAACAAGGAGCCTAACTACATTTTATTTTAATGATAGAGATAATAAAGATTTCCAAGAATTCGAAGGAAAACAATATAATCCTGATTATGAATTTGGTGGAAAGATTGTAGAATATGACAGTGATAAATCCATAATAGAAATAAAAAATAAACTATTTGTAGGAGACACTTTAGAAATAATAATACCAGGAACAATAGATGTATTTAAGTTTAAGATAGATAGACTTTGGGATGCAGAAACAGATGAAGAGATAGAAAGTGTTAGTCCAGGTAAAAAAGGACAATTAGTCAAAATGCACTTGCCAATTAAATGTGAAAATAATTGGATAATAAGAAGAAAGAAGTAACATGTATGGAATATAAAATAAGATTAATAGAAGAAAAAGACAATAAAGTTATAGAAAAGATAATTAGAGAATGTCTAATAGAATTTGGAGGAAATAGAGAAGGTTTAGCTTGGGCAGATCCAGATTTAGGAAGATTTTCTGAAATTTATAATAAAGAAGGATATAGATACTGGGTTGTAGAAGATGAAAAGGCAAAAGTCGTTGGTGGAGTTGGCATTGGAAAACTTGATGGAACAGATGATGTATGTGAACTACAAAAAATGTATCTATTAAAAGAAACAAGGGGAACGGGAGTTGCTCACAAACTCATGAAAATTGCATTAGATTATGCAAAACTTTATTATAAAAAGTGTTATATAGAAACATTAAGCAATATGATAGCTGCAAATAAGTTTTATAAAAAATATGGCTTTATCTCTTTAGATAAACCTTATGTTCAAACAGCTCATTATGCTTGTGATGTATGGTATATAAAAGAGTTATAAAATTACTCTTGAAATTCTTTACTTAATTTATTTATAGCTTTAGTTTCAATGCGAGAGACATAACTACGACTTATACCGAGTATTTTAGCAATTTCATTTTGTGTTTTAGGGACATGTCCATTTAACCCATAACGCATTTCAAGTATAAGCTTTTCTCTGTCTTTTAATACATCTTTCATTTTTTGAAATAATTTCTTCGTTTTTAATTTTAAATCAATTTCATCCTCAATACTTCTTTCATCATTTTCGAGAATTTCTAGAAGAGTTATTTCATTGTCATCTTTATCTTTTCCGAATAGGTTCATTTAAATAAACTTCTGCCTTTGTTTTTTTAGAACTCCTTAAAAACATTAATATTTCATTTTCTATACATCTAGCAACATATGTAGCAAGTCTTATATTCTTATTCATGTCGAAACTATTAATTCCTTTTATTAAACCAATAGTTCCAATCGAGATTAAATCATCCTGATCTATATTAGTAGAAGCATATTTTTTGGAAACATGAGCAACTAATCTCAAATTTCTTTCAATTAAGACATTTCTTGCATCTTCGTCTCCTTCTTTTAACTTTATTAAAAATTCTCTTTCTTCTTCAGAACTTAGTGGTTCTGGAAATAAGTTAGAACTTTGTATGTATCCTACCATAAAAGTTGCACTTTTTAGAAAGGCAAAAAATCCTGCTATACCAAGAGAACTTAGCATATTTTAGTCAAGCACCTCCAATTTTTCACATAATTTATTATATGTATAAAAATAAGTTACAGTGCCTGACCTCATCAAAAAATACTTATCCTACTTGAAATAAATAGAAAATTCAAGTATAATAAATATTTGTAAGGAGGTTATCAATGATAGACCTTGATGAAAATAAACGAAATCTGCAAGATATAAAAACAAGATTTGATAGTCTAGAAAACTCAATAGGAAAAATAGAAGAATTAGAAGCAAAACTAAAAACTTTAGAAGAACAGACCTTATCAGATGGCTTTTGGACTGATACAAAGAAATCAAATGCAGTTTTGCAAGAAATAAAAGAAATAAAGGCTAAATATCAACGGCATGAAAAATATAAAACAAAATTTAGAAAGTCTAATGGAAATGAATGATTTTTTATTACTTGAAAATGATGAAGACTTGATAAATGAACTCGCTGAAAAAACAAAACTATTAAATAAAGATTTAGATAAATTAGAAATTAAAATGTATCTTTCTGGAAAATTTGATAAAAACAATGCAATTATAACTCTACATCCAGGAGCAGGGGGAACAGAATCACAAGACTGGGTACAAATGCTTTATAGAATGTATTGTAGGTGGGCTACAAATAACGGATATACAGTTAAGGAAACAGAATATCTTGAAGGTGAAGAAGCGGGAATAAAAAGTGTAACAGCAGTTATTATAGGAGAATATGCCTATGGATATTTAAAGGGTGAAATGGGAGTTCATAGACTTGTTAGAATTTCTCCGTTTGACGCAGGAGGAAGAAGACATACATCTTTCGCTTCGGTAGAAGTTTTACCAGAAATTTCGGATGATATTGAACTTGAAATAAATCCTGATGATTTAAGAATAGATACTTACAGATCGTCAGGAGCAGGAGGACAGCATATAAACAAAACATCATCAGCAGTTAGAATAACACATATCCCTACTAATATAGTTACATCTTGTCAATCAGAGCGCTCTCAACTCCAAAATAAAGAAACTGCGATGAGAATGCTGAAGTCTAAATTATTAGATTTAAAAGAAAAAGAAAATAAAGATAAGATAGAAGATTTAAAGGGGATACAAAAAGATATTGCATGGGGAAGCCAAATAAGATCGTATGTATTTTGCCCATATACTCTTGTCAAAGACCATAGAACTAATTATGAAGTGGGGAATGTAGAAGCGGTAATGAATCGGAGAAATTAATGAATTTATTGAAGCTTATTTAAAAAATAATATTAAATAAAAGGTACATAAATGTACCTTTTATTTGTTCTAAATAAGACAAGAAGTGAATATATATAATTATATACTTTAAAATATTGAAGGGAGAAAGATATATGACTCTAGAGGAAAGAAGAAATTTATCTCAAACAACTATTCAAAATCTAATATTAGAAAATAGGGAGAAACTAAGCATATCAGGAGTTTTAGATGTACTTAGTTTTGATGATCAGGTAGTTATGGTAGAAACTGAACTTCGGATTACTTACTGTAAAAGGCAATAATCTCAAAATTAATAAACTAAGCATAGATACTTCTGAAGTTATTGTAGAAGGAGATATTGAGTCCTTAAGCTATAGTGATAAAGAATTAAATAAAGACAAATCCGGAAGCTTTATTAGTAAAATTTTCAAATAATTGAAGGTGAAAGAAATTGAATTTAGATGTTATGAATCAAGCTTACTTATTTTTGATTTTTATTATTAACGGAATTTTAGTGGGAATAATATTTGATATATTTAGAATACTAAGAAAAAGCTTTAATACTTCTAATATTGTAACATCAGCTGAAGATATATTATTCTGGATATTATCTGCACTACTTGTAATGTATTGTATTTTTAAATTCAATAATGGGCAGTTTAGGATGTATATATTTATAGGAATATTTTTAGGAATTACGATCTATATGCTATTTTTCAGTAAATACATAATAAAAGTTTCAGTTAAAATAGTAACATCTTTTAAAAAAATATTTTCATTTATCTACAAAATTATATACTATCTTGTAAGCAAAATATATAGTCTTATAAAAATAGTAATATTAAAGCCAGTTATAGCCATTATATCATATTTAAAGAATATATTTCTTAAACTAAAAACTTCACAAAAAAATGTTAAAAACAGTGAAATTTTAGAGAATAAAGAAGGATTTTAAAATGTTTTGTAGAAATATATATTTAACAAGGATTTTTAGCTTAAGATAAATTAAAGGAAAAGAGTGTACTGATGAAGATAAATATTAAAAAATTGTTGAAAAAAATATTGATATTTGCTCTTGTTATGTATGCAGCAGTTATATTAATAAATCAACAAAAACAATTAAATACTTATAAAGATAATATTGCTATGACAGAAGAAGAAATTAAAGAGGCTAATGAGCATAAAGACTCTTTAATTGCATTAAAAGAAAGTACAAGCTCTTTAGAATATATAGAAAAAATAGCTAGAGAAAAATTAAACATGTATAAGCCAAATGAAAAAGTGTATATTGATGTAGGTAATTAAAATCATATAGATATTTTATATTTAATTTACTTATATAGAAATGTACAAGTTTTTATGTTTCATAATTTTTTTATTCTTAACTTTTTCCATTTATAAAAAAATAATATATAAATATATAGGGGGCAAATTTATATGGATAGTACTATGCAATTAGCAGAATTGCGTAAAATTGCAAAAGAAAGAGGTTTAAAAAACATAAGCAAGTTAAAAAAAGATGAACTAATTGAATTATTAGAGACTGCAGAACAAGATACAAAAATCGAACAGCAGAAAGCTTCTCAAAACTCTGTAGAAGATTCATCAAGTGGAGACGGATATAAGGTAACAAATGAAGATGATGCAATAGTTGAAGGAATTTTGGAAGTTTTACCAGATGGGTACGGATTTTTAAGAGGGGAGAATTACTTATCAAGCAATAAAGATGTTTATATTTCTCCAATTCAAATCAAAAGATTCAGATTAAATACAGGAGATAAAATTAAAGGAATAGCAAGATTTCCTAAAGAAAGTGAAAAATTCCCTGCTTTAATATTTGTAGGAGATGTCAATGGCGATTCACCAGATATATCTATGAAAAGAAAAAGTTTTGATGAATTGATACCAATATACCCAGAAGAAAAATTGAAATTAGAAACGACTCAAAACGAAATAGCAATGAGAATGATAGACTTAATTTCTCCTATTGGAAAAGGGCAGAGAGGAATGATAGTTGCACCACCTAAAGTACGGAAAAACAACTCTTTTAAAGAAAATTGCTAACAGTATTACAACTAATAATCCAGAAGTAGAATTAATAGTATTATTGATTGATGAAAGACCAGAAGAAGTAACAGATATGAAGCGTTCTATTAAAGGGGATGTTATCTATTCTACATTTGATGAACTTCCTGAACATCATATTAAAGTTGCTGAAATGGTACTTGAAAGAGCAAAAAGATTGATAGAACAAAATAGAGATGTTGTAATACTATTAGATAGTATTACAAGACTTGCAAGAGCATATAATATCGTCGTACCAGCATCTGGTAAAACATTATCTGGAGGACTTGATCCAACTGCACTTCATAAACCAAAAAGATTCTTTGGCGCAGCAAGAAATATAGAAAATGGGGGAAGTTTAACAATACTTGCAACAGCATTAATTGAGACTGGAAGTAAAATGGATGATATAATTTTTGAAGAGTTTAAAGGTACAGGAAATATGGAAGTGCATCTTGATAGAAAATTATCAGAAAAGCGTATTTTCCCAGCTATTGATATAAATAAATCTGGAACTAGGAGAGAAGAAAAACTATTAACTCAAAAAGAACTTGATACAGTATTTGCTTTAAGAAAAGCATTGTCAAGCTTACCAGTTGCTGATGTTACTGAACAATTATTAAGTCAAATGGTAATTAGCAAAAATAATGAAGAATTTTTAGATAAAATAGACTATTTTTTAAGAAATTATAAATAGATTCCAAGAAATAACCACTATTGTATAAAATAGTGGTTATTTTTAATTTATTCTGAAAATAATATATGTAGGGGGGAAGGTAAAAATTGAAAAATAAAGTTATTAATTACATTAACAATTTTTTTCAGAGAGTAAATGAAGATCATGTAGGAGAATATGCTGCAAAATGCGCATATTTTACTTTTTTATCTTTTATTCCTTTTATCATTTTATTACTCAGCCTAATAAAATATATGAATATAGATAGGGAAACATTAGAGTATATTTTAGAAGCATTTTTACCTCCAATAGCAAAGAATAGTGTAATTGATATAATACAAGAGGTATATTCAAAATCTTTTCAAGCAATTTCTATATCAGCTATATTTACACTTTGGTCTGCGGCAAATAGTTTTTATGCGTTAACTTTAGGACTTTCTTCAGTTTATAGAAGTAAAAACAAAAATAACTTTGTTTTGCTTAGAATAAAGGGAATAGTAGGGACAATAATTATAATTCTTACAATTATAATGTCATTAATACTTTTAGTATTTGGTAATAAGATAAATATAACTATACAAAACAATTTTACGGCATTTAATGGAATTGCAAATTTTATACTAGATATAAGAAGTTTGCTTGTCATTATTTCATTATTCATTATTTTTCTTCTAATGTATAGGTTTTTGCCTGAACAGAAGGGGAGTGGCCTAAAAAAACAGATTCCTGGGGCTATATTTGCATCTATTCGGTTGGGTTATTATTTCTTATTTTTTTTCAATTTATATAGATATATTTACAAATTTTTCTATAATTTATGGAAGTCTTACAGCAATTATTTTAATTATGATGTGGTTATATGCAATTATATATATGATTTTATTAGGTGCAGAAATTAATGTAGCATTAAATAAAGAAAGTAGAAGGAGAGAGATAGAAAAAATATAGTTTTTATTATAGATATAACATTGCACAAAATGAAACTTTTGTGCAAAATGGAATAGGGAAAATTATATATTTGTCTTTTAAAACCCTCCCTACCTTGCTGAATTCAGCTTGTTTACTGCTATACAGGTATTTTATTCTCATATTATCAAACAACAAACTATATGTCTTTTTTATAAAAACCTCTTAAAATCAATTCTGATGCTTTAATATTTTTGAGTTTTTCTAGTTAATTATTATCATTTTATATTTTATTAATTAGTTATATAAAATTTCAAATCATTCTTATAATATTTTTATTAAAATCTATGAAATCCTTATATTTCAGTATTTTGCTTAAATTTATAGACAACAAGTTATATGTCCTTTTTCTAAAAACGCCTTAAAATCGATTCTCGTGCGTCGCTTTTTTAGCCATTTTTCAGTATTTTTCAAAAATCATTGATTTTACAATATTTTAGTAAATTTACATTATATAAATAATAATTTATAAATTTTTAAAATAAATTTCAAATGATTAACTTTATTAGTTAAATATAAAAAAGTCTTAAAAACGATTTTGGAGCTTTATAAAATGAAATTATTTTATAATATTTATAATTAAAAATTTATTTTTAAAATTTCATAAAATATTTAGAAAAATTATATTTAAATTTATAAAAATTTTAATTATAACAAATGTTCGGTTTTTGAAATTTAATGTTCAAAAAATAAACTTTTAAATTTTGAAGTTTTGAAATTATAGCCTCTCTCCTATTCTAGTGATTTTTAGATTTTTATTTTACCAAGAAATCCATTCATTTGGTGCACTTGCGTTATGAGTTTTAACTACTTCATTCATTTCTGCTAATACTTGCTGTAATGTTAAATTCTTCACAATTTGTATAGCATTTCCTAATTGATCTTTTTCTACACTTTGAACTCCACATGTGGCACTTCCTTCTAAATATTTACAATTTGTATATGCTGTATCACTATGAGAATCACCAACTATTGCTCCATAATATTTAGTAACACTTTCGCCTTCAATAGTATTATGTCTTATATTACCAATGTTAAAGCAATAATCAAGATTACAATCTCCATCAGCAATAATTCCAGCTATTCCTAAATATTTACCCGAATTATTCATGGTTGCTGTAATATTTCCTGCATTAAATAAATTTTCTAAAGGTGTTAATGAAACGTCGCAGTAAATGACACTTGTAATTCCACCTACAAGAGTTTTATCTTCCGAACTAACATTAATTTTTCCTAAATTGATGCAATTTTTAGTTTCAGATACTTCGGTACAATATCCTGTGATTCCTCCAATTAGAATTTTTGATTCTAGGATTTCTTTATTTATATTAGATGTTGTAGATTCTATACTTCCTGAATTTATACTGTTAATAATTTTATTTTGATTTTCTCCTGCAATTCCACCTAGCCTTGCATTAAACGATTTAGTAGTATCATTTTTTCTACTTATAGTAGCATTCAAAGATACATTTCCATAATTTTTGCAGTTATTAACCAACCCCTCATTATTTCCTACGATTCCACCTACGTACATTTCTCTTTGGCTGAGTTCCTCTGCAAGAATTAAATTATCTATATTTACAGATATGTTAACTTTAGATATACAGTTTTCTATAGATGCACCATCTAATATTCTACCTGCTACTCCTCCTATTCTATAGTAATGTAATTCAATTTCATTTATTAAAAAATTTATTTTTCCTTCAACTGTCAAATTCCTGACACATCCATCAGCACCTATATCGCTTATTAAACCTATATAATGGTCAAAATTAGCAGGAGCTTTTATTTCTAAATTTGAAATAGCATGACCATTTCCATCAAATATTCCATTAAAGTTCTCTATAGGATAATATCCACCTTTTGCTACCTCTTGTATAATGGTTTCCTTTGTAGAGTCCTTATTGTAGTCTGTAAACAGTTCAGTATCTTCGCTATTTGCGTATGAATCCTTTGACTTAAAATCTAGATCTGTTGTTAAAATAATTTTTTGTCCTTTATACTCATCATCTGACTGCCCAAAAGCTAATAAATCCTCAATTGAACTTATTTCATATGGTTTTCCTTCTGAACCATCCAATCTTCCACCATCAGTCAAATCTCCAGGCGTTTTGTCAACTACTTTTGTTTCAGATTCAGATGTTAGTCCTTTTTCTATAGTGTTTAAAAACTCATATATTGCTTGTCCTTCTTGAATAGAAGCTTGTAAATAGTTTTCACTAGCTTTTTGTGCTAATTCAAATAGATTAGACTTCATTATATTATTAATTGTTATAGCACTTAAAATTACTAATATAATTATTGTAATAATTAATGCAATTAAAGTAATTGCTTTTTCTTGTTTTACCATAATACCTCCGATTAAAACATATATTAACAATTATATTATATATTAATATAGTTGTTAACTCAATTACATAAATATATCTTTTTCATTACAATTATATTTCAATTCTATATTCTGCTTGCATAATAAAATAGCACAGCTACTTTTTAGTGCTGTGCCATTTGTTTCATTTAGCTTAATATTTAATTTTCTTTACAATTTTATCAATACAATAAGAATATAGTATTAAGACTATAATGTATATGCAAATAGATATAAGTGGATTATCTTGTAAATAATTTAGTCTTTTATATAGATGTGTAAATATTAATATAATAGATGCGTGATTAACATACATAGAGTATGTTAAATCCCCATTGTATCTAAAGACTTTATTATTAAATAATTTATAGCATATACTGTTGTCTAGATTTGCAAATGAAATTAAAATAGTAAATGCTATAACTGAATAAATCTGATATGGCGTATTATTTATGATAAGATAAAACAATATAGCATAGTTTATTATTTCTAGAATCCTGAAGAACATCTTATGTGAATCAATTGAATTTTTTATTTTTACATAGTATTCATCTATTATATATGACAATATACAACCTATCGTCATATCCACAAATGTCCTTACTAAAGGAAGATATATGCCATTTATATTATCCCAAACTTCTAAAGTTCCATAATTTTTATTTATAAATGCAAAATAAATTAAGATACTTAAAGGTCCCAATATCTTCAAATATAAATTTTTATCTCGTTTTAACAATTCAAATATAAAAAATCCAGCAACTATTAAAGTAGATAAATACCACATTGGATAATTAATTCCACCATTAAATATTCCTACATTTTGTAGTAATAAAACTTCTGATATTGAAGTAAATACATTTTTTTGTATATTTAAATTTCCTCTAAAATATGATTCTACTGTAGTTAATATAAGCATTATTATAAATGCAAATATATATAGTGGATATAATTTTTTTATTCTATCTACCGTATATTTTAGACTAGTTGAATCAGAATTCTTTTTAAAACTTTTGTATAAGAAAAATCCCGATACAATAAAGAAAAATTCTACACATATATATCCACTATTAATAAATTTAGTATTTATTATAGATTGGAAATGATGTATACATATAATTAGTATAAATATAATTCTAAAAAAATCAATTGTATAATTTCTTTCTTTCATTAATTTGATCCCCTTAATAAATCTTTTTATAAAACCACTATTATTTTAATTCAATAAATACATAAAGTCAATATATAGCTGAAACTCTACTTAAATCCAATATATTACTATTGAATATATGCATTAAATAGTGTATAATATATATTGTATGGGGATGTATTTGGTATCGACATTAACATAGAAATATAAATAGCGAGTGGTGGAGCCTTGGCCACCTTAAAAAAGGCAAATTTAAAATAAACGCTGATAATAGAGAATTAGCATTAGCTGCCTAAGTTGCGGCTACACTCTTCTATATTTCCTACAGATTTAGATAGAGTGTCAACATTGTAGGAAACAAAGCTATTTTATGTTTCGAAAATAGTGGGTATTTATGAAACTACTGAATTTTTAAAGTTTGTTTATTAACTTGAATTTTCGGGAATTTTCATTAATAAACTGCACTCGGAGAGGTTTATATGGAAATGTTAATGGACAGGGGTTCAACTCCCCTCATCTCCACCAATTAATTAATTAATGTAGTTTTCTCTAGTCTATTATTGACCCTAAAAATTAATAAAAAGGTGCTCTTCAAATTGAAGAGCACCTTTTTTACTCTTATATTTTATTTCCCTATAAACATTTGAACATACACTTTTCCATATTTTTGACTACTTACTACTCCTATTCCAGTATAATTAAAACTACTATTTAGGATATTTGCTCTATGTCCAGATGAATTCATCCAAGCATTTACTGCTCCACTATTGCTTGAATTACCTGCTATGTTTTCTCCTGCTGACCTATATGATATTTTAAAACTTTTTAGCATGTCAAATGGAGAACCATAAGTTTGCGAATTGTGTGAAAAATAATTATTATCAACCATGTCTTGTGCTTTTATCCTAGCTACTCTTTGAACCTCATTATCCACTTTTAATGCTGATAAACCATTATTAATTCTTTGTTGATTAATTAAATCAAAGACTTCTTTCTCGTTTGCATTCAAAGTTGAAGAGGTTTGACCTGTATTTTGATTAGTATTTCCAGTATTATTATTCTGATTTGTATTATTTGAAGAATTAGGATATATAGCCTTTACATATTTTTTACTTACTGCTCCTATATAATCTCCTTCTACTTGAACAACATACCAATCTCCTATACCTGCAAATACTCTTATGTATTCATTTTTCTTAGCAGTTGTTATTACTTTAAAGCTAGTTCCCGGTCCACTCCTTACATTTAAAGTACTTGCCGTAACTATTCCTGTAGAAAAATCTAATTTATAATAATGCTGCATTGCAAAAGATGTAGAGACACTAAAAATAATTAATGTAATCATCATGATGATTGTAATTTTTATTGCTTTATTCTTTTTGATTGCTATTACTTTCATAAATATCACCTTATTTAATGCTATGCCTATAATTTGTCTAAAATACATCAAAATTTTGAACTTTTCTTTAAAAAATGTTGACAAAATTCATTAAAAAGGGTAAAATAATATGTGCACTGTTAAAAATATTTAATTTGGTGGATGTGGCGTAGTTGGTTAACGCGCCAGTTTGTGGCACTGGAGACCGTGGGTT